>NZ_JBPULL010000002.1:0-466683 GCF_059802635.1 Haloferax sp. SDI50
CACAGTACGCAGTAGTAGAGGACAAATCCGTAGTTGAAGGTATCTGGGAAGATGAGCAAGGTCACTACGATGAGTTCAATCAGTTCCTCCGTGACAACCCTAGCTACAGCACGAGCACAGAAGAAACCGACGCACACTAGAAGGAGAACAAACAGAAAACATCAGCCAGCAAACACTAGCCTGAGCCCTAAAAACCTCTATCTCCTCCTTAGTTTCCGTTTTTCAGGGAGTCGGCTTTGTTGAAATCCTTCAGCGTTGACATTGCAAAGAGCGCTCTTTCTGGCTAGTTTCCGTGGATCACAGTGAAAACTGGTCTCTCAACAAATCGCAAGACGGCAAGAGGATTTCAACAGAGCCGCAAAATTGTAATGAATGCCCATCCGACTGCGACGAGAGTCGAGCCCTTGTACGCCCAATAGACTGTGAAGAGCAGGGTACCAACAGTCAGTAGAAGATGAGTACGTCGGCTGGCATACATTGGAATATAAATTTTCTTACAGGTACTAAATAACTTTCTTGGTAGCTACACACACAGCGCGTCGTGCTGGCAGGTCCAGCGAAGTCAATGTAAACCCTGACCGGAGGCCAACAAGCGTTTATGTATTCTGAAACTAGGTACGGACAGCAAAATGCACGATCTGACCGGGTTCCAACGCGACCTGCTGTATGTCACCGCCGGCTTGGATGAGCCACACGGACTCGCAATCAAAGACCAACTGGAAGACTACTACGAAACCGAGATCCACCACGGCCGGCTGTATCCCAACCTCGACACGCTCGTTGAGAAAGGACTGCTCGACAAGGGTGAAAAGGACCGCCGAACGAACGTCTACGCAATCACCGCTCGCGGTCGCCGGGAAATCGAAGCCCGCGACGACTGGGAACAGCAGTATACCAGCGAACTTACAGAATAGTGTGTCGAAGGCGTGTTGAATGCAGCTCGCGAGTCAATCAGTTTGTTCGGCTGGGTATGCAGAACTGTTGCACAATCCAACTACCGCCAAATCGGTGAAAAAGCGGTGAATTGAGATGTCTACTGTTGTGAGAGCGCGTTATCCGGATATCCTGCTCGCCTTCTTACAGCCTGCCGCTCGGTTTCAGTCAGCCGGTACGGAGACAACTCTTCATCCAGCGAACCGAGTGCCGACCGACGGGCCTGATGAGATTCGAGGAAATCCGCGATACGCTCTGCCGCGACTTCCTTGAGTTCACCACTCAATAGAGACCCCTCACGGTAATCTGCTGCCAGTTGTTCAACCCGCTCGTCGCTCTTCTCAAAGAAGTAGTACAACAACAGGTAAGAGACATCAACCTCTGGATTCCCACCTTGCGAGCGATGTTCCTCGATGCTCGTCTGTCCACCTGAGTACGCGTACGTTCGGATCTTATCGGTGACCGTCTCTCGGTCGTCCGAAAGGAGGATACTCGGGGCGTCGTCAGACGAACTCATCTTTCCCGGCCCTTCAAGACTCGGGAGGAATTTCGAAAGCAATGCCCCGGGCTTTCGTACGTCGTACCGTTGTTTCGAGGCAATGTCACGACAGACGCGTACATGTGGGTCTTGGTCTACTGCAATTGGAACGAGTGTCGGATGGGGACCTTCGACAAGCTGTGGAAGGAGCAGATGAGTTGCTTGCACGGCGGGATAGAACGACAGGCCGATATTCTCCGGTTCTCCGTACGTCGCGTCGACTGTCGATTGGGTCACTTCCTTTGCAAAGGCAGTAGCAAGTGGGTACACCACGTCGGCGTCTGCTGTATCAACGATGATGCGAGTGCGGTCAGGGTCAAAGCCGACGGCAAGGAGGTCGCGGAGATTCTGGCGAGTGTAGTCGCTGATTTCGTCCAGCGATTTGTCCTTGAGAAAATACTTCTCGTCGTCGGAGAACGGTATGTAGACGCGTGTGCCAGTCCGTTCTTGGAGATATTTTGCAAAATAAAAGGGGAAGATGTGGCCGATATGCATCGGCCCGGAGGGACCACGTCCGGTCACAATTGAATGGGGTTCGCCATCGTTTGCGGCATCAAGGAACGAGTCTACATCTCGTTGGGCGTAGAAGACGTCTCGACGGACGAGCGGGTGGCCGGGGTCGGGGAATCGCGTTTTCTGTTCGGAGGTGAGTCGGTCGGCTCCGAATCGGTTGAGGAGTCGGTCGTAGTCGATGTCGCCTTCGACGGCGTAGGGCGTTACGGTGAAGTTGTCTTCTGCTGGCATTGGTGGTGTTGAGAGGGTAGTCACTTGGAGTGCGGTACAGCGAAGAAGCGAGTGAGCATCGCGGTGGTATCGTTGGGTGAAGCCCGTCAGACCCTACACCGAGATACTGTCCACTTCCCGTAACGCGTACCAACGCCAGCAGTTGGCGGAGGAAGTGGACTGCACATGTCCGACGATGGGCACATGTAATATATATCCTCTGCTTCGATTGTCACGTCTTCTTTAGATACTGCACTATCGTGGCTGTCGATTCAAGCTGCTGAACTCACTCTCTGAGTGTGTCACAGCGCTTCTGTCAGATTCCGGGATTTTCAACGGAGTGGCCTGAGGAGAATTCACGAACAGGTGAGAAATCACGTTCAGCCGTGCCACAGCGTTGTCTTCTTGTTTACTCGCTTCAATCTCGCTGGAAAGGTCGCATCTTCTACCAGTAACTAAGGTCGTGGCTGCGCGCGCAGCGTCTGCGAGCACGGAGCGGAGGGTGGGGCGGCGGGGCCTGGGTCGGCTCGGCCACCAACAAAAAAGAGGGCTGCCTCGCGCCGTTAGGCGTCCCACCAAGCGTCGCGCTCAGGGGGGTGCACGGTCGTCCACCCCGTCAGGGCAATCGAGACGCGCCCGTCGTACCAGTTCCGCGCCGCCCCGTGAATCCGCACGCGTTCGCCCTCACGAATCCACGGCACGTCCGACGCCTTCCAACTCGTCAGCTTCACCTGTCCGCTTTCGTCTTCGAGTATCCCCGCTTGCTGAATCGCCGGCGACTCAGACTCCCACACCGTCGTCAGCGTTCCTTCAATGCACACCTCGCGTCGCAACACGCCCTCAAGCTTCTCGATCGACACCATCGTCCCCGGTGCGCCCTCAAGTTCCTCGAACACGCTTACCGCTGCCGACATCATATCCTTGCCACCCAACACCGCCTCGCTCAGTCGCCGACTGATCGCCGCTCGCGACCACCCATCCAACTTCTCCGCCAACCGTTTTGCCTGAGAGTTCACCGCGCCCAACTGTGCTTGGGTTAGCTCCGTCCGGGGGTCCGCCCGGTCGGGATCCATCACCGGATTCACGCTCGCCGCACGCTTCTGGAACTGCCGCCGTCGCGCAGCGCTCCGCTCGGCCGCAATCGCCCGGGACCGCGCCTCACGACCCTCTTGCGAGCCCAGTTCCGCACGGGCACTAATCCGTCCGAGTTCGGCTTTCCGCGCTCGAATGCGCTCTTCTTGGGCCAACGTCACGCCGTCAATCCGCTCGTCGCTCGTGTCTGCAATCCCGTCAGGGTGGTTCGCATCCACTTTTGCTTGGATCTCCTGTTGCACCGTCGCCTGGAACGTCGACGTCTCGTCGACGACCTCGAAGCCGCCTTCGTCGACTACCGTCTCGTCCGCGTGTTCGAACGCCTGTTCAGCCACCGAAACTACCTTGCGATTGGAGTTGTTACTAGACATTGTTGTTCCTGAAGGCGCTGACGCGCCGGCGCCCGCGACTCCACTCGCGGGATTCTCACGAACCAACCTGCTTGAGCCACGGCTCCGACGTCGACCGATGACGCCGTCACCGAGGTGCCCGCGTCGCGCCTTCACGCCGGACCCTGTCCGGCGCGGCGCGGCACCGACGGCACCCCCACAGACGAGTGCGGGGGGTGAACCTCGAGGTGAGCGCGCGGTCACCACCATATACCCAGCCGGTCACCGCGGGTCGGCGCCTCGCCGACCGCCGTCCGTCGGTAGACACAACGGAAGCGGTCGCGGCGCCGGGGCGGCACGGCCGGGGGGTATACGGTGGTGAACGGCGTCGCATACGGCCACAGCGAGGCCGCAGAGAGCGAGGACCCGCCGGAACAGCACCGCGCCCGGACCCGCACGAGCCTGTCCCGTCCGTCGTAGGCGCAACGGCACGACGACACCGAGAATTCGATCAAGGCGATCAGGTAGTTCTTCGGAGAAGGCTTATGTCTACACGGACGCATAGCATATGTATATGTCCGATGCTGATACAGGGTCCAGCAATAACGGCCCAGAGATGGTGCAGATAAACCTCCGGCTAAGCAAAGCCTTTCTCGAAGACATCGACGCAACGTGGGAAGAACAGGGGTTCAACTCACGGAGCGAATTCCTTCGCTACGCTGCTCGTGACGCCATCAAACATCCCGAATTTTCGCGAGAAGGATGGAAGCAAATCGCAGCGAGCGAACACGACCTCCGGTCCGGTGAATCAGATTTAGTCTCGCGAGACGAAGTCCTCGAAATGATGGATCGAGACGCGGATGGTGAGTGAGGAAGACTGGACGTGGAGGTTCTCACCACGCGCTGCGAACCAATTCAAAGGGCTCGATACGCACGTTCAAGACCGGATCGTCTCAAAACTCGACGAGATTGTCGACTCAGAGTGACGAGGTCCTGACGACTTTGTTGAGCCGTTAACTGGTGGACCATTCTCGAAACTCCGTATCGGACAGTATCGTCTGGCTTGTGTCTTGGACTACGACGAGTCAATCCTCGAGGTCCATCGAATCGAGCACCGAAGCGGTGCGTATACTGCCGACGATTGAACTTCAGAACAGGAAGTATCAGTATCTCTCAAATTAGTGGCTGGTTTTTGAGCAATGGAGTATCCTCAGTTCGGGAGTGATACGACTACCTTAACCAACAGAATCGAGATGGTGTTGCAGAACGTTGGTTAAACCTCTCGTCTATTGACTCGATAATTCCTCGATAACCGCTACTGTTGCAACGAGTGTCTGTCGCCGGTCCTGTCGTTCTTCTATCTCCTGGTTCAACTGCCGTATCTTTTCTGAGAGTTGCTCAACTACGTCCGTCGTCTCAGGGAGACGGCCATCGGGACGAGGGACGTTCCCACTCCGAATTTCGAGATCGGTCCGCCGTAGATGCTTGCACCCACCGCTCGGGTTCCGCTTCGAGAAATCTGGACACGTACACGTCTCACTCGCAACGTCGACCTCGTAGATGTTCCCTGACTCCGATTTCACCTCGTAGATTCCTCCCTTCTGTAGTAACGAGACGTCCTCTCTTCAGTTCGAACTCGCCTAGTGTGCACGGCGACTAGTCGGTGAGAACGTACAGGAAACGCTATTCCTGTTCTATATCACTGACCGAGCGGAAAATGACGCGTCGGGCCTCGAAATCCTCCAAGAACGCCTTCGAGCCGCCGACGGTAAACGTGTCGTCAGACGTCTCAACGACGAACGATTCCTGGGTCGGAAAGTCGTTCGAGAAGGGCCGGACGAGGCTCTGTTTCACCGCCACGATCGTCCCAGTAGTCGTCTCGAACGCCGCGTTACTCTGGGTGGGACGAATGTCCATCTCGGCCGTGACGACAGCACCGTCCATCAGATGTAACGTCGCGTCGAACACCGCATGGCGGAAGCTCGTGAACGTCGCCGGCAGTTGGCTTTTCGACCCAACGTGTACCTGCTCACCCATCGGCCAGTAGTTGGCGATAAATGAGTCAAACAACGAGGAGACGATATGCTCCTCGGCGTGATAGATGGCGTACTCATCTGAGTTCGAGTTCAGTATCGCATCTGCCGAGGCAATGATACCATCACCGCGGTCAACGGTCAGCGTCACTGGCGCCGGGGCGCTCCACGTCTGGATGATACTCGCAGTCGCACCGTCGATCGAACTCGTGCCGTCGTATTCCGTGACGAGAAGCATACAAAATACTCCCCGGCTCTGGGCCTCTCTAAGCGAGTCTTCGACCCGATGGAGAACCGATGCGGGAAGTGCGAGAACGAGTTCGGATTCAGCGGTGTCGATCAGCTTGTTGAGCTGAGCGAGTATCGTCCGTCGAGATTTGATGATACTGAACTTCTGCTGTTCGTAGCTCTCGGAGTCAAACAGGTCCTCTAACTGGGATTCGACGGTCTGTAGTTGGGAAACGAGGTTGTCGATGCCCTCTGCGGGCGGAATCGCCCGTAACTGCGTCGGTTGGACGTGGTCGTCGATTTCGATGAGGTCGCGCTCCTCGAGTTTTCCGACGATATCGTACGCGTAACTCTTAGAGATGTCTGCCTCTTCGGAGACGACCCGGATTGTCGTAGCCCCGTTACGGAGTATCGTCACGTATGCTCGTGACTCCTTGTCCGAGAGCCCGATCCGCATGAGGCTGTCCACCACCTCGTCTTCCACCATACCCAAGTGTTCGGCCAAGGTGGGGGATAAATCTTAGTATGGGAGTACAGACAGAGAGCTGTCCGGCGGGTAACCGCCTCGAACCCCGTTGTTCGAATGTAACGCTCCCTACTCGGTGCGGGCACCTCGGGTGACACGGGATGCGTGCGTGGCTAGTCGAATGGCGTGGGACCAACCCAACGGCGTCGCGCTGTCCGGCGCCCCAGTGTCGAAGAACTGCTCCGGGAGGTACCCCGATGGAAGGCACAGACTGCCGTCGAGATCAATTTGGTCGAACAACTGGTCGGCCCACTTCTCGGGATCGTACTCGTCGGTCGACGAGAAGAGTCGGATCGACTTCTCGGCCGCGTACGCGCCCCAGCCAGTCGAGACGGTCCAAACCTTCTCGCTTCCCTGGCCTCGCTGCCGCCACGTATCGCCCTCGAATCGCGTGAGTCCGGAGATGTCGTCAGTCTCTTTCCAGAGCCTGGAGAACGCGGTGTGGAGATGGCGCTCGAGCCGCCGCAATCGCGTTTCGCCGATGTTCCCGATAGCCCGGTAGGCGAGGTGAGCGTCGACGAGCGAGAAGGTCGTGCTGTCGACTCGGTCGTCTAAGTCACCGCTCCCGTCGTCTAATCGGAGCGCGTAGATACCCTCGTCGGCGGCCCACGCCATATCGAGTGCGTCGAAAACCTGCGTTGCCCGCGCAGTTGCGCGCTCTCTGGTGGCTGCATCGCACGTGACGACCGCAATCGTACTGTAGGCCTGAACGAACTTCGCGGCAGTGTGCGTGAAACGACCATTCGTATTCTCCCACGCATTTTCGCACACCGTCGGGAAGCCATCGTCTTCCAGCGAACTGTCGAGCCCGTCGACTCCCGACTGTAACGCGTTCTCGATGGCCTCGACGGTGACGTTTCGGAGCGACTGTCGGTACGTCGAGAGATACTCGGCGAGGAAAACGAGGACGCTCGCAGTCTGGTCGGCTTGGTACTGCGTTTCCGTGCCCTCGATGTGGCCGTTCGCCCATCCCGGCGCAAGCCGACCATTCATCGGCCACACCCGGTGAGGCCACCGGCCGTCGGGTAACTGCGTCCGCAGGTAGAACTCGGCGCTCTGTCGGTGTGTCTCGGCTGCGTCGAGTCCGAGCGACTCGTCGGCTTCCAAGAGAAACGTCGAAACTTCTCCGTCGTCTCGGAACCACGTGTAGCCGTAGCCGCCGGAGTACTGGTAGTACGGGTCGAAGTCCGGCCCCGCAATTCGGGCCCCAGTCGGTGCGGAGAGTAACTCAAGGACCGAAAGGTCAGTCGCGACGAGTCGGTTCGCGACCGTGGAGTACTGTCCGGCCTGCCGTGCCGTCGCGAGGAGCGCGGCTGAATCGCTGTTAGTTCGTCGCGTCCGGGTCGCGACCGCAGAGAGCGCATCCGAGCGAGACTGCGTTTCGATGTCCGACAGCAGGGTGACGAGACTGGTCTCACCGTCCTCGAAAGCGACGCGGACTCCAACACCACCGGTGAGGCGACTCTCCTCGTACTCTTCGGACGCGCCGAACTCCGGAAACGACCGCGATTCCGCGGCGAGTATCTCGTCGAACCGTTCGAGTACTTGGGGCGTACACTCCACGAACTCGGTCGAAGTACCGAGATAGTCGTGTTCTCGGTTGTGGTACACCTCGACGGCCTCGTCGTGGACGAGCTGCCCGACGCGCCCGTCTCTCCCCTCCGGGCTAATCTCGACGAACCCGACCAGTTCGATATCTTCCGGTGCATCGTCGCCAAGCTCAAACGTCGTCGTGTGGGCGAGTCCATCGGTAACGTCGCGTTGTATCACGTCGAATCCATCGAGACGGTGCGTCGTCTCGATGAGCGAACGACCCGCCCGGTGCGTCTGGCTCCCCGTGTCGAGCGCATCGAACCACTCGACCGCGTCACCGACACGGATGCCGAAACGCGAGGACACGATACCTCCGAAGCCCGAAAGTGGGTACGAGTAGTCTCGGAGTGACCCGGCTGGTGAAACGTGAACGAGACGTTGGTCCGACCCGCTGAATCTGCCTTGTCGCGTGCGTCGTTCGCCCGGAAATACGTCGGTCGCGTCTTCGTTCTGCTTGTAATCGTCGAGTGACCGTCGGAGTCCCATACACCTACTGGCCCAGAGTCCAGATAAAGTTCTTGTGATATCTCAAAGTCAATTCCTAAACTATAAGTGGGCCTATTTTGATGAACAATTCGGACGATGACAGCGAACCCAGAGACGAGCAAGACGACGAAGAAGAGCGTCTCACGACGGCGGTTTATCGCCGCTGCAGGTGCGACGGGAGTCACAGCGGGCCTCTCCGGCTGTGCGAGTATGTTCGGCAACGGCTCCGACACCGGCGGGCAGGTCGGTGAGTCCGAAAGCGGCGGAACGACCGTCGTCTGGGGCTTTGACGCGACTGTCGCACAGGACCACGCGGACCAGCTCCGTACTGCACTACACGAGAAAGGGGGACTCTCGGACGACATCCGCGTCGAGTTCCAGCCGGGCCAGCCGGACAGCGGGAAGCGTCGCTCGACGTACAATCGGCTCTTGAGCTCTCAGGAGACGACGCCGGACATGTTCATGATGGACAACGGCTGGGTGAACATCTTCATCCAGCGGGGACAGCTCGCTAACCTCTCTGAGGTTCTCCCCGAAAGTGCGCTTTCGACCATCGAAAACGAGTACTTCGGTGGGTTCACTGAGACGGCCATCGACCCCGCAAGCGGGGACCTGTTCGGTGTTCCGCTGTACCCCGACTACCCGACGATGTTGTACCGGAAAGATCTCGTCGAAGAGGCCGGCTACAATCCAACTGAGGAAAACTGGGCCACCGAGCCGATGACGTGGAAGCGGTGGTCGAACATCGCTGCCGAGGCACAAGAGGTCTCGGGCGTCGATTACGGCTTTACCACCCAGTGGGATATCTACGTCGGAACCGCCTGTTGTACCTTCAACGAGGTCCTGTCTTCGTGGGGCGGCGCCTACTTCGGTGGTCGCGAGAATCTCTTCGGTCCCGTCGGCGAACGACCCGTCACCGTCGATTCGGACCCGGTCGTTAACTCGTTGAATATGATGCGAAAATTCGTCCACGACGAGAGCTTCGACGGGGAGTTCAGCGACTACGGCGGTGGTTTCACACCGACGAACATCCTCGGGTGGATCGAAGACAGTTCGCTCGCACCGTTCGTCGACGGGAACGCCGTGTTCCACCGCAACTGGCCGTACGCGATTAACCAAGCAGCGTCGGAGTTCGGTGACGACCTCGGGACGATGCCGCTTCCCTACGGCGTCCCCGAAGGCGAGGCGCAGTTCCCCGGAACCGGTGGGTCCACCTCCGCACTCGGTGGCTGGCACATTACTGTCAACCCGAACAGCCAGAAGCTCGACGCCGTCACACAGGTCATCCAAGCGTCGATGCGCGAGGAGTTCCAGCTGTTTCTCCTGGAGGTCGAGGGATGGCTACCGCCGCGGGCGAGCCTGTTCAACTCCGAGACGGCTTCGGAGCTCGAACCGACCGGCGACTACATGGACACGCTCCGCGTCGCCGGTGAGAACACGATGGCTCGACCGGTTACGGCGGTCTGGAACAACCAATCGAGCAAAATAGCGGAACAGGCTAATCGCGCGGTCGGACAAGAGGTGTCTTCGGCCGAGGCGATGGCGACGCTCCAATCCAGCCTCGAAGAGACTGAGAGAAGCAACTGACGAGCTGAGAGCTCCACACTCAACAGATCAAACCATGAGTCCCACACCTCTCGGAGGGATAGTATGAGCGCTGATACGGCTTCGGAACCGGCACGTGAGTCACGGCAGTCGGGGCCAGTCGTCGTCTTCTTGCGGTGGCTGGAGAACCTGAGCGACACGCAGTACGCGTACCTACTGCTCACCCCGGTATTCGTCCTGCTTGGTATCGTGGCTATCTACCCGCTCTTGCGGACGTTCGAGCTGTCACTATACGCTGTCTCGACTGACCTCTCTAGCGTCCGTTTCGTTGGTCTCGACAACTACGTCGCGCTGTTCACCGGAGAGAAAAACCGGTTCCTCCCCGGAGGAACGACGTTCCTCCCGACCGGATTCGACGCCGCGAGTCTCCTCGATAGCGCCCTCGTAATCACCCTCATCTTCGCCGTGGCCAGCGTCTTGTTCGAGACCCTCATCGGACTGGGTCAAGCACTCGTCTTAGATCAAGACTTCTACGGCCGGCGGTGGGTCCGTGCGGCGATTATCATTCCGTGGGCCGTCCCAATCGTCATCCAGGGGATGATGTTCTTCTTGATGTTCGATTCGAACGTCGGATTCGCGACGCCGATTCTCGCCGACCTCGGAGTAGTGGCACCAACCAACACACTAAACGACACAATCAGCGCGACGTTCATCATTATCGTCGCCGACATCTGGAAAACCTCGGCGTTCATGGCGCTACTCATCCTTGCCGGGCTCCAGAGCATCAATCGTAATCTGTACGACGTGGCCCGCGTCGCCGGTGCGAGTAAGTGGCAGCAGTTCAGATATATCACGCTCCCGCTCATCCTGCCGACCATCGGAGTTGCAGTGTTATTCCGCTCGGTGCAGGCGATGCGCGTGTACGGTATCATCGATACGGTCTCAAGCTGTACCGTCGTCCCCTCACTCTCCTGCATGGTCGTCTCGACGTTCAACACGCACGAGGGGACGTCCGCGGCCATCGCATTCGTGACAGCGGCCATCATCGGCGTCGTCGTGATGGGAATCATCCTGTGGCAGGGGGAGGACGCGATATAATGTCCAGCGAAACCGACGGCACGGCAGACGATGCCGGGCCGCTCGCGCGGTGGGCACGGAACGCGATCCACAACCCACGACGGGTGTATCGAGCGCTGTTCTACGTCGCGATGGCATTTTTCATGGTCACGACAGTATTCCCGTTCTACTGGTTACTCGTCCTCGCGGTGACGCCGCAGGGGAACCTGCTTTCCGGGAGTTTCCTCCCGACGGTCGAAATATTCGGTGTCAGCGGCACGTTCCCGCTCCCCGTTCCGAAAGGATTCAATCCGACGGCATTCGTTACCGTCTTCGAACAGGTCCCGTTCCACCTGTACGTGCTGAATAGCTTCGTGCTAGCTGCCACGACGACAGTTATCGTCCTCGTCGTCGCGAGCCTCGCGGGCTACGTGTTCGGACGGATCGAGTTCCCCGGACGCGCGCTGTTGATGCTCGGTATCCTCGCCATCAGCTACTTCCCGCCCGCAGCGTTCGTCATCCCGCTGTTTCAGGCGTTCGCCGGTAACGCCCCGATAACGATTCCGTTCATAGGTGTCCCGCTATTCACGCCGCCCCGACTACTGAACACCCCGGGGTCGATGATCATGCCGTTCAGCGCGCTGTTCCTCCCGCTGTCGATATTCATCCTCACGACCTTCTACGGGCAGATTCCCGACGGGTTGGAGGACGCGGCGCGGGTGGAGGGAACGACCCGACTGGGCGCGCTGTTCCGCGTCATCGTGCCGCTTTCGGCACCCGGCGTGGCGACCGCGGGCGTCCTCACGTTCATCAGCGTCTACAACGAGTACTTCTTCAGCTCGATTATGGCGACGTCACCCGAAGCGTCCAAGTGGTCGCCGATCGTCGGCGGGATTCTCAGCTACCAGACTCAGTACACGACGCAGTACAACCTCATGGCCGCAGCGAGTGTTGTGGGGGTCATCCCCGTCGTCGTCCTCGTCATCATCGCGCAGGAACGCATCGTCAGCGGACTGACCGCAGGAGCACTTAAAGAATAACAATGGCACGAGTACGACTCGAACACGTAAGCAAGCACTACGACGACGTAACGGCGGTCGACGACATGAATCTCGACATCGACCACGGCGAATTCATCTGCTTTGTCGGCCCGTCGGGATGTGGGAAGTCGACGACGATGGAGAGTATCGCTGGACTCACGAAGCCGAGTGAGGGCGAAATCTACATCGGCGACCGCGAGGTGACGAACCTCCCGCCGAAGGACCGCGGGGTCGCGATGGTGTTCCAGAACATCGCGCTGTTCCCTCACATGGACGTCTACGACAACATCTCCTTCGGGCTCCGCCTCCGCAACTACGACAAGGAGGAAGTCGAGCGCCGCGTCGAACGCGCCGCCGAAATCGTCCAGTTGCAGGGCATGCTCGAACGCATGCCCGACGAGATGTCCGGCGGACAGCGACAGCGCGTCGCCATCGCCCGCGCCATCGTCCGTGAGCCCGATGTCTTTCTCATGGACGAGCCGTTAGCGAACCTCGACGCGAAGCTCAAGGTCCACATGCGGACCGAGCTCCAGCGCCTCCACAAGGAACTGGACACGACCATCATCTACGTCACCCACGACCAAGAAGAGGCGATGACGCTCTCGGACCGTATCGCCGTCCTTGACGCCGGCCAACTCCAGCAGATAGACCCGCCGCTCGTCTGTTACAACGAGCCGGCGAACCTGTTCGTCGCCGGCTTCATCGGCTCGCCCTCGATGAACTTCGCCGAGGCGACGGTCACAGAAGACGCGCTTTCGACAGCGAACTTCTCGCTCGCGTTCGATCCGACATCTGTCGAGTCTGTGGAGGTAGGTGACGAGGTGACTGTCGGGATTCGACCCGAAGACATCTATCCCAGCCGAGCGCGCGTCGAAGTCGAAGACTCCTCTTCGCTCATCGCCGCGCGCGTCGATATTCTCGAACCGATGGGTGACGAGATATTCGCGTACATGCTGTTGGGCGAGGGTCGAACCTCAATGGACCAGTCAGGGACTGATGACCAGTTGCTGATGAGTGTTGAGCCCGACTCGACGATTCGGGAAGACACGGACGTCGAAGTCGTGATAGACCGGGGGAATGTCCACCTCTTCGATACGGCGTCAGGAAACGCACTCACCCACGGCCTATCCCCCGTTTCAGGCAAGTTAGAGACCGAGACGACAGCCGACCCAGACGACTGAAGCGACCCGGCAACCTCGCCGTCGGCGACGGTGAGACGCAGTAACTCTTGGAGGCCACCGAAAGAAACCGCTCTCTCGGCCTCCTCTCCTCACACCAAGAGTGTGCCGAGCACAGATGGGTTCCGCAGTTTCTATCAAGGCGCGTTGACATCCATACTTTCCTGCAGGGCGGAGTTTAGCCTTGGTTTTCCATAATGGGGGGAGAATAGGTTCCGCTACCCCTCATCGTATAAGTGTATTAGTGGAAACGGTGAGGTCTGATATTCGTCAGACAGTCTAGATAGATTCCCAACGTAGAGAAGAATGCTGTTCACTCGTTGGTTAATAGTCAACTGTGAGTAGCACCAACGTCTACTCGTGTTCGGCGAGCTAATGCGACGAGATTGCCAGCCACCACACCACTATTTCCAGTAAAATATTGTCTCTCCGTCTCACCAACAAACGAGGACTAGTTATCCGAATCGACCGGTCCTTTGTACTTGGCAAGCACTCTATCACCTGCTCACTATTGCCAGTAGTAGTATCGATTGTCGTTGATCTTTTTCTCCGTAACCGTTGCCTACGAGGGTACGTTGTCCGGACGGTCCACTGGCCGCGCTCTGACCAGGTTGCTTTCTTCGGTTTCCGCTAGCCGTGCTTCTCGTTCATGGGATTCCGCAAGCTCTTCGGCGTATCTTGCAACGTGTCGAAGGAGTTAGGGTGAGTAGTCGTCGGGGGTATCGATAATGTCGGTGGGAAGTTCTAGGGGTGTCGGTAGCTCGTAGGATATGATCACCCAACCCACGTTAACCAACAATAATTGTCAACAACCCATTTCTATTGGTTAAGATGAGGTCTTTAACTCATCTCTGAAGCCCACATCAACCTGTGCACCATTTTCAACGTCGGCCCTTCAAATCTCGAACAACCGTGTTTGCCTCCATTTACCATCTTCTAATCAAAGCACCAAGAGTTCAGAAGAGTCTGAGAGCGAGTACTCTGAAGCAAGCGTCCATACAGAACTTGAAACAGTTGTTCAACCTTTTGAGAAGACAACAACACTCAACCAGAACAGTGGATATGGATTGATGTCTAGTGAACTTAATCCTGAGATTGGCGATGATTGGCATAAATATGATCTCATCGTTACGACTACTCACTCCAAGCTAGGTCGAAGTCAGTTGGAAGGGAATTTGTGCCGGCTAAGGGATGAACACGACTCAGAACCGAATCAGAACTTGTGAGGTTCAGTCTTCTCCCACCGCGCATACCATGATTCCTGTGGTGGCTGTATATCGGGTCATTTCCTGACTGGGATGGAGGCAGAGCACAGGTGGGATGATAATCACGCAGACCCAAGTGATGATGGCCTGTCAGGATACTATCCAAATACAGTACAGAACGGGAACTATAGTAATAGCTTTTCTCTATCGCTAACGGTACTGGACCCTCTGGATCGATCGAGTTCGACTACGATCAACCAGATGTCACAGTTACTCCCCAATCGGAAGGAAATAATGCAGTATGGGATTACTCTCCTAATGGCTTCGAGTCAGGTGAAGATCTTCTTGTGAACCTCGGAAGCCAGTGTTGGATATTGGACAATATCTCGAACCTCAATGAGAGACCAGCAGTCGGGACAGTATATAACAAGGCAAAGTGGAACGAACTACCGGGGGTTTCGACGACCGCTGAGACAGAAGTGGTATACCAACACGAGCTGGAGTAGTTAAAAGCTGAAAGATATTCGTTATTTCTATCCTACTTGGTACCCGAGGCATACCGAATTTCTTCGTGGCGACTCGTTTGAATTGAACCACCGCCCTCGAACTCTGTCTCTACGGTAATTGTGACTGGGTTATCACTCCCCGCTTCAAATGTAAGAATACCTGCCAAACCCTTCTGTTTAGTCCAACTTTGCTGCCACTGGTCAACAACGTCGTTGATAATCAGATGGACCGTTGTTTGTTTCGTACCAAGTATGTCGTATCCATTTAGATCTAGCTGGGGCGACACCAACATTACCACATTCCCGTCCTTCTCGAAGAGGTCTAGTATGAATACTGTTTGTTTGACCTCGGACGGAACCCCATTTCTGACGGTACTTGATTTTACATGATGATGTGTAGTCCTTTCACTCTCGTTTTCCCCAGTAACCGCTGAGCATCCCGCGATGGCTAGGGGAGATGCAGCAACAATTCCGCACAGAAAGTCTCGTCTGCGCATTTCTAGTCTAATGGTTTTATAGTTAGATATTTATCATTTTTGCTTATTGCGAGTGGACCGTCATATGTTTCTCAGCAGAATTAACAATTACAAGGTCAAAGATCATTAACTGGTTTTAATTTCTCCCTTCAACAGTATGAGCACATTGTCTGCAGTCACAATCGGGGAGGCTCGTACCCATCCGTCACTCGACCTGAACAAGGAGTCCCGCCGGCTCCGTTGCACTCGGAGCGTCCTAGTCTAGTCAACCAACATCCGGTGATATTCGAGGCCGTGAGGCTCATAGTCGCCATAGATTCTCATGGTGATAACTATCGACGAGAACGGGTTCAACAACGAGATGGGCACGGACTCGATCCAGACCAGTAAACCGCAACCCCTGTATGTTCAAGACGTACCACCGTTGAGTAGGCGTATGTCATCGTTCGATGTCGTAACGGTCGGGAGCGCCGTCATCGACCACATCTACTCTCTGTCGAATCTACCGAAACCCGACGGTGGTGCATTTGCCCGTGAACACGCGACCGATGTGGGTGGCGTCGCTGCAAATGTCGCCTCAGGCCTCGCTGAGTTTGGGAACACGGCAGGAATCATCACACGCGTCGGGGCCGGCGATGCCGCCGAGATCGAAGCTGATCTCCAAGCACGCGGGATTGATTGTTCTCGGATGCAAGCTGGACCCGAAGAATCGTCGTACACGCTGATTCTCCGTGATCCAGATGGAGAACGAATGATCGTCGCCGGTGGCCAGAGCGTTCCGAACTTGCGACTTGATGCGCGCGATATCGAGTATGCGGGTGACGCTAGTGTGGTGTTCACGAGTGCCTATGCTCCGGATGAGGTCGTCTCGAAACTCGTGACCGCCCGCGAACGCCGTGAGATTTCGACACTCGTCTTCGACCTCGCAGGGCCACTCTCGGAACTCGAAGGCCGAGGGACAACACCGGAGACGATTGACCGACTGCTTTCTGTTGTTGATCTCTTCGTGGCCGGCGAGGTCGCCGCACACTCGTATTTTGGTGGTGGTGCCGACGAAGCCATTGCCACGCTTACGCAGCGGAACGTCTCTCGCGCGGCGATTACACAGGGAAGTGACGGGGCGCGCCTTCTCGAAGGAGACACAGTAACTGACATCCCGGCCTTCGAGGTAGACGTGAATGATACGACCGGCGCTGGCGATACCTTTACTGCGGGACTGATTCACACGTGGCTCCTCAATGACTATTCAGCACGCAACGCAGGGCGCTTTGCCGCTGCCGCGGCGGCACTCAACTGTGCTGAACCGGGTGCACGCGGCAACCTCCCATCCGAACCCGACGTTCGGGAGTTTATCGAGACGCAGTGAACCCCTGGGGACAGCGAGGCCTATCGAACGGACGCGACAAGGCGTTCGACCGCTGCCTCGTCGACGGGATTCGTCGTCTTGCCACCTTCTTTGAGCGCGGTTCCAACGATTGCGCCATCAGCGACTGAAAGCAGTTCGGGTGCCGTCTCAGGGGTGACACCGCTTCCGATCAAGACAGGGGCGTCGAGACCGCGAGCATCGCGAGCGTTGACCACTGCTTCGAGAACCGTCGTATCGACCGCCTCGCCCGTGCCAGTCCCACTCACGATGATTCCGTCGGCACCACCGCGTTCGACGAGTTCACCAACAACCTCGTTGTGTGACCGCTCGGCGAGCGGCGCAGAGTGTTTCACGTCGATGTCTGCAAGGATAGCAACGTCAGTATCGAGTTGGTCACGCAGACGCAGTGTTTCGTGTGCCATCCCCTCGACGAGACCCTGATCAGTCAGCCGACCACCGGTATGGACGTTCACGCGAACGAAGGCACCATCTGTTGCAGCGGCAATGCCGAGGGCACTTTGAACATCGTTTCGGAGGATGTTCACGCCAAACGGAATTGCAACGTTCTCACGAAGTGTTCCGGCGAGTGCTGCAACGTCAGCGACGACGTGCCGAGGTACCCGGTCTGGATAAAACGGGGCATCACCGAAGTTTTCGAGCATAATACCGTCGACACCACCTGACTCGAGTGCTGACGCATCCTCAAGAAGCCGGGTTCGAATTGCGTCCCGGTCACCCTCGAACCCAGGAGAACCAGGGAGGGGAGGTAGATGGACCATGCCAATAATTGGGGTTTCTGTGCTGAAGAGATCCATATCCGATGTGGCCGTTCGAGAGACTTAACCGTACAGATATGTGGCTCTGTGAGGACGAATGTTGGTTTCGAGCGGTATCGCGCGTTGAGGCACAGGGTTGTATTCTCGCTTTCAGGCCACCGCCACTCGGTCGACAATAATGGTCAAGCCGCCCGACGCGTAGTCAGCCTCGAAGTCGACTGCAAATGCGTCGGCCTCGTAGGCGGCGTGGTAGGCGCGGTGGCGTTCGAGTGAGCCAGTCACCTTGAAGTGGAAGAATGCGGCCGCCGTGTCGGGCTTGCTCGGTGTTTCGACCTGCGACTCGACGAATGCGGGAAGCGGGATCTGGGGCGTCTCCGTGTCGATACTCGCAGCGAATTCCTTCGCTTCCTCGACGGTTGCTTGCGAATGTGCCGGTGTCTCGTCGGTGAACACGTTCACCGGGGTTTCCGTCCCGTCGGTGAACAGGACGTCTTCGAAGGTGTGTATCCCGAGGATTGCGCCGGGGTCTAACTCGCAATCGTGGAATGGATCGTCGCCTTGTTTCTCGGGCATCAAATCACGAGCCTCCGGCGGGACTCACCCATTCCGGCCCTTGAAAAACAGCAGTTGGCTTCGAGTAACCCGCCCACCGATGGATACCCAAAACCCCTATGGGTTCTGTATCCGACGTTTCGGTCAGATGCCCTCCATATCGCGCCGTGAATACCTTGTAGTCTCAGCCACGACAGTTCTCGCGGCAACTGCCGGCTGCCAGACCAATTCGTGTACTCCGACAGATCCTGGCGTCGCGCAGTGGCCACAGACACGTGCCTCTCCGCACAATACGAACGCCGTTCCCGATCAGCCGACGCTCACGGCTGGCGGTGATTATTGGACGAGTTCCCTCGCGGACGATATCGATATCACCGGACTCGTTGCCACAAATGATACGGCTGTCGTCGTCGGTCGCACGCCTCGCGAGCAGAATGGTATCGTGACAACCGTACAACTCGACGACGGGTCCTCCGAGACGACCCACGAACTCAATCGGCGTCCAACTGGGCCGCCAGCCCTCGCGGATTCGATCGCTGTCACGCCCGTACTTGGCGACTATACCGAACCCTCGACCGGCGGGCTCGTCGCACTCGACACCGATAGCTGGACGACCACCTGGACACACGATACGGCTGGCAGACCCAATCCGCCGACCGTCGCTGACGACCTCCTCGTCGCCACGAGCGACCGAGGCGATGTAACCGCTCTTGAGGCGTCCACCGGCGACACGCGGTGGACGCGATCGTTCGGTGACGATCACCAGCGTGCAAGCATCCCGGCACCGCCGGCCATCGACAATGACTCTGTGTACATCTCGGCAGATGGCTCTGCTGCCCAAGGAATCTACGCGCTAGACCGCGAGACGGGTGAAACAAAGTGGGAAATTCCTGAGCCAGATATCCCGGAACCGCTCGTCCGCACGGGGGATGTCGTCCTCGCGAGCTACGACCGTTACGAACTCGTGGCGTTCGATGCCACCAGTGGAGACCGGCAGTGGTCAAAAGCGATGTACGATGGTGACCTGTTCGCGCCAGCGGTCGGGTACCGCCGCGTTTTCAGCGCGGACAAGAAAACCGTGTATGGGCTGGCCGTTGAGGGTGGAGACGTCCAGTGGGAACAAGCCCTCGATGTCGCAGGCCCCCCATCGGTCGTTGGGGAGTCGGTCGTCGTTCCGACGACTGACCGGACTGTCGGTCTGAGCATTGAGGACGGGAGCGAGCTGTGGACTCTGTCTGAAACATCTGCAACAGGATGTGTTCCTGTCAGTCGTGGTCTGCTTTTCACGTCTGGGGATTCGGTCACGCTGCGAACGAACTGTGAATGATTCACTGACAGCGATCGATAGTAGTGCTATCAACAAATACACCGATTCTGATATGAGTTCGTCGGCAGAGGCATCGGATCGCTTGGGTCTGCCGTACCTCCGTCTCAGACATCAAACTGAACTGCCTTCTTCGTCTTCTTAGTCATACTCGAAGGTACCTGAATCCGATGCGGTAACGGTCTCCCCAAACGTTCCTGATTCGGTTGCCTGAACCGAGAACGAACACTGCAACGTCGATGGGAGGGCTTGCGCGTCTCGAATGACGAACGGGAATTCGATCGTCCCATCGATATCAAGCTCATCCATCTCCATCACGAACTGGCGGTGTGTCGTCCCATTCTGGAACCGCTGAAAGTAGGTGTTGAAGCTGTCACTCCGCACTGGTGGGCTGACCAAGTAGGTGAGTTGGCCGTGTTGGTCCAAATAGGTATTCGGAGTGGCGAACGTCGCCGTGAACTGATCCAGCTTATAGGAGGATGACGGGTCGATACTCGCGTTGAAGGTGAACCACCGTGACGGAATTGACTCCTCCGAGTCGAATTGTGGTTTCCGCCTGATTTCGACGTACCCGATGCTCTCAGCGTCGGATTGGCCCGGGAAATCCCACGACAGTTCGTCTGCCGAGTTTTCGTGAACGACGGTATCAAGCGTTCGTGACCCAGTCCCAGGCAGTCCACTACATCCAGCAAGAGCGGCGGTGGCAACCACTCCTCCGGCAGTTAGGAACTGCCGCCGTGTTCGGTTCCCGTGATCGTTCTGTGGAGGGTGCGGGGACTCAGGCACTCATAGCAAATTGGGAAACAACTGAATTAGTGTCTTTGGTCGTACCGTTCCACTCGAAGTACTTGCGATGGCTGTTTCGGCAGATTTGACCACGGTAGCATCGGATTCGTACTGATCCCGCCTCTATGAGCGGTTCAGACTCGCCTTCTCGAAGTGTTCCGAGAGAAACGGCGTTCCCGATGCCACCCGCTCGTTGAGGAACCCGATGGCGTCAGTAACCGCATCAGCGTCGCGCTCCGCAGCCGCGACACAGTCGACGTACCCAGACTGAACGCACGCGAGAAGTGGTCGTAGGCGCCGTCGACGCGCTCCATATTGTCGTCAAGCGACTCGACGAGGGCCCGATAGACGGTCGCTGCCGACGCGTACCGCCCCTGCTCGCGGTACTCGTTCGTGAGGTTGAACCACTGCGTGAAGTCGATGGGCTCGAAGACAACGTGATACTCAGGGTTTGTCTCTTCGAACCGTCGGTCGATCGAGGCGCGAGCGAAGCGAGCAACTCGGAAAGCCGCCCGGAGCGAGCGTCTCGATGCGAACGGTGAGCAGCGCGAACCGTGAGCAAGCGGAGGGCGTCGAGCGGTGCGAGCCGTAACGGTAACACGGAAAAAGTAGACATCGGCTGCCCGCCTATCTGAAAACTCCTCGTGCTGAAATTCGTCTGCGAATTAGACAACGAACTCCTCAATACAGCTGTGTTACTGATCTACGTCCGCGTTGGTTTCGAGAGTAAACTGTTCAAAGAAGGACTCCATAAAGTCCCACCGGGATTCTCCAAGACGTTGGCCTTGGTCTGTATATAGCGCATCAAGTCGCTCGCGTGCCCAGTTACGTAAGAGTTCGATGTCCGGCAATTCTGAGCGGTCCCTGCTGAGCGTGGATGCGTCATCGATTACAGCATACTGATCGCCAGTACGTCCCGAGCGTTCACCGACGATACAGGCGAGTCGAATGAGTCCGACTGCACCGGTCGCATCGAGCTTATCAGCATCGAAGAGAAACTTTGCTTCGATCGTTTCAGGATCAGGAGAGCTTGCTCGGATGCTGTGTGCTCGGAGACAATGCTCGATTGCGTCGATTTGGTCAGGCTTCACGTCTTCAGCTTCAAGCAGGCTTGTGGCTTCGTTGGCTGCCCATTTGTCATGGTCATCAATTTCTCCGACACGTTCGAGTGGTCGACCAATATCGTGAAACCACGCAGCTGCGGCTAGAACGTTCCGGTCAACATCCTTGGGGTACTTGTCCGCAAGCTGTTGCGAAATATCGTGTACCCGTTTTGCATGGTAAATATCGTGCGCGGGGAAGGCGGCCTCGTAATACGAGCGCGATAATTCTCGAGCAAGTGGACCTAGTTCGGAGGGCATATTCTCAAAAGTCACCGCAGGGCGCTTATCCATTATGGACTACACGTCTGTCCGAACAGCTGGTTCAGTGCTAACCGAGTTCCTATCGATTCAAAAGCGAGCGACCAGCGGATCGACATCCACTCCGTATACACGGAGCGTCCGCTCGCTGGTATCACGGCAACACCACGGCGGTATCTTGCGGGTCTGTGCGCTATTCGCCGGAGGGCATCGTAGTTCCCGCAACGGGACAGAAGGAACAGAAGCTGAGCAAGCGCTTGTTCACGTCAAGTCTGACTCGATACCCGACCTACCGTTCGGGCCGAAGAAACCGTACACCTCGCCCTCGTCGACGGTAAGGTTGAGGTCGGTGGCGGCGGGCGCGCCGTCGTAGCGCTTCGTGAGGCCGCACGTCTCGATGGCGGTCATCTCCGGTCACCGCCCGCTCTGGGTGTTCGTTCGCTGGCAACGCGTATGGGCTGGAGGGCCATGCGCTCCCGTATTCTGTGAACGTGGAAAAATCTTCGCGGTACCCGGGCGACGAGGAGCAACCACATGGGTCATGAACGCCCGATGGCCTAACGAAGCGAAGCTCAGACTCTCCCGAAGAAAATCCAGCAGGCGAATATTCTCGACGCTGATGTTACGGAATGGTCGGTCGCGAGCGACGCGGAGGTCTCGTAAGCGAAGCGAACGGGAGCAAGCGGGACTGCGTCTCGCGTGGTCGCGGGACGTCGAGCGGCCGAGGGATTTCGACGGTGATGCTTTACAATCGCGTGCTTTCTATCAGAACTCGAATGTCTGACCTCTATGATGCGATTATGTCGCGGGCTGCTGACAGTGAATACATCGATCCCGAACACGTCTGGCCGCTCGGAATCGGCTGCGCCGTCGTCCTCATCGCTCTCGTCGATATTCGTGCGCTGAACCAGCTACTGGCGTCCCTTGACGGATTCACGCAGCGACGACAGTGCTGGTAATGGCGTTGAAAGGAATTGGCGCGGGGATGATGCCCATTTCGCCTACAGTACGAGCGATATTTCGTTTCGAAGCCATCGTCTATCGGAGGTGCGTGATGCGCCCCGCCACCCTCTCGCGGGGGCAACAGACACCACCGGAACGCACCCTGTCAACCTATGCACTAAATTTGATACTTCCATAGTTCCACTACCCCTGTGACGGCCCCTCGGCCTGAGAGTGCCGGCGGCCTTCGCACACTGCATATCGCCACGTTCTTTGGACGAAAACCGCGATATGCAAGACGCTATGACGGTCTCAAATCTCAGAAGAGCCCCGTCGGGCTGATTTGAGGGCGTGGAAAACACCTCGACGAGCTCGGAATTAATTCTGCCCTTTCTAAAATTGCTCGACGGGAGTCAGAAGAGCTTGATGTTACTCGTCTGCCTGGTTGCCGACCTCTGCAATGACCAGTACGATTCCGAAAACGAACAGCCCGTAGCCCGCGATACCCGCCGCGAGCGACTGCTGGAACAGGCCGACCGTGCTTCCCGCACCGATGCCGCCGCCAAGCATCCCAATCTTCCATGAGGTACCCTCGCCGGACAGGGTTCGAATCGTCTCTGCGTTGTCGAGCGCAAACGCCGTTGTCGTCCCGTATATGAGTGGAATCATTGCCATGAGACCGAGATTACCGTCGTCAACGACGGCCGTCAGCGACATTACGCCCAGACCGACAATCACCGATAGAACGTACCGAATGGGTCGTCGCACAGCGGCGTATCGTCCGAGCGTTACTTCAATGTCCGAGGTTGTCTCTTGGACGCCAGTCTTGTCAGGTTCCGAGGGTTCAACAGAGTCGGGTCGTCTGAAACTCTCTTGTTGAGTTCCGAATCAGCGATAGCATGCCGCGAGCGCGCGGACATCTTTTATGTCGGTGTTATCTTGCGAGAGACATCGAAAAAATCCAGCGCTGTCTAACTCGCTGCCGTCTCAATGAGCGGCAATAGTCATTCGACGATAATCGCTCCTTTCTGGCCGAGTGATCTGTGGGGCTGACAGGTGTAGCGATACGTTCCGCGCTGTTCGAACGTATGTCGGAAGTGGACTCCGGATTCGGGCGTAACCTGACCGGAGTGGATGTCCGAATTCAGGAACACCACGTTGTGCCCGCCGCCGGTGCCGGTCCAGTTCCACTCGACCGTCGTACCCGTCGTAATCTTCAGAACCGGGGGGTCGAACGCAAAATGACCTCTGTTGCCCCGAGTCCCGACAGAGACTGTCGCCGTGTCGACGTCGGTTCGGTCAACCACTGTACCGTCGAAGTTACTGCTGTCGACGACCCACCTGTCGACGGTCTGGTTCCCCGTCGACGGAGGTTCTTTGACGAACACGGCGCCGCGCATTCCCTCATCTCGGTGCGGTTCCGAGACGAACGGATACGTCCCTGGTTCTTCGAAGATGTAGTGATAGGATGTCCCCGATTGGGCGTTCGGTCGTCCGCTGTCGAAGGTCCCATCGAGCGCAACGATGTTGTGGAGACCGCCGTGACCGGTCCAGTCCCAGGTCACATTCGTCATGGGAGCGACTTCGATTACGGGCGGATCGAACGACAGTCCGTCCTCGACGGGGTGGCCAACCTCGATCGACGGTTGGGAACCAGGCCCGTATCGAAGCGCATCACCTCGGTAACCGTTGGCATTTGCCAGCCAGTCGTCGATTGACTCGGGGGGTGTCAGGGTTGACTCCGTGGTCGTCGTTGCAGTGGTTTCGGAGTCGTTCGTGCTCGTCGACGACGTCGTACTGGTACTGGCGGCGTTCGGTTCACGATTTGCTGTGCTACAACCAGCTATCGCCACAGTGCCAGCGAGAGCGGTGCTGCGGAGGAGTTGCCTACGAGTCGGGGACCGTTTCATTGCAGTTTGACGGTCGAGTTATTGTCAAATCAACCCGATGACGCTTCCCCAGCACTGGGAGTACGCCCACACCTACATATGTATAGAGCGTGTAAATTTAGGGTTTTAATATTAGGTGAGAGCCGCTACCGGTCGACCGATTGTCTCGGTGTGAGTGACAGAACGGGGATTCCGTGCGAAGACGAGGAAAGCGGACGCCCGATACAAGATGGGCGGGAGGACTCGCGGCATCCCTCAACTAGCGACCCCAGCCAAGGCGGCTAGATCAGAGTTCCGAGGCCTGAGCGGGAGACTTCCAAGACGGATGGCGTCGAGACAGCTAGTGTTGCATGGACGGGGAAATCGGGACGTACGCGACCGTGACAGTATCGAGCGTCCACTCCCTCCACCGAGATAGCCAGCGACTCCCGTTGCAGCAATCGTGGGTGCGCCTGCCTGCTGGAGTAGTCTTCGGCGCGAGATTTGAGCCATCGGTTTTGGCAACTCTATCGACATATCAACCGATTCTTGTGATTTCCCCATCTAGAGTTGATACTAACGAGGATTGAAGTTCGTAGATGTTGCTAGGGGCGGCGTGAACGCAGAGAAGGGCAGAACAGAATTAGTTCATGTCGGCCAGCGGGCCGAAGTCGTCGACGGGGAGAACTGAGTAGTCGATTGTGAGCGTGTCCTTCGTCGCTCGAATCTTTCCGACGAAGGTTGAGATTTCTTCGAGCGACCCTTCCAACACGAACAGCTCCATGCAATGATGGCCGCCGACGTGGCTATGGAAGTTCGATGCGACGATGTCCTCGTGCTCGTGGCGGAGGTGCATCATTTTCTCCTCGACACTTGTCGTTTCGTAATCGAAAACGACCGTGACGACGCCCATTAAGTCTCGGTCTTCGAGTTTCTTGTCCTCGAACTCACCGAGAAGGTTTCGGCTCGCCTCGCGAATTACTTCACTGCGACCAGTATAGCCGTGGTCGTCCGCGAACTGGTCGATTCGATTAAGCAATTCTTCCGGCATCGAGACGCTTACCACGCTCATATAACAACACAGGGCGGGCAAAATATTAAACATTATCATCCTCAGCTTCGGAAGAACAGTAATTGTGGTCTGCCCGCTCACGATGGAGGGGTACCAACACTCGATGAAATCGACGCCAAAGGCGAAGAAACGTCGGCGCTCCTCACCGACCGCGTACAGTTCTGTCAGCACTATTCGGGGAACGAGTCGTCCGGGTCGGTTGCAGCGAGAGTTGGCACAATCAAGTCTGTTCAGGATGGGACCGACGACGCAGTCGAGGAGATGAACGCTCCTGACGGCAGAGTGTGTCCGCGTTGCGGACCCGCTCTCACCGAGGGTGGGCCGCCGATGTGCCCACGCCGCGGTGCTCCTCGCTGATATTTTTGGCCCGCCTAAAATTCGGAACGCTTTTGCGTATTTAGGCGAGCCTAAACCACATGCCAGACGGTTCCAGCGATCACGAGACATCGACGCGACGAGACGCAATCAAGTACGGTGGGGCAGTCATCGGTGGGGGACTGCTCGCTGGCTGTATCGGACAGTCAAACTCTGCGTCACCGTTGACTGAGACAACCGCGAACGACTCGTCAACCGCGACGAAGACCACAGAACCGGAGGTGGAGAGTTATTCGGTGACGATGGCACCAACCGGTACTGTCGGACTCGACGAGGTTCCCCAGAACGTATTCACCATTCTCGTTCACCACGCAGACATGGTCGTCGCTCTCGGTCACGGTGATGCCCTCAATGCGATGTACAGTCCGTCCAACTTCGAGGGCAATTACGACAAGCTTCTCGAACGGCTCAATGGAGTCTCGGTCGATTGGTCGGAGCTCTACAACTCGTGGAATCCGGACAAGGAAACCCTGTACGAACTCGACAGTGACCTCCACCTAGCCGACCCGGCATACGTCTCGACAATGGATGCGTGGGACACCGCGGATGTCGAGGAAGTCCAAACGGAAATCGCCCCCTGGTTCGGGAACTCCCTCAGTCGGAACCACAGCGAACCGCCGGCAGACTGGGCAGACCAGTACCAGTATTATTCCCTCTGGGATATTTTCGGCAAAGTAGCGCAAGTCTTCCAAGAACAGGAGCGGTACGAAGCGCTCTCTGACGTCAAAACTAATCTCGACTCGGCAATCTCGTCGAGTCTCCCAGCAAGCGATAACCGGCCGCAAACGGCGCGAGTCATGACGACTCCGGAGCTGGATACCATCTGGACCTTCCACATGAACGGCCCGGGATTCATTCGGTCGCACACGCGTCCATTCGGCGTCCCCGACGCACTCTCGGATGTGGAAGAGAGCAGCACGATTGACCTGGAGACCCTCGTCGAGACCGATCCGGAAGTCATCCTCGTCGAAAACGCGTTTGCCAGGAGCGGCGATTGGCGAGCAGTAAAAAAGGAGTTCCACAACGACCCGGTTGCGGGAGAAATTTCGGCAGTGAAAAACGACCGGGTGTATCCGCTCAGCGCCCGGTACGGCGGCCCAATAATGAACCTCTTCCAGTTAGAGATGGTCTCCAAACAGCTGTATCCGGAGCAGTTCGGTGAGTGGCCTGACTACGACGGTGGTCCGTATCCCGACTTTTCCAAGGGGGAACAACTGTTCGACCACCAGCGCGTCGCAGACATTATTCGGGGTGATACCGATGCATAGCAATTTCGTCGAAATGCCGACGCGCAGAGACGTGGTCAAAGGCAGCGGCGCAGTTCTAGGCAGTACGGTACTCGCCGGCTGTGCAAGCGATACCTCTGACCCACCCCAAACTGAACCGCCCCAAACCACCGGAACGGACAGGACCACCACAGCCCAATCGCTCTCGGCGGCGCTCCAGCCTGTCGGTGAGATCGAACTCGATTCAGTCCCGGAACACATCTTCACCGATTTGACCCATCACGCGGGGATGGCGCTTGCAGTTGGCCGAGCCAATGCCGTCAACGCGACCTGGGGCGGTGACGCAGCCACCCAGATGTGGAACAGTTATCTCGAACGGCTCGACGGCGTCTCCGTCGAGTGGAGCGACCTCCCGAACTCATTCAACCCGGATAAGGAACTGCTCTACGAACTCGACAGCGACCTCCATCTCGCAGATCCCGCATACATGACGTGGATGGACTCGCTGACTCGTTCCGACATCACTGAGATCGAAGAGAACGTCGCGACGTGGTTCGGCAACACGTTCAGCAACACACACGGTACTCCACCCGAAGGATGGGCTGACGCATACGAGTATTATACGCTGTGGGGGATCTTCGAGCAAGTCGCCAATCTCTTCGGAGCCGGAGAGCGGTACAGAGCGCTTGCTGAGATTCACACCTCCGTGCTCGCGTCGATCAAGCAAAACCGTCCGTCCCCAGACAGCCGGCCGACGGCAGTAACTTTCAAGGTGGTCGACGAGTCACTGTGGGCCTACCCCCTCAACGCACCGGGTTTCACCTACGCACATACACGTCCGCTCGAAGCGAGAGAGGCGTTCCCAGACCTATCGAGTAGCCGCCAGATCGATTACGAGATACTGCTCGAAACCGATCCCGATGTGATCCTCGTCGCCGAAATGATGGGCCAAGAAGGGATCGAGGATATCCGGACGATGTTTGAGGAAAACCCCGTCAGCCAGCAGGTTAGTGCAGTTACGAACGGCCGCGTGTACGCTGGCGGCGTACGTAATCAAGGCCCGATCATCAACCTCTTTCAGCTGGAGATGACCGCCAAACAGCTCTATCCCGACGCCTTCGGCGAGTGGCCTACGTACACGGGTGGACCATACCCCGATATTCCGGACAGCGAGCAACTATTCGACCGCGAACAGGTCGCGAATATCATCAACGGCGACTTCTAACTAAGGTTTGACCCCAGGACCCAGGACCCTCAACGGGCAGAAAGCGGGTCTACCGAACGTCCGATTCGTTCTCGATGTTGCTGAACGTAAGTCGCGGATCAAAATCAGCCTCCGAGGTTGTGGATCGGTGATAATGCAACAGCCGCACTCACTAGCTCTCGAAGTTCGAGAAGAGCCCAGAAGTCATCAGTAATCAGGAACGCTGCATCCACCTCGCGGACCGCGGTTACGCAACTGGCTTCACCATCGTCGATTCGGCTCGTTGCGAACACAGATATCGCCGTCGAGGAGTTCGAACGCCAACGGTGCGAGACGGCCGCTGAATCCGAGCCAGCGTCGTCTCCGAGGTCGCTATCTGAAGGCGGCCCGTACCGTGTCGAGAAGTACGTCGGGCTCGTACTGATGGGTGCTCACCGGCGGCACATCGCCCTCGGCGTCGAACAGTTCGTGAACCGCTATCAGTGCCGAGCGAACCGAGTACTCGACGGTGAACACCACGTCGTCGGGAACCTCGGCGAACTGGCCGAGGAACGCGAGGTTGTTCGATCCCGCAGGGACGACCCCGGGGCGGTCACCGGGCGTCCGCGGCATGAACTGACTCGTGATGAACGGCATCATACAGGGGATACAGGTGGCCGTCCCGCGTAGCTCTTCGAGACGGTCGGTGTAGCCGAGGTGGTGACAGAGCTCCGCCAGAATCTCCTCGCCCGTACAGTCCTCCATCTTCTTGTTCACGTGATTCCCGCGTTCTTCCGGGAAGAGACCGTACCCCCAGATGACCTTCACGTCATCCGGTTGGTTCGCGAAGTGGGGCTGGACGGCGGTGACGATGGAGAGCAGCCAGTTCGACTCCGTGAACGTCACGAGCGCGTTCCCCGGCTCTTCGCGGGTGACCTCCACGACGTGTTCGAGGAAGTCCGGCTCGCGGAGTGTGAGCGTGAACGACTCCCACTTCGACTCAGACACGTGGTTGGCGAATACCGAAGGGTTCCCGAACTCGGGGAAGTCGTCCGCGAGTGCCTTCCAGAGTTCGAACGACGTGCCGCTGTCGTGCAGGTCGGGGGCCTCGGTCATCGACCCGAGGCTCAGTGCGTCCGTCATCGACCCATTCGTCACGAAGACGACGTCGGTCGGCTCGACGGTGATAGTGCCGGCGGAGCCGTTTTGGTCCTCGTAGCGGATGGTTTCGACCGTCTTTCCCGCGCGGGCCGGGACGATATCGAGGTCAGTGACGGTGTGGCCACCCAAGAAATCGACGCCGCGTGCCTCCAGCCAGCGCCGGAGCGGTCGTACTACGGAGTCGTACTGGTTGTACTTCGTCCGCGACACGCCGCTCAGCGTGTGGAGTCGGGGGAATTCCCGTGTGAACCGCTGCATGTACCGGCGCATCTCCGCCACGCTGTGCCACGGCTGGAAGGCGAACGTCGTCGCCCACAGATACCAAAACGTGGTATCGAAGAAGGTCTCGTCGAACCACTCCTCGATGCGTGTCTCGCCGAGTCTCTCCTCGGGAGTGAGAAGGAGGCGGAGCAGCGATAGACGGTGTTGCGTCTCGAACCCGTAGGAGGAGACATCGAGTATCTCTTGGTCCGCGCCGACGAGTCGGGCCTCGGCGTACGTCTCGTGGTTCTCGTTGAACTCGTCCATCTCCTCCCTGATGGTCGTGTCGGGGTCTTCGAGCGACGGGATCGACCGGAAGAGGTTCCACGTACACTCGTAGGTCGGAAAGTTGAACATGCGGCCGCCGGGTAGGACGTAGCCCTCCTCGGGGGTCCCGCGCCCGTCGAGCGCGCCGCCGAACACCTGCCGCTTTTCCAGCACGTGAACGTTCTCGCCCGGTATCTCGGTGTCTCGAAGGAGGAACGCGGCCCCGGCGAGAGACGCGATGCCGCCGCCGACGAAGTAGGCGTCGCGTTCGGCCGCGTCCGCTTCGGTGCCGACCGTATCGGTCACGCGCAGGTCACCCCGTCAACCGTCGTCATGCGGCGGCCTACCCGCCGGTTCGGGTGGCGTCCGACGCCGTCGGCGGGGAGGTTTCGCAGCCGTGGTTGTAGCTTCGATGCCATGTCTATATCCCGGGGGCGTGCGGCGATAAGTACTGACTCTAACCTGTTGTGGTGTTTAAGATGTCTTTTTATCTGAGGCGACGGTGTGCCGGACGAGTCGGTCTTGTGCCCGCCGGAGTCGCTCGGAGACGGACGGGGCGGTGACGCCGAGTTCGGCCCCCAACTCCGCCAGCGAAGTCGTTCGCGGAACGGAGAAGTAACCCGCCTCGTGGGCGGCGAGCAGCGTTTCGCGCTGTTTCGCGGTGAGTCCGTACTCGTTGCTGTCCGAGGGGGCGACGTCGACGACGCGGTCGAGTCGGAACGTGATGCCGTTTTCTTCGCAGTCCTTGTTGAACTCGGCGAGCGTCGCTCGGTCGGAGAACCGCGTCCGCACGTCCCATCCGCTCGGGGTTATCGTCGCTGAGATGGGGGCGGTGTCCAGCCGGATGAACTCCGTGTAGATGGCCGGCGGCCGCTCCGAGAGTTCGACGCGATAGAGACGGCGGTCCACAGTCGACCCGAGCACGCTGTGAGTCGCCACCGACGCGTCCCGTAACGCCGCGTCGACCGAGTCCAACCGGCCGCCATCAGCCCAGAAGATGAGCACCGGTCGGCTCCGCGCGGACGTCAGCGTGTTCTCTACCCGGAGGGTCACGTCCGGTACGGCGGCGGCGACGTCGGTCAGCGGCAACCGCTCCGAGACGAGACGACACTCGACGACGAGGGTCATGGTCAGTGGAAGACGACGGACGAGGTCCCCAAAAGTCCTGAGGTCAGAACGCCTCGGCTCGCTCTGTTTGATGAACCCGCGTTGACTTCGTGTCGACATCGATCACCGCCGACGCGTGTGCGACGACACCCATCGCCGGCGCAGAAATAACCTCTCCAAGTACCTCACGAAGCACGGTGCGGAGGGATGTTCTCGATAGTGGATACAGATTCCCGGTCGGCTTAGGAAATGAGCTCGATACAGAATACTTCGGGTGAATTACTAAGTCGGCTCTAGGGCTACGATACTCATGGCGGATTGGAATGCGGATTTCGGGCCGTTCGATGGACATACTTGGCTGAATTGCGCCCATCAAGGGCCCTTACCGAAGCGAGCCGTCGAGGCGGTTGACGATGCGGTTACATTGAAACGAGCGCCCCACCGGCTCCCAGAACGGGCCTTTCGCGAGGTACCAGCCGGGGTCAAACGGGCACTCGGAGCACTCATCAACGCCTCTCCCGACGAAATCATCCTCGGAAACAGCTTCTCGTACGGGCTGCACCTGCTGATTCACGGGCTTGAGTGGAACGATGGTGATGAAGTAATCCTCGTCGAGGGTGATTTCCCGGCGACAATGCTCCCGTGGCAGCTGCTCGAATCCCAGGGGGTCCAACTGCGGTTCGTCGATGCCGAGCGTTCGACACCTTTGACACAGCAGCTCGCCGAGACAGCGACCCCGCGGACACGCGCCTTCTGTACGACGTGGGTGGACTCGTTCACTGGGCGGCGGCTCGATATCGACGAGATCGGAACCGTCTGTCACGAACACGACGTGCTCTTCGTGCTAAACGGCTCGCAGGGCGTTGGGGCGCGGCCGATTGACGTATCGCGAACCCCGGTCGATGTGCTCATCAGTTGTGGCTACAAGTGGCTCTGCGGACCGTACGGCACGGGCTTTACGTGGCTCACACCGGAGGTTCTCGATTTACTTGGTCCAGTGAACGCCTATTGGTTACCGATGCAAGCCGGAACGACGCTGGACGAAATGCAGAATCTGTCACTTGATACGGAGCTCGGGGCGTCCGGATACGACATCTTTGGAACGGCGAACTTCAACAACTTCATGCCCTGGACCGCGGCGATCGAGTATTTGACCGAAATCGGCATCGAGCGGATCAGCACTCATGGCGAGCGACTCGTCGGTCGGCTCATCGAAGGGGCTGAATCGAGTTCGTTCGACGTTGTAACGCCGGAAGACCCTCAACGGCACGCCAACATCGTCGTACTCAGCCATTCGTCGGAAAGCGTGGCCCGTGAAACCCATCGAGCGCTTGCGGATGCTGGCATCCATACAGCCTTGCGCGAAGGGAATATTCGTGTCAGTCCTCACGTGTACAACACGCACGCCGAAATCGATGGGCTGGTCGAGCGACTGCCGGAATAATCCAGACTCGCCATGGTGTCGCGCAGATCCGTGGAACTGTCCGTTGAGCGCTCGTTACACGGGAGCAATCGAACGATTTCAGTTGGGAGTCGCACGCAGGATTCGCGCCCCGAATCAGCACAACGGACAGTATTGGCCCGCGGCCGACACGGTATGCCGCCGAGTGTCCGGATTGGTATCGCTTATGTAGCGTGCTCAGCACCAACGGTATGCACCTTGAGACAAGTTCCTGGACAGATGTCAAAGCGCGGCACCGACGGTAGCGCTGCTCCCCGTTGGAAGCACGGAACAACACGGGCCACACGCACCCGTCGGTACGGTATCGTTACACGCCCGAAATGTCAAAAGTTCCAGTATCGTTTTGTACCCTCGCGTCGCGTACCTAGGTGACTCCGAACTGAGCACGCCGGGGGCGGACTATCGATACTCGGCGTAACTGCCCGAAGCAGAAACGGTCCCGCGGTAGGTATTATTCTAACCCGTCTCAGATGTTTCCGTGGACGATTTCTGCGACGCGTTCACGGTCGAATAGCGTCACGTTCTCGAACGAGTCCGGGTAGATATCTTTCGCCGCCCGGTCGGTATGGTAGAAGTTGATGATTGGCCCTTGATCAAGGTAACCGGCACTGTAAACCGCGTCGTCCTCAACCGCCTGCACGCTATGGGACCCCGCTTGGTCTTGGAGTGGTTCGACGACTTCCTTCTGGAACGTTGACTCGGACGCCCCGCCATAGTTTCGCACCAGCAGCACCTCGGGGTCGATTTCGATCAGGGCTTCGATATCGAGCGTCCCCCTGTCAGAGAAACTGTAATGACCGACATCCGTCGCCGCAAGCGCATCGGTCAGCCCGAGGTCACGCCACTGCTTGGTGCTGACTCCCCCGTCATCAAACCGGAACGGGTAGAACTGGAAGCCCGCTCCGTCGGCCGGATATACCAGTAAGGCGGTTGGACGCTGGTCGGCTGGCGGCAAGTGCTCATCGACCAACGCAAGCATCTCCTCGTGGAGTTCGACGAATGCCTGGTATCGGTCCTGTGCCTGAAAGACCTCAGCCATCAGTCCGAAGGCCTCGTACAAGGTGTAGTAACGGTAATCGTGCCAGTCGTCGCTGTGGCGGCGGATAAAGTTGCCAAAGAACGGGCCGACGTTGTCCGCAATCTCATCGACGTCAGACTGATCCCAGCCGTACCAGAGTCGCAGTATATGGGGGTCTATGAAATGAACGTCCGCGTTCATCTCATAGAACAGTTCCTTACTCACACCGTCGGCAACCAGTTCCACGGTGTCATCTGCGTCGAAGTCTATCCCGGGAAGCTCTTCGAAGGCCTCGCTCGCAAAACGGTCGTGGTTCTGAATACCAAGCGTCTGTCCACCACCGAGTGCGAACGCCATATCCGCAAAAGTGGGTAGTAATGCGGTCCACCGCTCGGGCGGGCCGTCGAACGCAACCTCACCCATTGGTTCGATTGTGACAGTGTACGGCTCATCTGACCCGGTCGCCGTATCCGTCTCCGAAGCAGCCGTCTGTGTCGATGACGTACGCGACTTCGGAGACGAACTGCTTGGCTCGGAAGTACCAGAACAGCCTGCAAGGAGCCCGCTTCCCACGACTGTTCCGCCGTACTTCAGACAGCCACGCCGTGTCAGTACCCTGTTGTCTCTGGAACCGTCAGCCATACTGTTTAGGCCAGCCTAAACATACAAAACAGTTCCGAACTTTAGGCCAGCCAAACATTCAGCAACGTCAAAACAACCACCGGGGGCGACTGGCTTAGCGTATTCGTTTTCGTAGAGAACAACCGTCTGCAAACGCGACCCGGTTCACGCGTTCACGTCGCTTCGAAATTCACCAGAAAGCACTCGGCGAGCAGATCGGTGAATGTGAGCCCAACGTAACTCAACGACCTGCTCGGTCCTCAAACTGCGACTATCGTTAAGTACCTTCTCAGCACACATCCAATCAGAATAGACATGAGCGAGTTAGTGAACGAGGTGGCCGTCCTGTACGTCGACGACGACGAGGACTTCACCGACCTGACGGCGACGTTCCTCGAACGGGAGCACGACCGGTTTCGCGTCGAGACGGCCACGTCGGTCGCCGAGGGACTCAATCGTGCGACAAATTCGACGTTCGATTGTGTCGTCTCGGACTACGACATGCCCGAGCGCGACGGGTTAGACTTCCTCGAAGCCCTCCGCGAGGACGCACCCGACCTCCCGTTTATTCTCTTTACCGGCGAAGGCAGCGAGGAGGTCGCCAGCGATGCCATCTCCGCGGGCGTCACCGACTATCTCCAGAAAGAACGGGGAACAAGCCAGTTCACCGTGCTCGCGAACCGTATCGAAAACGCAGTCGAGCGGCACCGCTCGCAACGCGCGCTCGAAGCGAGCGAACAGCGCCTCTCGTTGTTCATCGAACAGTCGCCGCTCGGCGTCCTCGAATACGACAGCGACTTTCGGATCGTCGGGCTCAACGAGCGCGGCGAGGAGATTCTGGGCTACACCGAGGAAGAACTCCGCGGCCACAGTTGGGAGACCCTCGTCGCGGACGACAGCTACGACAACGTCGACGCCGTCACAGACCAGCTCGCGGTCGCGGAGGGCGGCTACCACAGCATCGACGAGAACGTCCGGAAAGACGGCGAACACATCCGCTGTGAGTGGCACAATCGAGTCATCACCGACGACGACGGCGAGGTCGTCGGTATCATCTCGCTGTTCCAAGACGTGACCGAACGCGTCCGCCGCGAGGACGAACTCGAACGGACCAACGCGCTGCTCTCGACGCTCATCCGGTCGCTCCCGGTCGGCGTCCTCGCGGAGAACAGCGACCGGACCGTCCTCGCGATTAACGACCGACTGCTCGAACTGTTCGACGTCTCGGAACCATCGGCGGAACTCATCGGCGCGGACTGCCAAGTATTGGCGCGGGAGGCCAGCGAACTCGTGGTCGATTCGGAGGGCTTCGTCGAGCGCGTCGACGAACTAATCGCCGGGACAGAGTCGGTCCACAACGAGTCAGTCGCCCTGACGAACGGTCGGACGCTCAACCGAAGCTACGAACCGATCGAACTCCCCGACGGGACCGGCCATCTCTGGATGTATCGCGACACGACCGAGCAACGCGAGCGAGAACAGCAGCTTCAGCGCCAAAACGAGCGACTGAGCGAGTTTGCGAGCGTCGTCAGCCACGACCTCAGAAACCCGCTGAACGTCGCCGCGGGGAACGTGGAACTGGCTCGTGAAGACCACGAGAGCGAGCGTCTCGAAACCGCCGCTCGGGCGCTGGCCCGTATCGACGACCTCATCGACGACCTGCTCACGCTCGCCCGGAAAGGCGACAACGTCGGTGAACGAGAACCGGTGTCGCTGGGGACGCTCGTCACCGACTGCTGGGAGACCATCGAAACGGGTGACGCCGAACTCCAAACCGACCTGACGGCGACGGTCGTCGCCGACCGGAGTCGGCTCCAACAGCTCATCGAGAACCTCGTCAGAAACAGCATCGAACACGGTGGCGACGGCGTGGTGGTCACGGTCGGCGAACTCCCCGACGGGTTCTACGTCGAGGACGACGGGGTCGGCATCGCGGCCGACCGACGCGACAGCGTCTTCCAAGCCGGACAGACGACGTCACGGACGGGCACCGGGTTCGGGCTCGCTATCGTGAAGCAGGTCGCGGAGGCCCACGGCTGGACGGTCAGCGTCACCGAGTCAGACGGTGGTGGCGCGCGGTTCGAGATTACGGGCGTCACGTTCGCTGCGGGCGACAGGTGAACGGCGGCGGCTGTCGTCCGAGGCGCGGGAGCGAACGCGGGAGCGAGTTTCGGTCGGCACGGCCGTGACGGACGACCGCTCGTCGGTCACGCCGGACGCGGAGTTCAGTACGGCGCGCCGCAGCTCGGACACATCGGCGGCGCGCCCTCGGGGAGGTCGATACCGCAGTGGGGACAGACACCCTCTGCGTCGGGCGACGTTAGCTCGGTGACCGCGTCCGCGGTCGTGTGTCGAACGCCGGCGAGCGTGCCAACGTCCTCGACCGTCGACGCCGCAGCCGCGGTATCGCCCTCCATCGACGCCCGAAGAAACCCGACTCGTTCGGCGGCGAACGCGGTTTCCTCCTCGGACTCCGCACCGAGCGCCGAGTCCGGAACCGCCACCGATTCACCGTGGTCACGGCGGTCGCCGCGCTCACCGACCAACAGCCCGAGCGCTTCGGCGGCGCGGCCCCTGACGAAGGCGTTCTCGTCGACGAGCCGAGCAGAGAGCGCCCCGCGAACCGCCGCGAGCGCGTCGGGCGAATCGCAGCCGACGCCCGCAATCGCCGTACAGAGATGGTACCGGACGAGTTCGTCCTCGTCGTCGAGATGTTCGGCGAGCGCCGAGACGCGGTGTCGGAGCCGACCGGGGTCACCGAGCGCGACGCATTCGAGCGCCTTCGCCAGCTTCTGTTTCACCTCGGGTTCGTCGAACGAGAGGCCGACGCGGAGGTCCGCGAGCACCGCCGGCGAGGCGACCGCGTCGGGGTGGTCGAGCGCGACGTAGCCCAGCGCCTCGGCCGACCGCGCGCGGACGTAGTAGAACTCGTCTTCGTCGGCGAGGCGCTCGGCGAGCGCCGAAACCGCGGGCGCGACCGCGTCGGGGTCGGCCGCCGCGACCGCGACGAGCGCCTTCGCGGTCAGCAGTCGGACGGCGCGGTCATCGTCGGTGAGAAACGGCGTGACGGCGGGGAGGAACGACTCGAACGCAGTCGGGCGGTCGTCGGCGAGGCGTCGAAGCTCTCGGAGCGCCTGTTTTCGGTCCTCGGCCGAGCCCGTTCGGAGCTCCCCGAGCGACCCGCTCACCGCCTCGTAGGCGCGGTTTTCGACTGATTCGACGAGGCGCTCCAGCGGGGGCGCGTGACGTGTGTCGTCCATCGGTTCGTGCTCCTCGTTAGCGAAGTATCTCCTCGGTACGTCAATAAGTTGGTGGGAGACCGCGTCGACACCGAACAGAACAGACAAAAAGACTACATTTTCGCGGAGCGACGACAGAACCGTGAGCCCGATTACGCTTGCCGTGGCGGCGCTCCTTGGGAGTGTGGCCGCGGCCGCGACGTATCGACACGCGAGACGCCGCGACCGAAACCCGACGAGGTGGAGCGCGGAGGTCGGAGCGACGTTCCTGCTCGCGCCACTTCTCGCGGCCGAAGTGGGACTCGACGCCGTCCGAACAACGCTGGTCGCCACGTCCTCGGCTGGGGTCGTCGAGGCGATCCCTCCGGTAGCGTTCCACGGCGTGACTATCGCTGTTGGGCTGGTCGCCGGTGCGGCGGCACTCGTCCACTACCGGCGTGCCGCGGTGGCCGCGTAGTCGAGTCGAAGCGACGCGAGGCAACGAACCGCGTCGTCCTCGCGGTCACTCCAGCGGGAACCGCGCGACTGCGCCGTCGTCGACGTACGAGGCGAACACCGACGCCGGCTCGACGCGGAGGGAAAGCCGGCTGTTCGATTCCGGTTCGTACGACCACCGCGACGCGCCGGTGTCTCGGGCCAGCACCTCGAAGCCGCGGTCCCAGACGGCGACGACACGAGAGTCAGTGACGCCGAGCGAGTCGACGGACGGGAGTCCGGTCACGGTCTGCCACCGCCGCGTCCCGTCGAGGCCGAAGCAGTCGATTTGACCGAGAACCCCGCCGTCGGGGTCGTCGACGCGGGTCCCGACGAACACCGCGTCGTCCGTGGCCTCGACCGCCCGAATCTGGTAGCCGGTGGGGTTCGCCCACAGATGCTCGCCGGTCTCGCGGTCGAACGCGAGCAGTTCCTGCCGCCCGTCCCCACGGCGGATGAGGTACGCCTGCGACCCGAGCACTATCGTCCGACCCACGTCGCCGATGGGGACGCGCCACCGAGCGCTCCCGTCTGACGGCTCGTAGGCTGCCAGCGTCCCGTCTCTCGCGGCGACGACGAGTCGAGAGTCCACGACCACGTTGGAATACCACCGTCGGGGCTCGGTTCGCCACCGGACGCTCCCGTCCGCCGGCGAAAGCGAGACGACGCGCGAGTCGCTCCCGCCCACCGGCACGGGAACCACGACCGAGTCGTCGGTGACGCCGTTGAGGAAGTGCGAGGAAACAGCCCGGTCGAAGCGTCGGTCACCGGTCTGGGGGTCGTAGCCCGTGAGCGTGTTCTCGGGGCCGGCGAAGTCGAGTTCAGCGACGAGCGAGTCGGTGCGGACGAGTCGCGCCCGGCGCGCCGTGCCCTCGTCGCGCCACAGTTCGTCGCCCGCCGCATCGACGGCGTAGAGGTCGCCGTCGGTGCTGTGGACGTGGTACGGGCCGCCGGACGAAGAGGCGACGGGTCGCGTCTCTATCGGGCCGCCCGTTTCGAACCGGACGGCGGTCGACCCGTCTTCGCGTCGCAGGCCGTACAGCGCCTTGTCCTGCATCCCGACGAGAACCAGTTCGTCGGTGATGGCGGGCGGGCCGGCCATGTACGAGCCGTCGATGTCGCGTCGCCAGACGGGCCGTCTCCCGCCGAACCCGGGAATCGAACCGCAGCCGGCGACCGCGAGCGAACCGACGGCCGCGAGCCCGCCGAGCACCGCGCGGCGGGAGACGTGTCGGTTCCGATTCCCGGCCGAACCCGTCCGTTCCGGCGGCTCACTCGGCATCGAGCACCTCCGGGGCGAGGCGAGCGAGTTGCCATTCCTGTCCGACGTAGACGCCGCCGCCCGCGGCGACAGCCCAGTTCACTCTGCCGCCATCGGGAGTTCGCTCGAACAGCTGTTCGTCGACGAGCGTCCCGTCGGTCGCGTGGACGTACAGGGCGGTCGGGTCGAACGGGACGGTCCCGCTGTGCCCCCGGGCGAGGATGTCCGACCCCGCGACGGTCACCAGGCGGTTGCCGACGCGGGTCGGCCCACGGGTCACGGGGGCGGCCAGCTCGTCCCGCCACAGTCGGGTGCCGGACGCGGCGTCGAAGGCGTAGAGGAAGTAGTCCGCGCCGCCGACGTACACGCGGCCGTCGGCGACGAGCGGCCGGGCGAACACGGTGTTTCGGAGCGGCGCGCGCCACCGAACCTCGCCGGTCGCCGCGTCGAGCGCCAGCAGTTCCTCGGTCGCGCTCCCGACGAAGACGGTGTCGCCGGCGACCGTCACCGACGACGGCGACGGACCCACGTCGACGCGCCACGATTCGGAGCCGTCAGTCGCGAACCGGCGAAGCGTCCCGTCGAGGACGGGCGCGAAGACGCCGGCATCGGAGCCGTCGCCGGCGGATACAGAGGCGGGCGCGCCGGCGAGCGACGCCGGCAGGTCGGCGCGGAAGCGTCGGTCGCCCTCCTCGCGGGACAGCCCGAGCAGCCGGTCCACAACGTCGTGTTCCACGCCCGAGATGGGGAAGACGACGGTGTCGCCGGCGACGACCGGCGGGTACTGAACGACGCCCGGGTCGGCTCTATCGACGCCCGTCAGTTCGGTGGTCCACGCTCGCTCGCCCGCCTCGTAGTCGACCGCCGTGGCCCGCTCCGCCCTCGAAAACAGGTAGGCGTGGCGGTCGTCGAAGCCGAGGGGCGACCGGCGGCCTTTGCCACCGGTCACCGCCCAGCGCTCCTCACCGGTCGCGGGGTCGAGAGCGGACACCATCGGGTCGTCACGAAACGGGCTCTCAGTCCCGACGAGCAGGGGGCCGGACGGCGGCCGAACGGCGCGGGTCGGAGTCCGCACGTCCACCGTCCACGCGGTCGGCATCGGAAGCGAGTCGCCGCGGCCCGTGAGACTCGCACAGCCGGCGAGACCGGCGGCGAGCGCCGGAATCGTCTTCAGCGCGTCGCGTCTCGAATAGGAGGGCATCGCGGGGACGTGTGTACCGATTGATAATACCCCTGTTGGTTCCGACGGCGGCGCGGCCGGCCGTGGCCGGCGAGTCTCCGAGTCGGGAGCCACGAAACCTTTTATGCCGCGCCGAGACGGCGGGCGTATGCTCTCCAGACGAGAGGTACTGGCCGCGGGCGGAGCCGCGCTCGTGAGCGGGGTCGCTGGCTGCGGCGGTTCGTCGTCGGCCCCGGACGCGACGTTCGACGCGCCGACGACGGCGTGGCCGACCGCCGGCTACGACCCGCAGGCGACGGGTCGCGCCCCCGACGGCCCGACCGAAGGAACGGTCTCGTGGAGCGTCTCGCGGAGTTCCACCGACCCACCGCTCTACGGCGCGCTGTCCGCGCCAGTCGTCGCTGACGGCACGGTCTACCTCGCCGGGGTCGCCACCCACTATTACAGGCCGGACGACTTCGTGAGCCCGCTGGCCGCAGTCGACGCCGCGTCCGGGTCGGTCCGGTGGGTCGAAGGCTTCGCGGACGGACTCAGCGGCGGCCCCGCGGTCGTCGGCGGCGACTCAGGAACCGTCGTCATCGGCGGGTACGACGGCGCGCTCCACGCCGTCGGGAGCGACGGGGCGAGCGAATGGTCGGCTGACCTCGGCGGCCGTCTCGGCACGCCGACAGTGTACGGAAACCGGCTGTACGTCGAAAGCGGGAGCGGCCGCCTACACGCGGTCGGAAGCGACGGAAGCCGGCTGTGGACCGCCGACCGGCCGGGGCCGGCGGAGCGCCTCCTCGGCCCGGACGAACCGGTCGAAACCACGATGCCCGTTGCCGACGACCGCGGCGTCTACGCCGCCTTCACGCCGTTCGACCGGGAGCGCGAGGCGGTCGTCGTTCTCGGCTACGACCACGGTGGCGAGCGGCGCTGGCGGACGGTGCTCGACGGGCGATACGGCCGGTCGCCCAACGGCCTCGCCGTCACCGACGACGCGCTGTACGCGACCGTCGGCGGAACCGTCTACGCGCTGGACCCCGACACCGGCGAGCAGCGGTGGCAGTTCGTGACCGGCTCGGCGGCGGCAGGCCCGCCGACGGTCGACGACGAACGGGTCTACGTCGGCGCGAAGAATCTCTACGCACTCTCGCGGACCGATGGCGGCGAGCGCTGGCGCGTGGTGAACGAAGCGCCGCCGAGCCACGACCGCGACCCGACCGCCCTCCCGTATCTCGCTCGCCCGCCCGTCGCCGACGGGCGAGTCTACCTCCGAACCGGAGCCGTCGACGCCGCCGACGGGACACGGCTGTGGGGCGGCGACGCCGACGAGTGGCTTCGGAGCGCGAACTACTTCGCCGAGCCGTACTACGACCGACCGGTGGCGTCGCCGGTCGTCACCGGGGACGCGGTGTATCTGACCCACGCGCACCGCGGGGTGGTGAAGGTCGCATGACCGACGCCGGCAAGCGACCGACTCGACGACGGCTCTTGGCGAGTCTCGGAAGCGCCGCCGCCGTCGGTGCGGCGGGCTGTCTCGGGACGCGGTCGGAGCGCACTCCGACGAGCGGGGAGTGCCCCGAGTACGACCCCGTCGAACCGGCGACGACGGACTGGCGCGGCGTGCTAGGCCCGGCGACGAACACCGGAGCCGTCGCGGCCGAGGCCGTCCCCGAGGGCGACCTCACGATAGACTGGACGGTGCCCGTCGAGACCTACGTGGGCCACCACGTCCCGGTCGTCGCCGACGACACCGTCTACGTCCACGACATGGACGACGAACTCTCGGCGGTCGACGCCGAGACCGGCGAGCGGGTGTGGACCAGACCGCTCACCGACCCCGAACCCGCGCCCGCAGTCGGCGACGGAACGCTCGTCGTCGTGACCCGCGAGGCGACCCACGCCTTCGACGCGGCGACGGGAGACCGACGCTGGAAACGGGAGGGACTCGGCGGCGGCATCTTCGGTGCGAGCCCCATCGTCGCGGGCGACACCGTCTACGTCCAATCGGGCGTGGCGACCCACGCGCTGGCGCGTTCGACCGGCGAGACCCGCTGGCGGGCCGCGACCGGGTTCCCCTCCGACTCGACGCCCGCGGTCGACGGCGACACGGTCTACACCGCCGGCGACGACACCTACGTCCGGGCGCTGGATACGGCCGACGGGACGGAGCGCTGGCGCGCGAAGACGAGCGCCCGAATCGGCTGTAACGTCTCGGTCGTCGAGGGGACCGTCCTCGTCGGGACCGGGGCGGGAACGGTGCTCGGATTCGACGCCGAGACCGGCGAGGAGCGCTGGCGCTACCGACTCGAACCGCGGCGGGCAGGGGGCGAACGCCGACCGAGGCAGCCCGAAACCATCGCGACCGACGGGAGTCGGGTGTACGTCGCGGCCGACGACCGACTGGTCACGCTCGCGCTGGCGGACGGGACCCGTTGTTGGGACTCCCGGAGCTACGCGGGAAGCTATGCGAGCGGTATCGCCGTCGGCGCGGGAACGGTGTTCGTCCCGACGCAGGATGACAGCGGCGGCGCGATGACCGTCCTCGACGCCGCCACCGGGAATACGCGACAGGAATTAGCCGGAGACGAGCGCCAACGCTTCGACATCGGACCGAGCGTCGCCGGGGGCGGCGTCTACTTCGCCGGCCGGAGCGCCGTCGTTCGGCTGAGTTAGGGCGTTCGTCGCCGGACGCGACTCGGCCGGTTAGGTGGTCGGGCGGGTAGTCGGGCGGTCCGTTCCGCGGTTCGTCAGTTCGGAAGCGGCGGCCACGTCGTCGCGACCGTCTCGGCGATGAGCCGGGTCTGCGCCCGCCGGAGTCGCTCGGACGCCGAGGACGCGGTGATGCCGAGTTCGTCGGCGACCTCCCGCAGGGTGGCCCCGCGAGGGATGTCGAAGTAGCCCAGTTCGTACGCCGTCCGGAGCGCCTCGTTCTGTCGGTCGGTGAGTCCCTCGCCCGGCGGTTCGGGGTCGCCGTCGCGGGCGAGTCGTCGGAGTTCGAAACCGGCGTTCTGCCGCCAAAACGACGCGAATCGCCCGAATTCGTCGCGGTCCGCGAACCAGCCGGTCTGCCGCCAGCCCGCCGGTCTGACCTCGATGCGCTCGATGATGGCGTCGGCGGTGGCGAGGGCCTCCAGTCCGGCGAGGTCGTCGAGGCTGTCTCCGAGCTGTTCTTCGAAGCTCCGCGCCGGGGCAGCCTGATACCGGCGCGTCTCGCCCGACTCACCGATTCGCGTCCAATCGGCCACGTCGAAGGCGTCGTCCATGGCGCTTTCGAGCGCCCGCGTCTCTCCCCCGGTGACCGTCACGATGAACATCGGCCGCTCGCCGTGGTTGTACTGGAGTTCCAACGCGAGCGTCGCCTCCGGGACCGCCGCCGCGACCCCGGTCAGCGGGAGCGCGTCGCAGTCGATGTCGAACTCGGCGATGAGCCCCATACGTCCGCTCTCTCGGCGGTCGGTCATGGGCGTGTCGAAGCGGCCGAGGCGGTCTCCGTCTTCAGCCCCCATGTAAACGGCCGCACGGCTGAGAGTGCGACTTAGCCGACGCCGGCGACAAGTGAGGGTGCGATGCAACCGATTCGATTCGAACCCGGAGCCGGACTGTCCGACGAACGATTCGGAGACGACACGCCGCTTCTGTGCTGTCACGGCGGGATGGCACCGCCGGCGTTCTGGGACCCGGTCGTCCCGCATCTCGGGGACTACGAGGTCGTCGTCCCGGAGCGCCCCGGTTTCGGCACCTGTCTGGACGACGCCGAGACGACGCCCGCCGAGGCGGTGCTGGAGCGCGAGGCCGAGTGCGTCCGCGAACTCGTCGACGAGATTCGCGCGGCGACCGGGCGCGACCCGGTGCTGTTCGGTCACTCCTACGGCGCGCTCACTGCCCTCGAAGCGGCGACCGACGCGCGGGTGGCCGCCGTCGCCGCCTACGAACCGGCGGTACTCCCGGAAGCGAACCGAACCGAGGCGAACCTCTCGGAGCGCATGGCCGCGCTCGTGGAGGCGGGACAGCGGCGCGAGGCGGTCAAACGCTACGTCGAGCAGGTGCTCCACCCCGACGGCATCGACGACCTCGACGCGTGGCTCGACGAATGGCCCGTCTGGCCCGACTGCGTCGCCCTCGCCGAGGAGGTCGTCCGGATGAACCGCGCGGTCGAGCAGTACCGGCTTCCGGCCCGCTTGGACGTGGACGCGCCTGCCGTGGTCTTGGCCGGCACCGACGGTCCCGACTTCCTCCGCGAGAGCGCCCGAAACGTCCACGACGCCCTCCCGACCAGTCGGTTCGTCGAGTTCGACGCGCTCGGCCACGGCGGCCCCGGCGACGACCCCGAGCGGGTTACGGCCGCGGTCGACGCGTTCCTTCGTGACCGAGTCGGTCTCGCGTGAAAGCCCCGATTACACGGGTACACGCGTAATCGCGGTCTCGGCAACACGGGCCGCCTCCCGTTCGTCAACGACCGAGTTGTGGGTCGGAGACCGGATGCGGGAGAGACGACCTGTCAACCCAACATTCTTTGTGCGGTACCGCGACGTGGGCGGTATGGCAGCCCTCCAATCCATCGGTACAGCCGCCGGGTCCCTCAGACGGAACCCGATACTGTTCGTCGTCGCCATGGCGTTCAGCCTCGTCCAACTCCCGTCGCTGTTCGCACAGGCGGTCGCCCCGCTCGTCGGCGGCATCGTCTCGCTGGTCTTCAGCGGGGTCACGATATTCGTCATCCCGTTTTTCCTTGGCGGGGTCCTCGGCATGGCCAACGAAGCTATCGACGGTCGCACCTCGCTCGGCACGCTCGTCAGCGAGGGGAAGTCGCACTACGTCTCGCTGCTCGTCGTCTACTTCGGCCTGCTCGTCGTCAACCTCGTGTTGTCGTTCGTCGGCGGCCTCGCCGCGGTGTTCGTCGGCCTCGCCGTCCTCGGGAGCGGAATCGAGTTGGGCACGGTCGGGCTCGCGATTCTGGCCATCGTCGTCCTCGCTGTCGTGCTCACCTACCTCGCCGTGGCGTTCGTCGTGCAGTTCTTCGGCCACGCCATCGTCATCGACGACCTCGGCGCGGTCGACGGCGTCAAGCGGAGCGTCGCCTGCGTCAGAAATAATCTCGTATCGGTCTTCGGCTACTCGGTCATCGTCGGCCTCGGCGGCCTCGTCGCCGGCGCGTTCGGCGGCGTAGCCTCGCTCCTTCTCACCCCGTCGCTCCGGCATCAGGGGACCGCGGTGGCCGGCGCGGGAAGCGGTGCGCCCGCCGCGTCGGCGTTTTCGAGCCTCCCGGCAATCGGCGTCGTCGGCATGGTCGCTGTCGCGGTCGGACTCGTGCTCGTCAGCGGCCTCATCGGCGGCTTCTTCGCCGCGTACTCGACCGCGTTCTACCGGTCGATTCGCCCGACGAACCCCGAGACGGCGACACCCTGAGACGGCGGGCGAATCGACGCGTTTCTGTTGCCCGTGTATCAAGTCGCAACCATTACGCGTCCGGAGAGTGAATCGAGGGTCGTCCCATGCCCTCCACGAACGCGGACGCCGCGGTCGAAGCAACCGACCTCAGGAAGGCCTACGGCTCCGAGGTCGCGCTCGACGGCGTCTCGCTGTCGATTCCGAGCGGAACGGTGTACGGCTTTCTCGGGCCGAACGGCGCGGGGAAGACGACGACGATGCGCATCCTGACGGGGCTTTCACAGCCCACCTCGGGGTCGGTCCGCATCTGCGGCCTCGACGTGAGCGACCGCGGGAAACTCGCGCCGCACGTCGGCTACCTCCCGGAGACGCCCCCGCTGTACGACGAGTTCAGCGCCCGCGAACAGCTCGACTACGTCGCTGACCTCCGCGACATCCCGTCGGAGACCGCCGAGGCGCGCATCGACGACCTACTCGATACGTTCGGCCTCGTCGGCGACGCGAACAAGCGCATCGGCACGTACTCCAAGGGGATGAAACAGAAGACCGCGTTCATCCAGAGCGTGCTCCACGACCCGGACGTGCTGTTTCTCGACGAGCCGACCTCGGGGCTGGACCCCCGCGCGGCGCGGCAGATTCGGACCTCCATCGGCGACGTGGCCGACTCGGGGGCGACCGTCTTCCTCTCGACGCACATTCTGCCCGTGGTCGAGGCCGTCGCCGACGAGGTCGGCGTCCTGTTCGACGGCCGCGTCGTCGCCGAGGGGACGCCCGACGAGGTGAAGTCGCGCGCCCAGACGGGCGGCGAAGGCTCGCTCGAAGACGCGTTCCTCGCGGTCACGAGCGACGAACCGCAGCTGTCGGGTGCCACCGACGAATGAGCCTCCGACGAGACGTTCGCCACGGACTCCGAATCGGGCGCGCCGAGTTCGTTCGGAGTATCCGGGGGTACACCTCCGAGACGCGCCGAGTCGTCGGCCTCTTGTTGCTCCTGTTGTTCTTCGGGAGCAGCCTCCTGTTTTCGCTCCCGGCCGTCTACGTCGCCGGTCGGAGCGCGCAGTCCGTGACCGAGATTCCCCTCTTCGGCCTCGTCGCCACCGCGGTACCCGCGGTGCTCACGCTCCTCGCGACGTTCCGAACGCTCGAACGAATCGGCCGCGTCGAACACGAGTCGCTCGTACTGACCACGGTTCACCCGCGGGCCGTCGTCATCGGACTCATCACGGCCGAAATCGCCCGAATCGCCCTTTGGTTCGGACTCCCGATTGCGGTCGTCGCCGCGACGTTCACGGCCGGGCTCGGCGCGCCGTCGCTGCTGCTCACGACGACTGTCGTCGTCGTCCCGCTCGCGTGCTGTACGACCGTCTGGGGCTACGCCGCCGGCGTTGCCGTGCTCCGCGGCTTCAAGCGTCTGCCCGGCGTCCGGCGCGTTCTCAAGGTCGTCGGCTTCGTCGCGATGGCCGCGTTCGTCCTCGTCTCGCAGGCGTTCGGCCGGTTGCTGGGCGATGGGTCGCTTCCGGTTGACACGCTGGCGGCGACGCTGACGTTCGGTCCGCTCACTGACTACCTCGCGCTCGCATTCGTCGGCACCCCGCTCGCCCGACCGTTCTCGGCGGCCGCCGTCGCCACCTTCGCAGCCATCGTCGCGCTCACGCCTCTCGGCCTCGTCGTCGCCACCCGGCAGGCGAGCGCGCTCTGGTTCACCGACCGCGCGCCCGGGGGCGACCGAGGCTCGGCGGCGAGCGCAAAGGCCGACGGGTCTGCCGGCGGCTTCTCGACGCCGAAGCCGCTCGCGGGGACGAACGGCGGCAACGTCGCGTGGGGCCTGCTCGTCCGCGGCGTCCGCCACCCCCAGCAGTTCACGCACCTCGTCATGTTGGTGTTCTTCCTCGGCCCGCTCGGGACGACCATCGTCCAGTCCTCGGCGGACGGTCTCGGACCGATACTCGCCGCGAGCGGTGCCGGCCTCGGAACCTATCTCGCGGGCGCGACGTTCGGCCTCAACCCCGTCGGCGACGACCGCCCGCAGTTCCCGATGTTGCTGTTGACCGCGACTGCGCCGCGAACGCTGGTCCGCGGACGCGTCCTCGCCGGTGTGCTTCTCGGCGCTCCGGTCGCGGCGGCGCTCCCGCTGGTGACCGTCGCCCTCGGTACGTCGCCGCTGTCCGCGGTCGGCTTCGCGCTCGTCGGCGTGTGCATGTGCCTCGCCGCGGCGGCCTTCTCGGTCGGCATCGGCGCGGCGTACCCGATATACGAGGAACGCGAGTTCTGGGGTGCGACCACGGTCGTCCCCTCGACGCTCGTGCTGATGGCGTTCATGTTCGTCGTCGGCCCCGGAACCGTCATCGGCCTCGTCGCGACGTGGTTCGGCGTCACCGGGCACCTCGCTCCGACGCCGCTTCTCGCCGCCGGAGTCGGGCTGTACCTCCTGGTGACCGTCGGCGTCTCCTACGGCTCGTACCGCTACGCGATTCGACGATACCGGACGTACACGTTCGACTGACGGGAGGTGGCATCGTCGGTCGGCGCGAAACGCAATCGCGGCGGCGACGAGTGGGCGTCAGTCCGCCACGCGGAACACGCCGGGGTTCCGACCCATCCCGGCGAAGTAGAGTTCAGACCCGCGGACCGACAGGCCGCCCGACGGTCGGGCGTCGAGCGCCTTCGACCACAGGTTCTCACCGGACGCCGCCGAAACCGCGTAGAGACGGTCGTCGCTCCCCACGAAGCGGGTGTCGCCGGCGACGACCGGCGGTCGGGCGAACGTATCCGCATCGAGCGACAGCGTCCATTTCGTCGCGCCGTCGGCGGCGTCGAACGCGGCGAGGCTCCCCCGCGAGGTCTGGGCGTGGACCGTGTCGCCCGCGACGGCGGTCCGCGGGCTGCCGTTCTCCGGGAGCGGAATCGACGCCTGCCACTGCGTCGACCCGTCTTCGAGGGCGAGAGCGAACACGTTCCCGCGGTGGGCGTTGTAGTACAGGTGAGAGTCGCCCACCGCGAGCGGGACGCCGCTCTGCGGGAGGTCCTCGCGCCGCCACCGCTCCTCGCCGGTGGCGGCATCGAGCGCGGCGACGCCGGTCTGTTCGTGGTCAGCGCCGATTGGCGTGTAGACGACGCCGTCGCGGGCGACGAGTCCGGGATACGCCTCGCCGGCGTCGTAGCTCCATTGCTCCTCCCCGGTTGCGGGGTCGCGCCCGAAGACGGGCGCGCTCCCGCCGTCGACGAGCGTTCCCGCGGCGAGCACCGGCGCGTTTTCGGCGGTCCCGTACCCGCCCTCGCTCGTCCGCCAGCACCGCTCGCCGGTCCGGGCGTCGTAGGCCGCGACGAACTCCGCGGTCGAGACGAACATCGCGTCACCGGCGAGCGTGGGCGTGGACTTGCCGTACGCGTAATCGATGGTCCACGCGTCGTCGGACTCGGCGGGGGCGGTTTCGGAATCGAGGTCGAGCGCGCGGTAGACGCCGTCCTCGCCGTCGCCGTCGCTGTGGCCGAGCACGCCGCGCCCGTCGGCGAGGGCGACCGAGGTGGCGAGCGCGGCGTCGCCCGACGCGATTCGTTCGACGCTCGCGTCCGACGAGGGGCCGGAGTCGGTCGTGTAACCGGTGTTGGCGAAGTCGTGCTGGGCGGTCGGCCACGCGCCCGTCACGTCGCCGACGGGCGCGTCGCGTCGGTAGTCTCGCTCAAGGTCGAGGGCACCGAGCGCGCGGCCGACACAGCCAGAGAGCGACGCCAGAGCGGTCGCCCCGCCGGCCGCGAGAACGGCTCTGCGCGTGTGCATGTTGGAGGGCATACATATCTGTCTCTTGTCGCGACCGTACTAACAGTTCCCCTCGAAGCGGCGGGGGCGGCCGGGGAGCGGCGGAGGCAGTAACCGCGAGGGCAACTCGCCCTACCGATTCTCCACGAGCGCGTCGACCGGGTTGTCGAGGGCGAAATCGACGCTCTCGGACGGGTCGTCGGTCCGCGCTTCGAGGTCCGAGACGAGCGATTCGGCCCGGTGGCGGAACGCGCGGAGCGTCTGTCGCCCCTCCTCCGTGAGTTCGAGGTAGCGGCGAGTACCTCGCTGGGTGACCGTGACGTAGTCCTGATGTTCGAGCGTCGCAGTGACGCGGTTGTCGAGGACGTTGTAGTCGCCGGTGACGGGGTCGTAGTCGTCGGCGTCGCCGTCGACGCGGCCGCGCATGAAGTCGAGGCCGTAGCGGGCCGCCTCGGTGATGAGCGTCTTCTTCTTCGCGTGCTTGGCGTCGGTGTCGTGGGCCTCGATGATGGCGAGCGCGGCGACCTGGTCGGGGGACGGCGAGTCGATTTGGTAGGTCGTCAGGAGCGACGCCTGCGCGAAGCCCTCCGTGACCGGTGCATCGAGGCCGTGCGGCCGGACCTCGGGGTCGACGACGTACGGTTCGGCGTCGGTGTGTTCGTCCATGCAGGCCATCGTCGCGCCGACGGCCGCGCGCTTGGTGCCGGCGGTGACGTTGACGCGGACGAAGTCGTCGGGGTGCCAGTCGGCGATGGTCGTAATCGCGCCCATCACCTCGTACATATCGAAGAGGTCCAAGTATTCGACGTCGGGCGGAGAACCGACCACGTCGGCGATGCGGTCGACGACCGCCTCGTGGTAGGTCGGGCGCTCGACCGCGGAGTCCTCGTGTTCGAGGAGGTAGACCTTGTCCGGTCGGTCGTCCTCGATGGGGCCGACGATGCGGTCGTGTTCGCGCCACAGGGGGACGATGTGAACGCGGAGGTGTCGTTTCATCTGTCACTCTCGGCCACGACCCCCCGCGTCGAAAGTCATTCGATTGGGTAATTCGCCCGGAGGCGAACGAGAGAACGCCCGTAACCCCGGACTTCCGGAAAATACACGTTATTCACGCTACGCATGTAATTAACGGTAGTAACCGAGGAACCGACAATGTGGGATATCGACTACGAATAGTTGCCGCCGGCCGCGCCCTCCAACGCACCGGCGGTTGCGACCCGCCGACGGCGGCGCGACCAGCGGTCCCCGGTCGCGTCTCCGCGGCGGAACCCGCGTCGGCGGACACCCCCCGGAACCCTCGTTCGGTGCGCTCGGGGCGTCGGCCAGTCCGCCGACACACGCTCTCGCCCTCCAGCCCCCCTCGCTTCGGCCCTCCACCACCGGCCGACGCCCCGACAGCGCCGTCTTTTCTTTCTCCGAACGTCTCACGCCAGCCGACGGACGCGACGCTCTCGACTCACGCAGGCGTGGGAAAAAGCGACTGAGCGTCCGCACCGCGACGCGCTCGGTCCGATTCAGTTCGATTCAGTCCGGCTCAGTTCGGTCCGGGCCAGCTCAGATGTCGAACACGTCGAGGCCGGTCCGCTCGTCGAGGTGGTGGGTCAGCGGCGTCTCGCCGAGGTGGATGACCACCTCGAACGTCCCGGAGACGCGCGCGCCGGAACAGTGGCCGCCGAGCGTCTCGAAGTCGCGGGTGCCGACCTGGATGTGCGTGTGAATCTTGTCGGGTCCGATGTTGCCGAGGAAGCTCGTCACCTCGAACTGGCCCGTGAACTCCTCTTCGAGGTACTCCTGGTCGTTCACGTCGTAGTGGCCGAGCGTGACGGCGTCGACCGCACCGATACCCGTGAGAAAGCCGTGTTCGATGTCGAGCTCGTCGCGCACCGCGGCCAGCGAGTCGAGGACCTGTTCGCCGGGGTCCAGCCTGACGACGACCGTGTCGCCTTCGTTGACATAATCCATGGTTGTGCCCGAGCGTCCGGTACACCGGCGGTGGCGTAATATGTTTTGAAAGACTCAACGTTGCGGGACGAACGCGGATGCTGAAAATATTGTTTTGTCGATAGTTTCTCGGTTCATTAAAATATTGGATAAAAATACGAAATCGAGAACGGCGATGACTCGACCGGTAGCGACACCGACCACGCGGCCGCGAACGGAGGCGGTTCAGGAGACAAGGGTCGAATTTCAAGCGGTCAGTCGCACCGGCACGCACAGAGACACGGCGACGCGCGACGACGCGCGACGATTCGGTGACGCAGTTCGGTGCCGAGTTCGTCATCGAGTCGTGACGGCGCTACAAGTCGGTTGACGACGCTGTACTAGCCGTTTTCGTCATAGACGCGCTGGCTGGTTCGGAGACGGTCGAGTGAGCAGCGCCGGGACAGTGCTGGGCGGAGAATACGAGAGATTAGGCGCAAAACTATCAAATCTAAATACTATCTTTAGATTTAGTATGTTTCGGTCGGTTTGCGGGTACTGGCTGTTCGCTCGGCGTCCGACGGCCGGCGGCCTCGGTCACCGGAGCATCGACCCGCCGTCGACCGTCAGCACCGTCCCCGTCACGTAGCTCGCGCCGTCGCAGAGGAACGCGACCACGTCAGCGACTTCTCCGGGCGTCCCGATGCGTTCGAGCGGGAGGTCGGCGGCGTACTCGGCAAGCGCCGCTTCCGTCCAGAGGTCCGACTCGGTGAGAAGCGGCGTCTCGACGAGTCCCGGCGCGACGCAGTTGACGCGCACCTCGGGGCCGAGCTGTTTCGCCAGACCCTTGGTCAGCCCGAAGACGCCCGCCTTCGACGAGGAGTAGTGAACGCCGCCGGTGGCGCTCCCGCGGAGGCCGGCGACGCTCGACACGTTGACGATGGCACCCTCGCCGCGCTCGACCATGCCCGGGGCGACGGCGCGGGCGACGACGTACTGCCCTTTGAGGTTCACGTCGAGGACGCGGTCCCACTCGTCGGGGTCGAGGTCCGCGAGGGAGACGGCCCGCGAGATACCCGCGTTGTTCACGAGCGCCGCCACGTCGGCGACCGATTCGACCGCCGCCACCGCGTCCGCGACCGCGTCGGGGTCGCGAACGTCGACCGCGAACTCGTGGACGCCTTCGTCCTCCCAGTCGGTCTCGCCGGTCTCGATATCGAAGCAAGCGACGTAGTCGTAGTCCGCTCGGAGTCGTTCGACGACCGCCCGCCCGATACCGCTGGACGCGCCGGTCACGATTGCCGCGCGCTGGTGATCCGTCATGTGATACCGAACGGCTCGGGTTGTAGTACGTGTTGGGATGGCGGCGAGTGAGGACGCGAGTGGGAGTGAGAAAGCGAGTGGGAGTGGGAACTGTTTTCGTGGTCGCGCGTGAGCCGTTCGTATGCAGTTCGCAGTCAACGTTCCGACCAGCGCCGGCGACTCCGTTCACTCCCAGTTGGCGTTCTGCGACGAGATTTCGTGGGACGCGCAAGTGGAGTTCGCCGTGACGATGGAGGGCCTCGGCTTCGACGGCGTCGCCGTCCCCGACCACGTCATGACCGGCACCGGTCCCACGACGGAGTGTTTCGTCACGCTGGCCGCCATCGCCCGCGAGACGGAGGACGTGTACCTCTACCCGAAGACGGTGAACAACCACTTCCGAAACCCCGCGCTCCTCGCCAAGCAGGCCGCGACGCTCGACGCCGTGAGCGACGGCCGACTGAAACTCGGCATGGGCGCCGGCTGGAAGGAAAGCGAGGCGCGGGCCTACGGCTACGACTGGCCGGACGCGCCGACTCGCCTTCGGATGCTGGAGGAGTCGATTCGAATGCTCAAGCGCCTGTGGACCGAGGAGACGGTCAGCTTCGACGGCGACTACTACACCCTCGACGAGGCGATGTGCCAGCCGCATCCCGTCCAAGACCCGCACCCGACCATCATGGTCGGCGGCGGCGGCGAGTCGTTCACGCTCCGAATCACCGCCCAGTACGCCGACTCGTGGAACTTCTGGGGGCCGCCGGAGGTGATGCAACACAAACTGGACGTGCTCGAACGTCACTGCGAGGGGTACGGCCGGCCGTTCGAGGAGATAGAGCGCTCGTGGTTCGCGCGGTGTCTGATACGCGAGGACGAGGCGGAACTCGACGCCCTCCTCGACGAGCACTTCCCGCGGTTCAAGCCCGAGAACGTCGCCGAGGGCGAGTACCCGCTCGTCGGCACGCCCGAACAGGTCCGCGAGCGACTGGCGACGTTCGTCGAGATGGGCTTCGACGAGGTCGTCGTGGAGTTCGTCGACTTCCCCGAGGCGACGAGCGCCGAACTGTTCGCCGGGCGCGTCGCGCCGGCGTTTCGGTAGCTCGCAGGCGGGAGACGAGAGGTTGCCTGCTTGGAGTGTGGTATGGAAACAGCTATCACGACGATTTTCGTACGTCGAAGCGTGACTCACCACAGCGTCTGCCTCACGTTCGACTTCGACGGCGTCTCCTCGTGGATACACTCCTTCGAGTCGCCGGACAGCCCGACGAAACTGTCGAGAGGACTCTTCGGCGTCGACGTGGGCGCGCCCCGCGTCCTCGACCGCTTGGACGAGTTCGGCGTCGAGACCACGTGGTTCACCCCGGGCCACACCATCGACAGCTTCCCGGAGGCCGCCGAGGAGGTGTGGAGCCGCGGCCACGACATCCAACACCACGGCTGGTCGCACACCCGCCCGCGACAGTACGAGTCGCGGGAGGCGGAGTACGACGACGTGAAACGCGGCGTCGAGAGCATCGTCGACCTCACGGGCCGGCGGCCGACCGGCTACCGCTCGCCGTCGTGGGATTTCTCGACCCACACGCTCGGCATCCTCGACGAACTCGGCTTCGAGTGGGATTCAAGCCAGATGGCGACCGACTTCGAGCCGTACCGCGTCCGCGAGGGGTGGGCCGCGCCCGCCGACGCCCCCTTCGAGCGCGGCACCGAGACCGATATCGTCGAGGTGCCCGTCTCGTGGCAACGCGACGACTTCCCGGCGTTCGCCTTCAACCGCAAGCGGGGCTACGCGAACGAGAAAGCGGTGTTCCGGCAGTGGCGCGAGCAGTTCGACTGGATGGTCGACAACGTCGATGACGGCGTCTTCGTCCTCACGATGCACCCGCAGGTCATCGGGCAGTCCCACCGGCTCGCTCGGCTCGAATCGTTCGTCGAACACGTCTCCGACACGCCGGGCGTCGCCTTCGAAACCGTGGCCGAAGTCGCAGACCGATTCCGGTCGGCGTGAGGGCGAAATAAGGACGGCGACGCTTTTTCAGGAGTAGTGGTGACAGCTGACGATACGGTCGAGTTCGTCGGGCGACTCCAGCGCCGGCACCTCGGAGGTGCAGACGCTCGGCTCGACGAACGTCTCGGTCAGGAGCGACGCGGCGTCGCGCCACGCATCCTCGGCTGCGAGCGAGAGCGCGCGCTCGACAGCTTCTCCGGCGTCGCCAGCGGGGAGGCCGTGGGGGAAGTAGGTCGCTCTCGCGTCGGCGGCGGCCGCGTCGGGGGACTCGCGCTGGACGGCTCTGACGAACCGGCGCACGCGGTCCCACTCGTCGTCACTGAGGTCGAGTTCCGCCGGGGCGACGAGGCTCGGACACCGGGTGTGGAACCGGCAGCCGCTCGGCGGGTGAATCGGCGACGGCACGTCGCCGGACAGCGGGACGGTCTCGCGGGACACCCGCGGGTCGGGTACCGGAATCGACGAGAGGAGCGCCCGGGTGTAGGGGTGCTTCGGGGACTCGAACAGGTCGTCTTTGTCCGCGAGTTCGACCAGTTCGCCGAGGTACATCACGGCCACGCGGTCGCAGACGTGGCGGATGACGCTCAGGTCGTGGCTGATAAACAGGTACGTCAGCCCGAACTCGTCTTGAAGCTTCTTCATCGTGTTGAGTACCTGCGCCTGCACCGACGCGTCGAGCGCCGAGGTCGGCTCGTCGCAGACGATGAAGTCGGGGTCGACCGAGAGCGCCCGCGCGAGGTTGACCCGCTGGCGCTGGCCGCCGGAGAACTGGTGCGGGTAGCGGTTGTAGTGGTCTGCGTCGAGGCCGACCGTCTCCAGCAGTTCGCGCGCCCGCGCCTCGCGGTCGCCCTCGTAGAGCCCGTGGGCCTGCATCGGCTCCTCGACGATTTCTCCGACGGTCATCCGCGGGTCGAGCGACGCCTGCGGGTCCTGAAAGACGAACTGCATGCGCTTGCGGCGCTTCCGAAGCTCCTCTTTCGACAGTTCGGCGAGGTTCTCCCCGTCGAAGACGATGTCGCCGGAGGTCGGGTCGACCAACCGGAGGAGCGTCCGCGCGAGCGTGGACTTCCCGCAGCCGGATTCGCCGACCAGGCCGAGCGTCTCGCCGGGCAGGATGTCGAACGAGACGCCGTCGACCGCGCGGACGAACTCGCGCTCGACCGAGAAGGGGAGCGGTCCCGCGTCGCGGTCGAACCGGAGGCGGTCGAGGAAGCCGTCGCTCGCGTCGAAGTACTTCCGCAGGTCGCGCACGCTGAGCAGCGGGTCGGCGTCGGGGTCGAAGGTGGACCCGGTGGCGGTGTCGAGAGCGTCGGCGGTGACGGCGTCGGCGGTGTCACCTGCGGAGGCGGACGCCGACTCCGACTCCGACTCTAATTCCGGAACTGACTCCCACTCGGCGTCGTCGAGCGGGGCGCTCTCCCAGTAGCCGGCCTCCGCGAAAGCGTCGTTCCGCAGACACGCCGCTCGATGGGACGAGGCGGCGGCGACTTCCGCGTCCGCGAGGGTCGTCCCGTCGGCAGTCTGCATCTGCATCGCCACGTCACCGTCTTCGTCACCGCCGCCGTCGACGCGCCGCGCGTCGGGGTGGGAGTGCAGACACGCCTCTCGGGCGTGCGGACACCGCGTGTGGAAGCGACAGCCCTGCGGCGGGTTGATGGCCTCTGGCATGATGCCCTCGATTGGCGACAGGCCGTCCACGTCGCGGTCGGGCCGGGGAATCGACCCGAGAAGCGCCTCGGTGTAGGGGTGTTTCGTGTCGTGAAACAGGTCGTCGACGGTCGCCTGCTCGACGATTTCGCCGAGGTACATCACGGCCACGCGGTCGCATATCTCGGCGACGACGCCCATGTCGTGGGTGACCCAGACGAACGACGTGTCGTAGCGCGCCGCGAGGTCCTTCACGAGGTCGAGAATCTGCGCCTCGACGGTCACGTCGAGCGCGGTGGTCGGCTCGTCGGCGATGACGAGGCTCGGTTCGCACGCGAACGCCATCGCGATGAGGACGCGCTGGCGCATCCCCCCGGAGAACTCGTGGGGGTAGTCGTCCATCCGGCGTTCGGCCTCGGGGATGCCGACCTCGCGGAGGCGCTCGACGGCGATGGCCTCGGCTTCGGCCGCCGACACGTCGCGGTTGAGCCCGATAATCTCGCTCAACTGCTCGCCGACGGTGAACACCGGGTTGAGGCTCTCCGTGGGGTCCTGAAATATCATCGCGATTTCGCGGCCCCGGATGCGCTCGCGTATCTCGCGGCTCGACAGCATCTCGGGGTCCTGTCGGGGCTCGCCGTCGGGGTCGTCGCCGCGCTCGACGCCGACGAGTAGGTCGTCTTCGAAGCGGACCTCGCCGTTGACGATGACGCCCGGCGAGTCGATGAGGCGCATGATGCTCCGCGCCGCGACGCTCTTTCCCGCGCCGCTTTCGCCGACGATGCCGAGCACTTCGCCGCGCTGTACCTCGAACGAGATACCGTCGACGGCCCGAACGGTCCCCGCGTCGGTGCGGAAGTGGGTGTGCAGGTCGCGGACGGTGAGTAGCGTATCAGACATTGGTCGTGGAATCGTGGGGGGCGTCGGTGCGTGAGATGGGTGCCTCTGCAGAACCGCAAGAGCGAGTGCCGACGCCGCCCCGAGGGGGGAGCGATAGTTCGGCGGGCGAGCGACTGACGGCGGCCGGGCGACTCCCGGCCCCGGGGCGAACGGTCGGTGAGAGGTGTCGTCCGTTCATCGTCAGTCGTTCGACCGCGGGTCGATTGCGTCGCGCAGGCCGTCGCCCAGCAGATTGAAGCCGACGACCGTCGCGAGAATCGCGAGGCCGGGCCAGAGACTGAACCACGGGTTGACGATCATGTACTGCCGCGAGTTGGCGAGCATCTGCCCCCACGACGGCGTCGGGGGCTGGACCCCGAAGCCGAGGAACGACAGCGACGCGACGATGAGGATGTTCACGCCGACCTGAAGCGTCGACTGGACGAGCACCGGCGCGAAGCTGTTGGGGATGATGTGGCGGAAGATGATGTGCCGGTCGCGCACGCCGGCGGCCTTCGCGGCCTCGACATACTCCATCTCCCGGACGCTCAGCACCTGCGAGCGAATCAGGCGCGTGAACACCGGAATCGTCGTGATGGAGACGCCGATGATGGCGATGCCGAGTTCCTTGCCGAACGCGGACATGATTGCGATGACGAGGATGAGGAACGGAATCGCGTACAGCGATTCGACGAACCGCTGGAGCACGTCGTCGACCCAGCCGCCGTAGTAGCCGGAGACCGCGCCGACGACCGTCCCGATGGTCATCCCGATGCCCGTCGCGATGAGACCCACCTGAACGGCGATGCGGGTGCCGTACACCAGCCTGACGAGTACGTCGCGGCCGCGGTGGTCCGTCCCGAGCGGATGCGCCCACGTCCCCGTCCCGAAGCTGTTTTCGATGCCGACCGGCGGGAGCAAAATGGTGCTCCCCGACGGGTCGTTCTCCGGGTGGTACCAGAACGTCGCCGCGAACTGGTAGTCGAACAGGTCGGCGTCGATAGTCGTCACCAGCGCGACGAGCGTCACGAGCCCGATGACGTAGAGACCGACGCGCGACGCCGAGTTGCGCTTGAGCTGTCGAACCACCTGCGAGGTGCGCGAGACGGCGGAGCGCTCGTCGGCGTCCGCGACGCCGCCCGTGCGGGCCGAGTCGCCGGCGGCGGCCGTCGAATCACTCACCGGAACCACCTCCGTAGGAGATGCGCGGGTCGATGACCGCGTACAGCACGTCCACGACGAGCACGCCGAGGACGAACACGATGGCGAAGAATATCGTCGTGCCCATGATGAGCTGGTAGTCCTGCGCCCGGACCGCGGTGATGATGAGGTTCCCCATCCCGTTGATGTTGAAGACCGTCTCGGTCAGCACCGCGCCGCCGAGAGCGGTCGTCATCTGGATGCCGATGACCGTGAGCACCGGCAGTTGCGCGTTCCTGAACGCCTGTTTTCGGAGAATCGTCCGCTCGGAGACGCCGTACGCGCGGGCGAGCTGGACGTAGTCCTTGTTGAGCACTTCGAGCATCGACGACCGCTCGATGCGCGTGATGGCCGCCATCTGGAGCGTCCCCAGCGTGATAGAGGGGAGTATCAGATGCGACGCGGCGGTCGCGAGCACGTCCAGTCTCGACGCCGCCCCCTCGACCGACGCGGGGTCGGCCCACGGCATGATGAGCCCGCTCGGCGGCAGGAGGTCGCCGTAGTACGCGAACACGATGATGAGCAGCAGGCCGACCCAGAAGCTCGGCGTGCTGACGCCGATGAGCGACGTGATGCGGGCGAGGTGGTCGTAGCCGTTGTTACGGTTCTTGGCGGCGAAGATACCCAGCGGAATCGCCGAGCCGATGGCGAGGGTAAAACTCGACGCGAGCAGCAGCAGCGTCACCGGAAGCCGCTCGAAGATTTTCTCCGTCACCGCGACCCCACCGTAGTGGATGCTCGTCCCGAAGTCGCCCGTCGCGACCGCCGCGAGGTACCTGACGTACCGGACGTACAACGGTTGGTCGAGGCCGTACTTCGCGCGGGCGGCCTCGATAGCCGCCGCGTCGGCGGCCGGCCCGACCAAGATGCGAACCGGGTCGCCGGGTATCGAGTTGATGAGGACGAACGTGACCGTAACGACGAACAGCAAGACCGGAACGATTTGGAGTAATCGCCGTCCGATGTAACCGGTTGTCGTCATGAGTGGAGTGGATGGGGAGTGAGCATATAACGTTTGGTAACTGTTACCGACAGTGCAACGTCATCTGTCGACGGAGACGTTGTTGTAGCCGGTGAGGAGCCGCGGGTTCTGCGGCGAGACCGGGTGGACCTGGAAGTCGCTGACGGTGGACTTCACGCCGTAGGAGTTCTTGTAGTTGAACGCCGGGAGGTGGACCTTCTCCTCCAGGAGCGTCGAGATGGCCGACTGGTAGAGCTGTTGGCGCTCGTCGCGGTCGGTCGACTCCCGCGCACCCTGAATCTGCTCCATCACCTCGTCGTTCTTGTAGTAGACGCCCTGGTTCACGCCCTCTGAGTCCTCGTGGAACAGGTTGTAGATGAAGTCGTCGGGGTCGGGGTAGCGGACCCACCCGAGGACGTAGATGTTGTAGTCCGAGGCGTTGCCGGTGTAGGCGCGGCTGAGCATCGCGCCCCAGTCGAGCCGTTCGACGTGGGCCTCGTAGCCGGCCTCCTTGATGCCGTTGGCGATAGAGAGGCCGATGTTCTCGCGGTTGTCGTCCGGGGGGACGATAATCTTCGCGTCCCAGTCGGCGGGGACGCCGGCCTCCTCGAACAGCGCCGTCGCCTGCTCGACGTCCTTGTCGTTCGGAATCTCCATCCACTCTTCGAGCGGCATCTCCCACTCTTCGACCATCGGCCCCGGAAGCGGGCCGTACTGGCGGAGTCCGGCCGGGTCGATGTAGCGGTCGACCGCGTCGTCCATCGAGAAGCTGTAATCGATGGCCTCGCGGACGCGTTTGTCGGCTGTCGGCCCCTCGTTGCAGTTGAACGCGACGTAGAAGTAGCCGACGCTCTCCACCTCGGAGATGCTCGTGTCCTCGGTGCTCTCGACGGTCTCCCAAAGTCGGGGCGGAATCGTCTCGATAACGTCCACGTCGCCCGTCCGGAGGTTGGTGACGCGCGTCGTCGATTCCGTGATGGGCGTGAACTCGACGCCCGCGACGTTGGGTAGTTCGTCGCCCCAGTAGTCGTCCCAGCGTTCGAGCGTGACGTAGTTGCTCTCTTCCCACTCGACGAACTTGAACGGCCCCGAGCCGATGGGCTGTTGGGTGCTGAACGCCTCTTTGTCCTCCTCGCGGACGGCCTCCGGCACGACCTGATGGGTGAGGACGTGCTGGAACATCGCGTAGGGGTTCGAGAGGTCGAACTGGACGGTCGTCTCGTCGATTGCCTCGACGGTGTCGATGACGCTGAAGATGCCCAGGAGGGGCGTCTCCTCCTCGATGGGCGCGCGGAACGAGTAGGCCACGTCCTCGGCGGTGACCGGGTCGCCGTTGTGGAACATCGCGTTATCGACGATTTCGACGATGTATCGGGTGTTGTCCCGCTCGATGGTCGGCATACTCGTCGCCAGATTCGGGACCACGTCGGTCCCCTCGCCGTAGGTGTACAGCTGACTGAACACCCGGTTCGCGACGAGCGCGTCGGGGTTCGAAAGCTGCGTTATCGGGTCGAATCGGACGGGGTTCAGCGCCTGACCGATGTTTATCGTCGCGTCGGAACCGCCGGCGGCCGTTTCGGTCGCGCCGCCCGCGGTCGTTTCGCCGCCACCGCCGTCGCCCTCGCTCGTCGTTTCGGACCCGGAGTCGGACGTACAGCCGGCGAGCAAGACGGGTATCGACGCACCCGTCGTTTTCAGTATATCTCTACGTGAGACACTCTCTCTCATCATTGACGCCGAATCATTTCGGCATCACCGACTTAAGCGTTTGCATACCGTGTGTTTGTTTCCCGTTATCTGCTAAAAAATCCGATTCAAAAAGTATTATATATGGAAGCTGTGCGTATCTCCCTATGGACTCAACGGAGTCACAGTCGCTCCTAGCGGAGATGACGTGGCAGGAAGCCGAAACCGCGTTCGACGAAGCGGACTTCGTCGTGCTCCCCTGCGGGGCAACCGAACAGCACTCGACGCACCTCCCGACCTCGGTCGACTCCATCCGAGCGGAGAACCTGACCGCGGAGCTCGCCGCGGCGGCCCCGGAACACGACTTGAATCTCCTCGTGCTGCCGGTGCTCCCGTACGGCTACTCGGAGCACCACATCAACTACGCGGGGACGATTTCGCTCGGAGCCGACACGTACCAGGAGATAATCATCGACGTGGGCCGGTCAGTCCAGCGCCATGGCGGGACCCGGTTTCTCGTCGCCAACTTCCACGGTGGCAACATCGAGCCGCACAAGCTCGCGCTCGACCGGCTCCAGCGCGACCACGGACTCGACTCGTACTACGCCCATTGGACCGACTTCGCCCGCGACCAGTTAGAGGAGCGGTTCGGCACCGAGTGGGGCCACGCCGGCGAGTACGAGACGAGCGTCATCGAGCACTACCGTCCCGACCTCGTCCGCGGCGACCGCAAGACGCCGCAGACGAAGAAGAACCGCTACGAGGTCCGCCAGTACGCCCACTTCGACGACCTGACCGTCGAGGGCGGCCTCGGCGACCCGACGCAGTCCGACCCGGAGTTCCTCGAAGAAGTCATCGAGTCGACGACCGACCGCATCCTGACGCATCTCCGGTCGGAACTGGAGTAACGCGAGCCTCGGCGACGGGGAGACAGACGAAAGCGAGCGAAACTGCAAACCGAAACGAGAGCTGATTTTCCCGACGCTCGCCGCCTACAACGTGAGGTGGAACGGCGGCTCCGTCCCCTCCGGCAGCGCACACTCGTAGTCGCCGGGGACGGACGCTTCGAACTCCTCGCGGGCCGCCGCCACCAGCGCCTCGTCCGAAAACAGGTCGAGCGTCGTCGCCGCGAGGACCTTCGCGGCGTACACCGCGGCCTTCGACCCGAAGCTCCCGTTTGCGGCGACGGCCTGCCACGTGTGCGAGGGCGTCCCCACCGGCCACGACGCCGCCCAGAACTGCGCGGTCGGCGTAATCCAGCTCACGTCGCCGACGTCCGTCGAGCCGTTGAGGACGGTCCCCACGTCGTAAGAGGGCTGGGCGTCCGGATACAGCACCGACGAGCGCGCCACCTCGCGCCGCTCCTCGGGGAGTTGCGCCGTCCGCGCCTCGATTGTCTCCGCCGAGAGCGTCTCCTGAAGCTCCGCGGCGAACTCGCGGTCCTCGTCGGTGTACGGGATGGGGCCGGCGAGTCGCATGTTCTCCAGCAGTGCATCGGACAGCGCGTGGTTCGCCACGTAGTCGTAACAGCCGGTGTGGAACCGCCGGGAGACCGTCGTCTGGGTCATGAGCGCCGCGCCCTCGGCCACGTCGTCGAGCCAGTCGGTGATGCGGTCGACCTCGTCGCGGGTCGGTGCGCGGACGTAGAACCACGCCGTCGCCTCCGCGGGGACGACGTTCGGCGCGCCGCCGCCGTCGGGGATGGTGTAGTGGATGCGGGCGTCGTCGGAGACGTGCTCGCGCATGAACTCCGACCCGGTGTTCAGCAGTTCGACGGCGTCGAGTGCGCTCCGACCCGACTGCGGGCTGTCGGCGGCGTGCGCCGACTCGCCGTGGAACGTGTACTCGACGGAGTTCATCGCGAGCGTCTGCGCCATGAACGGCGCGCTGAGATGGCTCGGGTGCCACGTGAGTGCGGCGTCGAGGTCGTCGAACGCCCCGTCGCGGGCCATGAACACTTTGCCGACGAGTATCTCCTCGGCGGGACAGCCGAAGAACGTGACCGTTCCCTCGGCCCGCCCGTCGTCGATGGCGCGCTTCGCGGCGAGGGCGGCCCCGACGCCGGCGACGCCGAACAGGTTGTGTCCGCAGCCGTGGCCCGGTGCGCCGGCCTCGACAGGGTCCCTGTTCGACGACACCGTCTGCGACAGTCCGGGCAGCGCGTCGTACTCCCCGAGGATACCGACGTGCGGTTCGCCCTCGCCGTAGGTCGCGCTGAACGCCGTCGGCATCCCGCCGATTCCCTCGGTGATGTCGAATCCCGCGTCGCGGAGAACCGACGAGAGCAACTCGGCGGATTCGGTCTCGTGAAGGCCGAGCTCCGGCTGCTCCCAGAGCGACTCGGTGAGTGAGACGAGTTCCGCCTCCAGCGACTCGACCGTCTCGAACGTCTCGTTGTGGTTCATTGCGTCTCGTGCGATTGGACTGGAGAAACGATAATAACACTTCCGGAGCGGTGAACGTTCGGGCTTCGAATCACCCACAGAACGCACGATTCACGAGGAACGAATCCAAACACCGGGAGACGCCGAAATCTGACGAGCGTCGTTACTCCCGCGTTTTGGACGCTTCCGGACCGCTCTCTGCCGGTTTTCGGTCGTTGACCTCGCCGCCTTCGAGGCGGGGCGTCGCACCCCAATCCAGCCGCGAACCATGCATATAGTTCACAAACAACTCGTTTCGGCGTCAGCGTGGCCCGCATTCGTTAGCGGACAACTGGTATTCGGGAGCAGCGAAAATACTATGTGCAATGGTGACGAGCCGCAGATAATGACCGAAACCCCGAACGACCGCTCGCTCAAAACGACGGTCACAACCCTCAGAATCGTCGAACTACTCAGGGAGCGCGACGGGGCGGGCGTGACCGAAATCGCCCGCGAACTCGACATCGCGCCGAGCACCGCACACACTCACGTGACGACCCTCGAAGCGCAGGAATACGTGGTTAAAGAGGGTGATACGTATCATCTCGGGCTTCGCTTCCTCGGTCTCGGGAACTTCGTGCGGACGCGGAAACGCCGATTCGGGAAGGCCGAACACTACACCAACGTCCTCTCGGAGGAGTCGGAGCGGCGCTCGATTTTCACCGTCGAGGAACACGGGCGAGGCGTGTACGTCCACACCGCACCCGGAAAACACGGCGTCTGGACGCAGTCGACGGTGGGAAAGCGCGTCTATCTCCACTCGACGGCGAGCGGGAAAGCCATCCTCGCCAACATGCCGCGAGAACGGGTCCGAGAAATCGTCGACCGAATCGGCCTCCCGAAGGAGACCGAACAGACGATTCACGACGAGGAGGCGCTGTTCGACGAACTCGACGAGATCAGAGAGCGCGGCTACGCGCTGAACGTCGAAGAGCAGATAAGCGGGGTTCGCGCGGTCGGTGCGCCCGTCATGGGGCCGGACGGCGACGTGTTCGGCGCGCTGAGCGTCGCCGGTCCCTCCAACCGGATGAAAGGTGAGCAGTTCGACCGTCTCACCGAAGTCCTCCTCGGCATCGCAGAGGAGTTGGAACTGAGCATCGCGCTCTCCTGAGCGCGTCGCCCTGTCGCCGCCAATGCCCAGTTCGTGACACACCTAATAGTGTAACTCGAAACGAGATGCGCCGTTCGCGACGCGACTCGACGCAGGGGATGAAAAACGAGAAAAACGAAGCGCTGTCGGCGTCGTTACGCCGGCGAGTAGCGCGGGTACGCGCTGTCGACGGCCTGTGCGTCCTCTTCGAGGAGGGCGACGGCGAGGAAGTCGGCGTAGTCTGCGAAGTAGTCCACGAGCCGCGAGATGCGGTTCGAGTCGATGGCTTCGAGCGAGTCGAGGACCATGAACGGCACCGTCTCGTAGACGTCGTGGATGAGGTAGCCGGCGAGCGCGAACACGAGGCCGGTCACCTCGCGCTCGGACTCCGAGAGGTGGGCGACGGAGTCCTCGTAGCTCACGCCGTCTTCGTTCGTCCGGATGACGTGGAGGTCGAACACCGATTTCGTGACCTTCCTTCGGCCCTCCCGAACCCGCTTTTCGGTGCGCTCGATCCAGATGCGTTCGAGGTTGTCGTATTCGAGCACGTCGAGGACGTCGTCCATGTGGGTGTTGAACTCCTCAACGGCCTCGGATTCGAGGCGCTTGATGCGCGTCCGAAGCTCTTCGAGTTCGTCTTCGATGTCCTCGCGGGCCGCTTCGAGTTCGTCGCGCTCGTCGAGTTTGCGCTCGATGTCGGCGATTTCGTCTTCGACGTCTTCGAGGTCGCTGCGGAGGCGGCCGAGGTCGTATTCGAGCTGGTTCGCCTCGCGGTGGAGGTCGAGCAGGTCGCCGTGTTCCTCGCTTTCGAGTTCGTCGACGGTCTGTTCGAGCGAGTCGATTTCGGCTTCGAGGTCCGAGCGGTCGGATTTGAGCTCCTCGATGCGCTCTTGGCGGGTCTCGCGCTCGCTTTCGATTTCGGAGAGGCGGCGCTCGATGCGGTCGCGCTCGCGCTGGCGGCGCTCGTAGGTGGACTTCTCGTCTTCGAGTTCGGAGAGCTGTTCGCGGTGGTCGCGGTTGTCTTCGAGCTTCTCCTCGCGGAGCGACCGAAGGCGTTCGAGCGTTCCTTCGATTTCGGACTTGTCGACCTCGGAACCGCACGTCCAGCAGACGACCTGGTCGTCGCCGAGCAGTTGGTCGGTGACGCTCCCGCCGTCGCCGTCGGCGTCGCGGAGCGCGTCCACGACGTCCGAGGAGGTGCCCGAGAGCATCTCTTCGTTGAACTGAATCACGGACTGAAGCTCGTTGACGGTCGACTGAATCTCCTGCCGACGCGTCCGGAGCCGGCTGATTTCGGACTCGATTTCGTCGAGTTTGCCGCCGGCGACCTCCGGGAGGTCCTCGGCGTCGTCCTCAAGCTCCGCTTCCTCGGATTCGAGCGCGTCGAGGCTCTGTTTTTCCGTCTCGATGCGGCGGTCCACGTCGTTGATGTCGCGGCGCTTGCTCCGAAGGTCACCGAGCTTGGATTCGAGTTCGCTCTCGACTTCCTGGCGCTCGCTCACGCTGGCGTCGTACTCCTCGACCTCCTGTTCTTTCTCCGCGAGTTCGTCTTCCTTCTCCTCGATTTGGTCTTCGAGCTTCGTCCGCCGGCGTTCGAGCTGCGGCAGGCGGTCGGAGAGGTTGCTGAGCGTCGAGAGCTCGTCGGCGATATCGCGTTTCTCCTGCTGGAGCGACTCGATCTGCTCGTTGATGGACTCGACGTCGACCGGGCGCATGATGAGGTCGCGGAGGTCGTCGCCGCGGGCGACCGCCTGTCGGGCGTCGTTCGTTTCGAGCAGGAACGCAAAGAGGTCCGCGAGGTCCGGGTCGTCGAGGACGGGGTTCCCGCCGGAGATGACCGTGTCGCCCTGCCGCTCGAACGTCCGAGTGTACGTTTCGTCGCCGATAGTGAGTTCAACGGAGCCCTCGTCGGCGTCGCCTTTGAGCGCCACGTCGTCGCTCCCGTGGGCGGCCATGATAGACCGCAAGAGCGACGTTCGGTTCGTGGCGTTTCGACCCGCCAAGACGGTCACGCCCGGCTCGAACGACGTTGACAGGTTGTCGATGCCACCGATATTCTCGACCGAAAGGTGGACTTTGGATTTTGACACTTGTTCTGAGCTCATACCTTGACCCAACAGGTACACCAATATAAAATCACCCGTTGAGTCGAGGAGAATGTGACAGCGCTAAGTATGTAATCGGTTAGTTCGATTCGCTCTCGTCGCAGTCGCACCCGCCGCGCTGGAGCAGTTCGACGACCTCGTACTGCGTCCCGCAGTCGCGGCAGTACACTTGCGTGTCCACGAGGACATCGAAGTCACCGAGTCGGAGTTTGCTCGTGTTGCGGAGCGAACTCAGACTCTGCTCGATGACCGCGACCAGTCGGCCGCGGAGTCGCTGGATGGACTCGATGACGTTGTCGATTCTGTTTCCTGACGAGGACTCCTTCGAGACGCCGCGAATATCCGTCAGGTAGGTGTAGACCGCCTGATGAGAGACGAAATCCGAGAGCAGTTGGTCGACGTCGACGCCGCGGGACTGGAGCGTGTTCTTCGCCTGAACGCGCATCCCCTCCGTGGTCTCGTCGCCGGTGAGAAGCGTGTACAGGTTCTCGACCTCACCTTCGAGGACGTCCTCGCCCGCCTTGCGGAGTGCGGCGTCGAGCACCTTCTCGTTCATCAGATCCGCGAGGTCCCGGAGGCTGTCGCTGTCCTCGGGAGCCGTCCAGCGGTCGGCGAGCTGCTCGCCGAATCCGTCCAAGTCGTACGTCTCGATGACCCGCTCTACCTTGCTTAGGCGACGGTTCGTGCTTTGGTCGGTACCCATTACTCGTTTTTCACACGGTGGCGTGAAATATCTTCAGGTTTGGAGAGCGATTCGTCACACTCGGTGAGGCGCGTTCGTCGGAATCGAACCAGTAAGATCCGGCAATGTCGGATGAGATAGATGGGATTCGACGACTCACGCGGAGACTGGGCAGTAACGCGGGGCTGGAGTCGGGAATGCAGACGCTACGTAGCCGACGGGAGACGACCGAAAAATAGAGCATCAATGGGACGTTGTGCTCGATAGGTAGCCGCGCCACGTGTTCACGAGTATCAGTTGGGCAGGCGTACTCGGTGGGGGCTACCGTGCGTACAGTATGACTGACGTACTGATGGCTATCGTGCTGGATGCACGGGATGCTGATTACACATGGGTCGGACTGCTCCAACCACGTGCTACTACACGACACACCAATATGTAAATTATGTTTGTGACTATTATTGCCACGAGGGGCGAAATCCGGTGCTCAAAGCCACGAGCCTGTCGCTGAGTGTCAGCGGTGAATTGGACGAGTCACGGCCGGCGACGACAGGCCACCAACTGCGGCGGCGTGAGGCGATGCGGACATCTCCGAGCCGTTTGATTTCGCATCCTCACGGCGGTCGCGTGCGCCGCGACGGGCACGCCGCGGTTCAGTTCGCCCGGCCGCCAGATGCTACACAATCAATATCCGATAATGCCGGACTGCGTGTGAGTGCTGTGGCCGAACGCTCGGGCTCGTGGTCGGGCGGCCGAAAGCACCGATTTCGGACGCTTCGGGCGACTTTCGAAGTCGTCGCGGCGAACGCTAGTGTTTGAGGTAGCCGCCGTCGACGGCGATGGACTCGCCGGTTATCCAGTCGCCCTCCTCGGAGAGGAGCAGGACCGCGACGTGGCCGACTTCTTCGGGTTGGCCGATTCGGTCGAGGATGTGCGCGTCGAGCGTCTCCGCGAGGATTTCGTCCGGCGACTTGCCCGACTGCTCGGCGTGCTCGTCGAGCCACGCCTCGACCATCGGCGTCTCGACGGTGCCGGGCTTGAGCGCGTTGACGGTGATGCCGTGGTCGCTGAGTTCCTTCGCCAGCACGGTCGTGAAGGCGAGGACGGCCGCCTTGGACGCGCCGTACGCACCCTGTCCGGCGAACGGTCGCTCCGCGCCGACCGAGGAGATGTTGACGATGCTCCCCTCGATTTCGCGGTCGACCATCCGGGCGGCGACGGCCTTGGAGACGAGGAACGTCCCCTTGGCGTTCACCTCGAAGTGGAGGTCCCAGTCGTCTTCGGTCGTTTCGAGGAGCGGGACGGCCTGCTGGACGCCCGCGTTGTTCACGAGGCCGTGGATGTCACCGAGCGAGTCGATAGCGGCGTCGACGGCGGTTTCGACGGCCTCGGCGTCCGTCACGTCGACCTCGTACACCGCGGCCTCGCCGCCCTCCTCGCGGACGAGGTCGGCCGTCTCGGCGGCCACCTCGGGCTTCGTGTCGAAAATCGATACGTCGGCCCCGGCGCGGGCGCAGCGGACCGCGATGCCGCGGCCGATGCCGCGCGCGCCGCCGGTCACGACGATATGCCTGTCTCTCAGTCGGGTGTCTGTGTGCGTGCTCATAGTCGGTAGTTCCGGGATATCCTATAAATAATTGTGCTGTACGGCGGTCGATTACTCGTCGCGCTCGGCAACGACGGGGTTCGTGAGCGTGCCGATGCCCTCGATTTCCACGTCGACGCTGTCGCCCGGTTCGAGCAGTTCCGGCGGGTCGCGGAAGATGCCGACGCCGCCGGGCGTGCCGGTGGAGATGACGTCGCCGGGTCGGAGCGTCGTGATGTTGCTGATGTACTCGACGACCTCGTCGACGCCGAAGATGAACTCGGAGGTGTTGGACTCCTGTTTCGTCTCGCCGTTGACGCGGCAGGCCACGTCGAGGTCGTGCGGGTTGAGGTCGCCTTCGGGGACGAACGTCGGCCCCATCGGGGCGAACGTGTCGTAGCTCTTGCCGCGGAAGAACTGACCGTCGTCGAACTGCGCGTCGCGGCCGCTCACGTCGTTGATGGCGGTGTAGCCCGCGACGTAGTCGAAAGCGTCCTCGGCGTCGACGTTCTTGGCCGTTTGGCCGATAACGACGCCGAGTTCGACCTCGTAGTCGACCTCGTCGATGGCCGCCGGGTGGACGATGGGGTCGCCAGGGTTCGTGACGGACGTGCCGGCTTTCCCGAACAGAAGCGGACGTTCGGGCACCTCTTCGTCCTGTTCTTCGGCGTGGTCGTGATAGTTGAGCCCGACGCAGACGATTTTTCCGGGGCGCGGGACGGGCGCGAGGAGCTTCACGTCCTCGACGGGGACCGACTGGTCCTCGGCGGCGTCCGCGGCGTCCTCGACGACGGTGAGGAAGCCGGGGCTGTTGAGGTTCTGGACGGTCACGTCTTCGCGGAGGCCGGAAAGCGGGACGACATCGTCGTCGCGGCGGACGCCCCACTCGGGAGCACCGCCCGCGGTGTATCGAACGAGTTGCATCGTTACACTCTGCCACACCGTGATACGTAACTGTTGCGCTCTACGCAGCATTGCGACGACGGGAGCGAGGCGGGCGACCCGAGGCCGCCGACCCGCCGACTACGAGTACGTCAGGTTCACCTCGATGACGTTCGCGCTCTTGAGAATCTGGTTCGGCAGCTCCTCGGTAAAGCGCTCCTCGCGCATCCGGCTTTTCGGCCCCGAGACGCTCACGGCGGCGATGGCGTAGTCGTCCTCGTTGAGTATCGGCGCGGCCACACAGCGCATGCCCTTGACGCGCTCTTCGTCGTCGTACGAGTAGCCGCGCTCGCGGACCTGCTCCAGCACGTCGAACAGTTCCTCGCGGTCCGTGATAGAGCGGTCCGTCACCGACTCCAGTCCGTGGCGGTCCAAGATGCGCTCGACTTCCTCCCGCGGCCGGTTCGCCATGATAGACTTCCCGAGCGCCGTCGTCTGCAACGGGACGCGCATCCCGGCGTGGGTGTCCAGACGAACGGCGTCGGGACCCCGCGAGCGGTACAGAAAGACGCCGATACCGTGTTCCTCGATCATCAGATTCGCGTGCTCGCCGGTCACCTGCGCGAGTTCGTTTATCTCGGGGCGAGCGATGTTGAACACCTTCTGGCGGGACCGCGCGTGAGCGCCCAACTGGAGGAACCGCGTGCTGACGTAGTAGGTGTCGCCTTCCTTGACGAGGTACTCCTGTTTCTCCAGCGTCCGCAGGTGGTCGTGAATCGTGCTGGTCGGCTTGTCCAGTCGCTTGGCTACCTCCGAGACGCCCGCCCCGTCGAGTTCCCGCAGGAGGTCGACGAGTTCGAGCGAGATTTTGACCGCGTTGACCGGGACGTCCTTCGTCATAGTTGGTTATGAACCCTCATCCCTCAAATGTCTTTCCGCTATTGCCGGAAGCGATGGAGAAGAGACGAGCGACGACCTCGGGCGGTGAGAACATTTGCATAATTTAAATAATTCAAATTTCGTGTCTATCGAGGAGACGATTGACGAGAGGACGCGAAAAAAGAAAGCGAGTGCGCAAGGGCGACGCGAGTGCGAGGCGCTCAATCCGCGGGAGCACCTCAGTTGAACTGCGGGATGACTTCGTCCGCGAACAGTTCCATGCCGTCCGTGTCGGGGAAGTCGATGAACCAGCCTTGGAACTTCGTCACGCCGGCGTCGATACGGCGCTCGATGGCCTCCGCGCACTCCTCGGGCGTCCCCATGATGAAGTACTCGCGGGCGTCTTCCTCCGTCACGATGGGCGCTTGGTCCTGATACTCTTCTTCGAACTGGATGGGCGTCATCAGGTCGAGCAGGCGGTCGAACTTCTCCTCGTCGCGGGTGCAGATAACGTGGCCGTCCCACGAGTACTCGATTTCGTCGGGGTCGCGGCCGACGGTCTCGCAGTGGTCTTCGATGACGCCGATTTTGTGTTCGAGCGTCTCCACGTCGCCGTTGAACACGTCGGTGTTCCACACGTCGGCGTGCTTGGCGACGAGTTTGAGCGTGACCTCCTCGCCCTGCCCGCCGACGAGGATGGGCGGGTGCGGGTCCTGAACGGGACCGGGGACGCAGTAGGCGTCCTCGATTTGGTAGTGCTTCCCGTCGAAGCTCGCGCCGTCGGTGCCGGCGGCCCACATGCGCTTCATGAGACGGATGGACTCGTCGAGCCGCATCAGGCGCTCGAAGCCGTCGCGGTACTCCCAGCCGTAGGCGTCGTACTCCGGTTCGTGCCAGCCCGCGCCGAGGCCGAGTTCCAGTCGCCCGTCGGAAATCGCGTCTAGCGTGGCCGCCATCTTGGCGACGAGCGCCGGGTTGCGGTAGTCGTTACAGAGGACGAGCGAGCCGAGGTTGATGTCCTCGGTGAAGCCGGCGATGGCCGACAGCAGCGTCCAGCACTCGTACTCGGCGTGGTCGCGGCCCAACAGCAGGTGGTCGGGTGCCCACGCCGCGTCGAAGCCGAGTTCCTCCGCCTTCTGGACGCCCATCTTGGTCGTCTCCCAGTCGAGCGCCTCGTACTGCGGCGTGTCGCGGTGCGTCGGCTCGGTCCCCTCGTCGGGCGCGCCGGCGAAGACGGGGACGTTGTACTCGAAGCTGATGTCCGACATCGTCACTCGATGGCGAAGTGTTCGAGCGCCTCGCGGTTCAGTTGCGTGCTGACGCCGGGCTCGTCGGGGAGCGGAATCGACCCGTTTTCGGGCGACGGCGGGTTCTGGAAGATGGCGTCGGCGTAGGTGGACTCGCGTTTCTCCTGGCGCTCCTCGAACCACTCGGGGGTCGGGAAGTACTCCGCCATCGGCATGTTCGTGTGGCCGGCGATAGCGTGGAGCGTCGGGTTCGTACCGGCGTGCGGGATGACGGGCACGTCGTGGACTTCGGCCATGTCGGCGACCTTCTGGAGCTCCGTGATGCCGCCGACGCGACCCACGTCGGGCTGGAGGATGTCGACCGCGCCTTCTTCGAGGAGGTCTTCGTGGCCCCAGCGGGTGAACTCGTGTTCGCCGCCCGAAATCGGCATCGGCGCGGCCTCGCGGACCTCGGCGTAGCCGGAGATGTCGTCGGCGATGACCGGCTCCTCGACCCACGCCATGTCGTACTTGCCGAGGCGCTGGGTCATCTCCTTTGCGTACTTGACCGACCAGCCCATGTAGGCGTCGCCCGCGATTTCGATTTCGTCGCCGACGGCGTCGCGGACGGTGGCGACGATTTCCTCGTTTTTCTTCATGCCCGCGCGGCCGTCTTCGGGGCCGTGGAGGAAGCGGAGTTTCATCGCGTCGAAGCCCTCCTCGACGTACTGGATGGCCTCGCGCTCGAGTTTCTCCATGTCGACGGGGTGGAGGTTCGACGCGTAGGCGGGAATCTCGTTTTTGGTGGGGCCGCCGAGCAGTTCGTACACCGGCTTGCCGGCGTCCTTCCCGGCGATGTCCCACAGCGCCTGGTCGACCGCGCTGATGGCCATGACGGCGACGCCCTTCCGGCCGAACGGGAGCGTGGCGCGGTACATCTGTTCCCAGAGGAGTTCGCGCTGCATCGGGTCTTTGCCGACCACGATTTTCGAGAGCGTCTCCTCGACGACGGTGGCGATGGCTCCGGTACCCCAGTTACCGACGCCGACGCCGGTGATGCCCGCGTCCGTCTCGACCTCGACGACCACGTCGCCCACGGGGCCCATCCACTTGCGGCGGGCCTGCGGGTTCTCCCCGTCGATGTTGCGGTACTCGTCGTACTTCGACATGATGGTGACGAGCGGAAATTCGATGAACTCGCCCCACGACTCGTTGCTGATTTTCGTCGCTGAGATGCCTGTAATCTCCATGATTTGTTTGGTACGACCTCACATCCAATCGGCACGGGTAAAATAGTTTCTGTCGTTGGGCGGTTCGCGGCCGGAACGCGGGGCCGTTCAGCCGTCGAACTGGAAGACCGGCTTGCAGGTCTCCGAACCGAGGAACGCTTCGAACGCCGCGGCGGGGTCGTCGACGCTGTAAGAGGTGTCGAGAATCTTCTCGACCGCGATTTCGCCGCGCTCCATCAGGCGAAGCGCCTGCTCGAAGTTCGTCCACGTCGAGCCGTAGGAGGTGTTGATGTCGACTTCGCCGCGGACGGTCGAGGTGAGGCTGAGTTCGCTCGCGGAGTTCGGGATGCCGACGACGACGATTTGGCCGCCCTTGCGGACCACGTCGTTCCCGGAGACGACGCCGCTGTGGTGGCCCGTGGCGTCGAAGACCACGTCGAAGCCGATGCCGTCGGTCTGCGACTCGACCCGCCCGTCGAGTCCGCCTTCTTCTTCGAGGTTCACCGTGTCGATGCCGAGGTCTTCGAGCAGCGGGAGGCGATACGCCGCGTCCTGACCGAGTCCGGAGACGACGACGTTCGCGCCGAGGGAGTCGGCGACGGCGGCGACGAGCACGCCGATAGGGCCCGGCCCCTCGACGAGGACGTTGTCGCCGGGCGTCGTCACCGACTGGTCGAGGACCGCGCGGGTGGCGATGCTCGTCGGCTCGGTGATGGCGGCGTGCCGGAGGGGAACGCCCTCGGGCACCGCGTGGACGTGCTCGGGCGTGACGGTGACGTACTCCGTGTACGCGCCGTCGCGGTGCATGCCCGTAATGGAGAAGTTCTGGCAGACGTTGGGTTGGCCGTTCTGACACTGGAAGCAGTGACCGCAGTCGTGAATCGGCTCCTCGACGACCTTGTCGCCGACCTCGAACGTCTCGACGTTCGCGCCGACCTCCGTGACCGTCCCGGAGTACTCGTGACCCATGACCCGGGGGATGGGAATCCACTCGTAGCCGCCGTCGTACTTGTAGGCGTGGGCGTCGCTGCCGCAGAGGCCCGCCGTGTGGACCTTGATGAGCAGTTCGTCTGCACTGGGAGTGGGGACCTCCCGCTCCTGTGTCTCTACCGAGCGCGGCCCGGTCTGAATAATGGCTTTCATAGTTGCGAATAACCGTGTAGGTTCGTCTCATACACATCATGAGGGTACACCGATTAATATGTTTGGGTGCGGTCGGAGAATTTCGGCCGTAGCGCGGCTGAAGCCGCGGCTCTGCGTGCCGCGAGACACCACGCCCGCTGACGTTTGCTGGGCGGCAGTCGCGCCGAGTTATATTTCGACGCCGTCCGACTCCGACGACTGGGACTGCGATTGGACGGACGCCCGATTCTCGATACGCCGGCCCTTGCGCAGCGCCTCCGTCTCGGCGTCGAACAGGTAGACGTGTTCGGGCGCGATGGAAAGCGACAGCGTGTCACCGGCCGACAGCCCGTGGAACTCGCCGATTTCGGCGGTGACGTCGCCCATGGGGCCGTCGCCGTGAACGATGGCTTTCGTTCCGACCGGCTCGATGACGCGGATATCGACGTCAAAGGTCAGTCCGTCGGCGCGCCGCTTGCCCGTCTGGTAGAAGTCCTGCGGCCGGAAACCGACGTTGACGCCGCCGGGCGGCACCTCCGCGTCGAGGGCGTCGCTCGGCAGTTCGAAGCTCACGCCGTCGAGTTCGACGCGAACGCCGTCGGCGGCCTCCTCGACGACGCCGTCGTAGATATTCATGTCCGGACTGCCGACGAACTGCGCGACGAAGAGGTTCGCGGGCTCGTTGAACACCTCCTCCGGGCGACCCAACTGCTGGAGCGCGCCGTCGTTGAGGACGGCGATTTTGTCGGCGATGGTCATCGCCTCCTCCTGGTTGTGGGTGACGTACGCGGAGGTGATTCCGACCTCGGACTGCAGTTCGTCGATTTCGGTCCGCATCGTCTTGCGGAGCTTCGCGTCGAGGTTCGCCAGCGGCTCGTCGAACAGGAACAGCCGCGGCTCGCGGATGATAGCTCGGCCGAGCGCGACGCGCTGTTTCTGCCCGCCCGAGAGCTGTGCGGGCTTGTTGTTCAGGAGCTGTTCGATTTCGAGCATCGTCGCCACTTCCTCGACCCGCTCGTTGACGTCCGCCGTCGACATGCCGTTGTCCTCCCGCTTGAGGCCGAACCCGAGGTTCTCTCGGACGGTCATATGCGGGTAGAGCGCGAAGTCCTGGAACACCATCGCCACGTCGCGGTTGCGGGCTTTGATGTCGTTGACGACGACGTCGTCGAAGCGAATCTCACCGGAGGTCGGCGTCTCCAGTCCGCCGATCATCCGGAGCGTCGTCGTCTTCCCGCACCCGCTCGGGCCGAGCAAAACGAGAAACTCCCCGTCTTCAACGTCAATGTCGAGTTCGTCGACTGCGACGACGCCGTCTTTGTCCGGGTCGCCGAAAATCTTCGTGACACCGTCTACTGTGAGGTGTGTCATTGTAAATCATTAGCGTGTTGCGCCTCTTAAACCTAGCGACCGACGGCAAACGTTGACCGGGGCGCTCGGTACGTCGAGACGGCGGGAGAAGGGTGTTATCCCTTAATCGCGCCGCCGGTGAGTCCCTGCACGAAGTAGCGCTGGATGTAGGCCAGTCCGAGCAGGACGGGAAGCGAGATGATGATGGAGGCCGCGGCGACGACGTTCCATTGGGTGTTGAACCCCTGCACGAACGTCAGGAGGCCCGGCGGAACCGTGTACCGCGAGTTGTCGAGGAGCGTCAGCGCGAACACCAGCTCGTTCCACGCGAGGAGGAACGCGAAGATGAACGACGCGATGAGCGAGTTCCGCGCCATCGGGACGATGACGTACCAGAACGTCTCTATCGAGCTACACTGGTCGATGCGCGAGGCCTCGATAATCGAGTCCGGGAAGTCGTCGAAAAAGCCCTTCATAAGCCAGACGACGAACGGCGCGGTCATCGCGCCGTAGATGAAGATCAACACGAGGTGCGTGTTGAACAGGCCGAGCGCCGAGACGAGTTCCCACTCGGGGACCATGATGGCGGTCCCCGGGAACATCAGCGACGCGAGGAAGATGCTCATGAGCGCGTTCTTCCCGACGAAGTCGCGGCGCGAGAGCACGTACGACGCGGCCGTCCCGAGGACGAGCGCGATCGCGCCCGCGCCGACGGCGACTTTCAGGCTGTTCAGCACGAGCGACAGGATGTCGATGTCGATGGCCGACGACGCCTGCCAGCCGAACAGGTTAGCGAACAGCGAGGTGTAGCCGCCCGCCTGAATCGACGACTCGACGACGAGCCGGAAGCCCTCCAACGAGAAGTCGTTCGGGTACACCGTCGGCGGAATCTGCTGAATCTCCGCGGTGGTCTTGAACGCCGTCACGACCATCCAGTACAGCGGGAAGAGGACGAACGCGAAGACGACGAGCGTCAGGAGCGAAACCGCCGTCTTGCGGACGTACGCGCCCGCCGTGGTGTCGAACAGCCACGACTCGTTCCGCCGGAACTCGGCGGCCGGGTCGGGGTCTTGCGCCGCCATCAGACGTCACCCCGCACTTGGTCGTACACCTGGATGTAGTAGTACGAGAACACGAGCAGGACGACGAACAGGATGAGAGACAGCGCGGACGCCAGCCCCACGTCGAAGTCGACGAACGCCGTCCGGTAAATCATGACCGGGAGCGTGCTGCTGGAGACGCCGGGGCCGCCCTTCGTCATCACCCAAATCATCGAGAAGTTCCTGATGTTGTAGATGAGCATCAGGAGGAACCCGATGGCGAGGTTGTACCGCATCATCGGGATGGTGATGAACCGGAACTGCTCCCACGGTGTCGCGCCGTCCATGCGCGCGGCCTCGTAGAGATGCTCGTCGATGCCCTGCAAGGACGTGAGCGTCAACAGCGCGAAAAGCGGTGCGAGCCGCCAAATCATCCCGATAATGGGGGGCCACAACGAGAGCTCCGTCGAGCCGAGCATGACGATGTACTCGTCGATGACGCCGAGCTGGACGAGCAGTTCGTTGATGATGCCCTGCGAGCCGCCGAACATGAACTGCCAGATGGACGCGCCGACGACCCGCGGGAGGACCCACGGGATGAGCACGATTGCGCTCGCGACGCTCGTGTACGGGAGCTTCTCGTGGAGGAGCCAGCCCATCAGGAAGCCGAGGACGATAGCGGCGGAACTGCCGACGACGACCCAGATGAGCGTGTTCCACAGGACCTGATGGATAGTCGGATTCGACCAGATTTCGGCGTAGTTCGCCAGTCCGACGAACTCGGCCTCGCTGGGCGCGAGCAGGTCTTTGTTGAAGAAGCTCGAATAGATGGCTTGCGCGATGGGGTAGAGGATGAACAGTCCGACGAGCGCCGTCACCGGCAGGACCGGAAGGTACACCTTGACACCCTCCGGAATCCGCTCGGAGACGCTCTCGAACGAGCCCCTCGCCTGCTTCGAGTAACTCATGGCCGTAACTCACCGCCGTTGGGCCGCCGTCGTTCGAGCGACGGTTCGAGTCGCATCGTCAGGCGAGCTCCTCGTCGATGACTTCCTGAACCGATTCGTTGGCGGTGCTACAGGCCTCTTCGGCCGTCGCGTTGCCGAGGACGACCGGCTGGATGACCTCGGTGTTGATGATGCTCTGGACCGACGCGATGCCCGAGAACGACGGGAACCGCGAGGTGCGCGTGAACAGGTCGTCGTTCTCGTACAGCGTCACGAGGTCGCCAAACTGGCTCCGGAAGAGGTCACTCGGGTCCTCGAAGGCGCTCTTGAGCGTCGGGACGCGCCCGCGGATGCCCACGTCGTTCTCGGCGTCGTAGGTCCACGGCGCGAGCTGTTCTTCGGAGTTCCACCACTCGGTGAAGTCGAACGCGGCCTGCAGTTCGGCCTCCGAGTCGGTGCCGTTGCCGAGCATGAAGCCCTGCGCGTTCTGCAAGAGCAGGTCGCGGGGTTCGAAGCTCCCCGACGGGCTGTCCGGAAGCGGCGCGCGGGTGACGGTGTGGCCCTCGCCGTCCAGCCACGCCTGCGGCGCGCCGGTCGTCTGGTAGACCGCGTTGGCGTGCGAGTACGTGATGAAGATGCCGGACTCGCCCTCGCGGAGGAGCCGTCCCGCACCGATGTGGTCGTTCTCGGCCATCGAGTCGGGGAACAGCCCGGCCTCGGCGATGTCCTGATAGAGCTTGACGGCGTCGACGAAGCCGGGTTGGTCGACCGTCGCCTCCAGCGTCTCGGGGTCGAAGTACCGACCGCCGTTGGCGTAGACGAAGCCGATGAAGTACCCGGTCGTCAGGCCGAAGTCGGTTCCCGGCGCGGTAATTGCCGCCGACACCTCGTCGAGCTCCTGCATCTCCTCGCCGAGTTGGATGAGTTCCTCCCAGTTGCGCGGCGGGCTGTCGAAGCTCGTCTGTTCGAGGTAGTCGGTTCGGATGTCCACGAACGGACCGAGGTCGGCGTAGCCGCCGGGGAGCCCCCACTGTCGTTCCCCGTCGGTGTCGCCGAGGCTGTCGTAAATCTGGGTGTCGACGTTCGCCTGAATGAACCGGCTGTTTATCTCCTCCAACTGATCGGTGAACTGCTCTTGGTCGAGCGGCTGAATTGCGCTCGCGCCGACGTAGTCCGGAATCTGCTGGGTCTGGCCGGCCATCACGTCCGGGAGGTTGTTGTTGGCCGCCGCGGACGCGATAATCTGGTACTTCTGTCCCCACTCTTGGTGCTGGTAGGTGACGTCGTGGTCGCCGTAGCCGCTGTAGTGATTGCTGATGTACTCCCGCTCTGCGGGAATGCCGCCGAACAGCCAGAAGTCGAGGGACTGCGACCCGGACCCGCCGCCGCCGGAACCGCCGTCGGAACCGCCGCCACCGTCGTTTCCGCCACCCATACAACCCGCCAACGCCGCCGTGAGACCCGCTCCGAACCCGGTCACGTACCGCCGCCTACTGAGCCGGTTCTGTGAACCACTGTTTGTCATGATGTGCCATTACAAACCACTATAGTTCATTATAATAAATATGTCGGTGAGAATCGCGTGTCACGGCTCGACGGGTGGCGAATGACGCAGCCGAGCGAGCGCGCTTGAGCGACCGTCACGCTCACCCGAGGTCGACGTGCCGCCGGAACGACTTCCCGGTCAGCCACGACCGGTCGGCCGCCGACAGCGAGTCGACCTGTTTGAGCCAGTTGCACGCCTCCGCGTAGCTGGCAACGTCGCTGACGTTGGGGTAGTCCGAACCCCAGACGACCCGCTCGCGCCCGAAGGTGTCGAGGAGCCACCGGACGTGGTCGTGCATGTCGGCGTAGGGGAACGCAGAGTCCGACATGTGGACGATTTCCGAGACCTTCACCGCGACCGAGTCGTGTTCCGCGAGGTCGGCGAACCGGCTGAACGTGCCCTCGTCGATGGGTGTCTCGGGGCCGGCGTGAGCGAAGTGGTCGAACAGGTACGTGAGGTCGGGGTACGCCTCGACGAGTTCGAGCGCCTGGTCGAGTTGGCCGTGGTCGCAGAGAATCTGAACCGTGGCGTCGTGCTCGACCGCGGCCTCCCAGAACGCGGTCTCCTCGACGCTCTCTCGGAGCCACGTCACGCTCGGGTCGAACGTCTCCCACATTCTATCGTACGGGCAGGCCGCGCCGAGACGAAAGCCGAGGACGCCGTCGGTCTCCATGCAGCGGTCGAGCCGCTCGACGGCGTCGGCGGCGAAGGGGTCGAGCATCACGATGCCGTGGAGTCGGTCGTACTCGGCGGCGACCCGGCGGGTGTACCAGTTGTCCGTCCAGTCGCAGATGGGGTAGCCCACGACGACCGCCTCGTCCACGCCGTGTCGGTCCATGTCGGCGAGTAGGCGGTCGGCGGTGTAGACGGTGTGCACGTCGAAGCTGTCCACGAGGTCCAAGATGGGGCCGTTGGTCCACGGGTGGTCCGGGCTCGCGGCACCCCACGCGTGGGTGTGGGTATCTATCATTACAATCGACGACGGGCGTTCCCGTACTAAATCTTACCCGCCGAAAAGCTAAGACGGGGGCCGCCGAATCGGAGGCCGTATGGCGCGAATCGCGTTCCACCTTGAGATTAAAGACGGCAAGCGAGAAGAGTACCGAACGAAACACGAGAACGTCCCCGAGGCGCTCGAATCCGCCTACTTGGACTCCGACGCCGGCCTGCAAACGTACAGCATCTTCGAGAAAGACGGCCACGTTTTCGGCTTCATGGAAGTCGACGACCCGGAGGCCATCCAAGAAGTCATGGACAACAGCGAGGCGCAGGCCGACTGGGCCGAGGTCATGAGCGGCATCACCGTCGAGACCGACGACAGTTGGATGGACGAAGTCTACCGGATGGTCTGACGCCCGGAAGACGAGAATTATCCGGGCATGGCGGACGAAGCGCCGTTCCGACCGAATATATCAGGACCAACAGTATCGAATGAATACCCATGGACTCTCGTTTTCGACCATCTCAAACCCCATATCGGGGTGATTCCAGAATATTCCTGCGGCTCCGGTTCTACCGGATAGTTGTCCGGCGATGGCGGAAGTCCGTCCGGGCGGAATCGACCAGTTGCGGTTGTCCGTCGAGGCGAGGACGCAAGGACGAATTGCGTGCTCTCGCCGGCAACGCGGGTTGTACGCCGCAAATCATTACGGACATAGAACTGTAATTCAGAGTTAACTCCATTTAAATTGATTCAGGAATAATGTGGTGACCGGACGTGAGTCAGTAACGCTGACCCCCGGCAGGGGAAAACGTGACGAAACGGCGCTACTCTGTACCGACAGCGCGTCTATCACGAATATTTAGGGCGTTGTCAGTGACCCACGACAGGAATCCGGCGTCCGGTGATGCCGGATAGTTACTCGTGGTGAACGACAAGCCGACCGCCCGCGGGCTACCAGGACGTAATAGGAACTTCGCGGAGCGGCCCCGGAAGCGGGATATCGACGGTCGAGTCGGTGTAGTGCGAGAGGTAGAACCCGACGATGATTTCGAGCGAGCGAGTCGCCGCGACGCCGGGCGAGTAGTTCTCGGCGTCGCCGTCGAGGAGGTCTTGAACGTGAGCCGCCGCGTTGGCGAACGACCCCTTGTAGTCGTCTTCCCACGTCCACGCGCCTTCGATGCCGGGGAGCGGTCGCTCGACGTGCTCGCCGTCCTCGAGCGACCAGTAGCGCCACTCGCCGTCGTCGTTGTTCATGTAGAGTTTGCCCTCGGTGCCGATGAAACTCAGCGTCATCGAGGAGACGTCCCGCGGAATCGTGCAGTCCACGGTGACGAACGTGCCGTCGTCCATGACGACGTGCCCGCCGCCGCCGGCGTCAACGACCGACTCCGTGGCGTCCAGCGCGTCGAGCACCTCGTTCTCGCCGGTGATGTGGCCGCTCACCCGCGAAGCCCGCGCGTCGAGAAGGTAGACGAGGGTGTCGAGGACGTGCGTGGAGTTCCGCATGAGTTCCATGCGGTACTGCGCGCTGACGGACTTCACGTCGCCGAGAATTTCTTCCTCGCGGACGAGGTCGCGGAGCCGACGGAGCTTGTCCGTGAACCGGAACGAGTGGTTGACGACGAGTTCCGTGTCGGTGTCGTCGCAGACGGCGACCATCTCCTCGGCGTCGCTGACGGCCGACGCGATGGGTTTCTCGCACCAGATGACCGAGGGGTCTGCTGCGGAGCGCGCGGCGTCGACGACGTGGTCGCGGTGGAGGAACGACGGCGTGCAGACCGACACCGCGTCGAGGTCCTCGGCGTCGAGCATCGCCTCGTGGCCGACGTACCGGCGGTCCGCGGGGATGTCCCACGCCTCGCCGAAGGTGTCCAGTTTCGACTCGTCCACGTCGGCGACGGCGACGAGTTCGATGTCGTCGGTCGCGGCGTAGCCGCCCGCGTGGCTCGCGTCGATTTTCTCTCGACCGATGGCCGCCTCGTCGTGCATGCCGAGGATGCCCATCCCTGCGATACCGCCCGTGCCGATGATGCCTGCGTGGTAGGTCATAGTGTCTCCTGTCGCCGGAGTTCGTTCGTCAATGTGCGCCGGAGCGCATAACTGTGGTGCCGGGCCGAAAGAGTCGAAAAGAACGCTGGGAGCGAAGGTGTCAGTCGAGCGCGGCCGCGGCCATCAGGAACCAGCCCTGCCCGTAAGGCGTGTCCGTCAGCGGGGCCTCGGGGCCGCCCGGCGGGCCGGCGACGCGGTTGACCGCGCCCTCCTCGCTGACGACGCGAGAGACGGCTGCGAGCCCGTCTTCGGCGGGTTGGCGGTAGGTCTCCGCATCGAGGATGCCGAGGTCGATGCCGCGGGCGAACGCGTAGGCGAACATGAGCGTCCCCGACGATTCGAGCGGCGTGTGCGGGTCGTCGACGAGGTTGTGCCAGAAACCGCTACCGTCTTGGAGCGGAAGGAGCGCCTCGCAGTGCGACCGGAACAGGTCGAGGAGGTCGTCGCGCTTCGGATGGTCCTCGGGGAGTCGTTCGAGTACGTCCGCCGAGGCGGCGGCGGCCCAGCCGTTGCCGCGCGCCCAGAACGCGCCCTGCGGGTAGTGGTTCGGCTGTTCGACCCAGATGTGTCGGAACAGCCCCGTGTGGCCGTCGCGGAGGTGCGCGGCGTGAATCAGAATCTGCTCGACCGCCTCGTCGAAGGCGTCGTCGTCGCCGGCGGCCGCGCCGTAGCGGGCGAGGAAGGGACACATCATGTAGACGGAGTCTATCCACAGCGACTTGATGCCCGCGAGGTCGGGGTCGTGGTGGGGGATACCGCCGTCTTCGGTCCGCTCGAAAGACAGAAGCGACTCGTAGGCGCGCTCGGCCGCGTCGAGGTAGCGGTCCTCGCCCGTGCGGTCGTAGAAATCGAGAACACCGTGCCCGATGGCGGTGCTGTTGTTCGTGTTCATGCACTTTTTCACGGTCAGCTCCCAGCTCGCCTCGTACTCGCGGCCGTGGCTGAAGACCTCAATCGGGTAGCTCGGGCCGTAGCTCAACTGCCCGGCGTCGTTCTGTGTCGCCACCGCGGTGTCGACGAGGTGTTTCGCGCGCTCGACCGACTCGTCTCCCCCTTCGGCGAGCAGGCCGTTGATGGCGACGCCGGTAATCCACGACTGACCGTCGATGTCCAACGACCGGAGGTACGAGGCGGCGCGCTGGACTGGTGTAAGCTCGTCTGCTGGCATGGGTACAGTACCCACACGAAGACGTGCTGGGATGAAAAATGTATCCCATGGCGTCGCGCCACCGCGGGACGGCGGCCGCGCGGGCCAGTCGGTCAGCCAGTCCGGAGCCGAGGGTACTCGTTCGTCGCAGCCGACACGTTCCCCAGGCGGGAACAGATATATACGGCTCGGGTTTGACTACCACACCATGAGCCCCCCACCGAACAACCGCCCCGGCCGGACCATCCGCTCGGTCCAGATAGCGTTCAACATCATCGACCTGCTGCAGGAGGAGGCGGGCATCGGCGTGACGCGAATTGCCGACGAGCTCGGCCACTCGAAGAGCACCGTCCACAGCCACCTCCGAACGCTCGAAGAGCGACGCATCATCGTGCGCGAGGGCGACGGCTACCGCCTCGGACTGCGCTTTCTCGACGTCGCCTCGCACGTTCGCGACCAGATAGGCAACTTCGACATCGTCCAGAAGGAAGTCGATTCGCTGGCCGACGAGACGGGCGAAATCGTCCAGTTCGGCGTCGAGGAGTACGGGAAGGTGTCGTACCTCCACAAGGCGCAGGGCGAACACGCCGTCGAAACGCTGTCGCGGGTGGGGACCCAACAGCCGATGTACTCCACGTCGCTCGGCAAGACGATTCTCGCGTACCTGCCGCCCGAGCGCATCGAGGAGATCGCGGCGGCGATGGAGTACGAGCCCAAGACGGCGAACACCATCACCGGGCCCGAAGAGCTGTTCGAGGAACTCGAAACCATCCGCGAGCAGGGGTACGGCATCGACGACGAGGAGAACATCAACGGCCTGCGCTGCGTCTCAGCGCCCGTCAAGAACGACGAGGTGATCCTCGGCGCGATTAGCATCACCGGCCCGTCGAGCCGATTCACCGAGGACCGCCTGCACGGCGAACTCGCGGACTACGTGCAGAGCGCCGCGAACGTCATCGAACTGAACACGAAGTTCTCCTGAGCGCGCGGGGCCGCCGCTCAGTAGTTCTCGTAGATGGTCTTCACCGACGAGAAGAAGTCGAGCCCGGCGTCGCCCTGCTCGCGGTACGTGTTGGTCGACGAGTCCTTGTAGCCGCCGAAGGGGACGTGGAGTTCGAGGCCGGTCGTCTTCTCGTTGATTTTCGCGACGCCCGCTTCGACCTCGTTGACGAAGCGCTTGCCCTCGCTGAGGTCCTGCGTGACGATGCTGGCCGACAGGCCGTAGTCGACGTCGTTGGCGAGGGCGAGCGCGTCCTCGAACGAGTCGGCTTTGACGACCGCGAGCACGGGACCGAAAATCTCCTCTTGGGCGATGCGAGCGTCGTTTTCGACGCCGGAGAACACGGTGGGTTCGACGAAGTAGCCGTCGTCGTAGTCGTCGCCGGTGAGCCGACTGCCGCCGGCTTCGAGCGTCGCGCCCTCCGAGGCACCGATGTCGATGTATTCGAGCGTCGAAGACAGTTCGTTCTCGGAGACGTGCGGACCCATGTCGGGGTCGTCGAGGCCGTCGCCGACGACGAGCGAGTCTGCGTAGTCGGAGACGGCCGCGACGAACTCGTCGTACACGTCCTCGTGGACGATGGCGCGCGAGGTGGCCGTACACGACTGGCCGGTCGTGCCGAACGCGCCGACGCCGACGGTTTCGGCGGCCGCCTCGATGTCCGCGCTGGGCATCACGACGGTCGGGTTCTTGCCGCCCATCTCACACTGGACGCGCTTGAGGTCGACCGCGGCCGTCTCGGCGACCATCGTCCCCACGGCGGTGCTGCCGGTAAAGGAGACGCCGTCGATGCGCTCACTCTCGATGAGCGGGCCGCCGACCTCGCTCCCGGAGCCGGTGATGGTGTTCGCCACGCCGGCCGGGAGTCCCGCGTCGTCGAGACATTCGAGGACGATGGCGACGACGCCCGGCGCTTCGGACGCCGGCTTGAGGACCGCGGTGTTGCCGGCGGCGAGCGCCGGGGCGAGCTTCCAGACCGGGATGGCGATGGGGTAGTTCCACGGCGTGATGAGCGCGACCGTGCCGAGGGGTTCGTGCTTCGTGTAGAGGTCCTTCCCGGGGGCGCTCGCGGACTTGACGGTGCCGCCGAAATCCCGCGCTTTCGCGCCGTAGTAGTGGAAGATGTCGATGGCGCGCTGTACCTCGCCGCCCGCCTCGGAGCGCGTCTTGCCCTCCTCGCGGACGAGCACCTCAGTTGCCTCTTCCTTGCGCGCTTCGAGGTTGTTGCCGGCCTCGCGGAGCACCGCGCCGCGGGACGGACCGGGCGTCGATGCCCACTCGTCCTGCGCGGCGACGGCCGCGTCGAGCGCCGCCTCGACGTCCGCCTCGGTGGACGCCGGGTGGACGCTGACGACTTCGCCGGCCGCCGCGGGGTTCGTCACTTCGAACGTCGCTCCGGAGTGGGAGTCTGTCCATTCGCCGTCGATGAAGTTACCGTAGGTTCTCGACATTCGACCTAGCCATGCACACCCATCACCAAGTAAGCTTCTCATGGCGAGCGCGGATGACCGCCGCGCGCTCGTGGCCGTCGCAAGGTGTGAGCGAAGCGAATTCGCGAGGTTCGGATTGGTATCGACGAGTCGCCGCCGCCTCAAAGGAGGAACTGGAGGACGACGAACAAGGTGGCGACCGAGACGGCGGTGGTCGCGAACACGTTCATCGACGCGAGGTCGGCGTCGCCGCCGAGTTCGTTCGCGTAGATGAACGACGAGACGGCGGTCGGCGTCGCGAGCATCGTCACGCCGGCTTGGACCGTCGACCAACTCGACGCGAACGTCGAGAAGACGGCGAAGGCGAGAAGCGGCATCAGGACGACTTTGCTGCCGACGACGGCCCCGACGGTGCGAAAGTCGAACGACTCGGTGGAAATCGTGAGCGACGCGCCGATGGAGAGCAGCGCCACGGGGAGCGCGAGCGAGGAGAGCGCGTCGAGCCCCGTCAGAAGGACGCCGGGGACGCCGAGGCCGAGCCCGGAGAAGGCGAGCCCCAACACGAGCGCCGGGATGACCGGCGTCTTGAGCACGCCGACGAACTCCTCTTTGAACGATACGTCAGCGCCGTTGACGAGCACGAGGACCGTGATAGTGAGCGGGACGTGGGTGAGCGCACCGATGCCGAGGATGACGGCCGCCTTCGCCGACGCCAGCGAACCGAACGTGGAATCGACGAGCGGGAGCCCGAGGAAGCCGAGGTTCGAGTAGTACGACTGGACGATGGCGACACTGCGAACCGAGTCGGGCGACACCCGCCGGTGGACGACCCAGCCGACGGCGAGCATCGTAAAGAGGACGAGCCAAAAACCCAACACGAGCGTCGGCTCGATGACTTCGCGAATCGGCTGGTCGTACGTCGAGGTGAACACGAGCGCGGGGAGCGCGAAGGCGAACGCGAAGAACGTGAGTTTGTCGCGGCGGCCGCTATCGAGGAGGCCGAGACGCTTCGCTAGCGCCCCGAGGCAGAGCACCCCGAGCATGTAGCCCAGATTTGCGGCGACGGTCATACACGTCCATCGAACAGGGTGGTTCTTCCGTGTTACGCTCGCGGAGATTTCGTTCGGGTAGTTCGACTACGAGAGCGCTTGAGACCCGCGTATTCCGGTTAATCGTCCATGAGAGATTCGAGCTCGCGCGCGAGGCGCTCGCCGATGCGAATCATCGCGTCGTCGCCTGGGTGAACGAGGTCGGTCGTCATCCCGCTGGCGGTCGGCAGGAGGTCGGGACCCTCGACGAGGTGGACGTTGTCGTAGCCGCACTCGACGACCACGTCGCGGAGCTGCTCGCGGAACGTCTCGGAGAGCGTCGCTTCCTCGTGGTCACGCTTGTACTCGCGCACGTGCGGGAACAGCGTGATGCAGGCGACGGGTTTGGTCGGGTTCGCCGCGGCGACGGTTTCGACCATGTCCGCGGCCCGCTCGCGGAACTCGTCGGGCGAGAATCGGCCGACCATGTTCACCGACAGCGAGAGCGTCGCCACGTCCCAGTCGTCTCGGGCGGCGATATGCTCGGCCATCGCGGGGTCGCAGTAGGCGGTCCCACAGGAGCCGAGGTTTATCGGGTCCGCGCCGAGTCTCCGGGCCGTCTGGTTAACGTACGTGAGCATCTCCGCCGACGGGTCCTCGCCCTCGGTAATCGACGTGCCGTACGCGAGGTATCGGAGGCCCGGAACCTCGTCGGCGGTCGGCGGCCGCCGCGCGCCCTCAACGCCGTGGTAGTAGATGTGGCCGCCGCGGTGGTCGCCGGGGAAGACGAGTCGGCACACCTCGGGCGCGTAACGCATCTCGCCGGTGGCATCGGGGTCGAGGTCGGAAAGCGACTCCGGGGGAGACAGTTCGACCGTCTTCGGTTCCGGCCCGAGCGTGAACTCCTCGCCCGTCGCCTGAAAGTCCCCCCAGAACGGTCGAACGAGGCTGTCTCGCTCCTCGGAGGAGAGCGTGATTCGAACCGTCTCATCGGGGACGAGTCGAATCTCGGTTCCCGCCGGGTGAGACATCCGCGTCTGCGCGCCGGTGTTCAGGCCGCTCCTGACGGCCTCCGGAACGCGGAGCAGTCGAAGTCCTTCGTGCGGTCTGACCCGCTGGAGCGCCCTGACGTTGTGGAACTGAACGTCGTCGTGCTGGATATCGTCGTGCTGCATACCGTGTGAGTCACGCACACGCCACACCTACTTATCGCTACCTCCGGCGACCGACACGCGGCGACGGGCGCGCCGGTGCTGGACGGAAACAGACGCCGAAGTGGCATCATCGGTTCCCGAGGCGGGAAAATTACAGTCATATGCTTGTAATATATGGATGGATATAGCGTCGAATTCGCGCGTTCGTCGTGAGTGACGCACAGCCGACCAAAACGTCAACCCCCCTAAACCCAATCTAGAGCCCACAGAGAGGCCTAAATCCGAAGATTCGCCACCGGGGAACGCAAAATCCATCCAGAGTGAATAATTGGGCACGATTCGCCTGATGTGCGTTCCCCACCGGCGAACAAAATGGAGTATAACGCTGCCCTCGTGCGGTCAGTCTGGGGATGGAGCCGCTCAACTGCCGGAGCTGAAGGTGTGTTATGATTGGTGCAGGCCGGGAGTCCGGTGGGAGACGAGCGGGCCGTAAGACGTTAAAACGGCTCAACAGCGGAGCGAGGGAACGTCGAGGCGGCGAAAAATGGGGAGAGGTGCTTCCGACGGCTGCCGTCGGGTAGCGTCAGGCAGGTGCGGTGAGCGCGGTCAGTCGATATCGGTGCGGTCGGAGTCGTCGGTGCGGTCGGAGTCGTCGGTGAGTCAGTCGATGACGCGGGCGATGCCGTCGTCGAGTTCCTCGTACAGTTCCTCGGCGCGGTGCTCGTCGTCAGCCGACAGCGACCGAATCGGTTCGCGGACCGACCCGCCGTGCAGGCCGGCCAGTTCGAGGCCCTTCTTCACTATCGGGACGCTTATCGCGCCGGGAAGGTCGTTGTCGGTTCCCGTCTCGCCGCGGAGGGCTTGGAAGGGGAGCGTCAGGTCGCGAATCTCGCGGGCGCGTTCCCAGTTCTCCTCGGTGAGCGCCTCGAACAGCGCGAGGCCGATCTCCGGGCGGAAATTGCTGACGCCCGCCGAGAACCCCTCGATGCCCTCGTTCCAAAACGAGACGGCGTAGGGTTCCGCGAGGCCGTCCACCCAGACCACGTCGTCGTCCGCGACGGCGACGGCGGAACCGAGCTTGACTGGGTCCTCGATGGCGTACTTGACGCCGACGACGCCCTCGATGCGCGAGAGGTCGCGGAGGAAGGAGACCGAGGGGTCGAAGCCGCGGACGTAGGGAACGAGCGGCGTGTCGGTCGCGGCGTCGAGTTTCTCGTAGTAGCGGATGAGTCCCCGTTCGTGGACGTAGGTGTGGTCCGGCGGCATGACCATCATGGCGTCCACGCCGACGCGGTCGTAGGCGTCTATCAGGTCGGTCGCGGCCTTCGTCGACCCGCCGACGCCGGCGAGGACGCAGGCGCTGTCAGGGAGCGCGTCGACCGCCGTCTCCGTCACGTCGACGCGCTCCTGTTGGGACAGCGAGTGATATTCGCTGATGTTCGCGGCCGCGAGGAACGACGAGATACCGTCGCCGGAAAGCGACTTCGCGTTCGCTTCGAGTTTGTCGTGTTGAATCTCCAGGTCGTCGTCGAACGGCGTGAGCAAGCCGACGGCGACGCCACGGAGACGACTACGTACACGGTCGTCTGCGAGTGGCATGGTACAGTCAATCTGAGTCAACCGTGATAAACCCATCGTCAACGCCTGAATCCGGCGTTCGCGCGTGAGAGCGCCCGCGAGTCGTCCATCTGGTGCGCGACAGTCAGGCTTCGTGACCCGAACGGGCGGGCCGGAACGGCACCCGAGTCGAAGTCTGATTTCGCGGTCACCCCTCAATTTATTACGATTTGGTCAGAGTGGATTCGTATGGACGTCTTGATGACCGGCGTCTATGGCCGGTGCGGCACCGCAGTCATAGACCACCTGCACGACGACGACGCCTACGACTTCACGTACTTCAACCGCTCCGACCGCCCCGACGACCACCCCTACGGCGGCTACGACACCGTCGTCGGCGACGTGTCCGACTACGACGCCCTCGACGAGGCCGCGGCGGGGCAGGACGCGATGGTCCACATGGCGGCGTACCCCTACACCGACGGGACGTGGGAGGACATCTTCGAGCCCAACATCATCGGGATGTACAACGCGCTCGAAGTCGCCCGCGAGAACGAAATCGAGTCGTTCGTCTTCCTCTCGACCAACCACGTCATGGGCGGCTACGAGGACGAGTTTGCCCCCGAGATATACGAGCCGGGTCACGGACTCGTCATCGGCCACGAGGACCCCGTCCGCCCCGACTCGTTTTACGGCGCGTCGAAGGCCTACGGCGAGGACATGGGTCGGTACTACGTCGAGAACTACGAATACCCCAAGCAGTTCTACGCCCTCCGGGTGTGCAGCGTCCGGATGCCCGAGTACGACCACCCCTACGGCGACGCCGAGGCCGCCGTCGAGAACGGCGAGTTCGAACGCGGGAGCGCCGAGTACGAAGAGACCGTCGGGCGCATGAAGGCGATGTGGCAGTCCCGCCGCGACTTCGCCCACGAAATCGACTGCTGTCTGCAAGACGACAACGTCGAATTCGGTATCTTCAGCGGCGTGAGCGACAACCAGCGCCGGTGGTACGACCTCGAACACGCCCGCTCGCGAATCGGCTACCACCCGCAGGACGACGGCGAGGAGTGGGACAGCCCGCCGGAGTAACCCCGAAGCCCGAGTCACGTCCCCTGTCTGTCCCGTTTTCGATGCGTCCAGCGACGCACGTTCGCCGGTGCGAGCGGTCCTGATTCTGCAATTAACTTTATTTATATTTGTTAGGAACGGATTCGTGGGTATGAAAGACACACCCACAGCCAGCGATTCGAATCAGGCGTCGCTCAGCAGACGAACCGCGCTCGCGCTCCTCGGGGGCACGGGCGTCGCGGCGCTGTCCGGCACCGCGGCCGCCCAGTTCGGTGAGGAACGCGAGGACGACGGCGAAGAGGACCGCGGAAACGGCCGCGGAAACAGCGGCAAACCGTGGAATCGGGACGTCGATGCGAACGGGAACGGACTGTACAATCTCGCGTCGCTCGACGTGGGTCGCGTCTACACCTCGGCGCGCGACGCCGACGTCATCGTCTGGAAGGACGACGACGGGACGTTCCACGCGGACGGCGCGGACGGCGAAGTCGCGTCGGGCGACGGCGTCGTCCCGGTCGCGCAGGCGGCCATCGACAGCCTCACCGAGGGGCGGACGTGGAACGAGAAGGTGCTCATCGCCTCGCCCGGCGAGATGACGAGCGCGGACGGGAGCCTCGAACTCCCGAGCTACACGACGCTCGACGCGCCGGCGACGCTCTCGATTCCCGACGGGGAGTCGGTGCCGCCGGTCGTCCGGGCCGTCGGCGCGGAACACATCGACGTGGAATCGCTCGTCGTCGAGGGGCCCGCAGCGATGGGCATCCGACTCACCAGTTGTTCGAACGTCCGTCTGGGCGACATCCGCATCACGGGCGTCACGAGCGACGGCATCCGCATCGACGGGCGGGGCGACGCGCCCCGGTCGACCGACATCCAGATGGGGCAGATATACGTCGAGGGGAACGGCCACCACGGCGTCGAGACCTACGGCGTCGACCGCATTCAAATCGAGCAGGTCGTCGGCAACGACCCCGCGAGCTGCGTCGTCCTCCTCAACGACACCGTCGACGCGACGGTCAACAGCGTCGTCGGCCGCGAGCCGGGCGGCCCTGCGGGCTACGCAACGTTCCGCGTCGCCAACGGCGCGCACGACGTGACAGTCGGGGAAGTCGTCAGCCGCGGCGGCAATCGGGGCGTCTTCGGCGTCTCCGAGTGCTACGACATCACCATCGGCCACGTCAACATCGAGGGCGCGGAGGACCAAGGAATCCTCGTGCAGAACTGCCGGGACTTCGCGGTGCAGGGCGGCGTCGTCAAGAACACGAACGGCGACGGCGTCCGCATCGACTCGCGGGACGACGGCGAACAGCTTCCCGCGGAGGGCGTCTCGATTAGCAATCTCCGCGTCTACGACGACCGCGACGAACCGAAACAGACGTGGGGCATCCTCGAAACCGGGCCGGCGTGCAATCACAACCGCATCGTCAACAACGACGTTCGGGGCGGCGGGACGACCCGCAACATCGGGATTTTCTCGAACACGACGGTCGTGCGGGACAACGTCGGCGGCGGCTTCGCTGACGGCGAGGTGACGCTCTCGGCCGGCGAGTCGCCCGCGGCGCGCGTCGAGGGCGTCAGCGAGTTCCCCGACGTGACCATCCCGGGGAGCGTCGACGAACCGGAGGACTTCGAGGCGTCCGCGCTCGCCGTCCGCGCGAAGCCCGCGACGACGGGGTCCACCGAGACGTACGCGTGGGAGAGCTACGTGGAGTGGAACGGCTCCGCCGGGAGTTGGGACCTCGTCTTCGAGTGGCGTACCGACCCCGGCGTCGACGTGACGCTCGAGTACGTCGTGGACAAGACGCGCTGAGGCGGTCGCGAACGGGCGTCCGGCGGCTCGCGTTCGACTCGCTGGTGGCGGCTGCTGACTGACCGCTCACTGCGCGGGTCGATGAGTCCGAAAAACGAGGGTTGCGGGTCAGACAGCCGCGACGACGCTCACTCGGTGTGAAGCGTCACGTAGCCGTCGAAGTTGAGAATCACGAACTGCGCGAGGTCACCGAACAGCGCCTTTCCGGTCGGCGACCGCTTCCGGCCGAGGATGAACACGTGGTCTGCGCCCTCCTCGTCGGCAACGTCGATGACCGTCTCGGCGCGCTCTTTCTCGGCGGCGATTCGCGGGACGATTTCGTAGGACACCTCGTCGTCGGTCGCGAAGACCTTCCGGGCGACTTCCTCGGCGTCGTTCATCGCGCCCTTGAACGCGTCCTGTTCGGTGTACGACGTGTGCTCGACGTCGCCGATGGTGTCGAGGACCTCCTGGGTCTCCTCGAACTCGTCTTCGGTGAGCGTGACGAGGAGGACGAGGTCGGCGTCCGCGCCGAGCGCGTGTTCTCTGGCCTCCCGGAGGAGGTCGGCGTGCGAGTCGGTGTTCTCGATGAGTACTAATCCTCTGTCCATGCACCCCCATTCCGTCTCGTCTTATCTAAGTCTACCGCAGGAACGGACGGCCCGGCCGGAGTTGGCGAGGGCGCGAGTCTGCCGGGCCGCCCGCACCGGTCTCGCGTGCGCCGCGCGACTCGTCGCCCGGCGGGGCAGTATACTGAAATACACCGCGGTACTCTACGCAGACATGCCCGAAACGAGTCTCGCCGACGTGCTCCGCGATTACGAGACCCGAATGAAGCTCGTCCTCGTCATCTCGCTGGCCTCTATCGCCCTGCTTCTCCTCTCGCTGCCGTCTATCGAGCCGGGGACGACGACCCACGCGCTCGTCTATCTCCAACTGACGACGTTCGGCGGATTAGCGGTCGTGATGCTCGGACTGTTGCTGTGGACGGCGAGGAGCGCGTGAGACGGAGCGAGAATCAGCGCGAACGAGCGGGGAACTGTTATTTTCTCTATCATGGTTGGGATGGGCAAATCCAGTATCTATATTAACGGGGAGTATCATGATAGATGATACCGCATGGCTGGAAAGCGTTCAACCAACTGGAGTAGACGAGACCTTATCAAGTACGGGGCGGTGGCTGGCACGGCTGGACTGGCCGGCTGCTTCGATAGTTCGGGACAGACGACCGAAGACGGCGGCACCGGAGACGGGACGGACGGCGGCACGAGCACCGAGGGCGGCGCGAGCCTCGCTGACGACACCCTCGACTACCCCGCGGGCCGACCCGCGACGGACGTGCAGTTCAACCGCTACAGCCTCGGCAACTACGCGCACACCCTGCAGGACCAGCTGTTCGAGGAAGTCGCGCGCGGCTACGCCGACGGGTCGGTCCGACCCGACCTGCTCGAAGACATGACCGTCGACGGGCGGACGCTCACGCTGACGTTCCCCGAGGGGTTCAAGTGGTGGAACGGCGACGACCTGACGGCCGAAGACTACTACATCGGCCTCGAAATCGACCGCCTGCAATCGCCCGAGCAGTCGCCCATCGAGAGCAACACGCTGGTCGACGACTACACCATCGAGCGGACGTTCAAGACGGCCGTCTCGCCCAACCTGATGAAGGCGAACGTCGCCGAGACGTTCGTCAACACCCCGCGGTCGATTTACCGCGAATACCTCACCCGCTACGAGGAAGCATCGAATGAGAGCGAGCGCGAGAGCGTGACGAGCGACCTCCTCGACATGAGCATCACGACCCAACAGCTCATCGACGAGGGGCTCGGCAACGCGCTGTACCGCGTCACCGGCTTCAACTCCTCGGAGACCATCCTCGAGAAGTTCGAAGACCACCCGTACGCGAGCCGGACGGACATCCCGAAGGTGCGCATCATCCCCGAGACGACCGCCGACGTGGAGTCGCTGTCGGTGAACGACCAGCTCGACATGAACCCCGACGTGCTCATGTCGGAGTCCCAGCAGTCCCGGTACCCGGACAACATCGAGAACGTCTACCGACTCAACTGGTTCCGCACGCAGAAGTTCACGTTCAACTTCAAAAACGAGCACATCGCGCGACTCCCGGTTCGGCGCGCCATCGTCAACGCGGTGGACTTCGAGTCGATGGTCGCCGCGATGCGGCAGGCCGGAACCGTGGGCGCACCCGCCGAGAACCAGACGGCGCTGCGCTCGACGATTCACGAGGAGTACCTCGGCGAGGACTTCGTCGACCAGCTCATCGACTACCCGGTCGGCAAGGACCTCGACGCGGCGACGCAACTGCTCGAAGACGCCGGCTACACCAAGGAAAACGGGACGTGGGTCGACCCGGACGGCGAGTCGTTCACCTTCACGGTCCTGACGCAGAACAACAACACCCAGGTGCAGGCGACGAAGGTCTTCAACGACCAGCTCAACGCGTTCGGCATCCAGACCGAAATCAGCACGGTCAGCTCGACCGACTACTACCAGCGCCTCCAAACGTACGAGGCGGACATCTTCTGGATATGGCACGTCGCGAAGGCGCTGTGGCACCCGACGGCGTACTTCTCGAACAACTTCTACGGCATCGAGGTCGGTGACCCCTCCAGTGGGAACGAGACCGGCCCGACGGGCAAGCCCTTTACGACGACCATCCCGAGCGAGGTCGGCGCGACCGAAATCTCCGGCAGCGGCAAAGAGATTCAGCCCGCACAGCTGATGAACGACCTGCCGAACTCCGAGTCCGCAGAGCAGGTCAGAGAGCGGACCCGCGACCTCGTCCAGTGGTTCAACTACGCGCTTCCCGACTTCGTCTTCGTCGAGGAAGACTCCGGCTACTGGGGCGACACGCAGGACTTCTCCATGCCGACGGGCGACGACTACGAACTCAACACGAACCGACCGGGCGAGTTCTCCTTCAAAAACGGATGGATTAGCTCCAACTCGCAGTGAGGTGAGACGGCACCCTCGACGGGCTTAACCACCACAATTAAGCTCTCTCACGCTAGAAGCCAAACTATTAATAATGACACCAAAGTATTTGTTGAAGCGTCTCGGGCAAGCGATACTGACGTTTTTCGTCACGATGACGGTCTCGTTTCTGCTGTACCAGGCCATGCCCGGTGGCCCGACGGAAGCGATGCGGAGCGTGATCCTCTCGCAGAGCGGCGGGAGCGTCGATATCGACCGACTGAACAGGATGATACAGCTCTACACGAACGTGAACCCGGACCAGCCGATGCACGTACAGTATTTCAACTACGCGTCTGACGTGATTCTCCGGCAGGACCTCGGGACCTCGTTCTTCAAAAACGAGGAGGTCACGACGCTCATCATGCAGCGCATCCCGTGGTCGATGTTCATCAGCGTCTACGCGCTCGCGCTGGGCTACTCGCTGAGCATCTTCCTCGGCGTGATGACGGCCTACCGGGAGAAGTCGCGGTTCGACTCCACGGTGTCATCGCTCATCATCGGACTCAACTCGATTCCGTACTACATCGTCGGCGTCGTGCTCATCTACTTCCTCGCCATCCAGAACAACTACTTCCCGACCGGCGGCCGCATCGGCTCGGGCATCGCCGCGGGGTACAATCCGGAGTTTATGCTCAGTCTCGTGCAACACGCGGCGCTCCCGGCGATTTCGATGGGCGCGCTCGCGACCTCCGGCGCGCTCGCCATGCGCGGCAACGCGATTCGCGTCCTCGGCGAGGACTACATCCGCGTGGCGCAACTGCGGGGTCTCCGCGAGACCCGCATCGCCACGCAGTACCTCGGGCACAACTCCATCCTCCCGATGTACACGCAGTTCATGATCGGCATCGCCGGCGTCTTCAGCAGCGCCGTCATCGTCGAGGAGGTGTTCGCGTACCCGGGCATGGGCCTCCTGATGTTCGAGGCGGTCAAGACGCAGGACTACCCGCTGTTGATGGGCACGCTCCTCGTGTTCACGGCGATTTCGCTGACCGCTATCTTCATCGCCGACCTCACGTACACGCTCATCGACCCGCGCATCTCGGTGGGTGAGGAGTAACTATGAGCGAAGCACATTCCGACTCGTTCGACCTGAAGGACCTCTACGACGAGGACATCGACCCGGACCCCGAATCGCGGGCCGACCGCGCAAAGCGATTCCTCGAGATGAACGTCGTCGCCCCCGCGCGCATCGCGGCCGACGACTGGCGCGCGCTCGTCGGCGGCGCGATTCTCGCCTTTTTCCTCCTCATGGGAACCGTCGGCGTCTGGCTCGTCGAGCGGCCGACGAGCGGTGACGCTCCCGTTCTCGCCGCACCGTTCGAATCGCTGGCGTACCCGCTCGGCACCGACGTGTTCGGCCAACCGATTCACGCCCAGCTCATCCACGCGACGCCGGGTATGTTCAAGATGATCTTCGCGGGCGCGGTCGTGAGCGTCGGCTTCGCCGCCCTCGTGGGCGTCGTCGCCGGCTTCGAACACGGCACGCGCATCGACTCGTTCCTGATGACCGTCACCGACGTGGTCATCACGATTCCGGGTCTGCCGCTCATCATCGTCATCACGGCCATCTTCCAGCCAGAAAACCCCTACATCGTCGGGGTGTTCCTCGGCATCGACAACTGGCCGGGGCTGGCGCGGACCGTCCGCTCGCAGGTGCTGAGCATCCGCGAGGAGTCCTACGTCGAGGCGTCCGAAATCATGGGCATCCCGCTGTCGTCGATTCTCCGGCGGGACATCCTCTCGCAGCTCATGCCGTACGTGATGATTAACGGGGCGCTCACCTCGCGGCGCATCATCTTCGAGTCCGTGGGGCTGTACTTCCTCGGCATCCTGCCGTTTACCACGTTCAACTGGGGCGTCATGATGAACCTCGCGTACGAGGGCAACGCGCTCACCCGCCCGGACATGCTCCCGTGGATGGTCGCGCCCATGGTCTGTATCTTCCTGCTGTCGTTCGGGCTCGTCCTCCTGTCGCAGGGGCTCGACAGCCTGTTCAACGTCCGCCTCCGGGCGCGCCACGCGAACACCTCGAAGAAAGGTACCTCGAAGAACAACCAATCGCAGGCGACCGGCGGGGACTGACCCCGTGCCAACACCTATAACCAGACGATGACTACCAACCAAGCAATGCGAACGTCGAATCAGAACGACTCGGACCCCGACCAAGACGTCGTGTTCGAAGTCCGCGACCTGGAGGTCACCTTCGGGACCAACCGAGGCGAATCGAGAGTCGTCCGCAACGTCGACTTCGATATCTACCGCAACGAGACGCTCGGGATGGTCGGCGAAAGCGGCAGCGGCAAGTCGATGACGTCGTCCGCGTTGATGAACGCGGTCGTCAGCCCGGGCGAGACCTCCGGCGAGGTTACCTACTACCCGCCCGACGGCGGCGAGCCGATTTCCGTGCTTGACCTCGACGAGGAAGCGCTGCGGAAGTTCCGCTGGGGCGAAGTCGCCATGGTGTTCCAGGGCGCGATGAGCTCGTTCAACCCCGTCAAGAAGGTCCGCGGCCACTTCAGGGAGACCCTCGAAGACCACAACCGCGACGTGGAGGCGGGGCTCGACCGCGCCCGCAAGATTCTGGGCGACCTCTATCTCGACCCCGACCGCGTCCTCGACTCGTACCCCTACGAGCTCTCGGGCGGGATGAAACAGCGCGCGCTCGTCGCGCTCGCGCTCATCCTCGAACCGGAGGTGCTCGTGATGGACGAGCCGACCGCCGCGCTCGACCTCCTGATGCAGCGCTCTATCGTCTCGCTGCTCAAGGAGCTCAAAGAGGAGTACGACCTGACCATCATCTTCATCACGCACGACCTGCCGCTTCTCACCAAGCTCGCGGACCGACTCGTCGTGATGTACGCGTTCGACATCGTCGAAATCGGCTCGACCGAGGAAATTCTCTACGACGCGGCGCACCCCTACACGCGGTCGCTCCTCAACGCGACGCCGGACCTGAACGCGCCCATCGAGGAGATGCAGTCCATCTCGGGGTCGAAGCCCGACCCGGTGACCAACATCCCCGGCTGTTCGTACCGGCCGCGGTGCCCGATGGCTGACGAGTCTTGCGCGGAGGCCGAGCCGCCGATGGCTGACCGCGGAAACGGCCACCGAACTGCGTGTTTCTACCACGACGACGTGTCCGACGAGATTCCGATTCCCGCGATGGAAGCGGCCGAAGAGGGCGGTGAAGGCGAATGAGCGTCGATAACTCCATCCTCTCGGTAGACGACGTATCGGTCCACTTCACGGACAGCAGCGGCTTCCTCGGCCTGTTCGGCGAGCGACAGACGGTCCGGGCCGTCGACGGCATCTCGCTCGACATCGGGGAAAACGACGTGGTCACGCTCATCGGCGAGTCCGGCTGCGGCAAGTCGACGCTCGGGAAGACCATCATCGGCGCGCAGGAGCCGACCCAGGGCTCGATTACCTACCGCGGACAGGATATCTGGGAGGCGAAAAACAGCCGCGACCCGGACATCCCGTTCTCGGAGATTCGGCGGTCGCTCCAGATTATCCACCAGGACCCCGGCAGCGCGCTGAATCCGAACCAGCGCATCCTCACCTCGCTGATGCTCCCCCTGAAGAAGTGGAACCCGAGCCTCGGTGAGGAAGAGCGCAGAAAGCGCGTCTATGCGCTCCTCGAACGCGTCGGATTGACGCCCGCCGAGGACTTCGTCGAGCGGTTCCCCCACCAGCTCTCGGGCGGCGAGAAACAGCGCGTCGTGTTGGTTCGGTCGCTGCTTTTGAACCCGGACGTCATCCTCGCCGACGAAGCCATCAGCGCCCTCGACGTGAGCCTCCGGGTGGAGATGATGGACCTGATGCTCGAACTGCAAGACCTGTTCAACACCTCCTACGTCTTCATCAGCCACGACCTCTCGAACGCCCGGTACATCGCCGAAAAGTCCGGCGGCCGCATCGCCGTCATGTACCTCGGCCGCATCGTCGAAGTCGGGCCGATAGAGCAGGTCATCGGTGACCCTCAGCACCCCTACACGCAGGCGCTGAAGTGGGCGACCCCGAACCTCTACGAAGGAGACGAGGACGACGACCTCCCGATTCGGAAAATCGACATCCCCGACCCGACGAACCGACCCAGCGGCTGTCACTTCCACCCGCGCTGTCCGAAGGCGCGCGAGGTCTGTGAGACGAACGACCCGGGCGCGTTCGAAGACGAGACCGGCCACGCCGCGCGGTGTTTCCGCGCCGACGACACCCACGAGTACTGGGACAGTCCGAGCATCGTCGACGACTGAACCGGGCTCGCGGACGCCGTGCGCGGCCAACCACCGACCATCGGCCACCGACCACCGACCGCTGACCGTCAGCCGCTTTCCAGCACCACGTTTTCGCCCCGCAGAGCCGTGCGAGCCGGTCGAACGACCCCCGTGCGAACAGTATCTATTTGTGTGCGGAGAGCGACCGTGTGAGTACGTATGTCAGTCAACGCATCGCGCGTGCCTTCGCTCCGGAAGGCCGCGTCGTCGAACCGGAGTTTCATCATGACCGTGCTCGCCGGCGTCTTCATGATTGTCCTCGCGCGGTTCGTCCTCGACGGGACGCTCGCGGGGATGTTCGGCGTCTGGGGCATCTCTCTCATCGGCGTCGGCGTCGGCGGCTACCTGTTGCTCCGGCTCTGGGGCGCGTACAATTGACCCCCGAGGCTCGGCCACCGACCGGAACGGCGAACTGAATCACCACTCGGAAAAACGGGGATAGCGTTTCGCGAGCGACCGCCGTCGCGTCGTCGTTCTCTCTCGTCGCGTCCGAACTCGTTCCGTCCCGCCTGCCGAGGCAGTTACGCGACGCGGTTGGCGTCGATGTAGTCCCAGTCGAACGCGTAGCCGAGACCGGGCGTCTGCGGCAGTTCGACCACGCCGTTGTCGTCGATTTCGTCCGGCGGGTGTTCGAGACCGGGGAAGTACGTCTCGTAGTCGTGCTTCGGGTGCAGGAGGCCGCGCTCGTAGTACCGGCCGGGGAACGCCATCGTCCCGAGCAGTTGGAGGTTGGGCGCGTCGCGGCCGTGTATCTCGCACTCGATGTTGAACGACTCGCAGAGGCCGACCGCCTTCAGCGCCGGCGTGAGGCCGCCAACGTCGTAGACGCCGACGCGGATGATATCTGCGATGTCCCGCTTAATCCACTCGGCGCGGGTGTGCATCCGCCCCTCGGCGGTCTCGGGGCCGACGACGGCGATATCGAGTTCGTTCGAGAGCCATTCGTAGGAAGACATCGAGTGTTCGTCCATCGGCTCTTCTATCCAGCGGAAGTCGAGGTCTTCGAGCGCCGTCCCGATTTTCTTGGCCTCGCTCCGACTGTAAAAGTGGTGGGCGTCGAGCATGAGGTCGATATCGTCGCCGACGCGCTCGCGGACCGCCCGGCAGGCGGCGATGTCCTGTTCGGGGTCGTCACCGAACGGCGGCATCCACGTGTGGAGTTTGACGGCCTGATACCCCTCCGCGACGAGTTCCTCGGCGAAGTCGGCGTACGCCTCGGGCGAGCCGAGTCCGTCGGGGTCGTCGTCACCGACCATCGTACTGCCGTACGCCGGGACCGAATCGCGGGCCGCGCCGATGAGTTGGTAGACCGGGAGGCCGGCGTCCTTGCCGGCGATGTCCCAGAGCGCGCAGTCGATGGGCGCGACGCGCTTGTCGGTGAGCGTCCCCTTGTTCAGTCGCTCGGCCCGGCAGAGCAGTTGCCAGAGCTTCTCGCGGTACAGCGGGTTCTCGCCGACGAGGTGTTGCTTAGCGAACTCGTTGGCCGCCTCGTGGCCGCCGCGGCAGTAGCCGTCGGGGCCGCCGTCGACGACGACGTGGGTGATGGTCCGCGTCGACTCCCTCGGCTCGCCGGGGTGGCCGTGGCCCTTCTCGTCGGGGTCGATGTGGGACGCACAGCTGAACCGGATGGTACGGATGTCGCTGATCTCCATTCGTGGTAGTCGGTTACGCGGAACGTTCATAAAAGTACGGCGGGACCGGCGATTTCGGGGACCGGACGGCGAGGAGAACGAGGGAGAGAACCCGGGGAAAGCGGGGGAGAGAACCCGGTAACGCTGGTCGGTCAGTCCAGCGCGTCCGCCGGCTCCTCGGGATACGGCTCGCGGACGAGTCTGCCCATGTCGATTTCCTGGTACGGCGCGCGTCTGAGCGTCCCGTTCTCGACGAACTCGTCCGCGCCCGCGTCGGCCAGCTTCGCCGCCAGCGCGTCGCGGAGTTCGGAGACGACCTCGGGGTGCTCGGCGGCGCAGTCGTCGCGTTCGTTCGGGTCGGCCGCGAGGTCGAACAGCTGTTCCCGGCCGCCGTTGCGCATGAACACGTACTTCCAGCGGCCCTCGCGGACCATCCCGGTGAAGTTCGGCGGGAGCCGCGGCGTCCGGTGGTAGCCGAACAGTCGCTCGCGGGGGTCCGCGTCGCCCCGAATCGTCCCGAGCACGTCGACGCCGTCGCGGAGTTCCTGGTCGCCCGCGGCGGTCGTGGCGATGCCGAACAGGTCGGTGAGCGCCACGAGGTCGTCGCGGCGCTCGCCGGCCGGCAGTTCCGCGGGCCAACTCACGAGAAACGGGACGCGACACGACGACTCGAAGAACGACGACTTCTCCCAGCCGCGGTGGTCACCGAGGAGTTCGCCGTGGTCCGAGAAGAAGCAGATGAGCGTGTTGTCGGCGTCGTCGCGGGCTTCGACCGCGTCGAGCAGGCGACCGATGCGGCGGTCGACCTCCGAAATCATGCCGTAGTAGTACGCCTTGATGACCCGAACGGTGGTGTCGTCGATGCCGCCCTCGCGGGTCGTCCAGAAGTGGTGGTTCTGCGCGGGTATCTTCTCGTCCATGTGGTCGATTTCAAGGTCGCCTTTCACCGGGTTTTCGAGCCGCTCGGGGTCGTACATCCGGTCGAAGGGCGGCGACGGTGCGAACGGCGGGTGCGGCGGTTCGTACGAGACGAGGCCGAAAAACGGCTCGTCGGTGTCGCGGCCGACGAGGTCGACCGCGCGGTCGGTCATCCACGCCTCGTAGTTGTCGTCCGGCGGGAGTCGGTTCTGTTGGGGGAGGTGGACCATCGCTCCCTGCCGGGCGGTCGTCTTGACCTCGTGGCCGGTCTCCTCGCGGAACGCCTCGAAGCTCAGGTGGTGATCGTAGCCGAGGTCGATGTCGCGGGGGTGGGCGTGGTACTTCCCGACGAGGAACGTCCGGTAGCCTCGCTGGCGCATGCTCCGGGCGAGGAAAGGACCGCACCGCTGTTCGAGGTGTCGCGCGTCGCGCTTTTCGTTCCCGAGATAGCCCGTCGAGACGGCCTCACAGCCGGTTCGAATGGTGTGCCGCGCCGGGATGCAGATTGGGTCCGGCGAGTAGGCGTTGGTAAAGGAGACGCCGCGGTCGACGAGTCGGTCGATGTTCGGGGTGTGGATTCGACTGTTTCCGAGCGCCCGAATCGTGTCCGACCGCTGCTGGTCAGTCATCACGAACAGGACGTTTGGGCGAGCATCACTCACGGCCGAACTCCGACCACCAGTAGTATAAAGATAGGCCACCGCGAGGGTACGCGTACATGCCACCCGCAGCGAGTGCCTTCGACGTGACAGCCTACGCCGACGAGACGGCCGACCTCCAGACCGAGGCGTTTCAGACCGCCATCGACGACTGCTCTGCGTCCGGCGGCGGGACCGTCACCGTCCCCAGCGGGACGTACACTGTCGGAACCGTCCATCTCCGAAGCGACGTGACGCTCTATCTGGAAGCCGGCGCGGTCGTCAGCCCAGCGAAGGACGAGTCCGAATACACGGACAAGTTCGTCGGCCCCGACAACGAGCGCATCTTCTTCCTCGCCGAGGGCGTGGAGAACGTCACCATCGCCGGTGAGGGCGAGTTCGACGGCCTCGGGACCGAGTTCATGCGGATGGACACGCCCATTCAGGGCCACTCCAACGAGAGCGCGTCGCACCCGCTCATCTCGAACGGCCCCCACGAGGCGAGACAGGGCGACGCCTACCTCTCGCGGACGAAGGGAACGGACGGCTGGCCCGTCGCCAAACCCGACTTCCGGCCCGGCCCGATGTTCCGGTTCAACAACTGCACGAACGTCCGCATCCGCGACGTGACCATCCGCGACATGCCCGCGTGGACGCTGTCGTTCCACGGGACCGAGGAGGTCGATATCCGCGGCGTCGACATCCTCAACCACCTGCTCATCCCGAACTGCGACGGCATCGCGCTCGGTGACACGAAGAACGTCCACATCTCCGACTGCACCATCCAGTCGTGCGACGACAGCATCACCTTCGGCGCGCGACCCGACGAGCCGACGACCTGCGAGGGCATCGTCGTGACGAACTGCACGCTCCGGTCGAGCGCCTGCGCCATCAAGTTCGGCTCGGGCACCGACGACACGATTCGCGACTGCCTGTTCCAGAACATCGTCGTGCAGGAGTCGAACCGCGGCCTCGGCATCCAGCACCGCGACTCGGGCGTCGTCGAGAACGTGCTTTTCACCGACATCGTCGTCAACTCCAACATGCTCCCCGGCCCGTGGTGGGGCAAGGGCGAGCCCATCTACGTCACGTCGGTCCCGCGGGACGACGACACCGACCTCGGCGGGATTCGGAACGTGCGCTTCTCGAACATCGTCGCGCGCAGCGAGAACGGCGCGCTCGTCTACGGCTCCGAGGACGCCGATATCGAGACCATCGAGTTCGACAACGTCCGCATCGAACTCACCGGGAGCGAGCACGCCGACGAGGTGGGCGGCAACTTCGACCTCCAGCCGAGTTCGGTCGTCACGCCCATCTTCGCCAACGACATCGCCGGCGTCCACGTCGAGAACGCCCGCGACGTGACGATGCGCGACGTGACCGTCGAGTGGGACGACGACGACGACCTGCCCGACTACTACCGGAGCGGGCTGGCCTGCGAGGACGTGGACGGCCTGCTGGTCGACGGCTTCGTCGGCCGACAGGCTCACCGCGGCGACGACGCGGACGACGCGGACGACGCGGCGGCGATTTCGCTCGTCGACACCGCGGACATCACGGTTCGGAACTCGCGGGCGACCGAGGGAACGGGAACGTTCCTCTCGCTTTCGAACACGGACGGCGAACGCCTGTTCGTGAACAACGACCTCATCGACGCCGCCGACGCCGGCGACGTGGCGTCGTTCGAGCGGTCGGGGAACGCACTCCCGCGATAACCCGTACGTTCAAGCCGACGCGACCACGACAGGGGAACGCGAACGCGAACACGCGCAGTCGAGTCCGCGGCGTTCGATTCGGTTCGAATAGCCGCATCGCCGTCTGTGGCCGTTCCAGCGGCGGTTCTCCCCGTGAGCGGTGGATTTTTCCTCCGAGCCGCCGACGGTCGAGTCGATGGTACAAGAGCTGACGCTAGCCGAAGCCAAGACGATTCTCGACGCGATGGAGGAGAAAGCCGAGGAACTCGGCGTGCCGCTGAACCTCGCGGTGACGAACAGCGAGGGGAACCTCCTCGGCTTCCGCCGGATGGACGGCGCGAAGCTCGTCGCGAGCAACATCGCACAGAACAAGGCCTACACCGCGGCCGCGGTCAAGAAGCCGACCCACGAACTGAAGGAAGGAGCCGAACCCGGCGGCGACGTGTACGGCCTCCACACCACCGATAACGGTCGCGTCGTCGTCTTCGGCGGCGGGTTCCCGGTCGAACACGACGGCGTCGTCGTCGGCGCGGTCGGCGCGAGCGGCGGCGCGGTGTCCGAAGACATGGAAGCGTCCCAAGCGGGCCTCGACGCGTTCGAACCGCTCCGCTGAGACGCCCGCGTCGGAGTCGCCGCGGTCGGGGTCGATTCCGACGATACCCACCCCGGCGTATCTGTCCTCACGGTCCCTGTTTCGTCAGAACCGTACGAATTCGGAGCGGTCGGTCTCCGCCGCGTAGAGACTGCCGGTCATGTCCGCGACGTAGAGCGTCGAGCCGTCCGGCCCGCCGAGCGTGCAGTTGGTCGGGCGGTTCTCGGGGAACGGGTGGCGTTCGAGCACCTCGCCCGACGGGGAGAACACGTATATCGACGGTCCCGGGCCGCCTGTCTCCCAGCCGGCGCAGGCGACGATGTCGCCCGACTCCGTGAGCGTCATGCCGTCGATACCGCGATGGTCACCAAAGTCGTGCAGTATCTCGCGGGAGCCCAGCGACCCGTCGTCGCGAATCGGATAGGCCCGCAGGTCGGTCTCTTGGTCCGGGCCGTAGGTGCACTCTGCGACGTACAGTCGCGACTCGTCCGGCGAGAGGAGGATGCCGTTCGGTCGGTCCATCTCGTCTGTGAGGTGGACGAGCTGCCAGCCGTCGCTCGCGTCCGCGTCGGTCCGCTCGGCGCGGAAGACGGAGGTGTGACCGAGCAGCCCCCGGTCTTTGTCGTCGGGGTCGGTGAACCAGATATCCCCGTCGCGGTCGATTTCGAGGTCGTTCGGCCCGTTGAGCGGCGTCCCCTCGAACTCGTCGACGACGACCGACGCGGATTCACCCGGAGTCAACGCGGCGATGCGGTGGCCCTCGGCCTCGCAGGCGTACAGTTCGCCGTCGCGTCCCTCGTGGAGGCCGACCGCGCCGGCGGTCGAGTCGATGTAGACGCTCGTCTCTCCCGTCTCCGGGTCGTATTCGAGGACCTGATGCTCCTTTATCTCCGTGAATCGAACCGCGTCGCCGGTCCAAATCGGGCCCTCGGTGGCCCGAAACGGACCCGCGACCCGCTCGAACTCCCATGCCATCGAGTGGTCGTTCTCCCCGCGGGAACTTAAGCGTCGTCCGAGTTACTCTACGTGCCGATTTGTCAACTCAATTTCCGATTTTAGAATCACTTCTGGAAGTGGGAACGGGGCGAACGAGTCGGGTGCAACCAAGCCGGAGAAACGGGTCGGAACAGCGTCTTGTGTGAGAATATATAATAGTAAGTAAAAATATATTTTTCTCAAAACATAGGATTTCAGTGTGGAAAGGCAATCAGTTGTTGAGCCACAATTACTGATAAATATCCATTGATAAGGAGCTAAGTTCTATGTATAGTCATGAATAGGTGTTTTAGAACTCTATTTATGAATTTATGTTTGATTTTTTCGAGGGACCCAGATAAATTTATCATATTTTAAATAATCATTGTTTTCTTATAATACTCCCGTCTCGAACGACCGAGAACTGTATAGTCGGGAACGGACTCTCGTCGCAGTAGCGGGGGGAGCGCGGGTGCGAGCGGCTCACGAGCGCCAGCGGGCGAGAAACTAATCTTCGAGCCGTCCACGACAGCCGGCGACGTTCTGCGGAAGGTCGTGCAGTCCGTCGATTACGGAGACACGACCAGACGTGTGGCAGACGACAGACAGCCACATTGTTCCATATTGTTCACTGAGTATTCCGTTTTGAACCGAGAATATTGTTTTAGGTTACTATACGGTACCTTTATGTTCCATTGCACCTCTGTGAGAATGAGTAACGTATGTCGAGAAAAGACATCACACAGATGCGGTCGCAGGTGGGTTCGGCGTCGGAGTCGGTCCGCGCTCGGTTCGGAGACGCGGCGAGTCGGCGGAACTTCCTCAAGGCGCTCGGGACGGCCGGAATCGCCGGTCTCGCGGGCTGTTCCGGCGGCGGCGAGAGCTACGACGGCCAAGAACAGACCACGGCCTCGGGCGGCGACGACGAGGAGACAGAGACGGAGTCGTCGTCCGGCGGCGACTCGGGCAGTTCGACGCTCCGCATGAGCGCGACCCAGCGCTTCGGGACCGTCGACCCCGCGAAGGGGACCGACTACACGCAGGTGCTCGCGTTGGTCAACCTCTACGACCCGCTCGTGTTCCCCGATACGGAGGGGAATTTGCAGGGGCACCTCGCGGAGGACTGGACCGTCTCGGACGACAACCAAACCTACACGTTCACGCTCCGCGAGGGCGCGACGTTCCACAGCGGCAACCCCGTTACGGCGGAGGACGTGCAGTTCTCGGCCGAGCGCTTCCTCGATATCAACCAAGGCTACTCGTCGCTGCTCGGGAACGTGCTCTCGAAGGAGAACGTGACCGTCGAGGACGAGCGGACGGTGTCGTTCACGCTCGACCGCGTCCACTCGCCGTTCCTCGCGACGCTCGTGCTCCTGTTCGTCGTGGACAAACAACTGGTCCTCGACAACGCCGCAGACGGCGACTTCGGTGACCGCGGCGACTACGGCCAGTCGTTCCTCAACGACAACGACGCCGGCTCCGGTCCGTACGAACTCGCGGGCTTCGAGCGGCAGGCGCAGATTTCGTTCAGCCGCTACGCCGACTACTGGGGGTCGTTCAAAGACGGCGCGTACGACAACGTCACCGTCCAAATCATCACCAACGACCCGACGGTTCGGTCGCTGATGAAGACGGGCGAACTCGACATGTCGAGCCAGTACCAAAGCGAGGAGACCTACGAGGCGCTCGCGGCCGAAGACGACATCCGCGTCGAGTCGGTCCCGACGGTGACGACGTTCTACTTCAAAATCAACACCCAGAAGGCCCCGACCGACGACCCCGCGGTCCGCGAGGCGATGGCCTACGGCTTCGACTACGAGACGGCGCGCAACGAAATCGCGCCGGGGTCGCTGCCCGCGCAGGGCCCGCTCCCGTCGTCGTTCGGCGTCCACAACGAGGATATCGTCCAGCCGACTTACGACCCCGAGCGGGCGCGGCAGATTCTTTCCGACGCCGGCTACGAGGAGGGCGACATCACCGTCCAGAACACCTACGTGAAGGACTACGGCCTCGAAGAGAAGATGGGGCTGCTGTTCCAGCAGAACATGGACGAAATCGGCATCGACGTCGAGTTGAACCCCCAGACGTGGGGGACGATGACCGAACTCGCCACGAGCGTCGAGGACACGCCCCACATCAATCAGGTGTTCTACGGGCCGGTGTACCCCTCGCCCGACACGGTGTTCTACAACCAGTACCACTCCGAGGCCGCCTCGACGTGGATGAGCATGGAACACCTCGAAGACGAGAACGTCGACGCACTCATCGACGAGGCGCGCTCGACGGTCGACGCCGACGCCCGCGCCGAACTGTACGCCGAGGTGCAAGAACGCATCGCGAACCAGTACCCCGACCTGTTCATCTTCGTCCAGTCGAAGAAACACGCCTTCGCCGACGACGTGGCGGGCTACACCTTCCGGCCGTCGATGAGTTTCGACTACTGGTTCCCCGACTTCTACCAAGAATGAAGTACTGGCAGTATCTCGTGCGCCGGCTCGCGGGCATCCTCGTGAGTCTCATCGGCCTGTCGATAATCATCTTCACCACGTCACGAGTGCTCCCCGGGAACCCCGCGCGAATGGCCCTCGGCGCGCTCGCGTCGGAAGAACAGGTGCAGGCGCTCGCCGCCGAGATGGGCCTGAACAAGCCGATTCCGTTGCAGTACCTCGACTACATGCGGGGCCTGCTCGTCGGAGACCTCGGGACGAGCCTCGAGACGAAGCGCGCGGTCAGCACCGACATCGTCTACTACCTGCCGGCGACGCTCGAACTCATCACGGTGTCGATGTTCCTCACCGTCGTCATCGGCATCCCGCTGGGCGTCGTCGCCGCGCAGAACAAAGACGGGCTCGCCGACAACGCGACGCGGCTCGTCGCGTTCTTCAGCGTGAGCGTGCCCGGCTTCTTCATCGCAATCATGTTCCAGCTGATATTCGGCTACCTGCTCGAATGGCTCCCCATCACGGGGCGGCTCGGCTCGGAGTTCGGTTCGGGCGTCTCGCGGTTCACGGGCTTCCTGCTCGTGGACACCCTGCTGTCCGGGAACCTCGCGGCCCACGTCGACGCGTGGGCGCACATCATCCTCCCGGCGCTCGCGCTCTCGCTCGCCGGCATCGGACAGGTGATGCGCATCACCCGGTCGAGCATGATAGACGTGAAAGACCAGGACTACGTCGAGGCCGAGCGCGGCTTCGGCCTCCCCTCGTGGCTCGTGACGTACAAGTACACGCTCAAAAACGCGTTCATCCCGACGCTCACGATTCTGGGGCTGCTGTACGCCTCGCTTCTGGGCAACGCGTTCCTCATCGAACTCGTCTACTCGTGGCCCGGCCTCGCGTCCTACGGCGTCACCGCGGTGCTGAACAACGACTTCAACGCCGTCGTCGGCGTCACGATGACTATCGGCGTCGCGTTCGTGAGCATCAACTTCCTCGTTGACGTGCTGTTGGGTCGCGTCGACCCGCGCATCAGACTGGCGATGGAGGAGGCGACATGAGCGCCGAGTCAGCGAGCGTCCTCGACCGGGTCGTCTCGGCCGAGCGCCGCGAACTCTGGCAGCGGTCGTGGAAGCGCTTTACGAGCAGGCCGATGAGCGTCATCGGTCTCGGCATCATCATCGCCATCATCCTGCTCGCCGTCTTCGCGCCCGTCGTCGCGCCGTACCCCGAACACGCCGGGAAGTTCACCGACTTCTCGAACACGCTCCAGCCGCCGAGCCTCGACCACCCGCTGGGAACCGACCACGTCGGCCGCGACGTGCTCTCGCGCATCCTCTTCGGCTACCGGCTGTCGCTCATGCTCGTGGCCGTCGTCCTCGGCTTCGGCGTCCCCGTTGGCGTGCTGCTCGGCCTCGTCGCCGGCTACTACGGCGGCTGGACCGAGACGATTATCATGCGGGCGACCGACACGGCGCTCGCCTTACCGCCGCTCGTGATGGCGTTGGCAATCACGTCGGCCTTGGAGCCGACGCTGACGAACGCGATGATAGCCATTGCGGCGCTGTGGTGGACGTGGCACGCCCGCCTCGTCCAGAGCATCGTCGCCAGCGAGCGCAGCGAGGAGTACGTGCAGGCCGCCAAGCTCGCCGGCGCGAGCACGCCGCACATCCTCTTTCGGGAGATTCTCCCGAACACGCTGTCACCGATTCTGGTCAAAGTGACCCTCGACGCGGGCTTCGTCATCCTCATCGGCGCGGGCCTGTCGTTCATCGGCGTCGGCGTCCAGCCGCCCCAACCCGGGCTCGGCACGATGGTCAGCCAAGGAACGTCCTACCTGCCCGACTCGTGGTGGGTGAGCGTCTTCTCCGGCCTCGCCATCTTCGTCCTCGTGATGGGGTTCAACATGCTCGGTGACGGCCTCCGTGACCTGTTCGACGTGGAGGTGAACCGATGAGACTCGACGAACCGGTCGCCGAGAACCCGCTTTTGACCGTCGAGAACCTCGAAGTCGGCTTCGAGTCGTTCGACGGCCTTGCGGAGGTCATCGACGGCGTCAACCTCTCTATCGGCAAAGGCGAGGTCGTCACCATCGCCGGCGAGACCGGCTGCGGCAAGTCGGTGACGATGAAGTCCATCCTCCGCCTCCTGAATCAGCCGCCGGCCCGCGTCAGCGGCGACATCACGTTCGACGGGACGGAGCTGCTGTCGCTTTCGGACCGCGAGTTCGAGCGCGTCAAAGGCCAGCGGATGAGCCTCGTGTTCCAGGACCCGATGTCGAGTCTCAACCCGACGTTCACCATCGGGGAACAGCTCACCGACACCGCGCAGTTCGGCGGCGACAGCGACACGGGCGTCGTGGAGTTCTTCCGCCGCCGCTTCAGCGGCGAGCGCGACGAGGCGCGCGAGCGCGTCGTGGAGATGCTCCGCGAGGTCCAGATGCCGGACCCCGAGAACATCATGGACTCGTACCCGTCGCAGCTGTCCGGCGGGATGCGCCAGCGCGCGCTCATCGCGCAGGCCCTGCTGAACGAGCCGGACCTGCTCATCGCCGACGAAATCGGCACCGCGCTGGACGTGACGATTCACGACCAGATTCTCGACCTGCTCGCGGACCTCATCGAGAACCACGACCTGAGCGTCCTGATGATCACCCACAACCTCGGCGTCGCCCGACAGGTGAGCGACCGCGTGTACGTCATGTACGGCGGCCGCATCGTCGAGACCGCGCCGACCGAAGAGCTGTTCGAGAACCCGAAACACCCCTACACGCAGGGGCTCATCGCGTCGATTCCGCGCCTGACGGGCGACGAGATGGCGACCGGCATCGACGGCTCGATTCCCGAGTACCTCGACCCGCCGCCGGGCTGTCGGTTCGCGCCGCGCTGTCCCTACGCCACCGCCGAGTGCGAGGAGGCCCGCCCGGAGATGTACGAGCGCGGCCCGCAGACGGGCGTCGAGTGCGTCCTCTACGACGAGGCCGTCCCTGCGTCCGAGCGGCCGACCGTCGAGGAGACCCGGAGCCACATGACCCGCAGACCGGGGAAACAGGGGGGCGACTGACGTGTCCGAACCCCTGCTCGAAGTCGAGGACCTCGAAAAATACTTCCCCGTCAAAAGCGGCATCATCAAGCGCACGTCCGACCACGTGAAAGCGGTCGACGGCGTCTCGTTCGACATCGACCGCGGCGAGACCCTCGCGCTCATCGGCGAGTCCGGGTCCGGGAAAAGCACCGTCGCGCGGACGATTATCGGTCTGACCGGCGCGACCGGCGGCACCGTCAGGTTCGACGGCGAGGACATCACGAACGCGACCGACGAGCAACTGGCTCGCCTCCGGTCGCGCGTCCAGATGGTGTTTCAGGACCCCACGTCGAGTCTGAATCCCCGGCGGACCATCGGCAAGTCGCTCGCAGTCCCGCTAAAAGCGCGTGGCGTGCCGAAATCGGACCTCCGGGAGCGCGTGGTCGACCTGCTCGAACGCGTCGAACTGAACGACGAGTACTGGAACAAGTACCCCCACGAACTCTCGGGCGGGCAGAAACAGCGGGTGAACATCGCCCGCGCGCTCGCGGTCGAGCCGGAACTACTCTTGCTCGACGAGCCGACGAGCGCGCTCGACGTGAGCGTGCAGGCGAAGATTATCGCGCTCCTCGAAGACTTACAGGCGGAGTTCGGCCTCACCTACCTCTTTATCACCCACGACCTCTCTCTGGTCCGCAACTTCGCCGACGAGACGGCCGTGATGTACCTCGGCGAGATTCAGGAGCGCGGCCCCACGCAGGAGGTCTTCCAGCGGCCGCGACATCCCTACTCCCGGGCGCTCCTCTCCGCGATTCCGGTCACGACCGACGAGGAAGAGGCGTACAAGCCGCGGCACGAACCGCTCCGGGGCGAAATTCCGAGTCCCCGAGACATCCCCACGGGCTGTCGGTTCCACACGCGGTGTCCCTACGCGACCGACGCGTGTTCGACCGACGAACCGGCGTTCGTCGCGGTCGACGCCGGCCCCAGCGTCCGGTGTCACATCTACGACGAGGCGTACGCCGACGCGTTCGACGACGTGCCCGACGTGGCCGTCGCGGCGGTCGCCGGCGAGGGAGTCGCATCGAACACCAACGAGCCATGAAGATAACCACAGACAACATCGACGACTTCGCCACCGGCGCGACCGTCCTCGGGACGGGCGGCGGCGGCGACCCCTACATCGGGAAGCTGATGGCACAGCAGGCTATCGAAGAGCACGGCCCCGTCGACCTCATCGACCCGCGGGACGTGCCCGACGACGCGCTCGTCATCCCGAGCGCGATGCTCGGCGCGCCGACCGTGATGGTCGAGAAGATGCCGAAGGGAACCGAGGCGTTGGCCGCCTTCGAGGCGCTCGAAACGCACCTCGGACAGGAGGCCTACGCGACGATGAGCATCGAGGCGGGCGGGCTGAACAGCACCGTCCCCATCGCCGTCGCCGCCGCGCTCGGGCTTCCGCTCGTCGACGCCGACGGCATGGGTCGGGCGTTCCCCGAGGTACAGATGGTGACGCTCACGATGGGCGGCGTCAGCGCGACCCCGATGAGCATCGCCGACGAGAAGGGCAACTCGCTTCTCGTGAACACCGTCAGCAACGAGTACGCCGAGGCGTTCGCCCGCGTGACGAGCATCGAGATGGGCGGCGCGTGCATGATAGGAACCTACGCGCTCTCCGGCGCTGAGGTCCGCGAGCACGCGATTCTCGACTCGATGTCCCTCGCCCACGACATCGGCGAGGCGATTCGCACCGCCAAGCACCGCTCGCGTGACCCCGTCGAGTCGGTCCTCGACCTCACCGACGGCTACGAGCTGTTCGCGGGGAAGATAACCGACGTGGAGCGCCGGACCGAAGGCGGCTTCGCCGTCGGTGAGGCGACCCTCGACGGCATCGACGACTGCGAGGGCCGGACGTTCACCCTCTCCTTCCAAAACGAGAACCTCGTCGCCCGCGACTCGGAGCGCGGCGTCGTGGCGAGCACTCCCGACCTGATTACGGTCGTGGACGCCGAGACGGGCGACCCCGTCACCACCGAGCGACTCGCCTACGGCCACCGGGTGCGGGTCATCGGGATGCCGTGTTCACCGAAGTGGCGGACCGAGGAGGGACTCGACCTCGTCGGCCCGGCGTACTTCGATTACAGCATCGACTACGAACCAATCGAAACTCTCCAGCAACCCAGACATGACTGACTACCGAATCGGAATCGACGTCGGCGGCACCAACACGGACGCCGTCGTCATGGACGGCGACGACAACCTCCTCGCGAAGACGAAGACCCCCACCACGGAAGACATCACCTCGGGCATCCTCAACGCCCTCGACGTGGTCCTCGACGACAGCGGCGTCTCCGAGGACGAACTCGACTACGTGATGCTCGGCACGACCCACGCGACGAACGCCATCACGGAGCGCCGCGGCCTCAACGAGGTCGGCGTCATCCGCATCGGCGCGCCCGCGACCCAGAGCATCCGCCCGCTCCTCGAATGGCCCGACGACCTCGCCGCGGCCATCGGCAACAACGTCGCCATCCTCGACGGCGGCCACGAGTTCGACGGCCGACTCCTCAACGACCTCGACGAGGAGCAGGTCAGAGCGCAGATTCGCGAGTTCTCCGACGTGGACGCCTTCGCCGTGACGAGCGTCTTCTCCCCCGTCCGCGACGACCACGAGACGCGGGTCGCGGAACTCATCCGCGAGGAGGTCGGTGACGACGTGCCGATTTCCGTCTCGAACGAAATCGGCAGCGTCGGCCTGCTCGAGCGCGAGAACGCGACGGCGCTCAACGCCGCGCTCACCAGCGTCGCCTCGGAGGCCGCGAACGCGTTCGTCGAGGCGATGGACGAACGCGGCATCGACGCGAACCTCTATTTCGGCCAGAACGACGGGACGCTGATGAGCGTCGACTACGCCATCCGCTACCCCATCTTCACGGTCGCCAGCGGCCCCTCGAACTCGGTCCGCGGCGCGGCGTACCTCTCGCAGGTCGAAAACGGCATCATCGTCGACGTGGGCGGCACGACGACCGACGTGGGCGCGGTCACCGAGGGCTTCCCCCGCGAGAGCAGCGTCGCCGTCGAAATCGGCGAGGTGAAGACCAACTTCCGGATGCCCGACATCATCGCCATCGGCATCGGCGGCGGCTCTATCGTCTCAACCGACGGCGGCGTCACCGTCGGCCCCCAGAGCGTCGGCTACAAGCTGACCGAGGAGGCGAGGTGTTTCGGCGGCGAGACGCTGACCGCGACCGACCTCGAAGTCGCCGCGGGCACCATCGACATCGGCTCCGAGACGCCGGCCGTGGACGCGGACATCGTCGAGGCCGCCCGCGAGTACGTCAGAGAGCGCGTCGAGCGCGAGGTCGACCGCATGAAGACGAGCGCCGACCCCGTCCCCGTGGTCATCGTCGGCGGCGGAAGCATCCTCGTCCCCGACGACATCGCGGGCGCGAGCGAGGTCCACAAGCCCGACCACTACGAGGTCGCGAACGCCGTCGGCGTCGCCATCGCGCAGGTCTCCGGCGAGGTCGACCGCATATACAGCCTCGACGAGATGGACCGCGAGGGAGCCATCCAACACGCGAAAGACGAGGCCACGGACAACGCGCTCGCGGCCGGCGCGGACCCCGACAGCGTGGATATCGTCGACATCGAGGAGGTCCCGCTTTCGTACCTGCCCGGCAACGCGGTGCGAATCAAGGTGAAAGCCGCCGGGGCGCTCGACCACTGATGACGGTCGAAATCGGCGTCGAGGAGATAGAGGACATCGCGCTCGGCGCGACCGTCCTCGGGACCGGCGGCGGGGGCGACCCCCACGTCGGCAAACTCGTCGCGAAGCAGGCCATCGAGGAGTTCGGCCCCGTCGAACTCGTCTCTCCGGACGAACTGGACGCCGAGGACTTCGTCGTCCCGACCGCCCAGATGGGCGCGCCGACCGTCTCGGTCGAAAAGCTCCCGAGCGGGCGGGAGGCCGTCACCTCGATGGAGCGCGTCGAGCGCGAACTCGGAAAAACCGCCGACGCGACGATGCCAATCGAGTGCGGCGGCATCAACTCGACGTTCCCCTTCGCCGTCGCGGCCCGACGCGGACTTCCCGTGGTCGACGCCGACGGCATGGGCCGGGCGTTCCCCGAACTCCAACACGAGACGTTCAACATCTACGGCGTCAGCGGGACGCCCGCGGCCGTCAGCGACGAGCGGGGAAACACCTGTCTCATCGAGACGGACGACAACGACCAGTTGGAGTGGCTGGCCCGCGGCGTCACGGTCAGGATGGGCGGCGTCGGCTACGTCTCCGACTACCCGATGACCGGCGCGCAGGTCAAAGAGACGGCCATTCCGGGCACGATGTCGCTCGCCCGCGACCTCGGCCGCGCGCTCCGGGTCGCCGAGGACGACGCGATGGACGCCGTCCGCGAGGTGACCCGCGAGTCGATTTACGGCGAGGCGCGGTCGCTGTTCGAGGGGAAAATCGTCGACGTACAGCGCCGCACCGAACGCGGCTTCGTCTTCGGCCACGTCGATATCGACGGCCTCGACGAAGACGCGGAGTCGGAGATGCGCATCGAGTTCCAAAACGAGAACCTCGGCGCGACCGTCGACGGGAGCTACGTGGCGACCGTCCCCGACCTCATCACCGTCCTCGACCGCGAGACGGGCGGGCCGATTCCGACCGAGAGCCTCCGGTACGGGGCGCGGGTCCGCGTCCTCGGCATCCGGACGCCCGAGATAATGCGGACGCCCGCCGCCCTCGACGTGTGGGGGCCGGCGTCGTTCGGCCTCGACGCGACCTACGAACCACTCGCGGACCTCCCATGAGTTTCGACATCCCACACCTGACGGAGATAACGCTCGACGACCTCGAAGCGCTCGGCATCGGCGCGGGCATCCTCGGCACGGGCGGCGGTGGCAACCCCCGTCTCGGCCGACTGCGCCTGCAAACGCTCCTCGAAGACGACGCCTACCCCGACGCGGTCGAACTGGTCGACCCGCGGGACCTGCCGGCCGACGCCACCGTGGCGAGCGTCGGCGGGATGGGCGCGCCCACCATCAGCGTCGAGAAGTTCGCCGGCGGCGACGAGGAGGTGCAGTCGCTCCGCGCCATCGAAGACCTCTCCGGCGAGACGGTCGACGCGCTCATCCCCGGCGAAATCGGCGGCGCGAACAGCATGGCCCCGCTGTGCGTGGCGGCGATGACCGACCTCCCCGTGGTCGACGCCGACGGCATGGGTCGGGCGTTCCCCGAACTCCAGATGGACACGTTCTTCATCTACGGCACGCCCGTGAACTACGCGGCGACGACCGACGAGCGCGGGAATCAGGTCATCTACCGGGACATCGACTCGGCCAAGCGCCTCGAAGACCTCGCGCGGGCCATCACCGTCCAGATGGGCGGCCGCTCGGGCTACGCCTTCCCGCTCATGGCCGGCGAGTTCGTCTCGGAGTACGCCGTTCCCCACACCGTCTCGCTCGCCACCGAACTCGGCCGGGAGGTCGAACGCGCCCGCGACGCCGGCACCGACCCCGTCGACGCCGGCCGCGAACTGCTCGGCGGCGAGGAACTGTTCGCCGGGAAAATCGTGGACGTCCACCGCCGCAACCGCGACGGCTTCGCCCTCGGGAGCGTCACGCTCGCCGGGGTGGACGAGGACGCGACCCTCGAAATCGAGTTCCAAAACGAGTTCCTCGTCGCGCGGGACGACGATGGCGAGCTTCTCACGACCGTCCCCGACCTCATCTGCCTCGTCGACACCGACACCGGCGCGCCGGTCATGACCGACGCCCTGCGGTACGGCCAGCGCGTCCGCGTCCTCGGCGTGCCCGCGCCCGAACTGCTCACGACGCCCGAGGCGCTCGACGTCATCGGCCCCGAAGCGTTCGGGTACGAGGTTCCGTACGACCCGCTGCCGCGGGACGAGACGGGGTGGTGACCGGGTGGTGACGCCTCGGCCGCGTCGGTGGCCTCGCCGCTGAACTTCCCTCGACGCCGCGTTTCGCGCGGCGTCCCACGACCCAATCGCTCGCCACCCACCACCCACCCACCGCAAGCCGCGGACTAGCCAATTCGGCACAACTGTTGTGTCGTTTTGGTTCGTTTACGCCACCCGCAGTTTCAAATCGAACCCCACCAATACATCCGACCATGGAAAACCCCGACCTCACGTCCGCCGACGCGCCGCCCGACCCGAACACGCCGGAGGCGGTCCTCGAAAACTACCTCGACGAGCACGACTACGAGATATTCCGCGCGCTCAACGAGAACGGCCGCATCTCCGACACCGAACTCGCAGAGCGCGTCGGACTCTCTCGGACCGCGGTCCGTCGCCGCCGCGAGAAGCTTCAAGAGAGCGACGTGCTCGAAATCCTCGCGGTCATCGTCCTCCAGGAGGCCGACCTCGCCGACGCGCAGATACTCGTCTCGTTCAACCAGCACGTCTCCTCCGAGGTGCGGACCGAGTTCATCACGATGCTCATCGACGAGGGACTCGTCTACAACGCGAGTTCCTGTCTCGGCGAGTACGACCTCGTGTTCAGCGCGTGGCACACCGACCTGAACACCCTGAAAGAGTACGTCTGGGACCTCTTCGACGGCGAGGAAATCGTCGACGACTACACCATCATCCCGCTTCTGAAGACGTGGAAGGCGTGGGACAAAGAGCTGGACCGTCCCTAAGTCGGTCGGTAGCGCGGTACGGAGGACTCCCGTTCAGGCCAAGTCGTCCAGCGCGATTCGGAGCGCGTCGACGGCCTCGCCGAGTTGCGCCTGCGAAATCGTCAGCGGGGGCTGGAACCGCATGACGTTCTTGTAGTAGCCGCCGACGCCCATGACGACGTTGGACTCCTCGCGGAGGTGCTCGCCGACCGCGGCCGCGAGTTCCTTGTCCGGGGCGGGCGCGACGTGCTGCGGGCCGGTCGTCTCGGGGTCCACGAGTTCGATGCCCTGCATCAGCCCGAGGCCGCGGGCCTCACCGACCACGTCGTAGTCGGATTCGAGCGTGGCGAGTTCGGCCGAGAGCCACTCGCCGTTCTCGCGGGCGTTGTCGACGATGCCGTTCTGGAGTTCCTCGATGGTCGCCAGCGCAGCTGCGCAAGCGACGGGGTTGCCGCCGAACGTCGAGAGGTGGTCGCCGGAGCCGAACGCGTCCGCGATGTCCGCGGGGGCCGTGAACGCGCCGAGCGGCAGGCCGTTGGCGATGCCTTTCGCCTGCGTCAGGATGTCGGGTTCGACGCCGAACTGCTCGCTGGCGAACAGTTCGCCGGTGCGGCCGTAGCCGGTCTGGACCTCGTCGGCGATGAGGAGCGCGCCGTGATCGTGGGCGATGTCCCGCACGCGCTTGAGCCACGCCTCCGAGGGGACGATGATGCCGGCCTCGCCCATGACGGGTTCGACGACGACCGCCGCGAGGTCGCCGCTGGTGTGCGACCCGATGACTCGTTCGAGCGCGTCGGCGCAGTCCGCGCCGCAGGTGTCGCCCTCACAGCGAGGACACCGGTAGGCGTACGGCGGCGCGGTGTGCGCCACGTCGTTGATGGTCGGGGCCATGTCCTGCTTGTAGGCCCGGTTGCCGGTGAGCGCGAGGCTGCCGAGGGTGCGGCCGTGGAAGCCCATCTCCAGCGAGATAACCTCCTTCGAGCCGGTGTACTTCCGGGCGAGTTTGATAGCGCCCTCGACGGCCTCCGTGCCGGAGTTACAGAAGAAGGTCTTCTGGAGGTCGCCCGGCGTCACCTCGGCGATGGTTTCTGCGAGGTCGGCCACCGGCCGGTTCGGGTGGACGTACGAACAGCCGTGGACGAACTCCTCCAACTGCTCCGCGGCGGCCTCGACGACCGCCTCGTTGTTGTGACCGACGTTCGTCACCGAGATGCCCGAGAACACGTCGAGATACTCGTTGCCGTCGAAGTCTTCGAGGGTACAGCCGGACGCCCGCGCGACCGGGACGTTCAGCGATTTCCAAATCGGCATGAGGTAGTCGTCGTACGCCGCCTCGACCGACGAGTTCGTCGTCCGTTCTCTCATGGGCACAAGTTCTAAACTGAATCCTAATAAATTATCCTATGTAGAACATCATCCAGAACACTGCGAGTGTGTCGGGACAAGAGCGGTCGTTCCAGACTCGAACGCGGCTGGGAGCCCCGTACTCGACTGCGTTCGTCACCGACGTATTTTGAACACAGTCCGAATATTCTGATGAGTCTGGAACATTTATCAACATATGGGACGACAGTGGGCCCAAGCGGGAGCGACGAGCGACCGCCGCGCTCCCGAGAGCCGACCATGAAATCCATCAACCCCGCGACCGAGGAGGTCATCGAGACGCACGAGGAACACGACGAAGCGACGGTCGACGCGCGCTTGGACGCCGCGTGGGACCGGTTCGAATCGTGGCGCGAGACGCCGATGTCCCGGCGCGAGAAGTTGCTCTCGTCCGCGGCCGACGTGCTGCGCGAGCACAGCGAGGAGTACGCGAGCCTGATGACCGAGGAGATGGGCAAACCCGTCGAACAGGCGGTCTCCGAGGTCGAAAAGTGCGCGTGGGTCTGCGACTACTACGCCGAACACGCGTCGGAGTTCCTGCAGGACGAGCACATCGGCACCGTGCCGGGGTCGAAAACGTACGTCTCCTACGAGCCCATCGGCCCGGTGCTCGCGGTGATGCCGTGGAACTTCCCGTTTTGGCAGGTGTTCCGGTTCGCCGCCCCGCACATCACCGCGGGTAACGTCGCCGTGCTCAAACACGCGCCGAACGTCTTCGGCTGCGCCGACGCCATCGCCTCCGTCTTCGAGCGGGCGGGCTATCCGGACGACGTATTCACGTCGTTGCAGATTCACGCCGAGCGCGTCGCCGGCGTCATCGAAGACGACCGAGTTCGGGGCGTCAGCCTGACGGGGAGCACCCGCGCCGGGCGGGCCGTCGCGGAGACGAGCGGGCGCGAACTCAAGCCGACGGTGCTCGAACTCGGCGGGAGCGACCCCTTTGTCGTCCTCGACGACGCGCCGCTCGAAGCGACCGCAAAGCAGGCCGCGCAGGCCCGAACGCAGAACAACGGCCAGTCGTGTATCGCCGCGAAGCGTTTTCTCGTCCACGAGGCCGTCTACGACGAGTTCGTCGAGCGCTTCACCGAGGAGATGCGGTCGCTGACCGTCGGCGACCCCACCGACCCCGAGACCGACGTGGGGCCGCAGGCGCGGGCGGACCTCATGGAGACGCTCCACGAGCAGGTCACGGCGTCCGTCGAGGCCGGCGCGACGCTCCGCCTCGGCGGCGAACCGCTGGACCGACCCGGCCACTACTACCCGCCGACGGTGCTTACCGACGTGCCGGAAGACGCGCCCGCCAGAACCGAGGAACTGTTCGGCCCCGTCGCCACCGTCGTCGAAGTCGAAGACGAGGCGGAGGCGGTCCGCGTGGCGAACGACACGCCCTACGGCCTCGGCGCGAGCGTCTGGACGGCCGACGCCGAACGCGGTGAGGCGCTCACGACGAAGCTCACCGCGGGTAACGTCGCGGTCAATCACGTCGTCGCGTCTGACCCGCGGGTCCCGTTCAGCGGGACGAAGGACTCGGGCTACGGGACCGAACTCTCCCGGCACGGGATTCGGGAGTTCGTCAACACGAAGACGGTCTGGGTCGAGGACGTACCCGCCGACGAGTAAGCGCGACGACGCCCGGCCCAGCACCCGGAGCGACACCCAACGCGACGCCCGCGACGACGCCCGGAACGCGAATCGAGCGCGGACGCCGTTTCTTTCTGCTCGACGGGTTGACTACTATTCGAACCGGCGGCCGTTTGGCGATTTTCCGGTGAATCGCCGCTCGATTTGTCGTCCCAGATGACGGATTACTATTGAACTGTGTTCCTAATAGAGACTAAAAATTGAACACAGTAAGATATATAGTGGGTAAGTTAGAATGTGGTGATGTCACTCATAACCATGACAGGAGAACTCTCACGCGTCCTCTCGAAGCGCGACGTGTTCGTGCTCGCACTCGGAGCGATGATCGGATGGGGTTGGATCGTGCAGACGGGGTATTTCATCGACCAAAGCGGCGTCACCGGCGCTATCTCGGCGTTCGTCCTCGGCGGGTTCATGGTGACCGTCGTCTCGCTCATCTACGGCGAACTCGCCTCCGCGATGCCGTTCGTCGGCGGCGAGCACGTTTACAGCATGCGGGCGTTGGGGCCGGCCGGCTCGTTCGCCTGTACGTGGGCGATAATCTTCGGCTACATCAGCGTCGTCGCGTTCGAGGCGGTCGCGCTGCCGAGCGCCCTCGCGTACATCGTCCCCGGCTTCAACGTGTTCGAACTCTGGACGGTCGCCGGACAGCCGGTCTACGGCACGTGGGTCGCGACGGGCGTCATCGGCTCCGTGGTTATCACGTACCTCAATTATCGGGGTGTCCGGCCGGCCGCGCAGTTCCAGGCGATTCTCGCGCTCGTCATCACGCTGTCCGGCCTGACGCTCCTCCTCGGCGCGCTGTTCAACGGCACGTCGCCGTCGTCGCCGCCGCTCGCGGGAGCCGGCATCGGCGGCGTGTTCACGGTCGCCATCATGACGCCGTTCATGTTCGTCGGCTTCGACGTGATTCCGCAGGCCGCCGGCGAGGCCGACGTGTCGCCGAAGCTCCTCGGCGGCCTCATCGGGCTCTCGGTCGCCTGCGCCGCCGCGTTCTACATCGCCGTCATCTGGGCGGCCGGGCAGGTCGCTACGGGCGCGACGCTCGTCGAGAGCTCGCTCCCCGCCGCGACGGCGATGGAGATTGCGTTCGATAGCGTGACCATCGGCCGCATCATGGCGCTGGCGGGTCTCGCGGGTATCCTCACGAGTTGGAACGGCTTCGTCCTCGGAGCCAGCCGCGCGATTTACGCGATGGCCGACTCGAACATGCTCCCCGAGCGGCTCGCGACGATTCACGACGACCACGACACGCCGTCGACCGCAATCGTGCTCGTCGGCGGGCTCGCGGCGCTCGCGCCCCTGTTCGGCGAGCAGATGCTCGTGTGGGTCGTCAACGCCGGCGGGCTCGGCATGGTGACGGCGTGGCTTCTCGTCGTCGTTTCGTTCCTCGTGCTCCGCTACCGCGACCCCGACTTCGACCGGCCGTTCAAGCTGCCGGCGGGCTACGCGGTCGGCGCGCTCGGGCTGCTGTTGACCGTGTTCTTCGTCGGCCTCTACCTCCCCGGCTCGCCATCGGCGCTGGCGTGGCCCTACGAGTGGGCGATGGTCGGCGGCTGGTGTCTGCTCGGCGTCGTCCTGCTGGCCGTCGCCGGCGGGCTGCCGACCCGGACGGAAGCGAAGGCGCACCTGAGCGCCCAGCAGCTCGAAGACTAATCGGCTTCCGTCCTTCCGGCGGTCGAAGCGCGGTGCGGCGGGATTCGTGCGGATACGGCACGGGCCGCGTTACGACACGTCGGGGAGAAGCGCCGCTTTCAGTTCTTCGAGTTCGTAGTCGTTCAGCGGGTTCGGCTCGTCCTTGATTGTCGTGATGACGAACGTCGAACTCGTCCGCGAAATCTCGTCTATCTCCTCGAACTCGGAGATGAGGTCCTCGACCATCGAGCGCGAGGCGAGATGCGAAATCAGGACGAAGTCGGTGTCGCCGAGCGTGAAGTAGACCTCGTTGACGCCGGGCACCTCCCCGAGTTTGTCGCCGACCTCCTTGTGGTACTCCGAGCCGTACTCGGCCCAGACCTCGGTGATGAGCGTGAGGTTCAGCCCGGCCTTCTCGAAGTCGATATCGAAGATGTCGTTTTTGATGATGCCCTGTTCTTGGAGCCGTTCGAGGCGGTAGTGAACGGTCGACTTCGGGATGCCCGTCTCCTCGGTTATCCGGTCGGGGCTCCCCGATTCGAGCGTCCCGATGGCCTTGAGGATTCGAAGGTCCTTCTCGTCCATGGACCGTAATCAGGTGTGCACCGATATTATTGTTCTGCGTTCAACCCCGTCCGCGTCGGGGAGGGAACGACAAGAGGCGGTGAGAACGGCGCGGTGCAGACACCGGCGGTCGTCCCCGAGACGGTCAGTCGCGGGGTCGAACGCCGAGGTTCGACGCGTCTGGGCCGAACTCCTCGGCCAACAGCGCCGGCACGTCGTCCGGGCGAACGTCCGAGTACCACCGGTTCCGGGGGTGGATGGCGACCGCGGCCCCGTCCGCACTACAGAGGCCGAGACAGCTCGTTTCTGCAACGTGGACCCGCGACCAGAAGACGCCACGGTCGCGCAACCACGAGGTCACCGCGTCGTACACCGCCGGGCCGTCGGCCTCGGCGCAGTCGGCGTACTCGGACTCGCGGCTGTTCGTACAGACCAACACGTGGTCCGTAAAGCCGTGCTCGCGGACCTCGTCGGTTCGGTCACGCATCAGTCGGCCGCGGGAGCCGAGTCCCGGCCGGCGGTCGGAATCCCCGGTTCGGACTCGGACTCACTCGACGGCCGGAACCGCGCGTGCGCCGCCGCGAGGACCAGCCACAGGAGGACCTGTCCGAACGCGAACAGGCCGATGAGCCCGGTTTCGAGCGCCGGCGACAGCGCCCCGTGAACCGCGTTTTCGGGGGCGACGACGGCCAGCACCGCGAGCAGGCCGAACGGGACGGCCGCGCCGACGAGAGCCGCACCGAGGCCCCGCGACTCGCGCAGGCGGGTGTAGACGTAGCCGGCCGAGAGGCAGGCGAGCGCCCCGGCGAGCATCATCCCGGCGTAGAGCGGGAGCCGCGTCGCCGTCGAGAGCGACTGTTCAGCCCCCGGCGCGACCGGCGGGAGGACCAGCCACGGCGCGCCCGAAACGGTGACGAATCCCGCGAGTCCCATCAGATAGCTCTTCGCGGCGTCGGGGCCGGGAATCGCCGGTTCGAGGAAGAAAAAGGCGACCCCGAAGAACGCGCCGCCGAGCACGACGCCCCACAGCCCGCCGGCCGCGACGCTCACGGCTTTCGTGACCGCCATCGACACCGCGGTGTCGTGATGGCCGCCGCTCTCGCTGGCGTGGGAGTCACCGGACTCGTGGCTGTGAGCGCCCTCGGAGTCGTGACTGTGGGCGCTTTCGGCCTCGTGACTGTGCCCGCTCTCCTCGACTGTCGCGTGGTTCAAGTCGTCCGCGTAGCCGACGAGCGGGTTGGCGACGACGGCCATGAACAGTCCGAACACCAGTCCGGCGACGACCCCCGCCTTCACTCCTCGCGTCAGGTACTCCCCGAACATCGTCAGTGGCAGGCGATGCCGGCCGCGTGGCGGAAGTTGTGCAGCGAGTCGTGGACGAGCGGGTCCTGCACGAACAGGAGCGTAAAGCCCAGCGCGACGATAAAGAGGGAACCGGCAGCCATCTGCGCGGGAGTCAGCTCCGTTCGTGCGCGTTCGATGCGACCGTTGACGGTGTTCGACGTAGCCATGGTAAACTCGGATTGATGAAAACCAAGCACAGTTGTAAAACTTTCGAGAACAAGCAAGGTTGTGTTTCAGCAATCTCGATTTAATAACTCGGAGGCGGATTTTGTGAAACCTTGTTTGTGGTACAACAAGCACAATTGTTTTCAAACCGCGCCGGGATTGTCGAGTCGAATGTCACAGGTAACGCTCCCGCACGACGCCAAGGCGGGACCCACGAAACCGGAGGTAAGAGCGGTCACGCTCGATAAACTCGGCTTGCGGCCGACGGACCACTTCGTCGACGTCGGCTCCTGTACCGGCTCGGTCACCATCGAGGCGGCCCGGCGGGTCGAGCGCGTGACCGCCGTCGAGCGCAAGCCGGACCGACTGGACGTGACGCGGAAGAACCTCGCGGCGAACGACTACGACGCCGACGTGACGCTCCGCGAGGCGGAGGCTCCCGACGGCCTCCCGTCCGACGCCGACGCGATGTTCGTCGGTGGGAGTCGGAACTTCGAGGCCGTGTTGGACCACGCCGTCGAGACCGGCGTCGATCGAATCGTCATGAACGTCTCGCGGGTCGAACCCGCCGGCGACGCCATCGAGGCGTTCCGCGAGCGCGACCTGCTCTCGGCGGTCGTCCAGATGCAGGTGAGCCACGGCTACGAACTCGCCGGCGCGACGAGTTTCCGGTCGAACAACCCGGTGTACGTCGTCGTCGGCCGACGCGACGCGGAGGGGCTATGACCGTCTACGGCATCGGTCTCGGCCCGGGCGAGGCCGACCTCGTGACGGTCAAGGGGAAACGCCTGCTCGAATCGGCGGCGGTGGTTTACTCGCCCGGCCGCCTCTCGCGGACGGTCGCGCTGAACCACGTCCCCGAGGAGCGCATCGGAGACCTCGACTTCCCGATGACGCGCGACCCCGACGAACTCCGCCGCGCGTGGAAGGAGGCCGCCGCCGAGGTGGCCGCCCGCGCCGACTCCGAGGACGTGGCGTTCGTGACCCTCGGCGACCCCAACGTCTACTCGACGTTCGGCCACCTCCGCCGCACCCTCGACGCGTTCCACCCCGAGGTCGACCTCGAAGTCGTCCCCGGCGTGAGCGCGATGACGGCCTTCACGACCGCGCTCGGCGTCGAAATCGAGTCCGGAACCGGGCTGGCGCTCCGCGAGGCCGCCAACGGTGCCGCGCCGACCGGCCCCGACCGCATGGTGCTGTTCAAGGTCACCGACGCGCCGGCGACCCACGAGAAACTGACCGAGGCGGGCTACGACGTTCGCTTCGGCCGCCGCCTGTTCATGGAGCAGGGCGAGACGGTCGTCACCGACGACCCCGACGAACTCGCGGAGCGCGACTACTACACGCTGGCCTACGCCGAGCGCGAGGGCGTCGAGCGCGACGTGGCGACCGCCGAGTTCGACGGCGTCGAATCGGGGGGGTCGGCGTGAGCGCGGACGGCGAGGCGGACACCGGCTTCACCGACGAGGAGGGAATCCCCTTCGTCGGCGCGGGCCCGGGCGACCCGGACCTGCTCACCGTCGCCGGGCGAAAGCTCGTCGAGGACGCCGACCTCGTGGTGCACGCGGGGTCGCTCGTCAACAGCGAGCTCTTAGAGGAGTTCTGCGCCGACGCCGAGCAGGTCAACAGCGTCGGCAAGGACCTCGAAGAGCTGATTCCGCTGATGACCGACGCCTACGAGTCGGGTCGGACCGTCGTCAGACTCCACAGCGGCGACCCGGCGATTTACGGGGCCGCCTTGGAGCAGATGGACGCGCTGGCCGAGGCTGGCGTGCCGAGCTACCTCGTTCCCGGCGTCACCTCGGCGTTCGCCGCGAGCGCGACGCTCCGCACCCAGTTGACGCTCAACGAGGTCTCGAATCACGTCGTCTTCACCCGGCCGCAGGGCCGGACGCTCTCGGCCGAGGAGGACCACATCAGCGACTTCGTCGGCTTCGGTGACACCACGGTCTGTATCTACCTCGGCACCCACGCCGTCTCGGAGACGATGGACCGACTGCTGGACGAGGGCCACGACCCCGACACGCCCGTGGCGGTCGTCTACCACGCCTCGTGGCCGGACGAAGACGTCATCGAGGGCACCATCGAGACCATCGGCGAGAAGGTCGAGGACGCGGGCTACCGAGCCTCGGCGCTCGTCATCATCGGCGAGGCGGTGAACGGCTCGAACTACGAGCGGTCGTTCCTCTACGGCGACTGGGCCCGCGGCGGCGACGCACCGAACGACGAACCCGACACCGAAACACAGGAGCCAGACAATGAGTGACACAGACTCCAACTCGGACACCGACTCCGGAAGCGGCCACTGTCAAACGCCAGACAGCGACGGCGAGGTCGCCGACGAAATCGCCATCGTCAGTTTCGAGCGAAAGCTCGACACGGCCGAGAAAATCAAGCGCGACCTCGCGGACGACTACGACCGGATAGACATCCTCACCTACCACGGCGACGTGTTCGCCGACCACTGGGGCGAGTACGACTGCTTCGTCGGCCTGATGGCCAGCGGTATCGCCATGCGGAAGACCGCCGGCCTCCTCGACGACAAGTGGGAGGACCCGGCGGTCGTCGTCGTCGACGAGGAACTGACGTGGGCGATTCCGCTCACCGGCGGCCACCACGGCGCGAATCAGGTCGCCCACGACCTCTCGAAGCTCGGGGCCGTCCCGGCGATGACGACCGCTTCGGAGGCCGCGGGCAAACAGGGCGTCGAGAGCAAGGCGAAGGCGCTCGACACTCACGTCGTCAACGGCGATTCGACCGTGGCGACGAACCTCGCCGTCCTCAACGACGAACTCGGTCCCGTCGCCCGACTCGACGGCCCGAAGGCGGTCCTCGTCGGCGACGACGTGACCGTCCTGAAGCGCAACAGCGACGACGGCGTCGTCCTCGGGACAGGAAGCGTCTCCGGCGCGAAGAAAACACAGTTCCTGACCGCGTGGGAGCAAGCGCTCGACGACGCCGACTGCGACTTCGACGACGTGGAGTTCGTCGCCACCGGCACGCGAAAGGCGGACGAACCCGGCATGCTCGACGCCGCCGAGGAAATCGGCGCGGGCGTCGTCTACTTCGAAAAGGAGACGCTGACCGAGTTCGAAGGGCCGACCCCCTCGCGGTCGAAGGAACTCATCGGCTGGCCCGGCATCGCCGAGGCGAGCGCCATCGCCGGCGGCCGCGACCACGAACTCGTCGTCGAAAAGCAACGCTACGACGACGCCGTGACCGTGGCGGTGGGACGATGAGCGACGGTCGCGAGCCGACCGAACCGGCGGCCGGCTCCAGCGGCCGCGACCGCGACGAGGTCCCGGACGACTACGGGACGCTCTACGTCGTCGGCATCGGTCCCGGCCTCCCCGACCACATGACGAAGCGGGCGAAGGAACTCATTTCCACCTCGGACTGCGTGGTCGCCTCGAACCTCTATCAGGAGTTCCTCCGCGACGACGGAACCCTCCCGCCCGAAGAGAGCGACGAGGGGCCGGAGGTCGTCCGCTCGTCGATGGGACAGCAGGTCGAACTGACCCGCGAGGCGTTCGAGCGCGTCCGAGACGGCGAGGACGTGGTCCACGTCTCCGGCGGCGACCCCAACGTCTACGGGAAGTCCGACCTCGTGTTCACGATGGCGAAAGGCGACGCGGCCACCGACGTGCCGATAGAAATCGTCCCCGGCGTCACCGCGGCGCTCGGCGGCGCGGCCATGATGGGCGCGCCGCTGTCGAACGACTTCTGTACGGTTTCGCTGTCCGACAAGTGGCGCGGCTGGGACGAAATCGAGGAGAAACTGCGCGCGGCCGCCATCAGCGGCTTCGTCATCGTCCTGTACAACTGCTGGCGCAACTACGAACGCGCCATCGACGTGGTCCGCGAGGAGCGGGCCGACGACGTGCCGGTCGGCATCTTCAACGACGCCGGCCGCGGCGAGGCCGGCCGGAATCTGGACGACGAGACGTTCTCGGTGACGACCCTCGGCGACGCGAAGGCCCACGACGACGACGTGGGCGGGATGGGAACCTCGATTCTCATCGGCACCCACGAGACCGAACCCTGGAGCAACGACTACCAAACGTACCTCGTCACGCCCCGCGGCGGGCGCGACGTCGACGACTTCTAACCCATGAGCGACTCAGACACGACGACCGAATCGAACTGCGGCGGAGCGACGACCGAATCGAAATCGGAATCGAAATCGAAGTGCGGCGGGACGAAGACGGAGGCCGAGTCGGACACGTCCTCGAACTGCGGCGCGTCGTCCTCGAAGTGCGGCGGCAGTTCGAGCGAATCGAAGAAGGAACAGACCGCCGAGAAGGTCGAAGCGACCATCGAGGACTTCGACGGCGAACCGGGGCAACTCGTCGCCGTCGGACTCGGACCGGGTCGCGCGAGCGAGATGACCACGCTGGCGAAAGACACGCTGCGGGAGGCCGACCACATCGTCGGCTACACGACCTACATCGAACTCCTCCCCGACGATATCGTCGAAGACGCCGAGGACATCTACTCGACGCCGATGTGCGGCGAGGTCTCCCGGACCGAGGAGGCGGTCGACCGGGCGCTCGCCGGCAACGACGTGGCCATCGTCGGCAGCGGCGACCCCAACGTCTACGCGCTGGCCGGCCTCGCGCTCGAAATCCTCGAATCGAAGGGCGCGACCGCGAGCATGGTCGATTTCGACGTAGTCGCGGGCGTCCCGGCGGCGCAGTCCTGCGCGGCACGGTTGGGCGCGCCGCTCGTCAACGACACCGTGACCATCAGCCTCTCGGACCACCTGACCTCGATGCCGACCATCGAGTCGCGCCTCCACGCGGCCGCCAAGGAGGGCTTCACCATCGCCATCTACAACCCGTGGAGCCGCAAGCGCCGGTCGAACTACGAGAAGTGCTGCGAGATTCTCCTCGAACACCGCGCGCCCGACACGCCGGTCGGCATCGTCCACGGCGCGGGCCGCGAGGACGAGGAGGTCGAAATCGTCGAACTCGGTGACCTGCCCGACCTCGGTGAGACCGACCTCGTGGACATGACGACGACGCTGCTCGTCGGCAACGAGGAGACGTACGTCTGGGACGACCGGATGGTGACCCCGCGGGGCTACGAGCAGAAGTACGAGTACTGAGATGTTCGAAATCGAAATCGACCGAGACGCCTGCGACGGCATCTTCGCCTGCCTCGCCCGCGACGGGCGGTTCGTCGAGGACGACGACGGACTCGCCACAATCGACCCCGACGCGGCCGGCGTCGTGCGCGTCGAGCGAACCGATGAGCGCGTCGTCGCCGTCCTCGAAGGCGACGCGGAGTCGGACGACGACGCGACGCTCGCGGCCCAAGCCTGCCCGCCGGGCGCGATTTCGGTCCGGGAGGTGGACGCGTGAGCGACGCGAACGCCGGCGTCGCCCCTGCGGACGACCTCCTCGAAAGCGCGCCCGAGACGGCCTATCTCTGGGGCCACGTCGCCGGCGGCGGCCAAATCGAACGAGCGCAGTTCACCGTCTCGACGGGCGACGAGACCTGCGCGAACCGCCTCGCGGTCATCGCCGGCGGCGGCGACATCGACCGCCGGGAGACGGCGCGGGAGTACGCCCACAACACCGCCGTCACCCGCGTCAAAGACGAGTACCGCGTGACGGTCGACGGCGACGTGGTACGAAGCGCGAGCGCCGCGTTCGGCCTCCCGGTCGGCGACGACGCCGGCGGCTACCGCTTCGACGTGTTCGAAGACCGGCGAAAACAGCTCCTCCGCGGACTGCTCGAATCCTGCGGGACGGTCTGTTTCAAATCCTCGTCGGGGACGGTCGGCATCTCGTTCGTCCACGACGACCGGGCGCTCCTCGAAACCGTTGACCGACTGCTCGACGCCTGCCCGGTGAACGCGCCGACCGGCGAGATTGGAGAGACCTCGTCGGGTGGCTACTGGTTCGGCGTCGACGACGACGCGGCCGCCGGCTTCGGCGAGTGGGTTTACGAGGGGAGCGACGAGACGAACCTGTTCGCGCCGACGCGGCGTCGAAAGCTCGTCCGCAGCCTCGAAGAGGCCGAGAACGCATGAGCCTCGAACGGTCCGACCCGGCGCTCGACGACGACGCGGTGCTCCTCGTCGGCCACGGTTCGCGCCGCGAGGAGTCCAACGAGCAGGTACGGACGCTCGCCGCGAAGCTGGAATCGCGGCTGTCGGTCCCGGTGGACGCGGCGTACATCGAACTCGCCGAGCCGTCGATAGACGACGCAATCGAGTCGATGGCACCGACCTGCCGGACGATGACCGTCGTTCCCCTCTCGCTTTTCGCCGCGAGCCACGTCAAAAACGACGTGCCGCTGGCGGTCCAGCGGGCCCGTGCGACCCACGACGACACCGAGTTTCGGTTCGGGTCGCACCTCGGCATCCACCCGTCGCTCGTCGACCTGCTGGACGAGCGGACACGGGCGGTCGAGTCCGACCTCGGCGTCGACCGCGAGGACGACGACGTGGCGGTCGTACTCTGCGCCCGCGGGTCGAGCGACCCCGACTCGAACGGCGACGTGCACAAACTGGCGCGCCTGCTGTACGAGGGCCGGGAGTTTACCCGCGTCGAATCGGCGTTCATCGGCGTCACCACGCCCCGACTGGAGGAGACGCTCCACACGGTTGCTAAGGACCGCCCGGACGCCGTCGTCGTCCTCCCGTACATGCTCGGTGACGGCGTGCTGACGGGGCGAATCGTGGACACCGCCGAGACGTTCGACGAGGAGTACCCCTACGTCGACGCCGGCGCATCGGGACCGCTCGGCACGGACGACCGGGTGGTCGAGACGCTGGCCGACCGCTATCAAGAGGCGCGGTCGGGGAGCGTCGAGATGTCCTGTGACACCTGCAAGTACAAGGTCGAACTCGCCGGCTACGAGGACGACGAGGGCGGCGCTCGGGCGATGCTCCGCTCGCTCGTCCACCAGGCCGAACACGCAGACCGGAGCGACGTGGACGACGACCCGCACGTCCACGACGCCCCCGAGAAGCACGTCGCGGTCTGTACGAACCAGACCTGCGCCGCGAGCGGCGCGGCGACCGTCCTCGAACAACTCAGACAGGGCGTGCGCGACGCCGACGACTGCGACGTGCACGTCTCGCGGAGTTCGTGTCTCGGCCAGTGCGGCGACGGCCCAATCGTCGCCGTCTACCCCGACAGCGTCTGGTACGGCGGCGTGACGCCCGACGACACCGACCGCATCGTCTCGTCCCACCTCGAACGGGACCGCATCGTCTCGAACCTCGTCCACCAATCACTCTAATCATGGCCTGTGCAGAACTCGAAGCGCTCCGACTGGCGCTGTTGAACATCACCGGAACGACCGACGAACACGCGAAGCGACACGCCGAAGCCGAACTCGAAGACTACCTCGGTGACGCCGACCCCGGCCCGATTCAGGCGCTCGCGAACGCGACCACCCTCGACGAGGCCCAGCGGCATCTCGACGCCGCGCTCGTGGACCTCGAAGAAGAGGCCACGCAAATCGACGATGACGACCCGCAATCGGGCTATCTTCGGGGACGGCTCGTCGCCGTCCGCGACGCCGAGCGGTCGCTTCGCCGCCTCCGCGAAGGCACGGACGCGCTGCTCGACGACCTCGGAGAGGCCCACCACACGCTTCACGACGCCTTCCCCGTCGAGGACTGAACCGATGCCATCGGCTCCACCCTCGGCCCGCCGCGACCTCGGGTCGGTCGACCCCGCGAGCAGTCGCCACAACTGGACGCGCTCGGCGGTCGCCGCGACCGACGACGCCGTCTTCGTCGGAACCGCGGCCGGCCGCGTCGTCGCGCTGGAATCCGCTGCCGACTCCGGGCCCGACTCCGACGACCGGTGGGAGGCGCGCGGCGACAACCCCGTCGTGTCGATGGCCGCCACCGACGACTTCCTCGTCGTCGGCGAGCGCGGCGGCGACGGACTCGTTCGCGTCCTCGACGCCGAGACGGGCGACGTGCGCTGGACGTACGCGACGACCGACGACGTGGGCACCGCGGCGAGAGATTCGCTGTTCTTCCGGCCCTACGTTGTCGACCTCGCGGTGACGGGCGACAGAGTCGTCGTCGCCGCCCGGCGGTACGAACGCGACGGCGACGAGCGAGTCTGGCGGAGCGTCGTCCTCGGGTTCGACCGCGACGGCCGGGTCGCGTGGCGCAGACGCGTCCACGCCTCGCCCATCGCGATCGCCGCCGAGGGAGACCGCGTCGCCGTCGCGTACAACCGCTGTCCGAACCCCGAACAGGACGGCCTCGTGCTCCTCGACGCCCACACCGGAGGGCGAGTCGCGTCGTGGGACCCCGGCACCGACGGCGACCGGCGGGTCGGGGACGTGGCCTTCGCGGGCGACGCGCTGGCCGTCGCCAGCCACGGCGACAAACGCGGCTACCTCCTCGATTTCGAGGGGGACGAACGGTGGCGACTCGACCTCGCCACCGAGCGCCGCGTCGGCGACGAGACCGTCTACGCCTATCCGACCCACGTCTGCGTCGCCGACGGAACCGCCGTCTTCGTCACGGGGAACACGTTCGCGGAGTCGACCCGTGACCCGGACGCGCGACATCCCGACGAACACACCGCGGTCGGCGTCTCGGTCGATGGGGGCGAGCGCCTGTGGACCCGCGACACCGGCGGGTTCGCGCGCTCGGCCGTCGCGGCCGGCTCGCGGGTGTTCGTGCCGTCCGCCCAGCACTTCCGGGAGCGAGAGGCCGAGCGCCACGGCGTCCACGCGTTCGAGTCGGCAGGAGGGCACGTCCGGACCGACAGCCTCCCCGGCATTCCGACCGCGGTCGCCGCCGGCGGGGGCGTCCTCGCGGTGGTCGAAGAGCCGGTCGAGTACCACGACGAGGGCGTCACGCGCGGAGCCTACCGACTCCGCACGCGACCGATTCGATAGAAGAAACCATGCGACACGAGACGAGCGACACCCCGCTACTGCCCGTCCGCGAAGCGCTCGGCCTCAGCGACCCGCTCGGCCGACAGGTCGGAAAGCGGGATGCGCCGCGCGCCCGTCTCGGAGACGAGGATGTCGGTCACGCCGATGCCGTCGTCGCCGGCGTCGACGACGACGACCGACGCGTCGGCGGTGGCGAGGCTCCGCGCCGCCGACCGGGTCTGTCCGGTGGGGCTGCCGTCAGCGACGGTAACCCGGCCGTCGGTGACGATGACAACGAGCGCGCTGTCGGCGTCCGAGCGGTCGATGACCCGGCGAGCGGCGTCCAACCCGGAGGGAAGCGGCGTCCGGTCGCCCGTCGGAAGCTCCTTCAGGTGCCGCGCCGCCAGCGTGACGCTGTCGGTCGGCGGGAGCAACACCTCGGCGTCGTCGCCGGCGACCGCGACGAACGCGACCTCGTCGCGTTGCTCGTAGGCGTCTTCGAGGAGCGACAGCACGGTTCCCTTCGCCTGCCGCATCGCGGCGCGCATCGACGCGCTCGCGTCCACGACGAACACGACGAGCGTCGCGGCCGACCCGCGGGAAACCGCGGTTCTGAGGTCCGACCGGGTGACGCGGGACCGACCGGCCGAGGCGGCGGCCCGGACCGACGCCGGCACGTCGATGTCGTCGGTCTCGGTCGCCGGTTCGGTTCGCACCCGCGAGCCTCGCCCCTGCCGCGACTCCCGCACCGCGGCGCGGCTGCCGTCACCCGGCGTCTCCGCGTCGAGGGCGGCGTCCTCGACCGGCGGGCGCTCGGAGTCACCGATAGCGGCCCGGCTCTGTCCGGGGAGAAGCGGCGTGGCCTCGTCGGGGCCGTCGCCGGAGTCGTCGGTATCACCGTCTTCGGAAGTTCCGTCTTCCGAATCGCCGTCCTCGGGTCCACTCTCGTCGGCTCCGCCGACTCCACCGTCTCGGTCGTCGCCGCCGGTATCGTCGCTTCCGGCGTCGGAATCGGGAGCCCCTCCCGTGGCGTCAGAGTCGTTTGCGTCGTCGGCATCGTCGTCTCCCTCGGCGCGTTCGCCGTCGTCTCCGCCGTCGCCACCGTCGCTATCGCCGTCGTCAGCACCTCCCGCATCGTCGCCGTCGTCAGCATCCTCGCCCTCATCCCGGTCTTCGTCCTCGTCGAAGTGGTCGTCGAGCACGTCGTCGAGGTCGGGGTCGTCGTCGAACGGGCGGCTCCGGAGTCGGTGGGGGAGCGCGAGCGCGGCCGCTTCGCGCACGTCGCTTTCGAGCACTTTCGTTCGGCCGTCGAGCGCCGCGAGGGTGCGGGCCGCGCGGGCGATGGCGATGTCGGCGCGGTGGCCCTCGACGCCGGCGTCGACGCAGAGTTCGGCGATGTCGCGCTTGAACTCGGTCGGGAGGGCGACCGAGTCGAGGCGGGCCGTCGCCTCGCGGAGCGCGGTTTCGAGTGCTGCGGTCTCCTCGCGGTGGGCGTCGGCGACCGTCGCCGGGTCGTCGCCGTCTCCAAGCGCCCGGTCGATAATCTCCACGCGGTCGTCGATGTCGCGGCTGCCGACGACGGTCGCCTGGAGGGCGAAGCGGTCCCGGAGTTGAGGGCGGAGGTCGCCTTCCTCGGGGTTCATCGTCCCGACGAGAGTGAACTCGGCGGGGTGTTCGACGCTCACCCCGTCGCGCTCGACGCGGTTGACGCCGCTCGCGGCCGCGTCCAAAAGCAGGTCGACGAGGTGGTCGTCGAGGAGGTTCACCTCGTCTACGTAGAGGATGCCGCGGTTCGCGCGGGCCAAGAGCCCGGGGTCGAACGACGCCTCGCCGTCGAGCGCGTCGGCAACGGAGAGCGTGCCCGCGACCCGGTCGCGGGTCGCGCCGAGCGGGAGCGTCACGAGCGGGACCGACCGGTGTTCGACCTCGTGGTCGTCGCGGGCGCGACACGAGTCGCACTGGCGGGCCGGGTCGTCCGGTTCGGGCGGGCAGCCGTACGGACAGTCCGCGACGACCGCCTGTTCGGGCAGGAGGTCCGAAAGCGCGCGGACCGCGGTCGACTTCGCGGTGCCCTTCTCGCCGCGGACGAGCAGGCCGTCGAGGTCGTCGTCGGCCCCGACGGCCAACAACGCCCGTTTCAGTTCGTCTTGGCCGACGATAGCCGAGAACGGAAGCGTCTGAGTCGTCATCGAATACGAAAACGTAGTTGCAGTAAGACAATAACACTTTATCAATGACACCGACAATCGGACTGTACACAGCGACCGAAAACGAGTTGGGCGCGGTCCAGCGGGCCGCGCGCCGACTCGACGGAATCGACCTCGTCGTCCGCTCCGCGAGCGATTTGGACGACGTGACCGACGCGGACGCCTTCGTCGACGAGTTGGAGTCGGCGACGGCGGCCGTCTTCTGGCTCCACGGGGCCGAAGACAGCATGCCCGGCTACGACCACGCGGTCGAACGACTCGAAGCCGCGGGCGTACCGCTCGTCGTCAAAGCCACCGGCGACGCCTTCGCGCGGCAGGACACGACTGTCACCGACGCGGACCGCGGGCGCGTCTGCGAGTATCTCGACCGCGGCGGCGCGGTGAACGTCGAGAACCTCTGTCGGTTCCTCGCCGCCGAGTACGCCGGCGTCGAGACCGAGGTCGACGACCCGGTCGAACTCCCGACCGAGGGCGTCTACCACCCGGACTACCCCGGCGTCGAGTACGACGAACTGCTCGACACGCACGACCCCGACAAGCCGACCATCGGCGTCTGGTTCTACGAGTCCCACTGGACGCACGCGAACACCCGATATGTGGACGCGCTCGTGGAGCGCCTCGAATCGCTCGGCGCGAACGTTCTGCCCGCGTTCTGCAACCCCGCGACCGACGAGGAGGGACAAGAAAACGCCGAGTGGGTGGCGCGAAACTGGTTTTCGGACGACGACGGTCCCGTCGTGGACGCCGTCGTCAGCTCCTTCATGTTCTCGCTGTCGATGAGCGAGCGGGGCCGCGACGCCGACGACGAGGGGTCGGCCGCCGAAGACGTGTTCCTCACCGAACTCGGCGTCCCCGTCTTACAGGCTATCACGACCATGCGCTCTCGAAGCCGGTACGAGTCGAGTGACACGGGCGTGATGGGCTTCGAACTCGCGCTGTCGGTCGCACTCCCCGAGTTCGACGGCAACGTCATCACCCACCCGATAAGCGGGAAAGAGCGGATGGAAGACGAAGCCGGCGTCGGGAGCGCGCCGAAGCAGCACTTCCCCATCGAGGACCGCGTGGACCACGTCGCCCGGCTCGCGGTCAACTGGGCGCGGCTCCGCCACCTGCCGAACGACGAGAAGAACGTCGCGGTCGTCCTCCACAACTACCCGCCGAGCGACGACGGCATCGGGACCGCCTTCGGGATGGACAGCCCCGAAAGCACGGTCAACCTCCTGTCCGAACTCCGGGAGCGGGGCTACGCCGTCGGTGACCTCCCCGCGGACGGGCAGGCGCTCATCGACGACCTCACCTCGCAGTTGACCCTCGACGACCGCTGGGTCGCCCCCGAGGACGTGCGGGACCTGAGCGTCGACGTGGTGTCGCCCGACCAGTACGCCGACTGGTTCGCTGACGCCGACGACCGCTTCCGCGACAACGTCGTCGAGGAGTGGGGCGACCCGCCCGAGCGACCCTTTGCCATTCCGGGCGTCGAGTTCGAGAACGTCCTCGTGACCGTCCAGCCCCCGCGCGGCTTCGGGATGGACCCCTCGAAGGTGTACCACGATTCGGACCTCCAGCCGCCGCACGACTACGTGGCGTTCTACGCGTGGCTCCGCGAGTCGTTCGAGGCCGACGCCGTGGTCCACCTCGGCACCCACGGGAGTCTCGAATGGCTCCCCGGCAAGACCGTCGGGCTGAACGGCGAGAGCGCGCCGGACCAACTAGTTTCTGACCTCCCGAACGTCTACCCGTACATCATCAACAACCCCGGCGAGGGGACGCAGGCCAAACGCCGGTCGTACGCGGCCATCGTGGACTACCTCACGCCGGTCATGCGCACCGCGGGAACCTACGACGACCTCGCGGACCTCGAAGAACTCGCCCGCGAGTACCGCGAGGCGGGCATGGACGAGGCCCGCCCCGAGCGCGGCGACCAACTCCGCGAACTCCTCCTCGACGCGGTCGATGACCTCGACCTCGCGGTCGAACTCGGGTTCGACGACACCGACGCAATCGACGGTGCGGATTCCGGTTCCGGCGTCGATGCCGACGCCGTCGAGTTCGACGAACTCGTCGAGCGCGTCCACGAGTACCTGACCGACGTGAAGACGACGCAGATTCGGATGGGCCTCCACACGATGGGCGAACCGCCCGAGCAGGACCGACTCGTGGAGTACCTCGTCGCGCTCACCCGACTCCCGAACGCGGACACGCCGAGCCTCCGCGAGAGCGTCGCGGGCGTCATGGGCGTCGACTACGACCGGATGCGCGACGAGCCGGGGACGTACGACGACGACCTCGGGATGTATCTCTCGGAGGCCGCAGACCGCGTCTACGACCAGTGCGTCGAACTGGTGTCGGCTCTCGCGGAACGCGACTTCGACGTGCCCGAGTCGGAGGCCGCCGCCGGCCCCGACGACGAGGTGAACATGAACCTGCTCGTGGTCGATATCGACCAACTCGGAGACGCGCGGGCCAAGCGCGGCGCGCACGACGACCTCCGCGAGGTGCTGGCGTTCATCTGCGACGAGGCGGCCCCGCGAATCGCGGCCGCCGAGGACGAGATTCCGCAGACTGCGGACGCCCTCGACGGCGAGTACGTCCGACCCGGCGGCTCCGGCGCGCCGACCCGCGGCGGGGTGGACCTGCTGCCGACCGGGCGGAACTTCTACACGCTCGACCCGCGGAAAGTCCCGGCCAAACCGGCGTGGAGCGTCGGCGAGCGCGTCGCTGAGGGTGTCCTCAACCGCCACTACGACGACCACGGCGAGTACCCCGAGGAGTTCGGAGTCGTCGCGTGGGGGACGCCGACGGTCCGAACCCGCGGCGAGACCATCGCGCAGGTGCTCGCGTTCATGGGCGTCGAACCGGTGTGGACCGACGCGGGCCGCGTCGACGACGTGGAGCCGATTCCGCTGGAGGAACTCGACCGGCCGCGAATCGACGTGACCACCCGCGTCTCGGGGCTGTTCCGCGACGCGTTCCCGCAGGCCGCGAGCGTCGTCAACGACGCCGTCGACGCGGTGGTCGAACTCGACGAACCCCACGAGCTGAACTACGTGAAAAAGCACGTCGAGGAGGATGTCGCCGAGTTCGAATCGGAGGGCGTCGACCCCGACGAGGCCGAGACACTGGCCAAACACCGCGTGTTCACGACGACGCCCGGCGGTTACGGCGCGGGGACGAACAAGGCCGTCGACGAGGGCGAGTGGGACGACCGGAGCGACCTCGCGGACGTGTTCGTCCAGTGGGGCGGCTACGCCCTCGGGAGCCGCGGGAAGGTGACCGAGGCCCACGACGCCTTCGAGCGCCGCTTGAGCGGCGTCGAGGCGACCGTGAAAATCGAAGACACCGCCGAGCAAGACGAGTTCGACTCCTCCGACTGGTACGCCTTCCACGGCGGGTTCGTCTCCGCGGTCGGTGAGATTTCCGGGAGCGACCCGGCGTCGTACGTCGGTGACTCCAGCGACCCCGACAACGTCAGCGTCTACACGAACGAGGAGAAGGTCCGCAAGGCGATGCGGGCGCGCGTCCTCAACCCCGACTGGCTCGACAGCATGGAAGAACACGGCTACAAGGGCGCGGGAGACCTCTCCACGACGGTCGACGTCGCGCTCGGCTGGGACGCGACCACGGGCGTCGTCAGCGACACGCTCTGGGAGAGTCTCGCGGACGCCTACGCCTTCGACGAGGACCGACAGGAGTGGATGCGCGACGTGAACCCGTGGGCGCTCGAAAGCATCACCGCGACGTTCCTCGAAGCCATCGACCGCGACCTGTGGGACGCCGACGACGACGTGCGAGAGCGGTTGCAGGACATCAACCTCTCGGTCGAAGGCGACCTCGAAGCGAACACGACGAACGCCATGACGCAGACCCAAACCCAATCCGATGACTGAACGAGACGCCTACGCCGACCTCGGCGCGACGACGCAGGAAGCGATGGATATCGCGGAGACGAGCATGGACATCGTCCGGACGTTCGTCCCCGACGAGACGCTGACCGACCGACTGCGACAGAAAGCCGTGCACTCGACCGGCGACATCGAGTTCCAACACCTCATCCGGTGTCAGAACGACCCGGTCGTCGCGGGCGCGAGGGCCGTCATCGACGAGCGCCCCATCGTGACCGACATCACGATGGCGAAAGCCGGCATCACCGGCCGCGGCCACGACTGCCCGGTGCGGAAGGCAATCGGCAACGGCGCCGAACTCGCCGCCGAGACCGGCATGACCCGGACCGCGGCCGCGGTGCTCGAACTCGACAAGGAGGGCGTCTACGACGGCGCTATCGCGGTCGTCGGCAACGCGCCGACCGCCGCGTTGGCGCTCTGCGACTGCATCGAAAACGGCACTCGCCCGGCGGCCGTCGTGGCGACGCCCGTCGGCTTCGTGAAGGCCGAAGAAAGCAGAAAGCGCGTCCGCGACGTAGCCGACGAGTACGGCGTGCCCGCGGTGACGAACGTCGGGAAACGCGGCGGGAGCGGTCTCGCGGCCGCGCTCACGAACGAACTGATTCACGTCGCCAGCGACGTGCGCAACGGCGACGTGGACCTCGCGGACCATGAGTGAGGACGACCCGTACGACCTCGATTCGGGGCCGGACCCCGCGACGTTCGCCGCGGCCGCGCCCGAGCAGGGCATGGATAAAGACACCGACGCACCGGTCTACGCGGTCGGCGTCGGCCCCGGCAACCCGGAGTACCTCACGCCCCGCGGGAAGCGGGCGATTCGGGAGGCCGACGTGGTCGTCGGCTTCGAGACGGTCGTCGACTTCGTCGCCGACGAGACCGACGCCGACCTGCTCACCTGCGGCTACGCCGACGAGGCCGACGCGCTGGCCGAGTTTGGGCGGCGCGTCGCGGCCGGCGACCGGGGGACGGCGGTGCTCATGGGTGACCCGAACCACTCGGGGTACCAGTTCCTCGGGAAGGTCGAGCGGGCCGTCGACCGGCCGGTGCGGGTGATTCCGGGCATCTCGTCGCTCCAGATAGCCGCGAGTCGCGCCCGGACGCCGATGGAGGATACGCGGTTCGTCACGCTCCACAAAAGCGGGTCGCTCGACGCCGACCTCGACCGATTGGCCGAGGTGGCCGGCGAGCGCCACCTGCTCGTCCTGCCGCGGCCGTTCGACTGGATGCCGGGCGACATCGCCGAGTTCCTCCTCGATGCGGGCGCGGACCCCTCGCTGGACGCGCTCGTGCTCGAACGACTGACCCACGACGACGAGCGAATCACCCGAACGACGCTCGGAAACCTGCGCGACTCGGCCGGCGGGAGCGGCCCCGACTCGACGCCGTACTCGGACCTCTCGGTGCTCGCCGTCAGAGCGCCCGTCGACGCGGCGGACTGAGCCGCCTCCTTCCCCCGTCCCGCGCGAAGGTAGTTAGGCTCGCCTAAATTCCGAAGACGTTTTAACCATTTAGGGAGGCCTAAAAGACATGGCAAACGACGGACAAAGCGGACGGGAATCGACGCGGCGCGAGTACCTCCAGTACGGCGGGGCGGTCATCGCAGGCGGCCTGCTCGCCGGCTGTACCGGCGGGGGCGGGTCGGGGACGACGACGACGGCGTCCGAGTCCGGGACGACCACGGCCGCGACGACCGAGGCGGCGACGGAGACCGAAACCGAGACAGAGACAGAGACGACGACCGAGGCGGCGGAGTCCTACTCGGTGTCGATAGAGCCGGTCGGCGAGGTCACTTTCGACTCGGTCCCCGAGACGTGGATTGCGAACAACGGCAGTTGGGCCGACATGGGCGTCGCGCTCGGGCTCGACGCGCCGGTGGGCGTTTGGCTCCCCGGCCGGTACCACACGCAGTACTACGACGAGATTCCGGACGTGAGCGTCGACAAGTCGTCCATCCGCCAGCTGTGGGGCGACAGCGGCGTCGGCAAAGAGCAGTTCTACGAGCTGAACGCGGACGTGCACATCGCCGACCCGAACTTCCTCCTGAACCGCGGCCAGTGGAGCGAGGCCGACATCGAGGAGATCAGCACGCAGGTCGGGCCGTTCTTCGGCAACAGCATCTTCTCGCGCGGCTACGCGTGGCACGAGGACTACCGCTACTACACCCTCTACGAGGCGTTCGAGAAGTTCGCGCAGGTGTTCCAGCGCGAGGACCGCTTCGAGGCGTTCGAACAGGTCCACGAGGAGTTCCAGTCGAACCTCGCGCCGGTCGTCCCCGCGCAGGGCGAGCGACCCTCGGCCGCCGTCGTCTGGGCCGGAGGCGACGAGCCAGAGGAGTTCTACCCCTACGTCATCGACGAGGGGACGAGCTTCAAGCATCTCAACGACCTGAAAGTCAACGACGCGCTCGCGACGACCGAGGTGCGGGACTTCTACAGCAACCGCGGCGCGGTCGACTTCGAGACGCTGCTTGAGGTCGACCCCGAAGTGCTCCTCGTGCGCGGACAGGAAGCCAAGACACGCGAGGAGTTCCAGAACACCGTGGTCTCGTTCATGGAAAACCACGAGGTGGCGGGCGAACTCACCGCCGTCCAGAACGACGACATCTACCGCGCCGGCGCGCTCTATCAGGGCCCCATCACGAACCTCGTCGTGACGGACCGCCTCGCGCGGACGCTGTACGACGCCGACGAACGCCTGTTCGACGCCCAGCGCGTCGCGGACATCGCCAACGGGAATCTGTAACTCGCTCCGAGCTCGCGGCCCCGCTTTCTCTCTTCGCCCAACCGTCGAGCGGTGCGTCCCGCCAGAACGCTTATCATATTTTAGGCTAGCCTAAAAACATGGCAGTGAGACAAGATGTGGGCGTGTCCCCGGTGGTCACCGCAGCGTGGCTCACCGAGGGAGAACCCCCGCTCATGGAGGTGTTCAGCCGAGCGAAAGCGAGATGAGTCAGCGGCGGGGCGGGGGGCGGACCCCGGCACGCGACCGACCACCGGCCTCGTCCGTCGAAAGAGCACCCAACTGGACCGTGGGACCGGTCGCCGCGAGTCGGCCGTCGCGGCCGACGAGCGGTTGCGCTGTCCCGAAATTTTCACTGAAAATCTGATTGCAGTAAACCTTTTGTGTTTTTAGGCCGGCCTAAATAATGCATGCTCGACAGCGATAGACTGACGACGAATCAACGGAGGGAAGCGCGATGACCGACCCGACAGCCGGCAACGAGGCGTTGCTCGAACAGCAGGCCGCCCGCGAGTCGAGCGCGCGGACCTATCCTCGGCACCTCCCGCACGCGATACGGGAGGCCTCGGGCGTCACCGTCACCGACATGGACGGCGAGGAGTACTACGACTGCCTCGCGGGGGCCGGCACGCTCGCGCTCGGACACAACCACCCGAGAGTGGTCGAGGCGATGGAACGCGTCCTCGCGGAGGACCGCCCGCTCCACACCCTCGACATCACGACGCCCGTCAAAGAGCGGTTCGTCGACACGCTGTTCGACAGCCTCCCCGACGAGTTCGCTGACAGCGCGCGGGTGCAGTTTTGTAGCCCCGCCGGGACCGACGCCGTCGAGGCCGCGCTCAAACTCGTCAAAACCGCGACGGGCAACCGGAGCGTTCTCGGGTTCCAGGGCGGCTACCACGGCATGACCAACGGCGCGCTGAGCCTGATGGGCGACACCGACCCGAAGGAGGACGTGCCCGGCCTGATGCCCGACGTACACCACCTTCCGTATCCGTACGAGTATCGGTGTCCGTTCGGCGTCGGCGGCGACGAGTGCCACGAACTCGCCGCCCGGTACGTCGAACGCACGCTCGACGACCCCGAAAGCGGCATCACCGAGCCCGCGGGGATGGTGGTCGAACTCGTGCAGGGCGAGGGCGGCGCGATTCCCGCGCCCGACGACTGGACCCGCGAGATTCGGCGGATGACCCGCGAGCGCGACATCCCGCTGGTCGTCGACGAGATTCAGACCGGTCTCGGCCGGACCGGCGAGCTGTACGCCTTCGAGCACGCCGACATCGTCCCGGACGCGGTCACGCTCTCGAAGGCCATCGGCGGGTCGCTCCCGCTTTCGGTCGTCGTCTACGACGAGTCGCTCGACGTCTGGGAACCGGGCGCGCACGCCGGCACCTTCCGGGGGAACCAGCTGGCGATGGCCGCCGGCATCGCCACCATCGAGCATGTGCTCGAACACGACCTCGACGACCACGCCGCGCGCATGGGCGAGCGGCTCCGTGGTCACCTCGACGCGACCGAGCGCGCCCACGACGCCGTCGGAGACGTGCGCGGTCGCGGGCTGATGCTCGGCGTCGAACTCGTCGACCCCGCGGGTGAACCCGACGCCTGCGGGCGCTACCCGGCGCATCCGGACCTCGCTGACGCCGTCCGCGAGGCGTGTTTCGACCGCGGTCTCATCGTCGAACTCGGCGGCCGCCACGGGAGCGTCGTCCGGTTCCTCCCGCCGCTCGTCGTCAGTCCGAGCGACGTGGACGCCATCGGGAGCATCTTCGCGGACGCCGTGGAAGCCGCAATCGAGGACGTCGACGCCGACGGCCGCCGGGAGGTCGCCGCATGAACGGCGTCGGCGATGTCGACGGCGTCGGCGAGCGCCGCGACCCGCGACCGGACGCCGCGAAGTGGTTCCTGAGCGGCGACGACGACGACCGGGCGCGCTACCGCGACGCGATGCGGCGGGCGTGCGACCTCGTCCTCGACGAGTTCGCCGCGGAGGCGACGCCGTACTCGGGGGCGACGCCCGAAGAACTCGACGACGCGCTCGCTCGGTTCGAGATGCTGCCCCACGAGGGCGACGGCGTGGCCGCGGCGCTCGACCGTACCGAGCCGATTCTGCGAAACTCGGTCGGCGTCTCCGACCCGACCTGCATCGCGCACCTCCAGTGTCCGCCGACGATTCCGGCGCTCGCGGCCGAGGTGCTCCTGACGGCGACGAACCAGTCGATGGACTCGTGGGACCAGAGCCCCGCCGCGACGCAGCTCGAACGGCGGTTCGTCGGGGAGTTGTGCGACCTGTTCGGCTACGAAGACGGCGACGGCGTGTTCACGAGCGGCGGCACGCAGTCGAACTTCGTCGGCCTGCTCCTCGCCCGCAACAAGGTCGTTTTGGAGGAGTACGGCGTCGACGTCCAGCGCGAGGGGCTGCCGCCGGAGGCGCGGGACCTGCGTATCCTCTGTTCGGCCGACGCCCACTTCACCGCCACGCAGGCCGCTTCGCACCTCGGCCTCGGTGAGAACGCCGTCGTCACCGTCCCGACCGACGACGACCGCCGCCTGTCGATGGCGGCGTTCGACGAGACGGTGGCGTCCCTCCGCGAGCGCGGCAAACGCCCGTTCGCAATCGTCGCCACCGCGGGGACGACGGACTTCGGCAGCATCGACCCGTTAGGCCCGCTGGCCGACCGCGCGGCCGAGCTCGACTGCTGGTACCACGTCGACGCCGCGTGGGGCGGCGCGCTCGCCCTGAGCGACGACCACGCCGACAAACTCGCCGGTATCGAGGCCGCGGACTCCGTCGCAGTGGACTTCCACAAGCTGTTCTACCAGCCGATTAGCTGCGGCGCGGTGCTCGTCCGCGACGCGTCGGCGTACGACCTCATCGACCGCAACGCAGCCTATCTGAACCCGGAGCGCGACGACGACGCGGGCGTGCCGAACCTCGTCTCGAAGTCGGTCCAGACCACCCGGCGGTTCGACGCGCTCAAACCCTTCGTGACGATGCAGGCGCTCGGCCGCGAGGGGTTGGCGTCGATGGTCGAGTACACCATCGACCTCGCCGACGACGCCGCGAGGCTCGTCGCGGCCGACCCCGACCTGCGGCTCGTCCACGACTCCGACCTGAACGTCGTCGTCTTCCGGTACGTCCCCGACCGGGAGCAGGGGGACGACCCGGCCGGCGGTTCGAGCGCCGACGACCTGAACGAGGCCATCCGCGACTCCCTCCTCGACGACGGCGAGGCCGTGGTGGCCCGCACCACCGTCGACGGCGAGACGTGCCTGAAGCTGACGCTCCTGAACCCCCGAACGACGCGCGAGGACCTCCGAGACCTCCTGCGCGAGATTTCGGCCCGCGGAACCGCTCTCGAACCGACGACCGACGACCGATACGCATGAATCCGAACGACACAGCCGAGTCAGCGACGATACACAGCTTCCTGAACTGCTACCTCCGGGAGACCGGCGACTACGCCGTCGTCCCAGCCGGGGACGTGCCGGTCGAGGCGGACGCCGAGGTAGTCGTCCACGCGCCGCTCTCTCAGCAGGGCGTGGACCTCTACGTCCCGCTTTCGTACCGCTCGCCGACGGGTCGCCACCAGTTCGACCTGCCCGGCGTCTACCGACTCCCTCACGGCGAGACGCTTCCCCTCGACTACACGGTGCTCGTGACCCTCGTCACGACCGAACTCAGACTCGACCGCGACGACACCGGCGCGGCCGACGAACTGCTCCTGCGGGTCGTCAAGAGCTGCCAGAACATCGAGCGGTTCGTCGAGGCCCGGCGCGGCGACGAGGAGCGACTGTACGGCTTCGACACCACCTTCCGCGACGCCGAACAGTCGCTCGTCTTCGGCCACCCGCTCCACCCGACGCCGAAGAGCAGACAGGGAATCCCGGCCCACGAGTCGCGGAGCTACGCGCCCGAACTCCGGGGGTCGTTCCCGCTCGCGTACTTCAGCGCCGACCCCGAGTTCGTCTCGCAGGACTCCACTCGCGAGGAGTCGGCGGCCGAGTGGGTCAAGTCGGCCCTCCGCGCGGACGACTCGGTCCCCGAGTCGTTCGTCACCGAACACGTCGAGGGCGACGAGGTGTTGCTTCCCGTCCACCCGTGGCAGGCGGACTACCTCCGCTCGCAACCCGAGGTGCGGGCGCACCTCGGCGACGGCCTCGAATACGTCGGCCAAGTCGGCCGGGAGTTCTACCCCACCTCGTCGGTGCGGACGCTGTACGCCCCGGACGCGCCGTTCATGGTCAAGGGGTCGCTGAACGTCAAAATCACCAACTCCGAGCGGACGAACAAGCGCCCGGAACTGGAGCGCGGCGTCGCCATCACGGAACTGCTGGACACCGAACTCGGCGGCGACCTCGAATCCCGCTTCCCGGCGTTCGACATCGTCCGCGACCCGGCGTATCTGACGGTCGACCTCGACGACGGCGAGTCCGGCTTCGAGACGGTCCTGCGCGAGAACCCCTTCCGCGGCAACGCGGCGGCGAACGCGACGCCCGTGGTCGGCCTCTGTCAGGACCACCTCGGAGACGGGTCGTCGCGGCTGGCGACGCTCGTGGAGGGCATCGCCGACCACGAGGGACGGGCCACTCCGGCGGTCGCAGAAGACTGGTTCAGACAGTATCTCGAACTGTCGGTGCGGCCGGTGTTGTGGCTCTATCTCGAACGCGGGCTAGGCGTCGAAGCCCACCAGCAGAACAGCGTGCTGACCCTCGACGGCGGCTATCCCGAGACGTTCCGCTACCGCGACAATCAGGGCTACTACCTCCCCGAGTCGATGTACGACGAGGTGGACGCGCTCCTGCCCGGCATCGGCGAGCGCGCCGACACGGTCTGTCCGGACGCCGTCGCCGACGAGCGCATCCGGTACTACGTCGTCATCAACAACGTCTTCGGCCTCGTCAACGCCTTCGGGACGGCCGGACTGGTGGACGAGCGACGCCTCCTGAGCGTCCTCCGCGACGAACTCGAATCGCTTCGTCGGTACGACCGGCCGTCGTCGTCGCTGCTCGACGACCTCCTCACCAACCCGACGATTCCGTGCAAGGCGAACCTGCTCACGCGGTTCCACGACATGGACGAACTGGAGGGGTCGCTGGCGAACCAGTCGGTGTACGCCGACATCGACAACCCGCTCGTCACGGAACTGGAGGTGCCAGCGCCATGACCGACGCACCGGCGACCGCGACCGCGAACGCGGCGACTGCCGACGCGGGCCGCGAGTACGCCTACCGCGTCCGCGACGAGTCCATCGACCGGACCATCGCCTTCGCGGAAGTCGACCCGGCGCTGGACGGCGACCGCCTCCACGCGTGGCTCGGCTCGGACCACGTGAAGCCGTACTGGCAACTCGACCTTCCGAAGCCGGCGTTTCGGGCGAAACTCGACGAGAAGCTGACCGATGACCATCTCACCCCGTACGTCGGCCTGCTCGATCACACGCCGATGAGCTACTGGGAGACGTACCGCGCGGCCGACGACGTGGTCGCAGACTGCTACGACGCCGCCCCCGAAGACCGCGGGGTCCACCTGCTCATCGGGCCGCCGGAGTATCTCGGACACGGCTACTCGATACCGCTCTTGCGGGCGATTACGGCGTTTCAGTTCCGCGCGACCGACGCGACTCGCGTCGTCAGCGAACCGGACGTGCGAAACGAGCGGGTCATCCACGTCTTCGAGCGATGCGGCTACGAGCCGCAGCGACGCATCGACCTCCCGGACAAGGAGGCCCTGCTGATGCACTGCGAGCGCGACCGGTTCTTCGACACGGTGGCCGAGAATGCGGAGACGGAGGTGGGCCGATGAGCGAGCCCCGCGTCCACGACGTGGTCGGAATCGGTCTCGGCCCGTTCAATCTCGGGCTGGCGGCCCTGCTCGACGGCGCGCCCGAGGACGTGGACGCGGCGTTCCTCGAACGGGACGCCGAGTTCGCGTGGCACGAAGGGATGCTCATCGAGGGGACGACCCTCGAAGTCCCGTTCCTCGCGGACCTCGTGACGCTGGCCGACCCGACGAACCCCCACAGCTACCTCAACTACCTGCGGGAGACCGGCCGCATCTACGAGTTCTACTTCTACGAGACGTTCCAGATTCCCCGGCGGGAGTACAACGACTACCTCCGGTGGGTGGTCGACCGACTCGACGCCTGCCGGTTCGAACGCGAAGTGACCGAGGTTCGCTGGGACGACCGCGAGGAGTGGTACGCGGTCACCGCGCGGAATCCGGACACCGGCGACCGCTTCGAGTATCGCGCCGAGAACCTCGCGCTCGGCATCGGCTCCCGGCCGCATGTTCCCGAACACCTCCGTGGACACCCGACCGAAGACGTGTTCCACACGGCGCGGTATCGTGGTTCCCGCGAGCGCGTCGTGGAGGCGGACACGGTCACCGTCGTCGGGTCCGGGCAGAGCGCCGCCGAGGTGTTTCAGGACCTCCTGGAGCGCCAGCCCGACCACGGCTACCGGCTCGATTGGCTGACTCGCTCTGACGGGTTTTTCCCCATGGAGTACTCGAAGCTCGGCCTCCAGCACTTCACCCCCGAGTACGAGCGGTACGTCTACGACCTGCCGCAGGCGGTGAAAGACGACCTCATCCCGAATCAGGACCTACTGTACAAGGGCATCGACCCGGAGACGAGCGCCGAGATTTACGACCTGCTCTACCGGCGCTCTGTCGGTGGCCGCGACCCCGACGTGGGGCTGTTTGCGATGACCGAAGTCCGCGACATCGAGGCCGTCAACGACGCGTACGCCCTCGACTGTCACCAGTGGCAGGCCGAGGAGTCGTTCGTCCACGAGAGCGAGGTCGTGATTCTCGGGACGGGCTACGAGCGACCGATTCCAGCGTTCCTCGAACCGCTGGAAGACGCCATCGACTGGGACGAACAGGACCGGTTCGGCGTGACCGAAGACCACCGGCTCGCGGTCGACGCGCCGGGTGACGTGTTCCTCCAGAACGCCGAGGTCCACACCCACGGCGTCGGAGTTCCGGACCTCGGGCTCGGGTGCTACCGGAACGCGAAGTTCGTCAACCGACTCGTCGGCCGCGAGGTGTATCCCGACGACGTCGACACCGTCTTTCAGGACTTCTCGGTGGCGCAGTTCCTCGACCACGCACCGAACGCTTCCCGCGCCGAGGGAGGCGAGACACCACCCACGCCGACGCAGGACGACTAACGATACCGATGAATCCGAACGACACCACGCTACGGGACGCACTGGACGCAGACGTCTGGGAGACGGTCGAACGCCGCCTCCTGACGAAGATGCTCGAAGAGTTCGCCTACGAGGAGATAATCGAGCCGCGGAAGGTCGACGCCGGCGACGACCGCCACGGCTACCGGTTCGACCTCGGCGAGGTGAGCTACCGGTTCGAGGCCGCCGACCGGCTGATGGACAGCCTCCACGTCTACGGCGACACGGTCGAGCGGCGGGCCGACGGGACGTGGGAGTCGCTCCGCGACCCCCTTCGACTGCTTCGCGACCTCGGAGAGACGACCGACCTCGACGGCCTGACCGAAGGGAACCTCGTCCGCGAGTACAAGCGGACGCTGCTCGCGGACGCCCACATCGAGTCGCGAAAGCGGGACCGGGAGGACTTCGACCCGACGGACCTCGACTACGCCCGCCTCGAAGGCGAGATGGAGGGCCACCCGTGGATTACGTACAACAAGGGGCGACTCGGCTGGGGCTACGACGACTACAAGCGGTACGCGCCCGAGCGCAAAGCGCCGGTGACGCTCTCGTGGGTGGCGGTCCGCAAGGAACACGCGACGTTCGTCGGGACCGAGGCGGTCGACCACGACTCGCTCGTCAGCGGCGAACTCGGTGATCACTACGAGCGCTTCCGAAGCCGTCTCGACGCGAAGGGGTACGACCCGGACGCCTACTTCTTCATGCCGGTGCACGACTGGCAGTGGGAACACACCGTCGTCCCGCTGTTTCCCGACCACATCGCGGCCGGCGATATCGTCCCGCTCGGTGACGGGCCGGACGAGTACCTCCCGCAACAGTCGGTCCGGACCTTCGTCAACGTCGACGACGCCGAGAAACACCACGTGAAGGTTCCGATGCGGATTCTCAACACGCTCGTCTGGCGGGGGCTTCCCGGCGAGCGGACCGAACTCGCGCCGACGGTCACGGAGTACATCAAAGGCATCTACGAGCGAGACGACTTCCTCCAAGAACAGGGGTTGATTCTCCCCGGCGAGATTGCGGGGCTCAACTACGACCACGCGGACTTCACCGACATCGACGGGTCGCCGTACCAGTACCACGAACTGCTGGGCGCGGTCTGGCGGGAGTCCATCTACACGTTCCTCGAAGACGACGAACGGGCGATTACGCTCTCGTCGCTGATGCACGTCGACGGCGCGGGCGAGCCCTTCGTCTCGCGGCTGGTCGAGCGGTCGGGGCTCAGCCTCGACGAGTGGCTGGGCGAGTTCTTCGACACCGTCTTGCCGCCGCTGTTGCACTTCCTCTATCGCTACGGAACGGTGTTCTCCCCGCACGGCCAAAACACCATCCTCGTCGTCGAAGACGGCGTCCCCACGCGACTCGCGGTCAAGGACTTCGCGGACGACGTGAACGTGAGCGACCAGTCGCTCCCGGAGTTGGAATCGCTCCCCGACGACGTGCACGACGTGCTTCGGAAAGAGCCGCCCGAAGGGCTCTGTCAGTTTATCTTCTCCGGGCTGTTCGTCTGCGTCCTCCGGTACGTCGCCGACGTGCTCGAAGAACACGAGTCATACCCCGAACGGGAGTTCTGGACGCACGCGCGACGCGCGATTCTCGACTATCAAGCGCAGTTCCCCGAACTCCAATCGCGGTTCGACCTGTTCGACCTGCTCCGACCGGAGTTCACGAAGCTCAGTCTCAACCGGAACCGCATCTTCGACTACGGCTACGACGACTCCCCCGGTCGTCCGCACGCTTCCGAACACGGAACGGTGACGAACGCGCTCTACGAAGTCACGGACGAGCGACCGGACGGCGCGAGTCAGACGGGCACGGCGGACGACTGACCCCCTGAGCGGGCCTCGAAACGTCGGCTCCGCCGACTGCCCTCTCCACTACCGAGTCACCACCGCGGAGCCAACCGTTCGTCCTCGACTACGGGTCACGACGAACGAGGGCCGTGGAACTGAACAATGGGGGCAAACCGATTCGAAAATGTCCATTAGACACACGATTACAGCATGAGACGGCATCTGCGTCCGCTAGTCGCGGCCACATATCCGAGACGAAAACAGCGCACGCAGGCACAAAAATAGACACCGGCAAGGACTGACAGAACCTCAACCCGGTGGTTACGGAAGATTCGAACAGCACCGGGAATTGTTTCGTCCGAGAAAGGGCAGAGAACAAGTGACGAGAGACAATCGTGAAATGAGGTGAGACCGACAATTGACCACAAGTAATATTGTGGTATGAGAGAATTATACTCGGGAGAGTAGTTGGTGGACAGACAGTAGTGACGTGATGAACCCCCGTTTCGAGAGACGGGTGACAACGGGAGGCGGTCGACCGGAGCACCCAGACCGGGGAGCCTCTAGAGAAACGTCCGCGTTCACCGCACCACCGTTCTCCCGACCAGAACACTTATTCAGATACTTGATAACGAATAATCATGGACGCCAAACACCCGGTTCGAACCACCGAGAAGACGCTGGCACTGGTCGAGGAGTTGATGCAGAAAGGACCCTGCGGGGTCACGGAACTGGCCGGCGACCTCGACATGGGAAAGAGCGCGGTCCACAACCACCTGACGACGCTCCAGAAACACGGGTACGTCCTCAAGGACGGCGACGACTACCGCGTCGGGTTGAAGTTTCTCGAAGTCGGCGGCCACAGTCGGAAGTCGATGGAAGTATATCAGGTCGCCGAGCCAGAGGTCAAATCGCTCGCCGCCGACACGGGCGAACTCGCCAACCTCCTCGTCGAAGAACAGGGGATGGGCGTCTACCTGATGCGAGCGAAAGGCGACGACGCCGTGGACCTCGACACCTACGCGGGCCTTCGGACGCACCTGCACACGACGGCCCTCGGGAAGGCGATTCTCGCGAACCTCCCGGAGTCGCGGGTGGACGAGATAATCGAGCGTCACGGGCTCGAACAGAAGACGCCGAAGAGCATCGGCACGCGGCAAGAGCTGTTTCAGGTGCTCGAAGGAGTTCGCGAGCGAGGCTACGCCATCGACGACGGCGAGCGTCTCGAAGGCCTGCGCTGTCTCGCCGCACCCATCAAATCGTCTTCCGGCGAAGTGCTCGGAGCCATCAGCGTCTCCGCTCCGGCTAGCCGCGTCAGCGACGAAGACCTCCACGGGGCGCTTCCCGAACGCGTCCTGAGCGCGGCGAACGTCGTCGAACTCAACATCAACTACTGACGCCCCTCGTTCGCTATCTCGGAACAGCAGCAGCCCCGCACGAATCATCGACGCAGGACCGTATTAACGTAGTTCCCGACGGACGATGACGATAGATGATTACACGAGTACGCTTGTAATTTTCACGACAATAGTTCTGTCCATGCTATTCTGATATAGAGAATAGGAAGGTGTCGAGCCGGAACGACAGCATCGGCGGGGGTGGGACACGAAGGAAGAGAGGAGAGGAGAGGAGGGAGCAAAATAACGAGGTGATGGCAGACGGTCGCCGTCGGTGACCGGGTGGGACGCTCAGTAGCTGTCGTAGACGGTCTTTTCGATGGTGTAGAAGTCGAGACCGGCGTCGCCCTGCTCGCGCCACGTCTCGGACGAGGAGCGCTTGAACCCGCCGAAGGGGACGTGGAGTTCGAGGCCGGTCGTCTTGTCGTTGACCTTCACCACGCCGGCTTCGACCTCGTCGACGAAGCGGTTCGCCTCGGTGTGGTCGTCGGTGACGATACTGGCCGACAGGCCGTAGTCGACGTCGTTCGCGACCGCCAGCCCCTCGTCGAAGTCACTCACTTCGATGACGGCGACGACCGGGCCGAAGACCTCCTCCTGTGCGATGCGCATGTCGGGGTCCACGTCGGTGAACACCGTCGGCTCGACGAAATGACCCGTCTCGACTGCCTCGCCCTCGGGGACGCCGCCGCCGGCGACGAGCGTCGCGCCCTCGGCCTCGGCGATGTCGATGTATTCGAGCGTCGAGGAGAGTTCGGACTCGCTGACCTGCGGACCCATCTCGTGGTCGGTACCGGGGCCGACGTCGAGGGACTCCGCGCGGTCGACGAGCTCGGCCACGAAGTCGTCGTACACGTCCTCGTGGACGATGGCACGGGAACAGGCCGTACACGACTGGCCGGTGGTTCCGAACCCGCCGTTGGCGACGATGTCGGCGGCTTCGGCGGGGTCCGCGGAGTCCGCGACGAGCGTCGGGTTCTTCCCGCCGAGTTCGGTCTGGACGCGCTTGCCGGCGTCTGTGGCCTGCTCGTACACCATCTCACCGACTTGACTGCTGCCGGTGAAGGAGACGAGGTCCGTGCCCTCGTTGCCGATGAACTCGCTGCCGACCGAGCTACCGGGTCCGGTGACGACGTTGAGGACGCCGTCCGGGAGGCCGGCCTCGTCGAGCGCGCGGGCGATTTCGATGACGACGCCGGGCGCGATGGAGGCGGGCTTGAGGACGACGGTGTTGCCGGCGGCGAGCGCCGGGGCGAGCTTCCACGCCGGAATCGCAATCGGGTAGTTCCACGGCGTGATGAGCGCCGCGACACCCACCGGCTCCTGCCGCGTGTAGAGGTTCGTGTTCGGCCCGCTCGCACCCTTCTTCGTACCGCCGAGGTCGGCCGCCTTCGACGAGAAGTAGTGGAAGATGTCGATGGCGCGCTGTACCTCGCCCGCCGCTTCGGGCCGCGCCTTCCCCTCCTCGGCGATGAGAATCTCCGTCAGTTCGTCCTTCCGCTGGGCGAGGAGCGTCCCCGCCTCGCGGAGGATGCGCCCGCGCTCGGGGCCGGGCGTGTTTCGCCACTCGTCTTCCGCCGCGACGGCGGCGTCAACGGCCGCCGCGGCGTCGTTCTCGTTCGAGTGCTGATACGCCGCGACCACTTCGCTCGGATTCGCGGGGTTCGTCACCTCGGTCGTCTCGCCGGTCTCCGAGGTCACCCATTCACCGTTGACGTAGTTTTTACTAGGGTCCGTCATCGGGTACACGTTCTGTCTTCCGACATACAACTCTTGCGAAGCTGTCACTATTTGTTGGCTGTCGACGACGGGGCGAGTTCGGGAGCGCGCGTCGGGGTGAGCGACGGACTACCGACCCACACACTTTTGTAGTGGCTTTCGAGATATACGTGCGCAATGGTTGAGCAAGCGAAGCTTAGCGACCCGAACGCGGAGTACACGATGCGCGACCTGTCCGCGGAGACGATGGATATCACGAATCCGCGAGGCGGCGTCCGCGACGCCGAAATCACGGACGTACAGACGACGATGGTCGACGGGAACTACCCGTGGATTCTCGTCCGCGTCTACACCGACGCGGGCGTCGTCGGCACCGGCGAGGCCTACTGGGGCGGCGGCGACACCGCCATCATCGAGCGGATGAAACCGTTCCTCGTCGGCGAGAACCCCCTCGACATCGACCGCCTCTACGAGCACCTCGTCCAGAAGATGTCCGGCGAAGGCTCCGTCTCGGGCAAGGTCATCTCCGCCATCTCGGGCATCGAAATCGCGCTCCACGACGTCGCCGGAAAGCTCCTCGACGTGCCCGCCTATCAGCTCGTCGGCGGGAAGTACCGCGACGAGGTGCGCGTCTACTGCGACCTCCACACCGAAGACGAAGCCAACCCGCAGGCCTGCGCCGAGGAGGGCGTCCGCGTGGTCGAGGAACTCGGCTACGACGCTATCAAGTTCGACCTCGACGTGCCCTCGGGCCACGAGAAGGACCGCGCGAACCGCCACCTCCGCAACCCCGAAATCGACCACAAGGTCGAAATCGTCGAGGCCGTCACCGAGGCCGTCGGCGACCGCGCGGACGTGGCGTTCGACTGCCACTGGTCCTTTACCGGCGGGAGCGCCAAGCGCCTCGCGTCCGAGCTGGAAGACTACGACGTGTGGTGGCTCGAAGACCCCGTGCCGCCGGAGAACCACGACGTGCAGAAGCTCGTGACACAGTCCACGACGACGCCCATCGCGGTCGGTGAGAACGTCTACCGGAAGTTCGGCCAGCGGACGCTGCTCGAACCGCAGGCGGTGGACATCATCGCGCCCGACCTGCCCCGCGTCGGCGGCATGCGCGAGACGCGGAAGATTGCCGACCTCGCGGACATGTACTACATCCCCGTGGCGATGCACAACGTCTCGTCGCCCATCGGGACGATGGCCTCCGCGCAGGTCGCCGCGGCCATCCCGAACTCGCTGGCCCTCGAATACCACTCCTACCAGCTCGGCTGGTGGGAGGACCTCGTCGAGGAAGACGACCTGATTCAGAACGGTCGCATGGAGATTCCCGAGAAGCCCGGCCTCGGGCTGACGCTCGACCTCGACGCCGTCGGAGAACACATGGTCGAAGGAGAGACGCTCTTCGACGAGGAGTAACGCGACACCGAGAGCGAGACTGTCCCACAGCGGCCGCGACAGCCTGACATACCACACCCATAACCCGGACGCACCACCGCGGGCGAGAACCGTGAGCATCTCTCGCCCCGCGGCGCGCCCGCCGCGGCCGCTTTTTCACTCGCCGGAGTTCGAGACCGGAGCGACGCGACTCGCAGTTGCAGTCGCGACGCTGACGGCAGATAACCTGACGGCTGACAGCGGCGCGCGAACCGCGGACGAAAAGGAAACCGCGGTGACCGGTCAGTTCGAGACGAACGCGTCGATGGCGCGGTTCGACGGGAGCTCTCGGTTCTTCAGCGCGTCGCCGGTCTCCCCGTCGAACAGGTGAATCGCGTCTTCGGGGAACGAGACGGTCGTGCGGTCGCCCGCTTCGACTCTCGACTGTCCGGTGGTGGTCGCGGTGAACTGGGTCCCCTCGTCCCCGTCGACGAATCGCAGGTGGACGGTGTTCTCGTTCCCCTGCGGCTCGACGACGACGACTTCGGCGTCGAAGGTGCGCTGGCCGGAGCGCCGCTCGCCAACGGTAACGTCCTCGGGTCGGATGCCGAGCGTGAGGCCGCTCGCGCCGCCGAGTTGGTCTCTGGTCGCGCCCGAAAGCGGGTAGTCGAAGCCGTCGCCGCGGAAGGTGTCGCCCGAAAGCGACCCGTCGAAGAAATTCATCGACGGCTCGCCGATGAAGCCCGCGACGAACAGGTTGTTCGGCCGATGATAGCAGTCCAGCGGCGTGCCGACCTGCTGGAGTTCGCCGTCGTCGAGGACGGCGACGCGGTCGCCCATCGTCATCGCCTCGGTCTGGTCGTGGGTGACGTAGACGGTCGTCACGCCGAGTTCGCCTTGCAGGCGCTGGAGTTCGGTCCGCATCTCCGCCCGCAGTTTGGCGTCCAAGTTGGACAACGGCTCGTCCATCAGGAACACCTCGGGGTCGCGAACGATGGCACGCCCGAGTGCGACCCGCTGCTGCTGACCGCCCGAAAGCTGTCCGGGTTTGCGGTCGAGCAAGTCGCTGATGCCGAGCATGTCGGTCGTCTCCTCGACCCGCTGGCGTATCTCGTCGTCCGGCAGGTCGGTCGACTCTTCGAGGCCGAACGACATGTTCCCGCGGACGCTCTTGTGCGGGTACAGCGCGTACGACTGGAACACCATCGCGATGTCCCGGTCCTGCGCGGACACGCCGTTGAGGACGCGGTCTTCGAGTCTGAGTTCGCCCTCGGTGACGGTTTCGAGCCCCGCCATCATCCGGAGCGTCGTCGATTTGCCGCAGCCCGAGGGCCCGACGAGCACGAGGAACTCCCCGTCGTCGATGTCGAGCGATATCTCTTCGACGGCGACGATGTCGCCGCCGCCCTCGTCGGTGTAAACCTTCGTTACGTCGTCGAGTGTCAATCGTGCCATGGCTACTGTTCGAGTTCTGTGAGGTCGGCTTCCTGGTCGTGTCGGCGGTTGTGCACCGCGGTTCCGGTCTCCGCGTCGAACACGTGAATCTTGTCCGGCGGAATCGTCACCGTGACGCGGTCGCCCCGCGTGACGAGGTGCATCCCCGCCGTGACCGCTTGCAGGGCGTCGTCGGCGGAGGGCTGGTCCGGGTGCGAGAGGTGGAGGACGTTCTGGTCGCCGTGGGGCTCCACGACGGTCACGTCCATCCGGAGTTCGTGGTCGCCCAGCGCGTCGTCGGCGGCGGTATCGTCGGTCGTCGCGTCAACGACCTCGATGTCTTCGGGGCGAATCCCCAAGACGAGGTCCTCGCGGCCGCCGACGGACTCCAGCACGTCCGCGTCGAGCGGGTACGAGAAATGCTCGCCGACGAACGTCGACTCCGAGCGCGTCCCGCGGATGAGGTTTATCATCGGCTCGCCGATGAACTCCGCGACGAACAGATTGTTCGGCTCGTGGTAGCACTCGAAGGGCGAGGCCACCTGCTGGAGTTCGCCGTCGTCCATGACGGCGATACGGTCGGCCATCGTCATCGCCTCCGTCTGGTTGTGGGTGACGTAGACGGTCGTGACCGCGAGTTGGTCTTGCAGGTTCTGGAGTTCGGTCCGCATCTCCGCCCGCAGTTTGGCGTCCAAGTTGGACAGCGGTTCGTCCATCAGGAACACCTCGGGGTCGCGCACGATAGCACGTCCGAGGGCGACCCGCTGTTGCTGGCCGCCCGAGAGTTCGTCGGGTTTGCGGTCGAGCAGGTCGGCGATGCCGAGCGTCTCCGCGACCTCGACGACGCGCTCGTCGCGTTCTTCAGACGTGTATCCCTCCTCTTCTTCCAGCCCGAACCGGATGTTCTGCCGGACGGTCATGTGGGGGTACAGCGCGTAGTCCTGAAACACCATCGCGATGTCGCGGTTCTGCGGGACGCGGTAGTTCATGTGGTCCCCGCCGATGTAGATGTCCCCGCTGGTCGGGGTCTCCAAGCCGGCGAGCATCCGGAGCGTCGTGGATTTGCCGCACCCCGAGGGACCGACGAGCACGAGGAACTCCTCGTCGTCGATGTCGAGCGAGAGGTCGTCGACGGCGACCGTGTCGCCGAAGCGCTTCGTCAGGTCGGTGAGTCGAATCTGTCCCATAGCTTAGGCCTCCGTGCGAAGTCCCTTCGCGAACTGTTCGGCGAACGCGACGTACAGGATGAGCGTCGGAACCGCCGCGAGGAACGCCGCGGACATCCTGATACCGAAGTCGATGCCGGAGGTCGACGCCCCGATTGCGGGCAGCACCAGCGTGACCGGTGCCGCGGGCGCGTCGGACCCGGTGACGAGCGTGAACGCGAAGAGGAACTCGTTGTAAATCTGCGTGAACTGGTAGATGAACACGACGCCGAACATCGGCTTCGAGATGGGCAGGATGACGCGCCGGTAAATCTTCGTGATGCTCGCGCCGTCGATTTTTCCGGCCTCCACGAGCGAGTTCGGGAGGCTCTGGTAGTACGACCGGAACAGTATCGTACAGATGGGAATTCCGTAGGCGATGTGGGTGATGACGAGCGGCACGAGTTCGGCGTGGTACCCCTGGAAGAAGGGTATCGACGCCACCATCGGCTCTAGCATCCGCGCGAGCGGGAAGATGTTGTTCCAGAAGCGCGCGAGCGGGACCAACACGGCCTGATAGGGGACGAAGACGCCGACGACGAACAGCATCAGCATACCCATCTGCGCCCGCCAGTTGACCATCGTGAGGCCGTAGGCGGCCATGCTCCCGAACAGGACGCTCCCGATGGTCGCCGGAATCGACATGATAAGCGAGTTGAAGAACGACCCCGAGAGCTGTTCGAGGGCGAACTGGATGTTCCCGAGGGTGAAGCCCTCACCGACCGGCGGGGCGAAGGGAAGCGAGCGAGCGACCGACTCGTTCGTCTTGATGGCGGTCATGATTCCCGTCTCCAGCGGGACGAGGAAGAACCCGAGGAAGAACACGACGAGCGCGTACTGGGCGACGCGCCGGAGGTTCACGTCCTCGACGAGCGATGCGACGTCGAAGCTGCCTGTGGATGACGACTGTGACATGGTCAGAGACTCCCCTGTTTGTACTGGTAGTAGAGGTACGGTCCGATGACGCCGAGCGCCATGATGAGAAGCATGGTCGCGATGGCGGCCGAGTAGGCCCACTCACCGAACTTGAACGCGCGGCGAACCATGAGCGTCGCCAGGATGTCCGTCCCGTTCGGCGGGCGGTAGCGGCCGACGAGGGCGTACAGGAAGGTGAAGGCCTTCAGCGCGAACACCATCAGCACGACGGCCGCGCTGACGGACGCCTCCTTCAGTTGCGGGACGATGATGCGGAGGTAGGTCCGGGTGATGCTCGCGCCGTCGACGCGGGCCGCCTCGAACTGGTCGTCGGGAATCGACTGGAGCCCCGCGAGGTAGACGACCATCGTGTACCCGCTGAACTGCCAGATGAGGGCGAATATCACCGCGCCGAGCGCGATTGATGGATTCCCCAGCCAGTCCACCGGATTGAACCCGAGTGTCGTCACCACGAGGTTGAGGATGCCGCTTTCGACGTTGAACATCCAGAGCCACAGTTGCGCGGTGACGACGAACGAGAGGCTCATCGGGAGGAGATAGACCGTCTGGAACTTCTCGGAAAACCGGATGCCGTGGTCCAACAGGATTGCGAGGAACAGGCCGAGTACCAGACAGATAGTCGTAAAGCCTACGAGGAGGACCAGATTGTTCTGCGCGGCGGCGATGAACGCGTCGCTCGACAGCGCCTGTGCGTACATCTCCAAGTCGAGCGTGGAGTAATCGGGAGTCCCGAGGCCCTCGTAGTCCGTAAACGAGATGGCGAAGTTGTAGCCGATGCCACCGTAGACGGCGATGCTCATGAGGACGAACGGTATTCCCCAGTACGGCGCGGAGCGGACGAAGTCGCTGTTGAGGAAATACCGGAGCTTCGACTCCCACCCGACCGCCTCGTCGGTCGCGTCAGAAACGTGCTCCGTGTTATCGTGTGTAGCCATGAATATACCTATATTTTATTTGTGTATACTGAGGGTGAAGTTTCAGCCGAGGTCTTACTCGGAGACCGCTGCGATGAGCGCGTCGGCGGTGGCTTCGACCTTGAACGGCCCCATGAAGTTATCGCCGAAGGCGGTCTTACACGCGCCCATCGTCTTGGGCGTGACGGCGAGACCGTGGGCGATGGTCGGCGGGTACGCCTCCGAGTCGGTGAGGTCCTCGTAGGTCATCGCGAGGAAGTCGGTCAGTTCGCTCGGGTCGATGTCGGTGCGGAGCGGAACCGACCCCTTGGGGTTGTTGAAGGCGATTTGCGCCTCCTTCGTGCCGACGAACTTCTGCCACGCGATGGTCTCCTCGCGGCTCGGGTTGTTGCTCGGTGCGACGATTGAGTCGACGTGGTAGAAGTAGATACCTTCCGTTCCCGGGAACGGTATCCAGTCCCACTGCTCTTTGTAGTTGAAGCTGTCGTCGGCGCGGAACATGCCGTACACCCAGTTGCCCTGATGGATGGTCGCCGCGTTCCCCGAGATGACCTTCTGGCCCGCCGTCGTGAAGCTGATGGACGAGGCGTCGGCGGTGATGTAGTTCTCGTTGATGGTCTTCAGCGCTTCGAGCGCCTCGACGACGGCCGCCCTGTCGGGGTTGCCCTCGATGAAGTTCGTGTACGCCTCGACGCCGCTCTGGCTCGTCAGAATCTGCGCCCAGAGCTGGAGGTTCGTCCACGGCGCGACCATCGCCTGCGCCATCGGTGTCACGTCCGTGTTCTGGTCGATGGCTTCGAGCGCGTCGAGGAGCGCGTCGACGCTGTCGAGGCTCGACGCGTCGATGCCGGCCTCCTCGAACACGGCGGTGTTGTAAAACAGGTTGTTCATCCGATGGGAGCCGATTGGGACCGCCGGCATCTGGTCGTTGAACTTACACAGTTCGACCGCGCGGGCCTGCATGGTGTCTTTGAACCCTTCGGCGTCCCACACGTCGGCTTCGAGGTCCATGAGCGCGCCCGAGTACCGTTCGAGGTTCTTGCCCGGCCAGTTGGCGAACGAACTCATCGGATTGTTGTTCGCGAGTCGCCGGAGAATCGTCGCGTTGAGGTTCACGTTCGCGCTCGCGCCGACCGCCTGGAAGTTCGTATCCATCTCGGGATGCTCCTCCTCGAAGGCCTCGATGAGCGCGGTGACCGCCGCCTCGCCGTCGCCGCCGGCCCAGCCGTGAAGCACTTCGAGCTGCGAATCCCACGAGCCACCGGAACTGCTCCCGCTCGTCTCGGTGTCGTCGGTGGAACCGCCGGAACCGTTCCCGTTTCCGCTCTCGGTGCTCTCCGTCTCGGTTCCGCCACCGCCGGTACACCCCGCGATGCCAGCGGCCGCACCCACGGTCAGGGCCTTCAAATATTTTCGGCGGTTTACACTTTCATCGCTACTATCATGCTCGACCATGTAGTACCCATGTTAGCTACCCACATATATAGGTTGTGGATAGCAGATAATGATATAAAAACGCTGGGTCCCAGCAACGCGCTGCGCGAGGAATTCGCCCCGAAAACTACCGAGCGAGAACCTGAACGGTCCTTCGAGAGGCGAACGAGACGCCGTTCGGGGTCGTGCGTCGTCGCCCGCGACACCGACTCGCAGTAGCAGTGCGTCGGCATCGACGAACGTCACTCCACGGTCGCTCAGCCACCTCCCTCTCGCTCACTCCACGACGGTCGCCGAGTTGTCTCGCGGGCGGTAGCCGATGGCGCGCATCGTCTCCGTGAGCGAGAGATATCGGTCGTCGTTCGCCGAGATGAGGTTGACCGCGAGCGGCGAATCGGGAAGCGACGCCTCGACGGCCCGGCGCATCCCCTGTTCGCAGTCGCCGGGGCTGAGCCACATCGCGCGGACGTAGCGCGCGACCGACTCCTCTTCGTCCATCTTCTCGCGGACCTCGTCGGCCGTCAGGAGCCATCCGATGCGGAGATTGAGCACTTCCAGTCCGTGTCGGTCCGCGTAGTAGTTGCCAAGCGCCTCACCGAACACCTTGCTCACGCCGTAGTACGAGTCGGGGCGCGGCGGGTCCGACACGCCGACCGCCTCGGCGTCGGCCGTTAGCGTCTCCGGTCGGGTCGCGTCCGCGATGTTGTACATCTGGTGGACGTGGTTCGTGCTGGCGAAGACGAGTCGGTCGATATCGGCCGCCAGCGCCGCCTCGTAGACGTTGTACGTGCCGCCGATGTTGACCTCGTAGACGCTGTCCCACGCCGCGTCGGGGTTCGGGTTGGCCGCGAGGTGGACGACGATGTCGTGGCCCTCGAACGCCTCGGTCAGCGCGTCTTCGTCGCGCACGTCGAGGATGACGCTGTCGAGTCCCTCGCGCTCGCGATGCGTGATAGGCGTCACGTCGTGGTCCGACGCCAGCGCTTCGACCGTGACTCTCCCGACGTTACCAGCCGCTCCGGTGACCGCAATACGTGCCATACGATGACAATCGACGGAAGTCTAATAAACGTGTTCCAAGCGGCCGTCACCAGATTCCCATGGGGAAACACGTATGCGGCAGGGTCACAATCACGGCGTATGGTCGACCGACCAACCGCCTTGGAAGACCCGCTCGACGGCCGGACGGCGCTCGTCACGGGTGCGAGTTCGGGAATCGGTGCGGCGACGGCGCGCGTGCTCGCCGAGGACGGCGCGGACGTGTGTCTCGCCGCCCGCAGAGTCGAACGACTGGAATCGCTCGCGGACGAGATTCGTGACGCCACGGACGCCGCCGTGAGCGTCGTGCCGACGGACGTGACCGACCCCGACGCGGTCCGGGCGCTCGTCGACGCGACCGTCGAGCGGTTCGGTTCGCTCGATATCGTCGTCTGCAACGCCGGCCTCGGCATCGACAAGCCGGTCGCGGAGCTGACCGACGAGGAGTACCGCCTGATGACCGGCGTCAACGTCGACGGGATGTTCTACACGGCCAGAGAGGCGCTTCCGCACCTCGAAGCGTCCGAGGGCAACCTCGTCTTCCTCGGGAGCATGTCGGGGAACCACCCGCGGCCGCACAACCCGGTGTACGCCGCGACGAAGTGGTGGGTCCGCGGGTTCGCGTCGAGCCTCCAAGGGGCCGTCGGTGAGGAGAACGTCGGCGTGACCTGCGTCAATCCGACCGAGGTTCGGACCGAGTTCGGCTCCGAGAGCGGCGAGACGCTCGAAGCGTCGTTCGAGGAGGGCGAAGTGACGGAGGCGATAGAGGTGGCCGACGCCGTCGCCTACGCGGTCCGCCAGCGGTCACCGAACACGGTGCTGTCGCTCGACCTCTATCGGCGCGACAAGCTCTCGCACTTCTGAGCGGCGAGAGCGCGGGGGTTCGGGGGTGCGACGGCACGGCGACACGGGGCGCGGTGGCGTAGCAGCACGGCGGCGCAGTGTCGGCGTGCCGCGCCTCGAAGACGAGGGAAGCGTATTTTGCGGTCGATTCCGAACGGTTGCTCATGACCGTCACGAAAGTGGTCGACACGTCGTGCCGACTCGGCGAGGGTCCGGTCTGGCATCCCGACGAAAAGCGGCTGTACTGGGTAGACATCGAATCCGGGCGACTCCACCGCTACGACCCCGAGACCGGGGCGCACGACTGTCCGGTCGAAACGTCGGTCATCGCCGGCGTGACGATACAGCGCGACGGGTCGCTCCTAGCGTTCATGGACCACGGGCGCGTCGGGCGCGTCGTCGACGGCGAACTCACGGGAGTGACCGAAATCGTCGACTCACCGACCCGGTTCAACGACGTCATCGCCGACCCCGCCGGGCGGGTGTTCTGCGGGACGATGCCGTCAGATACGGCGGGCGGGCGGCTGTTCCGCCTCGACACCGACGGAACGGTGACGACGGTCGAAACCGGCGTCGGAATCCCCAACGGGATGGGTTTCACCCGCGACCGCGAGCGGTTCTACTTCACGGAGACCGAGGCACACACCGTCTATCGGTACGCCTACGACGAAGAGACGGGAGCCGTCTCGGCCCGCGAGCGGTTCGTCGAATCGCCGGGGACGCCGGGGCTACCGGACGGCATGACGGTCGATTCGGCGGGGCACATCTGGTCGGCCCGCTGGGAGGGCGGCTGTGTGGTCGAGTACGACGCCGACGGCACCGAAATCGACCGGTTCGACGTGCCGACGGAGAAGGTGACGAGCGTCGCCTTCGGCGGGGCCGACCTCGATTCGCTCTACGTGACGACCGCCGGCGGCGACGGGGACGGGAGCGCTGGCGAGGGCGACGAGAGCACCGGCGACGATGCGGGCGCGTTGTTCCGCCTCGACGTGGCGGCGACCGGGCGGCCCGAGTTCCGCTCCGACGTTCGGTTGGGATGAGTCGAAACGGACAGCGGCGGGCGGTCAGTCCAACTCGACTGCGGCCCCGGTCTCGGCGCTCTCGTAAATCGCGTCGATGGTCCGCATGACCGACACGGATTCCTCGCGGTCGACGCGCGGCGTCTCGCCGGTCTCGACGGCGCGGGCGAACGCCTCGACCTCGCGGCGGTAGCTGTCTGTCGGGTCGAACGTCTCCGTGACGACGCGGCCGTCGGTCGCGTAAGTGAGTTCGGCCGCGGCCGTCGGGTCGACGTTGAACGCGGGGTTCGCCTCCAGCCAGCCGTCGGTGGTCTGGACGCGGTAGTACTGCGTCTCGGGCGTGTCGAACGACGATTCGACGCGGGCGGTCGCGCCGGAGTCGTACTCCAAGACGCCCGACATCCGGGTGTCGACGCCGCAGTCGCGCGTGTCGGTCGTGGTCGCGTACACCCGGTCGGGCGTCCCGAGGAAGAGTCGCGCCGCGCTGACGGCGTAGCAGCCCACGTCTATGACGCTCCCGCCGGCGAGGTCGGGGTCGATGCGGATGTCGTCGGCCCCCTCGGGCAGGCGGAACGAGAAGTTCGACGTGACAGAGACGACCGCGCCGAGCTCCGACGCGACGAGTTCCGCGGCCCGCTCGGTCAGCGGGTGGAAGCGGTACATGAACGCCTCCATCAGCGTGACGCCCGCGTCCTCGCAGTAGTCGAAGACGGCGGCCGTCTCGTCGGCGCTGGCGGTCAGCGGCTTCTCGCAGAGGACGTGCAGCCCGCGGTCGGCGGCCGCGCGAACCCAGTCGGCGTGGAGGCCGTTGGGGAGCGGGATGTAAACCGCGTCGAGGGAGTCGTCGGCCAACAGCGCCTCGTAGCTGCCGTAGGCGGTGGGGATGCCGAGTTCGTCGGCGACGGCGCTCGCCCGCGCCTCGTCGCGGGACGCGATGGCGGCCGCCTCGTGTTCGCTCGCCTGCACCGCGGGGATGATCGATTTGACGCCGATGCCTGCCGTGCCGAGGATGCCGAACTTCATGCGGGGAACTGCGGGAAACCCGATAATAAAACTGCGGGCGACGACGCGCCGAATCGAGTCCTACGTCCCGTCGGAATCGGGGTCGGCGTCGTGGTTGGCAGCGGCAGCGTCGGCGGAGTCGGAGTCGGCGGCGGCGTCGACGGCGACATCGGTCCCTCGCTCCGCCGCGGCGTAAATCGCGTCCATCGCGCGCATGTCCACGAGCGCGTGGTCGCCGTCGGGCGTGAGGTCGGCATCCGTCAGGAGCCGGGATGCGAAGTAGTCGAACTCCTCCGTCATCTGGTTCACCTGCTCGAAGTCGTAGTCGGCGGACTGGTCCCCCCACGACAGCCGGAATCCCCGCTTTTGGCGGTTGTAGAACGCGGGCTCGATTTCGAGTTCGCCCTCGGTGCCGGTCACCCGGAGGTGGCTCGACTGGTAAGCCGACTGGCTGGCGGTGCAGACCGCGAGCGTGCCGTCGTCGAAGTCGACGCCGAAACTGACGTGCTCGTCGCCGACGGCCTCGAACGCCTCGTCGTCGACGCGGGCGGTCGCCCTGACGCGGACGGGGTCGGCGTCGAGGACGAACCGGGCGGTGTTCAGCGGGTAGAGCCCGATGTCCATGACGGTCGCGCCGCCGGAGAGTTCGGGGTCGAGCCGCCACTGGTCGGGGTCGGGGACGACCTCGTCGAGCAGGCGCTGGGACATGTGGCCGTGGAGGAACACCGGCTCGCCGATGACGCCGGCCTCGACGAGTTCGCGGGCGCGCCGGACGGCCGGCTCGGTCTGCATCCGATAGGCGACCATCAGGGGCACGTCGGCGCGGTCGCAGGCGGCGACGAGCTTTTCGGCCCGCTCGACCGACGCTTCCAGCGGTTTCTCGCAGAGGACCGCCTTCCCCAACTCGGCCGCGGTCTCGACGTACGGGAGATGCAGACCGTTCGGCGTAACGACGTACACCGCGTCGTAGGCGTCGGCGGCGACCCCCTCGTGGAACTCGTCGTAGGTGAGGCCGTGGGTTATCGACTCGGTCAACGCCGTCGCGCCCTCGGCTTTCTCCTTCGAACTGCTGACGACGACCGTCGTCTCGCAGAACTCGGACGCCTCGACCGCGGGAATCGCCTCGTCGCGGGTCCACCAGCCGAGGCCGATCATGGCGACACGCACGGTGCCCGTCACGTCGTCTCCCTGCCAGTCGCGGCGCGTGAACTCCTCGACGATGTCGGTGGGGGCGGGGCTCATACGGTGGTGACGGAGTTCGAGAGGGTGCCGATACCTTCGATAGTGATGTCGACGTGGTCACCCTCTTGAAGGTCGAACGGCTGTTCGGGGACGAGCGACGTGCCCGTCAGGATGACCGCCAGTTCGGGCACCGTGTTGTGTCGCGTGAAGTACGACACGAGTTCGTCGCAGCTGCGGACCATCTCGCTGGTGTTCGTGGCGTCGTCGTAGATGACTTCGCCGTCGCGCTCGATAGTCATGCTCATCTCCAACTCGTGGGGGTCCTCCACGTCTTCGGGCGTAACCACACACGGGCCGATGGAACAACAGCGGTCGTACACTTTCGCCTGTGGGAGATACAGCGGGTTTTCGCCCTCTATCGACCGACTACTCACGTCGTTGCCGACGGTGTAGCCGACGATTTCCCCCCGGCGAAGCACGATACCCAGTTCGGGCTCCGGCACGTCCCATTCGGAGTCGCCTCTGACGCCGATGGCGTCGCCCGGTTCGACGGTCCGAGACGGCGTGGCCTTGAAGAAAACCTCCGGCCGGTCGGCGTCGTACACGTCGAAGTACATGTCCGGCATGGAACTCTCCTCCTCGCGCGCTTGCTCGCTTATCTGGTAGGTGACGCCCGCGGCCCAGATTTCCTCGGCGTCGACGGGGACCGTCGCGTGCCGGTCGACGAACGCGTCGTCGACTACGTCGGCGTCCTCGGTCAGTTCGGCGGCGAGTCGGTCGACCGAGGTCCGGGCGATACTCGCCACCCGAGCCAAGTCACCGAACGTCCGAAGGTCCGCGTCGGCGCTCGTGAGGTCGTACGTCGTGGAGTCGCGGCTTGCCGTGAGACGGCGCTCTCCCGACACCGCTAGCTGGTGGTAGTGCATTCAGTATCCTCATTACCAGCGATTGTAATAAAAGTACGTCCCGGTATGAGCGGCGCGGGGCAATGCAGAAAGCCTCGAGACGTCGGCGGGTTCGGTCCCGAACTCCCGGCCGGGTGTAGTTCGCTCGCCCGTTGGCGACGAGCGCCGACGAGCGCGAGATGACAGGCAGAGGAGGCGACGCGAGCCCGACGCGTGTGACGTAGAGAGACACACGAATTCCCAGTAACAGAACACACCGAGTCGGCGGGGCGAATCGGCAACGCGGCGACGAGACGGCCGTGTCGGAGCCCACGAGCGTGAGCTGACGACCCACATCGGTGTCGTCGAAAACGACCACCGAAAGAGACAAGTCGACCGCCAGGGCTCGTCTCGGCCGATAATCAGGAACGAGTGGATCGAGAGCTCGCCGGATACTCTCGTTTTCTATCACAGAATGCAATCACAGCACGCACGGACGGGAGAGTCCGGGAACAGCCCACGCGACGTGCGGTGCGTCGGTTTTAGATTACACGCGTATGCTTGTAATTCAGACGGCCGACGCCGGGAAGCGGGGCGGGTTCCCGAGAGGCCGGGGCAAGAGCGAACGCGGGGGACGGGTCACTCGACCTCGCCCCTCCGTTCCCTATCACAGAACGATTGTCCAGCAGTCTCCGGCGTCTACCGGCGGCAAGCTCGCCGGGAGCGACATCGAAGACTCCCGTCCGGAGGGGCTAGCGCGCGCTCACGAGAGCACGTCGATGGCGAAACGGGAGACGAGAGACGAAAGACGGGGTTAGAACGCGCTGTCCGCGAACCCGCCGTCGACGGTGACGACCTCACCAGTCACGAACGAGGCGGCGTCGCTCGCGAGGAAGACCGCCGCGCCGACGATTTCCTCCCGTTCCGCGACTCGGCCGAGCGGCGTTCGCTCGTCGATTCGCTCGCGCTTTTCGGTCCCCTCGGCGTAGGTGTCGGCGTTCTGCGGCGTGATGACGAAGCCCGGTGCGATGGCGTTGACGCGTATCTCGGGTGCGAGTTCCTTCGCGGACGCGCGGGTGAACGCCTCGACGCCGCCCTTCGCCGCCGAGTAGGCGGGGAGGTTCGCCATCGAGAGCCGCGCGGCCAACGAGGAGATGTTGATAATCGACCCGCCGTCGGCGACGGCCGGGGCCAGCTCCTGCGTCACGCGGCGGACGCCCCCGAGCGCGATGTCGGTGACGTGGTCCCACGCGTCGTCGTCGATGTCGCGGACCGTCTCGCGGGATATCGCGCCCTGCGAGGCGACGACCACGTCGACGCCGCCGAACTCCTCGACGGCGCGCTCGCGGACGCGTTCGAGCGAGGCCGGGTCTGTCACGTCGCAGGTCTCCCGAACCGCGTTCGCTCCCAAGTCCTCGATTGCATCGGCCGTCTCGTCGACCGCCGACTCGCGTCGGCTGGTGGCGAGGACGTCCGCGCCCTCGCTGGCGAATCCGAGGGCGATTGCCTGACCGATACCGCTCGTCCCGCCGACGACGACGACGCGCTTGTCACTGACGGAGACTGGCGTGTGCTCGTATGCGACCATGGTCTCAGTCCGCACGGTGCCGACATGATAGTTGCGGAACGCGCGACGGGAGTGCCGCATGCAATACGTTTTTACCGACCCGTGCCACATGTGCTCTCATGCGAGGACTTGCCAAAGTAGAGCGTAGCTCCGGCGCTATGGAGTTCGTCGAGCGACAGAAACCGGAACCGGGCGCCGGAGAGGTGCTCGTGGAGGTCGACTACGCCGGCCTCTGCGGAAGCGACGCGGGCATCTACGAGTTCGAATCCGCCTTCGAGCGGATGGAGCTGCCGACGGTCATCGGCCACGAGTACGCCGGGCGCGTGGTCGAAGTCGGCGACGGCGTGACGGAGTTCGGCGTCGGCGACCGCGTGGTCGAACGACCGATTCGGGGCTGCGGCGAGTGTTATCAGTGTCGCATCGGCGAGGAGAACGTCTGTCAGGACGCGGTCATCACCGGCGTCGACCACGACGGCGCGTACGAGCGGTTCATCGCCGTCCCGGAGCGCGCCCTCCACCCGATTCCCGACGACGTGAAACAGCAGCACGCCGCGGTCGCGGAGCCGACGAGCATCGCCGCGCGCGCCGTCATCGAGAACTCCCGGGTCGGCGCGGGCGACCGCGTGTTGGTCGAGGGGCCCGGGCCAATCGGTCTGCTCACGGCCCAAGTCGCGGCCGCGCAGGGCGGCACCGTCGTCGTTTCCGGCGTGGGACAGGACGCCGACTACCGGCTCCCGCTCGCGGAGGAACTCGGCTTCGAGACGGTCAACGTCGCCGACGACGATACCGAGGCGCGCCGCGAGCGCCACACCGGCGGCGTCGGCTACGACGTGGTGTTCGACACGACCGGACACCCCTCGGGACTCACGACGGCCGTCGACGAGGTCCGCAAGGGCGGCCAAATCGTCCTCGTCGGCCAGACCGGTGAGACTTCGATGCCCTACTCCCCGCTCGTCCGCGCGGAAATCGACCTCCAGTGTTCGTACGCCTCCATGTACGAGGACTTCGAGCGCTCGTTCCGACTGATTCGCGACGGCGACGTGGACTGCGAGACGTTCGTCGACACCCGGTTTTCGCTGTTCGAAGCCGACGAAGCCTTCGAGACGTTCATCGAGGGCGGGACGTGCAAGCCGGTGTTCGATATCTCGGAGTTGGCGTAATGGGGCCTTCGAACGGTCGTAACCCAAACCGAGATAGTAAATCAAAATAAGAACAATACTATATACGAGATAGATCAGAGAGAAGTCCCTAAATAAGCACATATTCCCCGCATATCTGCTTTTTAAACCAACTCTCATCAGCTATAAGTAGTTATTTCGAATGAAAGAGCAATTATGTCCAATAGAACAGGAAGTCATTCAGATATAGTCACTTTAGACCGCTAAAACAGAGAAATTTAGCCAATAGATTAGAAACTAGCCAATAGATTTTCTCGGTGATATTTTTTATTTCTCACAATCCTACTGCGGCGGACCAGACCTCGAATCCGAATCGAGACACAGCGCTACCGGGAGGTTGCCAAAGAGACGAAGCGAGGAGAGTCGAAGGGCGGCGTCAGTCGCTCACCGAATCGCCACTAGCCGGCGACGAGAACTCGGGGTCCCCGTATGTGCCGGAGCGGTCGTCGGCGAGGTCGTCCGCGGCGGGGGTCTCCCCGTCAGGGAAGTAGCACGCGGCGCGGTGGTCGCCGCTTCGGACGGTGTCGAGTCCGGGTTCGCTCTCTCGGCACTCGTCTTCGGCCTTCGGGCACCGCGGGGCGAAGACGCACCCCGACGGGAGGTCGACCGGGTTCGGAGGCTCGCCGTCGAGCAGGACGCGGTCGCGGTCGACCGTCGGGTCCTTTTCGGGGGCGGCCGCGAGGAGCGAGGTGGTGTACGGGTGTTTCGGCTCGGCTGCGACGGACTCGACGTCGCCCTCCTCGATGATCCGCCCGAGGTACATAATCGCGAGCCGGTCCGACACCTGCACCAGACTGGCGAGGTCGTGAGAGATGTAGACGATGCCGATGTCCTCCGTGTCCGCGAGTTCTCGAAGGAGGTTCAGCAGGTTCACCTTCAGCGACACGTCGAGCATCGACGCCGGTTCGTCGCAGATGAGGAAGTCGGGGTCGAGGACGAGCGCCTTGGCCACCGCGACGCGCTGACGTTGGCCCCCCGATAGCTGGTGCGGGTACTGGTCGAGGAACTTCCGCGCGGGCGTGAGCCCGACTTTCTCCAGCGTCTCGACGACGGCCCGTTCGCGCTCGTCGGTCCGGTAGTCGTGGATAGTGAGCGGTTCGCCGACCAACTGCCGAACCGTCTGTCTCGGGTTGAGCGAGTCGAAGGGGTCCTGGAAGATTATCTGCACCTTCCGGCGGAACTCGCGCATGTTCCCGTCGGCGTAGTGCTCGTAGGACTCGCCGTCGAAGACGAACTCGCCGCCGGTGGGCTGTTTGAGAAGCGCGATGGTCTCGCCGAGCGTCGACTTCCCACAGCCGGACTCGCCGGCGACGCCGAGGATTTCTGACCGCCGGACCCGCAGGGAGACGCCGTCGACGGCGCGGACGTAGTTCGGATCGTTGCCCCTGAGTTTCTCCAAGAGCGGCTGGCTCTGCTCGTAGTACTTCTCGAGGCCGTCGGTTTCGAGAAGCACCTCGCCGCGGTCCGATTCGTCGTGGCTGTCGGGGATGCCCCACGTCTCCGGGTCGGTGGCGTCACGCCGCATCTGGGCGGCTTTGGTGACGTGGTGGCACGCCGAGCGGTGGTTGCGGTTCGGCAGGTCGACGAGGTCCGGATGGGACGCCTCGCACTCTTCGGTGGCAAACGGACACCGGTCCTTGAACACACAGGCGCTGGGTTCCTCGCTCAGGTTCGGCGGCGACCCCGGAATCGAGACGGGGTCCTGGTCGCCCTCCTCAATCTCGGGGAAGGAGTTCTTCAGCCCCATCGTGTAGGGGTTCGTGGGGTTGACGAGGACGTTGTCGACGCTTCCCTGCTCCATCGCCTTCCCGCCGTAGAGGATGGACAACTCGTCGCACGTCTCGGCGATGACGCCGATTTCGTGGGTGATGAGCAGCAGCGAACTGTCCATCCGGTCCTGTATCTCCAGAATCTTGTCGATAATCTTGTCCTGGACGATGACGTCGAGCCCCGTGGTCGGCTCGTCGGCGATGATGAGGTCCGGTTCGAGCGCGAGTGCCATGGCGATGGTCACGCGCTGGCGCATCCCCCCGGAGAACTCGTGGGGATAGTCGTCGATGCGGTCGGGGTCGAGCCCGACGATTTCGAACAGTTCTCTGACCCGCGAACGCGCCTTGTCGTCGGTGACGTTCCGATGAGTCTGAATCGCCTGTCGAATCTGCGCGCCGGTGGACATCACCGGGTCGAGCGAGTCCATCGCGCTCTGGGGGATATAGGCGATGTCCTCCCAGAGCACGTCGCGGCGCTCGCGCTCGTTGAGGCCGGTCAGGTCGCGGCCCTGGAATTCGATGCTGCCGGATTCGACGGAGCCGTTGCTCGGGAGGAGACCGAGAACCGCCTCGGCCAGCGTCGATTTCCCCGAGCCGGATTCGCCGGCGAGGCCGTAGTTGACGCCCTCGTCGATGCTGAACGACACGTCGTTGACGGCGTGGACGGTTCCGCTGTCGGTCGAGTACGTGACCGTAAGGTCCGTGATGTCGAGGAGGCTCATTGTTCGGTCTGAATCTCCGGGTTGATGACTTCTTCGTAGGCGCGTCCGATGAGGAACACCGAGGTGGTGATGGCCGCGATGCCGAGTGCGGGCGGGAGCACCCACCACCAAGCGACGCGCATGTTGCCCGATTCGAACACCTGTCGGAGCATCCGGCCCCAACTGGTGACGGTCGGGTCGCCGAATCCGAGGAACGCCAGGCTGGCCTGCGCGGCGATGGCCCAGGCGATGCCGTAGGCCGTGTAGAGAAAGCCGATGGGAAGCACGTTCGGCGCGACGTGGTAGAGCATCGTCCGCAGGTCGCTCGCACCGCTGGCGCGCGCCGACTTCACGAAGGTGCGCTCCCTGACGGAGAGGACCTCGGAACGGACGACGCGCGCGGGCATCTTCCAGAGGAACGCGACGATGATTCCCGTCATGAGCCAGACGCTCGGCGTCACGAACGTCAGGAGCAACAGCGCCATCGGCGTGAACGGCAGGGAGAACGTGAGGTCCGTGAGGCGCATGAGGACCTCGTCGACCCAGCCGCCGTAGTACCCGCTGACGAGCCCCACGAGGAAGCCGAGCGCACCGGTCCCGATGCCGCCGAACAGCCCGACGATGAACGTCGGTTGCGCGCCGGCGAGGAACTGGCTCAGAACGTCTTTACCGTAGGCGGTCGTCCCGAATGGGGCCGCGCCGGTCGGTTCAGACAGCCGCAGCATCGAGCCCGCATCGTCGCGGACGGTGTGCTCGATGGGGTCGTGCGGGGCGAGCGCGGGGCCGAGGAGGCCGAGGAAGACGAACGCCGCGACGATGACGACGCCAGCGAACGCGAGGCGGTCGCGTCGCAGGAACGTGAACTGGTCGCGGAGCGTCTCCGCGAGCCCCTCGACCCGCTTTTTCAGTTCGGCTTCGGGCTTCGTCTCGGTGCTCACGCGGCACCACCTCCGCTGGTCGAGACGGTCGGGTCGAAGTAGGCGTACAGCACGTCGGCGACGAGGTTCGCCACGATGACCGCGAGCGCCATGATGAACACGGCCGCCTGCACCAGCGGGTAGTCCTGCTGTTGGATGGCGAGCACGAGTTCGCGGCCGATGCCGGGCCAGCCGAAGACGACTTCGAGCAGGATGAGTCCCTGGAATATCATCCCGAGACGCAGCGCGAAGTAGGTCAGAATCGGTAGCATGGAGTTCCGACCCGCCCGCGCGAGTTGCTGCATCTCCGAGAGCCCCTTCGCGCGGTGGAGCTTGAGGAACTCAGAGCCCCGCTTTTCGACGACGCCGTTACGCGCCAACAGCAGGAAGTCGCCGCTGTAGTACAGCACCGACACCGTAAACGGCAGGATGTAGTGGTGCAGGAAGTCGAGCGAGGCGAACGTCTCGACGTAGCCCTCCGGCGAGGCGCTGATAGAGCGCATCCCGAAGGCGGGCACCAGTTCGAGGTTGTACGCGAAGACGATGACGAACAGGATGCCCGTGATGAACACCGGCGTCGACCGGAGGAACGTCGTGGCGATGATGCTGAGCTTCTCCAGTTTACTCCCGCGGTTCCAACCGACGTACATCCCGAGCAGGGAACTCAGGACCGCCGTCGTCACTAACGCGGGGACGAGCAGGATGAGCGTGTTGACGAGCCGTGGGGCCAGTACCCCCCAGACGGGCTGGCTCCGCAGGATGGAGTAGCCGAACTGGAACAGCAGGATACTCTGGAGGTAGCTGAGGTACTGCCGCCACATCGGCTGGTCGAGGCCGTACATCGCTCGAATCTCGGAGATTTGCTGCTGGCTCAGGTTGCCCGCGGTGACGAGCGACTCGAACGGGCTCCCGGGAAGCAGCCGCAGGACGACGAAGATGACCGAGACGGCCACGAGGGTGAGCACGAAGGAGATGGCGAGTCGCTTCGCGAGAAAGCGCTGGAACTCGCTCATGGTCGGTCCCCCCGTCGGCGCGAATGGGTAGTGTTCGACATAGTGGTCACCTTACGAGAAGTCCGCCTGTCCGAGTTCGTCGCGGCGTTGGTGCATGTTTCCGGGCTGGATGCGCTCGACGAAGGCGGCCCACGCGTCCCCGTTGGGGAACCGGAGATTTCCGTCGTCGTCCCACGTGTAGCCGGCCTGTTCGAGGTTCGATTTCGCCCCGTCGATGTCGAACTCGTAGTGCGTCGTGTCCGACGTGTGCCACGGCGTGAGGTCCGAAATCGGGTTCTCCCCGCTCGGGACGGTCGCGCGGTCCTGCAGCACGTCGGCGGCGAAGCCCTCGGTGTCGACCGACTTGGCGAGGGCGACGCGGAACTCCTTGTCGCGAACGAGCGGACAGGAGAACATCAGCTTCGTGTCGAGCGGCGCGAAGTTGCCCGAGGTCATCTTCTCGACGCCGGCGGTGCTCGCGGCGCGGTCGGCCTGCGAGTTCGAGAGCGTCGTTCCGATGGCGTCGATTTCGCCGCCCTGCAGCGAGCCGATCATGGAGTCGATGTTGCCGACGTTTATCCAGATGACGCGGTCGACGCCCTCGCCGGTCGTGGCCTGGTCGCCGAGCACGTCTGCCCGCCAGTCGTCGTCGAACATCCAGTGGCCCTCGTTTTTCGACACCTCGAAGCGGGTTCCCTGCTCCCAGTTCTCGTGCGTGAACGGCCCCGTGCCGACGGGCGACTCGGGGTTGTGCTGGGACGGGTTCTCCACGTCCTCCCACTTGTGCTTGGGGATGATGACGCTGCGAACGACGCGCTGGGTCATGAACGCCGCGTCGGGGCCCTTCAGATTGAACCGAACCTCGTGGTCGCCGAGCACTTCGACCGACTCGACCGGCTCGTAGAACGGCGTCTGGCTGGTCGAGGAGTGTTCCTTGTACAGTTCGACGGTGAACTTCACGTCCTCCGCGGTGAACGGCTCGCCGTCGTGCCACTCGACGCCTTCGCGAAGAGTGAGTTCGACGGTGGTGTCGTCGACGAATCCGCCACCGGTCGCCAGCGCGGGGACGACTTCGAGGTCCGGCGTGGCGTCGAAGAGGCCGTCGTAGATGAACGTCAGTCGCTTCGCCTCCGCGCCCCCGGCGGCCCACGGGAGGTTCAGCGAGTTCATCGAGGTGGTCACACCCTTGATGTAAGTCCGGTCGTCGGTCTGGGGTTGCAGGTTCACCTCTGACCAGACGAACGAGTCCTTCGTCGGCCCGTTGCCCGGCGTCTGGACGTAGCCGCTCCAGCGCTCCGTGTTGACCGCGGTGATGATATCGGGGAACAGCGTGATGAGCGCGCCCACGTCCTCGCTGAAGATGCGCTGGGCCTCGGCGACGAGCTCCTCTCGCTCGGCGCGCTCGGTCGCCTGACTCTGTTCCGTCAGCACCTCCTGCAGGTCGGGGTGGTAGTAGTTGTCGTAGTTCGAGAGGCTCGTCTCGGTCCGCCGCATCAAAAGCGGGTTCGGGTCCAGTCCGCGTTGCGGGTCCGGACCGTGGGTACTCATCGAGATGATTGCTTCGAGTCCCTTCGTGTCCCAACTCTGGGCGTACAGTTGGTTCAGCGGCCGGTCGTTGAGTTGCGTCCCGATGCCGAGGGCGTCAAGCCCGCGCTGGACCATGAGCGCGTGTTCCCGCATCCACGGGTCGTCCTCGCTCGAAAATTCGAGCGGGACGGGGTCCAACACCGCGCCTGCGGTCGCGCTGTAATCGAGCGGCGGTTCGTCGGCGTCGATGGTCTCCCACTCGCGCCAGTACTTCGTCTCGACCGTCTCCGGGGTCCCGGAGGGGACATCGGGGGTGAGACTCGACCCGCCGTCGCTCCCGCCGCTCCCGCTGCCGCCGCCACCGGTACACCCCGCGAGTCCGGTCACGCCGAGGGCGGTCGCAGTCGCCGCCACGTAGTCGCGTCGCGTAAGGCCAGTTCCACGTTCGACACCCGAACTATCACGATTTTTCTTCGACATTGCGACCGCTTGTTATGGAGTATCTTCCATGGTGCTAATCCCGATAGGAGCCGATATTTATCGCTCTTTATATACTGTATCGGTGGAAGGCGGCAATATTATCCAACACGGTGGGAGCTACTCCTGTCGCGGACCGTAGATGAGTTCGAGCAGATTTCGCTCCGCGGTCCGGAGTCGTTCGCTCAGCGTGGACTGAGCGATACCCAGCTCCTCGGCGAGTTCGGTCTCAGAGGTCTCTCGCGGAATGTGGAAGTAGCCGTGATTGAATGCCGTCTCCAGAACCGCGAGCTGGTCGTCGGTCAGCTTGGAGATTAACACCTCCTTTAATCGGCCGCTATCGAGCGGTTCGCCGGGGGTTTCGTCCTGCGTCACGGAGCGGAGTTCGAACTCCCCGAGCGTCTCCTGAATCTCGTCGGCGAGTTCCCTGAAGTGGTCCCAGTCCTGTGCGGTGGCGACGACCTCGAAGACGCCGTCTTGGAGGACGATGCGGTTCGGAATCGTCTCCTGTCTGAGCACCAGTCCGAGGATGAACGGGTAGGACTCGTTGGCGAGAATCGTCACTCGGCGTATCTGCACGTCGGTCGAGGCGGTCGGAATCTCCTCGTCGTAGAAGACGGTCACGCCCGAGATTTCGGCGAGGAGGGACTCCACGTCGAAAGAGTCGTTCGAGGCGATGGTGAGCGACTCGATCCACGTCCCGTCCTCGACGTAAAACGCGTTGTCCAACTCGATGCTCCGGGCGTCTCGCAGACGGCGGTCTATCTTCGACATGACGCCGGTCGGAGCCGTCGTAAACTCAACACGTAAGATGCGAACTCACCCGTACCGGGCAGATACCGTTCACCTACAAATAGCCCGGTGGTTGTCGCAACGAGTGGCGGAACCGGAGTCCGGGTTCGCGCGGACGACCGCCCGTCGGCGTCGCTGATTCAGGCGACGAGCGGCCAGTAGAAGAGCCACGAGAGGGTCACGACGACGAGTGACAGGCCCATCGTCACGAACCCGAACAGCGTCACGTCCCGATTCGTCAGCGGGCCGCGGTCGAGCGAGACGAGCACGGCGGTCGTATTGAACGGGAGAATCGTGGTCGACCCCACCACCAGGAGGACCGCGAGTCCGAGATAGAGCCGCGTCACGCCGAACGTCTCCGCGAACCGCAGCACGATGGGGAGAATCACCACGATGGCGGCCGACCCGGTCGAAAAGAGCACGCGAACGGCGACCGCGAACCCGAGGAGCAGTCCGACGAGTTGCCAGTGGCTAAACGCCTCGAACGGGACGAACCGCGCGAGGAGGTCGACGACGAGCGCGATGGTTTGGGTCGCTTCCAAGGCGTCCAGAATCGACAGCGTCGCGCCGATGAGAAAGAGGACGCCCCAGCTGAGTCCCTTGACATCGTCGGCGTCGATGACGTCGACGCCCGGGAGCGCGAGGACGGTGACCGCGACGACCGCCGGGAGAATCTCGGGGAGGCCGACGAACGACCCGACGACCCACGCGAGGACGGTCCCGGCCATCACCGCCGCGACGAATCCCTGCTCGCGAGTCAACTCGCCGTCGGCGGACGCGTCCGCAATCCCCGGCTTGTCGGGGTCGACAGTCGAGTCGGCATCGACGGCGTTGAAGAGACCGGCGGCCACGGCGGCGAGTACGTAGAGAACCACTGTCGGCGGAATCATCAAGACGGCCCACTCGACCCACGAGAGCGGTCGGACGCTCGTCGCGAGGATGCCCGAGGTGACGAGCGCCATCCCGCCGCCGGTCATGAGCGCCATCGACGCGATGGGGTTGATGTGACCCAAGAGGAGGAACGACGCGCGCTCGAATCCGCTTCCCGACGGGAGGTCGAACTCCTCGGTCACCTCCTCGACGATGGGGATGAACGCGACCGCACGGGCCATCGCGGACGGCATGAACAGCGCCAGTACGAGCACGTTCCGGGTGATGGAACGAAACGCCCCACGAGGGGTGCTGTCCGGGGACAGCAGTCGGTTCGCTAACCGGGTATCCAACCCCACCGACCGGACCGCATTGCCGAGGAGTAACAACACGAGGAGGAAATACACGAGCGAGGAGGTGAAGCCGCTCACCGCGGCCTCGAAGGAGTCCACGACGCCGAGGGCGTACAACAGGGAGACGCAGGCCAGACTCGAAATCGCGTACGGAACCGGTTTGGTCAACCAAAGTAGGAGCGCGACGACGAAAACCGAAAGCGCGTACTGCGACCGGACCGGAAGGACGGAGACGGGGTGGAGCCCGACGACTGCGAGGAGCAAGGCGGCGGCGACCGCGAGCGTCACCGTCTGCGACGAGAGTTCCGGGGCGCGCAGCCCTCGACCGGGCAACCAATCTGTCACGAACGTACCTGCACACAACGGGTCCAAATAGCTACTGCCGGTGACAATTCGGGCCGCCAGTCGAGGTAAGAGCGCGAATCGAGTCGATAAAATAGCTATTTTAGATTATTTGAGATACTTAGATAATTTGGGTTGTCCAAAAGGCCGGAGTAACCATAATTATTTCAACTACGGCGAGAATCTCGATAGTACGGATATCCCCCATCATGTCACGTGCAGTCAGCGTCTGTCTCCTCAAAGGCGGTATCGGCAAGTCGACGACCTCCATCAACCTCGCCCGCGAGCTCGCACACCGGGGAAGCGACGTGCTGCTCGTGGACCTCGACCCGAACGGACACACCACGACGGGCCTCGGGTTCGGAGAAGAGTTCTACTCGGAGGCACATCTCGGAGACGTGCTCCTCGACGACGCCGAGTTGGAGCCGCGAGAGCTCATCTTGGAGACCGGGTTCGAAATCGACCTCCTCCCGTCGAACGACCGCATCGAACAGGTCGAATCCGACCTCGGCGGCGTGATGATGGGGTCGGCGCGGCTCAAACAGCGCGTCATCGACCCGCTTCTCGGGGACGACTACGACTACGTCGTCGTGGACTGCCCCGCGGCGCGCGGGAAGCTCAACGACAACGCGCTGTACGCCACGCAGAACCTCGTGTTGCCGATGCGCCCCGAGTCGGGCGCGCTGTCGGGGCTCGAAAAGACCGTCAAGCGACTCATCACACCCGCGCGCGAGCACTTCGACCTTGAAATCCTCGCGGTCGTGCCGACCGACCTGCGGGACCGAATCGACCACGACCGCCCGACGAGACGGCTCGTGGAGGCGCTCGTCTCGAAGCCGAACATCGCCTCGAAGCTCCCGAACTTCGCGTACACCGACCCTGACGTGTTCGAGGCCATCGACAACGGCGAGTGGGACGACGACCTGCCGAAGCCGGGGATTCGGCACCGCTCGGCCATCGACGCGTCGATTCGCGAGCACATGCCGCTGCGGGACTACGACAGCACCTGCGACCAGTTAGCGTGCTACGACGAACTCGCGCAAATCGTCGAAGAAGGCGAGGTGGCCCGATGAGCGAAGACCCCTTCGGTGACCTCGACGCCGCGATGGGGAGCGGCGAGACCGACTCTGGGCCGGAGCCGGAACCCGAACCGGCGGACGAAGACGCCGGGACCGACGACGCGGTCGAATCGGACGACGAGTCAGCGTCGGAATCCGCGTCCGCAGAGCCACTCGACCCCCGCGAACGCCCCGCCTTCGAGTTCGACGAAACCGTCCACAAGGCGCTGTACGTGCTCGAAGCGGTCGCCGACGAGTTCGACGACATCATCACCTACGACGTGGAGCGCGAACTGACCCGCGACCACGGGCTCAAGGGCGTCACGAAAAGCGAACTCCACAACGCCGCGCTCGCCGTGGCGACCGAACACCCCGAAGAAATCGTCGAACGCGTCCTCGAACAGCGCGGCGTCGGCGACGAGGATTCCGAATAACTCGAATAATCCGAAACCGTCGAAACTCGTAGCGCCGGACAGAAGGCGAGTGACACCGACAGCGGGAGCGTCCGGGAGCGGGAGGGTTCTATCCGAGTGGGTCGTGAATCGAGGTATGGGGAAAACTCTTCAGTCTACCCATCGTAGGAGGGCGTATGTCCGAAGCGACGCTGGACGGTCGCGGACGCCTCACGCTCCCCAAAGAGGTCAGAGAGCGGTACGGTGAACACTACCGCATCGTCCAACTGCACGACGGTATCAAGCTGATACCAATCGAGGACGACCCGCTCGATGCGCTCCGCACCGAGTTCGCGGACGTCGAGAAGACGGCCGAAGAACTCCGCCACGGAGCCCGGAACGCTGCGATAGACGAGGCCGGCCGCTGAATGTACGCCGAGACGGACTTCCTGCTGGCGCTCATCAAGGACGAAGACTGGCTCGGCGACGCCGCAGAGGCGGTCTACCGAGACCACCGAGACGAACTGTGGACGTCGCAGTTCACGCTCATCGAACTCCTCATGGTCGCGTACCGAGAAGAGCGGGACACGGAGCGGGTCGTCGCGAACGTCGCCGCGCTGTTAGAAGTGCGCGGAGACGTGGATACGGTTCTCACGGCCGCGACCTACGTGGAAGACCACGGCTTTACGCCCTTCGATGCGCTCCATCTCGTCGAGTCCGACGGCGACACCATCGTGTCGAGCGACGAGACGTACGAGTCGTTTGCCCCGCGGCTCGACCTGAAGGCCGTCGAAGACGAGTGACAGCGGTAGGCCAGTTATTCTTCAGACAGTCCCATTCACGACAAATCTGCCGAGTTCAGCACGGCCTCGACGGACTATCATCGACTGCGATTCGACAGCGCCGATAAACTGAGGCGGAGGCAGAGGCTGAAGCGGAAGCGAAGATGGTGACGGTGACGCGAGGGAGCCGGCAGTCACCGAATCATCTTGTCGCGGTCGGGGTCGAAAAGCGGTCCCGACCGGACTGTCGCGGGATGGGCGTCACCCTCGTACCGGATTTCGACATCCTGCCCGGAGTTAGCGTACTCCTCGGGGAGATACGCGTACGCGATGCCGGCGTCGATTGTGTAGCCGTAGTCGGCCCGACAGCAGTAGCCGACGAGGTCGCCGTCAGCGAACACCGGATGGCCCGCGTCGACGACGGCCTCCTCCTCGTCGAGCGTTATCGGGACGATGCGGTCGCTCGGGCTGTCGTCGTTTTTGTCCTCCACGAGCGCCGCTTTCCCGACGAAGTCGGTGTCGAGGTCGACCGCGAAGCCGATGCCGGCCTCGTACGGGTTGTGTTCGGGCGTGAGGTCCGTCCCCCAGAGGCGGAAGCCCTTCTCCATGCTCGTCGAGTCGAGGGCGGCCCAGCCGACGGGCGCGATGTCGTACTCCTCGCCGGCCTCGCGAATCGCGTCCCAGAGCTGGCTCCCGTACTCGGTCGGAGCGTAGATTTCCCAGCCGAGTTCGCCGGCGTACGAGAGTCGGAGCATCGTCACGGGGATGCTGCCGAGGTAGGTCTCCTGTGCCGAGTAGAACGGGAACTCGTCGTTCGCGAGGTCGGCCTCGACGAGGTCCGAAAGCACCTTCCGGGAGTCTGGGCCGAAGACGCCGATACCGGTCCGACTGGAGACGTGGGCGGTCACGTCGACGGAGCCGTCGTCGGGCGCGTGCTCTGTGACCCACCGCGAGTGGAGCGTCGCCGAGCTTCCGCCTCCGGTGAACAGCACGAACCGGTCGTCGTCGAACCGAGCGACCGTCAGGTCGGCGAGTACGCCGCCATCCTCGTTGAGCATCGCGGAGTAGCGCATCCGGCCCGGCGTGACATCCATGTCGTTCGTCAGGAGCCCTTGCAGGAACTCCAGCGCGCCCGAGCCCGACACTTCGATGGGCGTGAACGTCGTCATGTCGACCATGCCGACCTTCTCGCGGAGGTGCTGGTGTTCCGCGCCCTGGACCTTCGACCAGTTCTGCGAGAGCCAGTCGGGGCGGTCCGGCACGTCGTACGTTTCGAGGAGCGTCTCGTTGGACTCGTACCACTGCGGGACCTCCCAGCCGTCGCTGTCGTAGAACTCCGCGCCGAGGTCGGCCTGCCGGTCGTAAAACGGGCTCCGGCGGAGCGCGCGCTGTCCGTCCGGCTGTTCGCGCGGGTGGATGAGTTGGTACACCTCGCGGTACTGTTGCGCGCCGCGCCCGTAGGTGTACTCTCGGCTGCCCGCGTGCGACTGGAACCGGGAGACGTGCGCGCCGGAGGCGTTGACGCGGGAGCCGTCGAGCCGCGGCGTCCCGTCTTCCATCCAGCTGGCGACGATGTCGCCCGCGCCGCCGGACTGCGTGACCCAGACGGCGAGCGCCCACCAGAGTCCCTCGGTGTCCTCGTCCGGCCCGAGGATGGGCATGCCGTCGGGCGTGAACGAGAACATGCCGTTGATGGCGGAGGTCCACTCGCAGTCCTCGAAGCCGGGGACGAGTTCGCTGGCGGCGTCGAACGCCGACCGGTCGTGGTCCGGGTGAGTGTTCTCGTAGAAGTGCTCCTCCGTGAACTCTCGGAGCGACGGGTATTCGAGCCCGAGGTCGTCGAGCTTATCGGGACCGTAGATGTCCGCCGGGTCGACCAGCAGCGATTCGTGGTTGTACGAGCCGATGCCGTAGCGCTCGCCGTGCTGGCGGTAGTACAGCGAGTGGTCCTGATGCCGGAGCAGCGGCTGTTCGATTTCGCGCTCTGCACCTTCGAGTTCGTCCAGTTCGTCGGAGACGAGATACTGGTGCGCGCAGGGGACGAGCGGGATGTCCGTGCCGACCATCTCGCCGAACAGCGGCCCCCAGATGTTCGTGGCGACGAGCACCTCGTCGGCCTCGATTCGGCCGTGTTCGGTGTCGACCGCGTCGATGCTGCCGTCGGTAGTGTCGATGTCCGTGACCTCGGTGTGGCCGTAGAACTCGACGCCGGCCTCGCGCGCCTCCTCCGCCATCGACTCGGCGGCGCTGACGGCGTCAGCCTTCCCGTCCGACGGGACGTAGTAGCCGCCGTAGATGACATCGGCGTTTATTTGCGGGACGCGCGCTTCGACCTCCTCGGGCGTGAGCAGTTCGCCCTCGTCGATGCCGTAGGACTGGCCCCACTCGCGCTTGCGTTTGAGGAAGTCCCAGCGGTCTTCGGTGTAGGCGACTTCGATGCCGCCGCACGTCCGGAAGTCGCCGAACCCGTCGTAGAGGTCGCGCGTGTACGACGCCATCTCCGTCATCAGCTTGTTCCCGGCCGTCTGGAACACGAGTCCGGGGGCGTGAGAGGTCGACCCCCCGGTCTCGAACAGCGGACCCCGGTCGAGGACGACGACATCTTCGCGACCCGACTCGGCGAGGTGATACGCCGCGCTACAACCGACACAGCCGGCCCCGACGACGACCGTTTCGGCGCGTTCGGGAAACGTAGACCATGTGTGCATGTACCAAACAGTAGTGACTGCGGCCTTCGGATATCTCTCCGGGTCCACTATCTGAGGTGTATAGATACCGGGGGGTGACGAGGGAGGGGTCTCATCACGGGTGCGTCGCGTGGTTCGACGAGAATCAGAGTCGGAGAGCGACGAGTACACGCGCGGCGACGAAAGCCGTGCGCCGACGAGGAGCGCACTGACCGGAGTCGTCCGCCGACGAGGTCACTTGCCGACGAGGTGCTTCTCTCTGAGGTAGATGACGAGACTGGCGCTCAGGAACGCGAGGCCCGCGCCCCGTAGCTCACCGACCGTCATCGCGAACAGTGCAACGACGAAAAGGAAGACCGCGAACGCCGCCGAAACGACAGCGAGCGCGTTCATCGATAGCGTCGAGTCATCGGTTCGGTGGCTCCGCGGTCAGTCGTCCGTCGTGCCGGGGTTCTGCCGGATGTTGGTCACGACTGACGTCCGAGAGCGACCGACGTCGATGTCGATGTCCTCGTCCGCCAAGTCCTCGATTCGCTCAGCGAACTCCTCGGATTGCAGGAGTTCGTACTCCTTGTCGAGGCCGAGATAGACCGTGTAGCACATGATGACGAGGACGACGGCGAACGGGAACCCCGTCGCGATGGCCGCCGTCTGGAGCGCGCCGAGGCCCCCGCCGTAGAGGAGAAGCGACGCGACGAGGCCCTCGATGACCGCCCAGAAGATGCGTTGGGTCCGCGGCACGTTGTGCTTGCCGCCCGACGTGAGATGGTCGACGACGAGCGACCCCGAGTCCGAGGAGGTCACGAAGAACGTGACGATGAGCGTCACGGCGAGCAGCCCCGAAACGGCGCTGAACGGGAACTGTTCGAGGAGCGCGAACATGGCGACCGTCTGGCCGGCCTCGTTGTAGGTCGCGAGGACCGCGCCGTTACCCTGAAGGGAGTTGAACAGCGCGCTCCCGCCGAACGCCGAGAGCCAGACCGTCGAGAACAAAGACGGCAGGACGAACACGCCGAAGACGAACTCGCGGACCGTCCGCCCCTTCGAGATGCGCGCGACGAACATCCCGACGAACGGCGACCAAGCAATCCACCACGCCCAGTAGAACACCGTCCAGGCGTTGACGGTGGACGCGCCGTCGCCGAGCGTCCCGGTGAAGAACGCGAGCGAGAGGAAGTCGCTGAAGTAGTTCCCGAGGCCCTGCACCCACGCGCCGAAGATGCTCATCGTCGCGCCGGCGGCGAGCACGAACGTCAACAGCACGAACATCAGAAAGACGTTCACCGTGCTCAGACGCCGGATGCCGCCTTCGAGGCCGGCCGCGACGGAGGCGGTCGCGATGAGTGTAATCACGGCGATGAGCGCGATTTGCATTCCGGTGTTGTTCGGAACGCTCAGGACGCCGAGCATGCTCCCGCCGAGGATGTACGACAGCCCGGTGTTTATCTGTGCGACCCCGAGGCCGAGCGACGTGGCGAGGCCGAACAGCGTCGCGAACACCGCCACGAGGTCGATGAGGTGGCCCGGCCAGCCGTAGATTCGCTTGCCGAGGAGCGGCCAGAAAATCGACCGGAACGTGAGCGGCAGCCCCCGATTGAACGAAAAGAACGCGAGTCCCAAGCCGACGAGGCCGTAGATGGCCCACGGGTGGAACCCCCAATGGAAGAACGTCTGCGTCATCGCGGCGATACCCGCACCGCCGGACCCAGCCTCGGCGTCGAAGAAGCCAGGGACGTTACTGAAGTAGTACAGCGGCTCCGAGACGCTGTAAAACATGAGCCCGATACCCATGCCCGCGCTGAACAGCATCGCCATCCACGAGAAGTCGCTGAACTCCGTTTCGGCCTCGACGCCGCCGAGGGTTATCTTTCCGTACTTACTCAGCGCGAAGTACGCCAAGACCACGATAAAGAGGTTTACCGACAGGAGGAAGAACCACCCGAAGTTCCCCTCGAAAAAGCCCCTGATACCCGAATAGACGCTCGCCGCCTGCTCGCCGAGAATGAGCGTCGCCGCGACGAAGACGCCGATTATCAAGAGCGCGGCCGGGAAGACGACGGGATGGATGTCGAACCCCAACCCCTGGATGTTTCTGTCACCGGGTTCGCGCTCCATATCGGGATAAAACAGGTCTTCCTGTAACTCGCTCGTCGACCGACCGGTCGAGTCGTTGCTATTCGCCATTCGATACAGCCTCCATTGACGACCGCCAGATGAATTCGTGTTCGGTCATATCGTTGTCCCCGCTTTGGGGCCACCCACTGTCACCGTCGAGAGACGACCCGCGTCGGATTCGACGCGTCCGCTCCGACCGTGACACGAGTCCACACCCCTCACGATTCAACCAACCCATTGGTGTTACACATCATAACAAGTCGGCTTCGATAATAGTGGCATTTATACGGAAATGAAGAAAACTTACGGAAGTTATATCGTCAAATCGGTTGACGAGCGGCAAGCGCGACCGCCCGTCGTCACTCGAACCGGTCGAGCGAGAACATGTCGAGCGGCAGGTCGCTTTCGCCGTCGACGGCGAGGTCAGCGAGGATTTCGCCGATGACGCTGGCGAACTTGAAGCCGTGTCCCGAAAAGCCCGCGCCGACGGCGACCTGCGGGTGGTCCGGCAGCGTGTCGAGGATGAAGTGCTCGTCCGGCGAGTTCGTGAACATGCACGTCGCGAGCGACATCGTCGGCCCCGCGGCCTCCGGGAAGTACTTCTCCGTGACATCACGGAGTATCGCCTCGTCGGCGCGGTTCGGCTCGCGGTCGAAGTCGTCGGGGTCGACCTCCTCGTCGCGGTGGTGGTACTTGCCGAGCTTGAACCCCGGCACGTCGTGGACCGGGAAGCCGTAGAACCGACCCTCGGGGACGCTGAGGTTCCAGACGGGGAACTCCTCGGGCGCGAACGTCGCCGGCGACTCGGGTTGGAACCACGCGAGCGCCTGTCGCTCGGGAATTGCGAGGCCGTCGAGCGCGTCAGCGAGTTTGTAGTTCCACGCGCCCGCGGCGAGCACGAGCGCGTCCGCGACGTACACACCGCGGTCGGTGCGGACGCGCACGCCGCCGTCGTTCGTCTCCGCCCAGTCATCGACCTGTTCGCGGGCGCGGATTTCGGCACCCCGGGCCTGTGCCGCTTCGGTATAGCCGATAATCGACTGCTCGGGGACAACGAACCCGCCGTCTTCCTGATAGACCGCGCGGTAGTCCTCGGGGAGTTCGTAGCCGGGGAATCGTTCGTTGACCTCCGCGCCGGTCAGCACCTCGTGCGGGATGTCGTGTTCCTCACAGGAGCGTTTCGAACCCGCGAACACGTCGTTGTCGACGGGGCCGGCGTCGATGGAGCCGGTTCGGTGGATGATATCGCGGCCGGTCTCGTCGGCGAGGTCGTCCCAGAGGTCGTACGCCCGCTCGATGAGCGGGACGTACGACGGGTGTTCGTAGTACGCGCGGCGGATGATGCGGGTGATGCCGTGGGACGACCCCTGCGAGTGAGGGATGTCGTAGCGTTCGAGACCGACGACGTCGAGGCCGCGGTCGGCGAGGTGGTACGCGGTCGCGCTCCCCATCCCGCCGACCCCGACGACGGCGACATCGTATCGGTCGTCGCGGACACTCATTGTGCCCGGCGGTTCGGAACGTCCCCCCTTCACTCTTGACCTGTATCACGGAGCCCCTTTTTCCGAGGAACGATGCTCGGCCCGCTGAGAGCGGCGCTCGCGGCCGGACGGCGGCCGCTCGCGGATATCCACCGCCACTTATACGGGTCCACTATTTCCGACGAATCCTTTTCCACAGATGTGTGTTTCTTCCTCCCATGACACGGTGGAACAACAATCGTGACGAAATCGGTGCGGTGAGTGCCGACATCACCGCGGAAACGAACGCGCTGCCGGCGAGGTACTTCACCGACCCGGAAGTCCACGAGATGGAAAAGGAGAAAGTGTTCGGTCGGTACTGGGTCTACGCGGGCCACGAGACCCACATCCCGGACGCGGGCGACTACTTCACGCGAACCATCGGTGACAAGCAGATAATCGTCACCCGCGACGGCGAGGGCGACGTGCGGGCGTTCTACAACGTCTGTGCCCACCGCGGGTCGAAGATGCTCGACGACACGCCGATGACCGACCCCGGCAGCCTCAACCGCATCACCTGCCCGTACCACCTCTGGGCGTACGAACTCGACGGGTCGCTCCAGAGCACCCCCAAGAGCTTCGAGGAGGCGAGTCTGAACCCCGACCTCGACGACGACGCCGTCAGCGAACTCGACCCCGAAGAAAACGGCCTCATGGAGGTCAACACCGACGCCATCGGGCCGCTCGTGTTCGTCAACTTCGAGGACGAACCGAGCCTCTCGCTTGCCGAACAGGCCGGGAAGATGAAGACGGAACTCGAAGACCTGCCGCTCGGTGAGTACGAACACGCCCGGCGCTACGTCTCCGAAGTCGAGTGCAACTGGAAGACGTTCAGCGGGAACTACTCGGAGTGCGACCACTGTCAGGCGAACCACCAAGACTGGGTGCAGGGACTCGAACTCATGGAGTCCGAACTCGAAGTCAACGACTACCACTGGGTGCTTCACTACAAGCACAAAGAGGACGTCGACGACGAGATGCGCATCCACCCCGAACACGAGGCCAAGTTCTACTACTTCTGGCCGAACTTCACGGTCAACATGTACGGCACCGCCGACGGCTACGGCACGTACATCATCGACCCCATCGACGAGGGGCGCTTCCAGCTCATCGCGGACTACTACTTCCGCGACTCCGAGCTGTCGGAAGAAGAAGAGAACTTCGTCCAGACGAGCCGGCAGCTCCAAGAAGAGGACTTCGAACTCGTCGAACGCCAGTACGAGGGGCTCACGTCCGGCGCGCTCGGGCAGGCACAGCTCGGTCCGAACGAACACACCGTCCACAAACTGCACCGCCTCGCACAGGACGCGTACAATGCCTGACGACGAGAGTGCCAAACTAGCCGAAAAACCACGCGCCGGCGTCGTCACCTGCCCGGCGTGCGACCTCCACGTCTCCGTCACGGAGCCGAACGACGCCGTCGACCTGTACCGGCGACACGCGAACGTCACCGGCCACGACGTCGAGTGGGAGCGCGTCGCGTTCGACGTCGACGTCGAGAGCGACGACGTGAAAACGGCGCTCACCGACCTCGGTGAGGACCACCCCGACGGCGTCGAACTCGGGCGGCTCGCCGCGGCGCTCGCGGACAACGGCGTCGCCATCGGCGAAACGCTCGACGCCGTCCGCAACCTGCGGATGAGCGGCGAAATCTACGAACCGCAGGACGACTACGTCCTCGCGGTCTGACTCCCGCCTTTCTTCGGGGGGTTATTCCGTCACTCGTCGAGGAGAATCGACTCGACCAGCTCCGCGGTCCCCCGCCTGATGCGTCCGCTGACGGCCGTCGGCGAGATGTCGAGTACTTCGGAGAGGTCGTCTAGCGCCGCCTCTCGCGGCTCCTCGAAGTAGCCGTGTTCGTAGGCGGCGACGAGCGCGTCGCGCTGGGCGTCGGTCAGCTTGCTCGGCTCGCCGTTCATCCAGCCGTCCTGTCGGAACATCCGGTTCAGCTCGAAGGAGATGTCGTTCGCCTCGCAGTACTCCCACACCTCCGAGAGCGCCTCGCGGTCCGAAAGCTGGAGCCGGACCCGCCACCCCGCCGTGTCGTTGCTGCACGCGTCGAGCATGAGCCCGCCGAGTTCCGTGATGATAGGCGAGAGGAGAATCGTATCGGGCGTGTGTCCGATGCGATACACCGCCGACTCCTCCCGCTCGGAGACGAGCTGCCAGTCGCTGACCGTGTGGTCGACCTCCAGCGCCGCTTCGAACGCCGAGACGTCCGCGCCCTTCACGACGAAAAAAAACAGGCCGGTCTCGGGGTCGGTCGCGGATTGAGAGATGACGTCTATCTCGCTCGCGGCCTCCGACTGAATCGTCGGCGTCAGCGCGAGGTCGTCGTGCGCGATGTCGGCAACGGTTATCAGACTCATCGTGTCTTCACCTCGTGGATACAGAGATTCGACACCGGGGAAACCGGACTGCCGGTTCGGTTGAAGGTCGCGAACTCGCGTCGACGCTCGCGACAGAAGCGTTTCTCGTGGGCACGATATAGTAATGTGAACATTAGATTTTTGTTTATAGTTTTCGCCGCATATTCTGTGGGGTTATATAAACTGACTCAGTATTCCACACCGCTTTTCAGGGAGTCCCGGCGCGTCCGTCGAAACGAACAATGAGCGTGGGTACATCGCTTCGGCGACTGGGCGAATTCCTCGAAGAGTGCGAGCGGACGGACGCCGCGAGCGTCCGCAAGTCGTCCGTGACGGTCACGGACTCGGGCGCGTCCGCGGATGTCGAGTTCGCGCTCTCGTCGGACGCCGACGGCGACATTCCCGTTCGAATCCGAGGGGCGTCGCTCGACTCCGACGGGTCGATCGGGCTCACGCTCGGCGTCGACGACGTGCTGCCGAGCGACCGCGAGCACGTCGCCGTCGACGCCGCGGACGTCTCGCTCGACGGCGACCCGGCGGTCGTCGTCACGGTCGCGACCGATGCGCCGACGACGAGTGCAACCGAGACAGCCGACGACGACGCCGATGCCGAACCGCCCGGAGCCGTTCGGAACCCGAACGTGCCGGCGTTCGAAGACACGACGTACCTCGAAGCCGTGTACGCGCGGTACGAGACGTTCGAGCGGATGGCCGACGCCTTCGAGATGGACGTGACGGACGAGACGGTCCGCAGGTACATGATCGACCAAGGCGTCCACGAACCGTCGTCGTACGAAACGTCGCTCGCCGGCGACCCGACGGGCGTCGAGCGACCACCGGCACCCGCGACGGACGGCGACGGGTCGCCCGAGGCGCTCGCCGACGGCATCGGCCTCCCCGAGTCCGTCACAATCGACCAACTAGCCGACGCCGCCAACGACGCCAAGACCGTCTACGAGTTCGGTAAGGCGCTCGACCTCGAACGCATGGACGCGCTCGACCTGCTCCAAGACCTCGACCTACTCGAATTCGTGATGGGCCGACTCACGACCGACGACGACCCGGACGTGAGTCGGGAAGACGTCGTGGCGCGCATCCGGCAGTCGGCCGGAGAGACGTAGCGGACGCTTCGTCGGTATCGGTGAGTCGCTTCGCGGAGAGGACATCAGCGCGTTCGTCGTTCAAGCCGCGTCCCGCCGCGTCTCACACGTCGTGTCAAATTGAGAGGCATTCGAGATTCGGCTTCGAGAACGGTCGAGACCGGGGAACCGGGCGCTAGCTCGGCTCCGAAACGTCGTCGACCGCGTAGCCCGCGTCCTCTATCGTGTCCACGACGGCCGCCGCGTGTTCGGCCCCCTTGGTCTCGATGCGGAACAGGAGGTGGGCCTCGCCGACGTCGAGGGTGTCGACGGCGCGGACGTGGCGAACGTCGTGAATGTTCGCGTCGCGGTCGGCGATAAGCCGGGAGAGTCGCGCCATCTCGCCGGGTTCGTCCCGGATTCGAACCCGGAGACGGAGCGTCTGGCGACGGCTGGTCAGCGCGTGGACGAGCACCGTCTGGAGCATCGTCATGTCCAGATTGCCCCCGCAGAGAAGCGGCATAACGGTCTCGCCCTCGACGTCGAGGTCGTCGCTCAGCACGGCGGCGACGGAAGCCGCACCAGCACCCTCCACGACCTGCTTGGCGCGTTCGAGCAAGAGGAGGATAGCCTCCGCGATTTCCCCGTCGGAGACCGTGACGACCTCGTCGACGTGTTCCTCGATGGTTCGGAGCGTCAACTCGGAGATGCCGCCGGTGGCGATGCCGTCCGCGATGGTGTTGGTGTCGTCGAGCGTGACGGGAACACCCTTGTCGAGGCTCTCGTGGACCGTCTCCGCGCCCTCAGCCTGCACGCCGACGACGCGAATCTCGGGGTCGTGGTGCTTGATTGCGGTGGCGATGCCCGAGATGAGCCCGCCGCCGCCGATGGGGATGACCACGGTGTCCATCTCGGGGAGGTCGCGGTACATCTCGACGCCGAGCGTTCCCTGTCCGGCGACGATGTCGCAGTCGTCGTACGCGTGGACGAACTCGGCGTCCGATTCCTCGGCGAGCGACTGGGCGTACGCCATCGTCTCCTGGAAGTCCTCGCCGACGAGTTCGACTTCCGCGCCGTAGTCGCGCGTCGCGTCGATTTTCGTCTGCGGAGCGTTCTCCGGCATCACGACCGTGGAGTCGGCCCCGCACTCGGTTGCCGCGAGCGCGACGCCCTGCGCGTGGTTGCCGGCGCTCGCGGCCACGAACTCGTCGATGCCGCGGTCGGTATCCTGTCGAATCTTGTTGTACGCGCCCCGCGTCTTGAACGACCCCGTCCACTGGAGGTGTTCCATCTTCAGGTAGACGTCCGCGCCGACGAGGTCACCGAGCGAGGTGCTCCGCTCTATCGGCGTCCGCTTGACGACGCGGTCGTTTTCGAGTCGCTCGCTCGCGCGCTCGATGTCGCTGTACTGCACCGGGAGGGACTCGACCTCACTCATCGGCGGCTCACCTCGGCGGTCGGCCGAACGGCTCGCCGGGGCGGGCGCGTGTCCCCTCGGTTCCGGGGCGTTCCGTAGTCTGTGATAGTTCTTAGCACGGTATGTGAGAGACGTGACGAAGTTCCAATATAGAGCTATCGCCGGTGGGTACTCGTCTCGGTGAGAACTGAACACGTAATACGTCGATTTCGGCCGTGAACGAACCCAATTCAGGGTATCTTTCGAAGATATCCAAGCGGCACTCACCGCGCTCATCGACCCGAACACAGAACGTGCGCGTCCTGTCACGTTGTGGTTCTGGTGCGGCGTGCCGCCCTCGTCTCGGGGGACGGCGAAGCGTTATACCGCAGAGTCGAGATGCACCCACGATGCCTTACGACACCGTTCGAGAGACCGACCCGGCCGTCGCCGACGCGCTGGCGGGCGAACGCGATCGACAGAACGACACGCTCGCCATGATAGCGAGCGAGAACCACGTCAGCGAGGCGGTCATGGAGGCCCAAAGCTCGGAACTGACGAACAACTACGCCGAGGGCTACCCGGGAAGCCGGTACTACGGCGGCTGTGAGTACGCCGACGAGGTCGAACAGCTCGCCATCGACCGCGCCAAGGAGCTTTGGGGCGCCGACCACGTCAACGTCCAACCACACTCGGGCTCGCAGGCGAACATGGGCGTGTTCCTCGCCGTGCTCGAACCCGGTGACAAGATTCTCTCGCTGGATTTGACCCACGGCGGCCACCTGAGCCACGGCCACCCGGTGAACGTCGCGGGGAAGACGTACGAGGTCGAACAGTACGAGGTCGACGCCGAGACCGGCTACGTCGACTACGACCAACTCGCCGCGAAAGCCGAGGAGTTCGACCCGGACATCATCATCTCGGGCTACTCCGCGTACCCGCGAGAGGTCGAGTGGGAGCGCGTACAGGCCGCGGCCGACTCGGTCGACGCGTACCACCTCGCCGACATCGCCCACATCACGGGCCTCGTCGCCGCGGGCGAACACTCGTCGCCCGTCGGCACCGCGGACTTCGTCACCGGCTCGACCCACAAGACGATTCGGTCGGGTCGCGGCGGCATCATCATGTGCGACGAGGAACACGCCGACGACGTCGATTCCGCGGTCTTCCCCGGCCTCCAAGGCGGACCGATACTGCACAACGTCGCCGGGAAAGCCGTCGGCTTCGGAGAGGCGCTGACCCCCGAGTTCGAGGAGTACGCCTCGCAGGTCGTCGATAACGCCGCCGCCCTCGGCGAGCGGTTACAGGAACGCGGCCTCGAACTCGTCTCCGGGGGGACTGACACGCACTTAGTTCTTGTCGACCTCCGGCCGTCGCACCCGGACACGACGGGCAAGGACGTGGAAGCGGCGCTCGAAGAGGTCGGTATCGTCCTCAACGCCAACACGGTTCCCGGCGAGAGTCGTTCGGCGTTCAACCCGAGCGGGATTCGCGCCGGCACGCCCGCGTTGACGACCCGCGGCTTCGACGAGGAGGCCTGCCGGACCGTCGCGGACCTCATCTACGAAATCGTCGACGCGCCGCACGACGAGTCGGTCAAGGGGTTCGTCGACCAGAAGGTCGACGAACTGACCGCCGAGTACCCGCTGTACGACTGACCGGCTACCGGGTCGGTTCGCCTCGAACCGACCGTCTTCTCGATGCGTCTTCGACCCGATTCCGAGGGTTGACAAGAAGTGTAAGAAAACCAATATTTGTTGTTCTCTCGTCAGCGTCGTTCGAGGGTCACTCAGACGCCCGAAATCGGGAGAGAGGAGCGAAATCGGCAGCTCGTCCGAGACCCGCGGCGCACGTATAAGTAGGGCCGTCGAGACCGGTTTCGACGAAGCGATATGTCCGATACAATCAATCTCGAGACGGCGAAGACACTCATCGAAGCGGCGGAAGCGGAAGCCGAGTCGATGGGGCTGCGAATGGTGATTACGGTCGCGAACCCGGAGGGTAACCTCATCGCACAGCACCGAATGGACGACGCGTGGCTGGCGAGCGTCAACATCTCGCGAAACAAGGCGTACACGGCGGCCGCGCTGCAGATGCCCACGCACGAACTTGCCGAGGGGAGCCAGCCCGGCGAGTCGCTGTGGGGCCTCCAGACGACGGACGAGAATCGACTCGTCGTCTTCGGCGGCGGCTATCCGCTCGAAGTCGACGGCGAACTCGTCGGGACCGTCGGCGTCAGCGGCGGCGAAGTGTCCGAAGACATGGCGGTCGCGAGCGCCGCAGTCGAGCGGTTCGAAGAACTCGTCGAATAGCCGAACGCGGCGTCATGTTTTTTCAGCCCGTCAGCCGACAGTCGGTGTCAGTCTCCGCCGGCCTCGAACAGCCCGCGGAGCGCCGTGCGGAGGATGTCGTACCCCGCTTCGACCTCCGACAGTTCGATGTACTCGTCGTAGGCGTGGGCCTGCGCCATCGACCCCGGACCCCACGTAATCGCGTCCATCCCGGCGTCGTTGACGAGGTTCCGAACGTCGGTCGCCGCCCGAATCCCCCACGGTTCGGGGTCGATATCCGCCCGCTCGGCGGCCGCGTCCCGAAAGCGCGCCGCGATGTCGCTGTCGGTCGGAACCGCCGCCGATTCGTAGACTCGCGTTCGCGTCCACTCGACGTTCAGGTCGTGTTCGGCCGCCACGTCGGAGAGCAGCGCATCGATTTCGGCGTCGACTTCCTCGACGGTCTCCGCGGGGACGAACCGCCTGTCGACCGTTATCGTCGCGCCCTCCGGGACGACGTTCTCCTTCGTGCCCGCCTCGAACCGCGTGACGGTCGCGGTCGGATGACCGACGAGCGAGTCGGCGCGCGCCCGAATCTCCTCGTCGTACGCTTCGAGCGCGTCGAGAACGGGCCGGGCGTTCCCAATCGCGTTGTCCCCCTCGTCGGGCCGACTCGCGTGCGACGGGTCGCCGCCGACGGAGATTTCGTACCACCCGAGCCCCTTGGCGCTCGTCGCGGTCCGCAGCGCCGTCGGTTCGAGCACGACGCCGTAGGTGCCGTCGTAGCCGCGTTCGAGGAGCGTCTTCGTCCCCGGTTCGGCCGTCTCCTCGCCGACGGCGGCGTGGAACACGAGCGAGCCGTCGAGAGCCCCGGACTCGAACGCGTCGGCGAACTCGACCGTCGCGAGCATCGCGAGGGCGACGCCGCACTTCATGTCCGCGCTCCCGCGACCGTACAGTCTGCCGTCTCTGACGGTCGGGTCGTACGGTGGATGGGTCCACTGGTCTCGGTCGCCCGCCGGGACCACGTCGAGGTGGCCGTTGAGGACGACTGAGGGTTCGCCGTCGCCGACGCGGGCCGCGACCTGCGGTCGGTCGGGGAACGGTTCCTCGACGAGCGTCGCCGAGACGCCTCGGGAGTCGAGCCAGTCGGACACGAACTGCGCCGCCGTCGCCTCGTCCCCCGGCGGGTTCTCGGTCTCGATTTCGACGAGACTCGTAAGCAACGAGCGTAACTCTTCGTCCATGGTTTCGGTCGTCTATCGACAGAGACGGATGTGTGTTAAGGATTCGTGCGGTAGCTTTTTTCCGACGCGGCCGTCAGCATCGGAGACCTGTGCGGACGCAGGCGTCGCGTGCCGTGCGTCGCTATTCGAGCGTGGAGATACGGCTGTCCCGGAGGAGCACTCGCTTGACGATGTCCGGGTCTTCGAGCAGGCGGTGGGTCCCGTGGACGCCCTGTCCGCGGCCGCGCCCGCGGACCTCCGACTGGATGACGTTGAGGAAGTCGAGTTCTTGCAGGAGTTCCTGCACGCGGCGCTCGGAGAGTTGGTCCATGTCGAGGTCGTCGGCGACGGTGAGATACTGTCGGTAAATCTTGTTCGTCGTAATCTCGGCGGTCTTCCGGCCGCCGGTCTGGAGGACGAGCGAGTAGAGGACGGCCTTCGACTGCGTGGCGGTCCCTTCGAGGAGTTCGCTGAAGCGGTCGGCCTCGCTTTTCTCCTTGGCCGCCCGCACGTGGTCGTCGGTGACGGTCTCGGCGCTCTCGTTGCGCGCGATTCGGCCGGCGTTGCGCAGGATGTCGATGGCCTTCCGGGCGTCGCCGTGTTCCTGGGCGGCGAGCGCGCTCGCGAGGGGAATCACGTCGTCGGTGAGGACGCCGGGCTTGAACGCGTCCTTCCGGTTTTCGAGGATTTCGCGGAGTTGGTTCGCGTCGTACGACGGGAAGACGAGTTCGTCGTGGGCAAAACTCGACTTGACGCGCTCCGTGAGTTCCTCGGGGTAGTCGATTTTGTTCGAGATGCCGATAATGCCGATGCGCGAGTCGACTATCTTTTGATTCTCGCCCGCGCGCGAGAGCTTTCGGAGCACCTCGTCGTCGCGGAGCATATCGATTTCGTCGAGGATGACGATGGTCACGTCGGAGCAGGTGTCGAGCACCTGCCACAGGCGGTTGTAGTAGTCGCCGGTCGACAGCCCGCGCTCGGGAATCGTCATCCCGCTTTTCGACGGGTCGTTGACCTGCGAGGCGAGCGTCTTGATGACCGACGCCTCGGTGTGCTGTTCGCCGCAGTCGATGACGGCGATGCGGACGTCGACGTCCTCGCGGACCGCCTCGTGTTGGAGTCGCTCGCTCACGAGGCGAGCGGTGAGCGTCTTTCCCGACCCGGTCTTGCCGAAGATGAACAGATGGGTCGGTTCGCGTCCGAAGATGGCGGGGTTGAGCGCCTGTGCGACTTTCGACATATGCTCGTCGCGGCCGACAATCTTGTCGGGACCGGGGAGATGAGAGATTTTGAGGATATCCTCGTTCGCGAAGATGGGTTGGTCGTAGCGGAACAACGGGTCGCGAGTCCCACCCTCGCTCTCGTCCGATGTCATGTGAGTTCGGTATTCATACTCACCCGTAATAAATGTGAAGGGGTGGACTCGCGTTTGTAACAGCGACAAATACGGCCGTTTGAACGGCACTTCGGACCCAGTTTTGGATTCGACGATCAACGGGTAGTATCGCGCAAGTAAGACCGTCAGACACCACCCTCGCGTTTGTAACGGCCGAGGCGGTCACGAGGAAGACGCAGTCGGTGGGGGGTACACTCGCGTTTGTAACTCGGCCTCCGAGAGACCACCCTCGCGTTTGTAATCGAACGGGGGAGTACCGTCGCGTTTGTAACGTCGAGTGGTGAAAGCGGCAGTGCAGACACACCACCCTCGCGAATGTAACGCGAATCGGCGTGGGGGTAGGTCAGCGGGTGAGGTGTTGTCGGTTACTTTTGCCCCTAGATTTACAAACGCGAGGGGGGTGTGTCGAATCTCCCTAGGGACTGGCGTAGCCGTTACAAACGCGAGGGTGGTGTGTGTGTGTTCCCGAGGGTAGATGGTCTACTCGTGAGTGACACCCGGTCCTCGAAGAGTAGTCGAAGAGTAGTCATGGTATCTCGACATCACACTATCACTAGTAGCTAGACTACTAGTTCTACTACTCAATACAATGAAACAACAACAAAATAACACAACAACAACAACAACAACAACAACAACAACAACAAAACCCAATAACAAACAACGAACAACGAATCCGTGACTGATTTGCCGACTTCTAGTTCACTGCCCTCCAACGACGCCAACACGTCAGACGACACCCCGTCACTCACCGCCGACCGAGTACCCGACGAGTGCTCACCCGAGTAGTCCGAGTTCGCGAACGTCATCGTCGACGGTTTCGAGGGCCGTTTCGGCGTCGCTAACCCGCTTCGCCCCCGTAATCACGATTTTCCCGCTCCCGAACATGAGGACGACGACGCTCGGTTCGTCGAGGCGGTAGACGAGTCCGGGGAACTGCTCGGGTTCGTACTCGACGGCTTCGAGACCGAGACCGATGGCTAATGCGTTCAGGTTGAGCGCCGCCCCGAGGTCGGCGCTCGAAACGATGTTTTGGACGATGATATCCGGGTCGTCGGGAATCGGGATTCCGAGTTCGGTGAACTCGTCGAACAGCGTTTCGATGGCGGTACTCACGTCGTCGACGCTGTCCGCGCCGGTGCAGACGACTTTGCCCGACCGGAAGACGAGACACGCCGACTTGGGATTCCGAGTCCGATACACGAGTCCGGGGAAGTTCTCGGGGTCGTAATCGGTCCCGTTCATGTCGAGCGAGAGTCGTTCGAGGTCGAGTTCGACCGGAACTTCCGTCGAAGCGACGACGTTCTGAATCTCGATGGACCCGATGGCGTTCACCTGCGACATCTTGTGAAATCGTTGACACCCGTTCGCCTTAAACTACGGGGTCGTTTCTCCCGTTAACCACCGGACAGCTGGACAACCGGGCGACTAATCGACAGTCGACCGGACAACAGTCAAAACTGGACAACAGCCCGGATTTGGAAGTCCGGACTTAGAAACAGTCGAACGGTGGCGAACCCGCTGAACACATCCGATACGATGGTCCGAGACGCCCGCTCTCCCGCGCGAATAACTAATGAATACTACCCCATCATAATTCTTTTCAGCGTCTTCTTCGATTACTCGCTATGGCGTTCACAGACACGATTCACGACGAGGCCGACGAGTTCTGGTCGGCCATCCTCGACCATCCGATGGTCGTCCGACTCGGGGAGGGGAGCCTCGACGAGGAGCCGTTCCGCTACTGGGTGCGGCAGGACTACGTCTACCTCGTCGAGTACAGTCGCCTCTTCGCGCTCGGTGCCGCGAAGGCCCCGACGCTCGACTCGATGGGGACGTTCGCGAGCCTCCTCGAATCGACCGTCAACGAGGAGATGGACCTCCACCGGAGCTACGCCGCCGAGTTCGGCATCGACACCGACGAACTCGAAGCCACGACGCCGTCGCCGACGACCCGCGCATACACGGATTTCCTCGTTCGCACCGCGACGCTCGGGTCGTTCGGTGATATCGTCGCCGCCTTGCTCCCCTGTATGTGGGGGTTCAACGAGACGGGACGCCGCCTCGCGGACGCGGGGGTTCCGGATCACGACCAGTACGCCGCGTGGGTCGAGATGTACGCCGGCGACGAGTTCACCGAACTCACCGACTGGTGTAAGGCGCTCATGGACGACGTGGCCGCGAGCGCTACCGAGTCGGACCGCGAGCGCTACCGGAATCTGTTCCGCACGTCGGCGCAGTACGAGTACCTGTTTTGGGACGCCGCGTGGCGGCAAGAGGAGTGGCCGCTATGACCGACGGCGACCCGTCGGACTCGGTCGGCTCGCCCGGTGAGAGCCAGCCGGCCCCCGAGACGTACGACGACTTCGCCGCGTCGCGGTCGGACCCGCGCTTTACCGACTGGCTCCGCGAGCGCGCGGGCGAGTCGTGGGACGACGCGACCGCGCACCGACTGACGCGGGAACTCGCCGCCGACGAACTCGCGGACGACGTGTTCAGGCAGTATCTCGTGCAGGACTACGCCTTCGTGGAGACGCTCGTCGGCGTCTTCGGTCACGCCGTCGGCACCGCGCCGACTATGGCGTCGAAGTCCGAACTCGTCTCGTTTCTCGGCGTCCTGACCGACGACGAGGACGACTACTTCCTGCGGGCGTTCGACGCCCTCGACGTGCCCGAATCGGTCTACTCGGACCCGAAGACGACGCCGACGACGCGCGCCTTCATCGACCTCCTCGAACGCGCCGCGGGGCAGGGCGGGTACGCCGAGACGCTGGCGGTGCTCGTCCCCGCCGAGTGGGTCTACCTGTCGTGGGCGACCGCCGCGGCCGACGCTGACGACTCCCCGTCTCGATTTTACCTCTCCGAGTGGGTCGACCTCCACGCCATCGACGACTTCGCGTCGTTCGTCGAGTGGCTCCGGACCGAACTCGACCGCGAGGGCGCGGCCGCCTCCCCGCGTCGGCAACGGCGGCTCGAACAGCTGTTCCGTCGCACGGTCGAACTGGAGGTCACGTTCTTCGACGAGGCGTACGAACTGGGCCGAGGTTCGCCCCAACCGGGTGACGACCGATGGTGAGTTCGACCGTCGCGCTCGGGCTGACCGTCGCCACGCTCGTCGCGTTTACCGGCGTCGGCGTGTGGTTCTCCCGCGGCCGCGTCGGCTCCGTCGAGGACCTCATCAGCGCCCGCGACTCCGCGGGAAGCCGGCGGACGACGGCGACGCTCGTCGCGTCCGTCATGGGCGTCTGGGTGCTGTTTTCGGCCCCCGAAGCGGGCGCGAGCTTCGGTATCGCGGCCGTCGTCGGCTACGCGGTCGGCGAGGCCGTCCCGATGCTCGTCTACGCCCGCCTCGGCCCGCGAATCCGGGAGCTCATCCCCGAGGGACACTCGCTGACCGAGTACGCCCACGCCCGATACGGGACCGCGATGTACGCCTTCGTCCTCGTCGTGAGCGCGCTCTACATGTTCATCTTCCTCGCCGCCGAACTGACCGGCATCGCTGGCGCGCTCTCGCTCGTCGCCGGCGTCCCGCAGTGGCAGACCGCGCTCCTCGTCGGCGGCTTCGTCCTGCTCTACACGAGTTACGGCGGCCTCCGGGCCAGCATCGCGACCGACGCGGTCCAAGCGGTCGTCGTCATCCCGCTCCTCTTGCTCGCGTTCGCCGGCGCGCTCGTCGCGCTCGGCGGTCCCGCCGCCGCCATCGACGGTATCACGGCGACGAACCCCGCGCTCCTCGACCTCGGGGCGGTCGCCGGCCTCCAGTTCGGCCTCGCGCTCGCGTTCGCCATCCTCGGCGCGGAACTCATCAACCAGACGTGGTGGCAACGCATCTACGCGGCCGACTCGTCGGAGACGGTCGGGCGGAGCTTTCGAACCGCGGCGCTCGCCAACGGTGCCATCGTGTTCGTCACCGCCTTCTTCGGCGTCGTCGCGGTCGGCAACGCCGCCGTCGTCACCGACCCCGCGAGCGCGGGCTACAACGCCGACGCCGCCTTCTTCGTCCTCCTCGGCGAGGCGTTCCCCGAGTGGCTCGTCCTCGCGGCGGTCCTCCTCGCGCTCCTGCTCGTGATGAGCTCCATCGACACGCTGTTCAACGCGCTTTCGAGCCTCGTGACCGCGGACCTCGCCCGCCTGCTCGCGGAACCGAGCGACCGCCGCCTCGCCCTCGGGTCGCGGGCGCTCACCATCGTCGTCGCGGCCGCCGCGATTTACGTCAGCCTCCGTGCTCAGAGCGTCCTCCGACTGTTCTTCTTCGCTGACCTGCTCGGCGCGGCCGTCGCCTTCCCGCTCGTCTACGGGCTGTACTCGACGCGAATCACCGGGCTCGGCGCGCTCGCGAGCAGTCTCACCGGGCTCGCCGTCGGCCTCGCGTTCTTCCCCGACCTCCGCGGCGTCATCACGTCGATTCCGGTCGTCGGCGGCCTGCTCCCCGCCGCCGACCCGCTGTATCTCACCTCCTTCGGCGGCGCGTTCGTGGTGTCGACCGCGGCGGCGCTCGTCGCCGCCCGACTCACGGACGCCGGCTTCGACCTCGGCCGGCTCTCGCGGGAGATTCGTCGATTCGACGACGGCCGAACCGACGCGCGGTCGTCCGACTGAGACACCGTCGTCCCACTGACGCAGGCCCTTCCGGCTGTCCGCCTCAGTACTCGCTGACCGTCGCGGTTCCCACCGAGATGCGGACCAACTCGTTTTCGGGCCACGCCGACTCCTCGGCCCCGTATTTCCGGTTGATTCGCCGCGTGGCGTCTCGCAGGGCGTCGTCGTCGGTGACGACGGTGGCCGTCCCGAGAACCGTCACGTTCCACTGCGCCTGTCCGTTCTCGTCTTTCTGGATGGAGAGCGCGACGCGCGGGTTCTCGCGGATGTTAGCGAGCTTTCGGCCCGTGGTGAGCACTTCGATTACCCCGCGGTCGGCCGCGTAGTCGAACCAGACGGGCGCGACGTGGGGGTGGTCGTCGACGCTGGTCGCGAGGTGCGCCATGAGCGGTTCGCTCGTGACGAGCGACGCGGCGCGTTCGGAGAGGCCGGCCATAGTCGAAGTTCGGTCTCACCGCGTAAAACGGTGGCTTCGACCCGGCGTTACAAACGCGAGGGTAGTCCCCGCTTTGACGGTTTCCTCCCGACTCGTCGGCTTCCGACCGGCGAACGTTTGCACCTTCGTCGGGTTCTTATCAGAAATTTGCTGTTAACGACTGCCGTGATGCGGTTGTGAGCCGTCCAAAGCGGGTCAAATCACCCGCATAACGGGCGCATAACAAAGAGGTGTGACGCGACAGTTCAGGCACCTTACTCATGAGTATCGAGGTTCGGCGGGCGACTGGAGACGACGTCCGCGGTTGGGACGCGTTCGTCGAACAGTCACCGCACGGCAACGCGTTCCATCAGTACGACGCGCTGGAGATTCAGGCGGCGCACGCCGGCGCGGAGTTGGTTCCCCTCGTCGGACGAAAAGGCGAGGAGGTCGTCGGACTGTTTCCGGTGTTCCGAATCAACAAGGGGCCGATAGCGACGGTGTTTTCGCCGCCGCCGGAGCTTCGCGTCGCGTACCTCGGCCCGGTCCTGTTGAACATGGACCACATGAAACAGCGAAAGCGCGAGGGACGACACCACGAGTTCATCGACGGCTGTCTCGCATGGGTCCGCGACGAGATTCGGCCGCGCTACGCCCACATCCGACTCGACGGCCGGTACGACGACCTCAGGGCGTTCTCGTGGAACGACTACGCGATAACGCCGCAGTACACCTACCACGTCGACCTCTCGCCCGGCGTCGACGACGTGTTCATGAGCTTCAGCAGCGACGCCCGGTCGAACATCCGGAACGCGCCCGACGACGCGTACTCCATCGAGGAGGGCGGCCCCGAAGCAATCGAGCGCATCGTCGAACAGGTCGCCTCGCGCTACGAATCGCAGGGCATCTCCTATCGGTCGTCGCCGGAGTTCGTCAGGGACCTCTACGCCACCCTTCCCGAGGGACAGATTCGCCCCTACGTCCTCCGAATCGACGGCGAGTTCGCCGGCGGAATCCTCGCCGTCGACTACAAGGAGACGGTGTCGCGGTGGCAGGGCGGCGTCCGGGCCGACGTGGGCTCAGACCTCGCCATCAACGACCTGCTGGACTGGCGCATCATGCGCGATGCGATGGACCGCGGGCGGACGACTTACGACCTCGTCGGCGCGAACAACCGCCGTATCAACCGATACAAGGCGAAGTTCAACCCCGAACTTCACCCCTTCTATTCCCTCGAACGGAACGCGCCGGGGATGAAGACGCTCGCGCACCTCTACAAGACGATTCGCGAGGGGGTGTAACACTCCCCGGAAAGACCCTTAGAGCCCCGCGTAGGGGTCGGGCTTCGCCTCGGTCAGGCGGTCGACCTGCTCGTCGGTGAGGTCGATGGTCGCGGCTTCGAGGTTCTCGGTCAGCTGTTCGACCGTGCGAGCGCCGACGATGGGCGCGGTGACGCCGTCGCGGTGCATGAGCCACGCGAGCGCCGTCTGCGCGGGCGTCGCGTCGACTTCCTCGGCGACCGCATCGAGTTCGTCGTGCACGTCGAAGTTCTCCTCGGTCAGATACGACTCCTCGAACCGGCTGGACTCCGCGGCGCGGGACTCGCCGGTGAGACCGTCCTCGCGGGTGTACTTTCCGGTGAGAAAACCCTGTCCGAGCGGGCTCCACGGGCAGACCGCGATGCCGTACGAGCGGGTCATCTCGAGGTAGTCTCCCTCGATTTCGCGGTCGACGAGGTTGTACCGCGGCTGGGCGACGGTGAACGGCTCCCAGCCCTCGGCGCGGGCGATTTCGTTCGCCTTCGCTACCTTCCACGCGTTCGGTCGGAGGGTCGACGCACCGAGGTAGTGGACCTTCCCGTCTTCGACGAGGCCGTTGAGCGTCTTCATCATCTCGCGGGTGGGCGTCTCGTCGTCCCAGCGGTGGATGTAGAGTACGTCCACGTAGTCGGTGTCGAGGCGGTCGAGCAGGGCGTCGATGCGGTGGCGGACGTTCTTCCGGTTCGTCCCGCGGCTGTTCGGGTCGCCGTCGCGAATCTGCCAGTAGATTTTGGACGCGATGGTGAACCGCTCTCGGTCTCGGTCTTCGAGCCAGTCTCCGATCCAACGTTCGCTCGCGCCGCCGCCGTAGATGTCTGCGGTGTCGATGAAGCGTCCGCCGGCCGCCTCGTAAGCGTCGAGCAGTTCGTGCGCGCGCTCCTCACCGATTTCGACGTTCCCCTGTTCGGTCTCCTTGCCGAACCGCCACGTCCCGAACTGGAGTTCGCTCGTCTGGAGGCCCGTCTCGCCGAGCGGGACGAAGTCCAGGTCGATGTCTTCGAGTGTCGTCATGCCGGCAGAGATACGCCGAATCGACGCAAAAACGTTGGGTCGCCGGAAGCGAGTCGGGGTAATTCGCCCCGTGCGCCGCCGTCAGGCGTTGGCGCGAATCAGCGACTCCAGCTCGTCGCGCACTTCGCTCACGTCGGTGGTCCGAACCGTCGTCTGGACGGTCCGCTCGTCCAAGTCGCTGAGTTCGCTCAGCACGCCGCCGCGGCGGTCGACTTCGAGGAACAGTTCGAGCCCGTTTTCGCCCGGCCGCGGCACGACTTCGAGCTCGTCTACATCGCCGGCGAACGGTCCCGACGTGGGTCGGAACTCGAACTCTTGGACGAAGCGCCGCGACGAGGTGAACACGCCGTGGGGGTCGGCCTCGCACTCGGCGGTGTGCAGCGAGAAGCCGAGGTCGTCGAGCGCGTCGAAGACGGCTTGCAGCCGCGGCGTCGGCTGGACGTTCAGGTAGTCTTTGTCTTCGGGGTCGACGGCCAGTTCGATGTCGAGTTCGGTCTCGACCCACACGTCGACGTTCCCGAGTGTGACGGGCGTCCCGTGGGGAATGTCGAGTGACACGTCCCGTGTCTCTTGTTCGTCCGGTTGGATAGTGAGGCTTTCCGCGAGGGTGTACTGTGTGATATCGACCTCTCGGTAGCCGTCGTCGGTTCGGTAGCGGGTCTCCAGCTCGAACCGAACCCTCCCGATTTCCTGTTCCGCCGACCCGCCTTCGATGCGAACCTCGGCGTCGACCGTTTCGCCGGGGTGGACGGTGTCGGAGGGGAGGACGGTATCGACGGTTGCGTTGCCGATTCCGATTCGTGCGAGGACCTTCTTCATGATGCACCCCGCACGTCTCGCTCGCGGTGTAAGTATCTCGTGGCTCCTCTCGATTCTCGTGACGGATATGTGCGTCTCACGAGTCGCACGGGTGCTATATAGCCGAAAATCTTCGCGTGTCACAGGATAGTCGCACCCGACTCCCGCGAGCGGGTCGCGGTCGGCGCGGCCTCGCACTTCGTCGCGTCCGGTTCGGTGGTCCGCCTCCGCGTCCGGTCAGGCCGGCGCGGCAGCGCTCACGTCACGAACACGTCGCCTTCGACTTCGTAGAGATAGCCCTTGTTCAGGAGTTCGTCGACGGCTGCGGGGTCTTCACCCGCCGAGCGAACTCGTTGGCGGGCGTCCGCCACGGGCATCCCGGCATCGCGGTCAGCGACAAGGGGCCGAAGGTGCTCGAACGCTCGCGTCGCGCGAGGTGAAAGCGGTGTGTGTCCACCCTGTTTCGGTGTCATCGAGTCCTCTGTTCGCGACCACGGAACGCTCCGTAAAGAAGGTGGGTGTCGGTTCGGATGTTTCGCGGAACGGCGACTCGCCGTCGAGTGGGCAAACTTGAGGCGTACGGATGACGCCTCGCACTCGGCGGACGATTCTGATTCGTGACGCAGTACAGCACGCACCCTGAGCGGAATGCGCTCACCTCTCGGCGGACAGTTCGTCTCTTTTGACGAGCAGAACGACCGCAATAATCGCTGCGAATATCGTATGTGACTGCCGCAGCGTGCTGGTTTCGACGACAGCCGAAAACTGAGTTACCACGATTACGAACGCGGCAGCGTAGAGCAGACACGGAACGATGAGATACATCGTCAGCGCTCTGGTTCGCCTCATGGGAACTCATTTCTGTTAAAAAACATATATTTATCGACGGTCTGTCGTCTCCTCGTCGTCGTAGCTGTGGGCGACTCTCTCATTCGACACGTAAATACTGTCACCGCGCATCGCGCGTCGCAGGGACAGAGGCTTTTGAGGTTGTTGTAACGCGAGCAGTTCTCCCCATTACGGCCCCATTTATCCCGCCGTCCCCAACTCACGACTGCATATGGTCGACGACATCGCCACCGACGCCGATTGGAACGCGCTATACATCGACGGCGAGTGGACCGAAAGTGAGAGCGGCGAGAGCATCGCGGTCGAGGACCCGTCGACCCGCGAGACGGTCGCGCACGTCCCTCGCGGGACGGAGGCCGACGTGGACGCCGCCTACGAGGCGGCCGCCGAAGCCCAACAGTCGTGGGCCGAAGCGCCGCCCGCGCGGCGGCAGGAGGTCGTCGAGCAGTTCCTCCAGAAGCTGCGTGAGTACGAAGACGAGATTATCGACCTCCTCGCACACGAGGTCGGCGGCTCGCGCATCATGGGTGAGACCTCCATCCAAATCGCCTCCGACCACGCGAGCGAGGCCGCGACGCTGCCCCGTCGGATGCGGGGCGAGCACGTCGCCTCCAACATCCCCGGCAAGGAGAACATCGTGCAGAAGAACCCGAAGGGCGTGGTGACGGTTATCTCGCCCTGGAACTTCCCGCTGAATCTGTCGATGCGGGCGGTCGCGCCCGCCGTCGCCGCGGGGAACGCGGTCGTACTGAAGCCCTCGACCAACTCCCCAATCACGGGCGGGCTGCTGTTCGCCAAACTGTTCGAGGAGACCGACCTCCCCGACGGCGTCGTCAACGTCGTCACCGGCCGCGGCTCGGAAATCGGTGACCGCGTCGCCGGCCACCCCGAGAGCGACGTGGTGGCGTTCACCGGCTCCACCGAGGTCGGCAAGCGCGTCTCGGGTATCGCCGGCGAAAACCTCGCCGTGCCCGCCATGGAACTCGGCGGCAACAACGCCCACATCGTGACCGAGGACGCTGACGTCGACCGTGCGGTCGACGCCGCGGTCTTCGGGAGCTTCGTCCACCAGGGACAGGTCTGTATCTCCATCAACCGCCACATCGTCCACGAGTCGGTCTACGACGAGTACGTCGAGAAGCTGACCGCGCGGGCCGAGGAACTGCCCGTCGGCTCCGCCCACGAGGACGACACGGTCGTCGGCCCCATCATCGACGAGTCCCAGCGCGACGAGATGTTGGGCTACGTCGAGGAGACGGTCGACGCCGGCGCGACGCTGGAAACCGGCGGCTCGACGGCCGACCTCGACGGCGTCGACGACTCGCTTGTCGTCCGGCCGACCGTCCTCTCGGGCGTGACGAACGACATGGCCGCGGCCTGCAACGAGCACTTCGGTCCCATCGCGCCCGTCATCCCCTTCTCGGACGTCGACGAGGCGGTCGAACTCGCCAACGCGACCGAGTACGGCCTCTCCGGGTCGGTCCACGCCGGCAACCTCGCCGCCGGCAAGGAAATCGCCCTCCGGATGGAGACCGGCAACGTCCACGTCAACGACCAACCCATCAACGACGAGGCGCACGTCCCGTTCAGCGGTATCGGGGCGTCCGGCGTCGGCACCTACAACAGCGACGCCTTCCTCGACGAAATCACCGAGGACAAGTGGATTTCGCTCCAGCACGAACCCCGCGACTACCCGCTGTAAGCGGGACGACGCCGGTCTGAGAGCGAACCGCGATCGGTGGTCCGACTCCTCTTTTCGTTCCTTCCTCTCACGCCCCGTCGTGCGCTAGCGACAACACGACGGTCTCGCCGGAGACGACCGTCTCGTCGCCCGCGCTCGCGGTCGTCTCGACGGCGAGTCGGTCGCCGCCGAGCGACTCGACCACGGCCACCTCGGCGACCACCGTGTCACCGGGGCGGACCGGCCCCTCGAAGGACAGGTCCTGCGAGAGGTAGACAATATCGCCCGGAAGCCGCGCGAGCGCGGCGCTGACGACCGATGCGGCGAGCATCCCGTGGGCGATGCGCCCGCCGAACGTCGTCTCGGCGGCGTACTCCGCGTCAAGGTGAATCGGGTTCTCGTCGCCCGATACCTCGGCGAATCGGTCGATTGTCTCCTCGGTCACTGCGCGCTCCGCTTCCGCGCGGTCGCCGACGGTCGCGACTGGCATACGGTCGCTTCGACGGCCGCCGAACTCAATCCTCGGGTGCGGCGTGACGCCGATGTCTCGCCCGCTCTCACTCCCACGGGTTCGTCCCCAGCGCGTGGACCAGCAGAATCGCCCCGACGGCGATGCCGACGAGGACGAGCGCGACCGGGAACGCGGCGTCGAGGCCGGTCGAGAGATACGACACCCAGATTTGCACCGGGAGCGTCCGCGGGTAGTACGCCAGCATGAGCGTCGCGCCGAACTCGCCTATCGCCCGCGCGAACGTCAGGGTCACGCCGGCGAGGATGCCCTGCTTCGCCAGCGGGAGCGTCACGCGCCGGACGCTCCCGACGCGGTCCTCACCGAGCGAGCGGGCCGCCGCTTCGAGTTGCCTGTCCACGCCGTCGAAGGCCGTCTTCGCGGTCACGACCAGAAACGGCGAGGCGACGTAGGTCTGGGCGAGGACGACGCCGAAAAGCGAGCGCGTCAGCGGGACGCTCGTCAGTTGGCCGAGGCCGGCGGGGCCGACGAGTCTGAGCAGTAACATCCCGCTGACGACCGGCGGGAGGACGAGCGGGAGCATCACCAGCGCCAGAATCACGTCGCGGCCGCGGAACGACGTGCGCGAGAGCCAGTAGGCCAAGGGAACGCCGAAGGCGACGGCGACCAGCGTGCTGAGCGTCGCCGCGACGACGGAGTTGGTGGCGGCGGTCAGGACGACCTCGCTCGTCACGTCGGTGGCCAGCGACGCCGGCGACTGCGCGAAGACGAGCGCGCCGATTGGAAGCAGGTAGTAGAGGAGAAGCACCCCCGCGAGAAGCAGCGTCAGGCCTCGCCACGTCTCGGGCAGGAGTCGCGTGACGCCGCGCTCGCGGCGGTTAGGCTGTCGGTGGGACATCTCCGAAGTAGTGTGGGTGGCTCTCGCGCACGGTGAACCCGGAGGGTTCGAGGAAGTCGCCGGCGGTCCCGACGAGCGCCTCGAACACCGACTTCGCCGCCGCCGTGTCGGTGCGGCGCGTCGCGGCGTACCGAATCGGGCCGCCGCGGACGGTGACGCCGTCCGGGAGCGTGTAGGTGACTGTCGCGTACGCCGACGCGTGGTCGGGGTCGCTCAGGTTGATTGCCGCCGGGAGTTCGAGGTACGGGTAGTCGCGCTCGACGGCCATGCTCCGGTAGACGAACGCCGCGTCGACGCCGCCGGCGTCGAACTGCGCGAGCAGTTGCGTCTCGGGGTATATCTGGTCGCGGCGGAGCAGGTCCGCTGTGAGCGCCGGCCGGTCGTAGTGGTCGGCGGCGAGGGCGAGCGCGAACCGCGTCCGGTAGCCCAGCGGGTCGAGGTCGGGGTCGGTTCGGCCGAGGCTGACGGCGTCGTCGAGGAGGGCGTCGGGCCACGACGCGGCCTCGGTGACCCGCGCCCCGCCGTCGGTCTGGGGGTTGTACGCGACGACGAGCGCGTTGTTGGCGAACGTCGCGTACCACGGGACCGAAAGCGGTGCGTCGAACAGCGCCGGGTCCGCGAGCGCGACGATGTCGGGGTCGCGTTGGTCGTCGTCGACCATCCGGGCCACGCGCGCTGAGCCGTGGGCCTCGACCTCGACGCGGGTCCCTTCCGGCGCGTCGAACTCGGTGGTGAGCGCCCGCTGGAGGCTTCCGGCGGCGAGAATCGACACGGTCGGTGTTGCCCCCGCCCGACCGAGACAGCCCGCTGTCGCGGTGAGGCCGCCGGCCGCGACTCCGCCGACGGCCGCGAGGAACGCCCGCCTGCTCGACCGACCCGCGGCCGCGTCGGGGTTCATCGCCGCACCTCGTCCCCGGCGGCGACCCGCGCCAACTCCGTGCGCGTGTTCACGTTCGTCACCGACCGGTCGACGCTCTCGGGAAGCGCGTCGAATCCGACGTACTCGACGCCGTCGAGTCGGTCCAAAAGCGCCCCGAGGCCGTCGTCGGGAGCGAGTTCGGAGACGTGGTTTCGGACCGCAGACCGACGGTACAGGGCGTGAAGCGGTTCGTGGCCGTGCTCGGAGACGGGGACGACGGCTGGTGGGTCGAGTCGGTAGCCGTCTGCGGTGGCGGACCGACCGGGGTCGCCGTCTCGCCGCGCGGCGCACTCGAACAGCGCCGCCACCGCGTGCGGTTCGAGAAGCGGCATATCACAGCCGGCGACGAACAACCACGAAGTGGTGACTGTGTCGGCGGCCGCGGTGACGCCCGCGAGCGGCCCCGACAGACCCGGGTCGTCGCGGACGAACCGCGCGTCCCAGTCCCTCGGGAGCGCCGCGGCGAGGCGCTCGCGCTGGTCTGCGGTCCGAACCGCGACTATCGGGGGGTGGCCCGTCACGGCCCGGAGTGTCCCGACGACGCGCCGAATCAGCGGCTCCCCGTCGAGCGTCGCGAGAGCCTTGTGTCCGGGCCCGAAGCGGGTGCTCTCGCCGCCGGCGAGGACGACGGCTGTCGCGTCCGGCGCGGGCCGTGGACTCGGCGCGGCCGCCGCTGTCGGCGCGTCCGTCCGGCCCGGTCGGTTCTGTCTCTCTCGCGTCATCTGGTCAGGGCTTCTTGAAGATGTCTTCGAGCGATTCGGGGTCGGTGGCGGGGTCGAGCGCGAGCGCCTCGACGGCACGGACGCCTTTCACCGTCCGCGACCCGTCGACGTCGGGCGCGATAAAGCGCGTCTCGTAGTCGTGTTCTTCGCCTATCGGTGTCCCGTCGCGGGCGTAGGCGACGACCGCGTCGAGGGCGGCGTACACGTCGATGCAGACCCGATAGCCGTCGGCGCTCTCGACTAGGAGGTGCGTCGTCTCGTCGTCGAGGCCGGCGTCGGCAAAGAGGTCGAGGACCGGAACCCCGGTCCACGTCGCGGTGTGTCGCGTCCCCGACGCGCACGCGACCGTCACCGTTCGGTCCTCGGCGGGCAACCTGCGTAGCTCCGGGCCAGACAGCGACACCCTACTGTCGCCGCGGACGAGAATCGGCTCGGAGAGGGGGGTCACCGGCCGCGACCGGTCGTGTTGTGCGTGCATGCGTACTCACTAGTCCGATATTGGTTGACTCTAACGGTGTATATAACCGCTGATAATTAAGGCCTTTTAAAGAGTCCGGAAACCGAGTCGGCTCGGTACGAGAGCGAACTGGTGGTTCTATTCGGTTCGGTGGTTCAAACGCGGCTGAGTGTCAGTTCTTGACCACCTCCCGCGTCGTCCGGGCAAGCGCCGCGTAGAACGGCGACCGCGTCTCGGCTTCGACTCGGTCACAGAGGTCGTCGACCCACTGCGTGAGGTGTTCGTCGCGGAACTGGTCGAGGCGGTCGTCGCGGCCGTGTTCGGCGAGGTGCGCGCAGAACTCCAGTTCCGTCGCGACGTGGTCCGGCAGGTCGCGCTGCTCGGGTCGGTGCTCGACGCCGAACGCCTGATACCAGCGCTCGACGGCCGTCGTCGCCGGTCCCAGTACCTCTCCGAACTCGTCGTCGTCCGTCTTGTCGCGGTAGACGCTCTCGTAGGGCGGACACGGCGGGCCGGCCGGGCCGATGAACAGCCGGGCGTACTCGCTTCGCAGCGCGTGGAGTTCGAGCGACTCCAGCGGGCCGAAAAGCGCCGACAGTTCGCCGTCGTTTGCGACTTCGACCAGCCGCTCAGTCGGTTCGCGCCAGCAGGCCGCGAGGACCGCGTACGTCGCCGTCCGAGCCGATTCGAAGGCGTCGCCGGCCGCCGCGTGCTCCTCGTGCTTCTTGTCCCCCTCGCTCGGGCTTTGGGCGGCGGGTTCGCTCATCGGTTTTCCCTCCGCGTCTCGCCGCCGTCGGTCGCGACGGCGGTCGATTCGGGCTCCGCCTGAATCGGGACGTACCGGAGTCCGAGGGTGACGATGAGCGCGCCGATGGCGATGACGCCCGCGGTGACCGCAATCTCGACGAGCGTGGGCGTGTACGACCCCGCACTCGCCCAGATGTCGGTCGTCACGCCGGCGTACTCGCCGCCGACGGAGATGCCGGGCGCGGCGTCGATGTTGGCCGCGTCGTAGCCGGTGAAGACCAGTCGAACCCCCTCGAACGTCGTCCCGAACACCGCGAGGGCGCTGGCGGTGAAGATGACCGACACGCGCTTGCGGAACGACGGGAGCGCGAGCATGACAAGCGGGACCGCTCCGCCGACGACCGTCCAGAGCCAGAAGTACGCCGACTCACCGATGAGGAAGCTTTCGGTGATGGCCCAGAACCCGAAGTGGTCGGCCCACGCGTGCGGGAGGCGCTCGGCCGCGAGCAGGTAGACGACGTGGAACGCGAGGAAGATGCCGAGCACCTTCCCGAGACTCGTCAGCTCCTCGCGGTCGACGCTGAAGCGGGTGAACCGCGAGACGAGGATGGACACGACCAACAGCAGACCGAGCCCGGAGACGAGCGCCTTGGCGATGAACACCGGCGCGACGAGCGGGCTGAACCAGTCGCCGCGGCCGATTTGCGTCGCGAAAATCCACCCGGTGACCGAGTGGAGCGCGACCGCGGTCGGCAGCGCGACGGCGGCGGTCCAGAACATGAGCGTCCGGTCGCGCTCGCGGCCGGCGTCCGTGTCCTCGACGCCGAGCGCCAGCCGCGACCCGCGGGCCGCGAGGTCGCGGCGGGTCAGGAGCCAGAGATACCAGAGGTTCAGCGCGCCGTAGAGGATGACGATGCCGAAGTCCCACACCATCGGCGACCGGAAGTCCGGCGAGGTGAAAAACTGGTAGAGACGCTCGGGGCGGCCGATGTCGGGCAGGATGAGCAGCCCGGCGACGGTGATGCACGCGAGGCTCACCAGCACCCCGAGGCGCGCGAACCCCTCGTAGCGGTGCGAGTGGAAGAACTTCGGCGCGCTGGAGATGATGAGCCCGCCGGCCGACAGCCCGACGAACAGGACGAACATCATGATGTATAGCCCCCACGAGAACACGTTGCGCATCCCCGTGACGACGAGGCCGGTGGTGAGCTGGTAGGCCCACGCCGCGACGCCCACTAAGACGACGGCGGCGAGAAAGCCCACCCAGAGCTTCCCGGCGCTTCCGAACTCGGGGACGACGAACCGCGAGGTGGCGGTCTCTCTCGACATCAGTCGTCACCTCCCTCGAACGCGGGGACGTGCGGAAGCGCGTCGTTCGACAGCGAGCCGTGCGACCCGCCGCCGCCGCTTCCGCCGCTTTCCTCGACCGGACCGTTGTCCTTCGGCTCCGACCAGACCGACACGTCGTCGAGTTCGCTCTCCATCTTGTCGGAGGTCTGCGGGCGACCCGGACTCATCTCGCCGCGGATGTAGTACGTCTTCGGGTCGGTGCCGCGGTCTTCGAGCAGTCGCGTCGTCTGGTACTTCTTGATGTACTTCGAGACGGTGCTTTCCTCGTTGTCGAGGTCACCGAAGATGCGGGCGTCCGCCGGACAGTTCACGACGCAGGCGGGGTCGAGCCCCTCCTCGACGCGGTGTGAACAGAACGTACATTTCTCGACGACACCCTGCGGCCGGGCCGGCACGTCGCCGGTCCCGTCTTCGGGGACCGTCTGCGGTTCGTCCCAGTTGAACACGCGGGCGTTGTACGGGCAGGCGGCCATGCAGTAGCGACAGCCGATACACTTGTCGTAGTCGATTTCGACGATGCCGTCCTCGCGGGTGTAGGTCGCGTTGACCGGACACACCTTCACGCACGGCGCGTTGTCGCAGTGCTGGCAGGCCGTCGGCTGGTAGGACATCTCCAGCGTGCCGTCCTCGCCGTTCTCCGGGTACGTCCCGGCCGGCGTGTCCATCTTGTCGCCGCCCTCGGTGAGCACGCGGTTCCAGTACTGGCCGAGGCCGACGTTGTTCTCCTGTTTACACGTCACGGCGCAGGCGTGACAGCCGATACACCGCTCTTGGTCGATTACTAAGCCGTAGTTAGTCATGTTCAGTCACCTCCTGCCCCGGCGCTGGTCGCGCCCGAACCGGTCGGCTGGTCGCTCGTGTACTTGCTCGTGTCGACGTCGCTCGGTGCCGGTTCGACCTCGACTCTGGTGTCGTAGAACGCGAAGTTCCCCGTCACCTCACACACGTCCGTGTGGGTCAGGTCGTTGTGGTGGCCGCGGACGTAGTCGCTTCCCCACCAGCCCTGGTCGGTGTTCACCAGCCCGGGCTGCATCCCGTCGTTCACTTTCGCCTTTACGACCATCTCGCCGCGCTCGTTGTGGACGCGGACGTAGTCGCCGTCTTCGATGCCGCGGGCCGCGGCGTCCTTCGGGTTGATGTCCAACTGCGGCTCGTTGTTTATCTCCCGCAGCCAGTTTTGGTACTCGTACTGCGAGTGGATGCGCCACTTCGAGTGCTTCTGGATGAACATCAGCGGATACTCCTCCGCCGTGTCCCAGTCGTCGGCCGTCCGGCTCTCGATGTGCTTCGGCAGTTCCAGCGTGACGCCGCCTTCGGTCGGCGCGTCCTCGTCGTACAGTTCCAGCCGGCCCGACGGGGTGTTGAACTCCCCGGTGAACTTGACGACCGGCGTGCTCACCTTCACCGTTCCCTGTTCTTTCAGCGTCTCGTAGTCCACCTCGTCGTCGTTGGCGAGCAGTTCTCGGAGCGTCGCCGACTTGTCGCGGTTGAAGTAGTCGCCGAAGCCGAGGCGCTCGGCCAGCCTGACCAGCATCCAGTGGTCGGACTTCGACTCCCACAGCGGGTCGTGGGCCGGCTGGCGGTACATGATGTGCGGGTGGCCGCCCCACGTGTCGACGACGTCCTCGCGTTCGAACCAGTGGGACGCGGGCAGGATGATGTCCGCGTGCTGGACCGACGGCGTGTGGTGCATGTCGGCGACGGCGATGAGGTCGAGGTTCTTCGACGCCTCCAGCCACCGCTGCCTGTCCGGCATCTGGTTGGCGATGAAGTTCGACTCCTGTGAGTACATCACCTTTAGCTGGTAGGGGTCGCCGGACTCTATCGCGGTGAGGATGTCCGTCTGCGGGAGCGATGTGGTTCCGGGTCCGTCCTCGGGGGCGTCGTACCCGCCGTTGTCGTACGACCCGCCGAGCGGGTGGCTCCCCTGAATGCTCCCGTGGCGACCGAAGTCGCCGGTCAGCCCGAGGAGGATGGCGTACGCCTGCCCGAAGGTGTGGCCGTACTTGTAGCGGTCGACGCCGTAGCCGGAGGCGATGCCGCCGGGGCCGCGCGTTGCGAGCCAGCGCACCGCGGTCCGGATGTTGTCGGCGTTGATGCCGACCTCGGCGGCGACGGCGTCGGGGTCGTAGTCGGAGACGTGTTCTTCGAGGAGCGAAAGCGCCGTGTGGCAGTCGACGCCAGCGACGGTGTACTCACCGAACAGCGCGTACTCGCCGTACGTCTCCGGTTCGAGCGCGACCGGTTCGCCCGTCGATTCGTCGACCGCGACGGGCAGGTCCTCGGTCACGTCGTCGAACACGTCGCTCGCGTCGAGCAGTTCGCCCGTGTCGTCGCGGACGAGCGCCGGCCCGAGCGTCCGCTTCCGGAGGAACTCGGTGTCGTAGGTCTCGTCGTCGAGGACCGTCTTAATCATCGACAGGGTCAGGAGCGTGTCCTTCCCCGGCTTGATGGGGAGCCAGAGGTCGGCCTTCGCCGCGGTGTTCGTGAACACCGGGTCGACGCAGACGAGTTTCGCGCCGTTTTCGACCGCGTCGAGGAGCTTCGAGGCGTCCTGTTGGAGGTTGCTGGCGAAGATGTCGGACCCCCAGACGATGACCGTGTTCGCGTTCCGCCAGTCGACGACCTCGTTGGTCGGTACGTTGAAGAAGCCGGCCCCGGCGAGCCGACTGAATCCGAGGCCGACGTTGATGTCGATGGACCACGATTTTTGGGTCCCGCCGAACAGCGACGACAGCCGGCTCTGGATGGTGCCGCTGATGCCGTTGTTCCCCGACCCCGTCTCGAAGTAGACGCTCTCGGGACCGTAGTCGTCGCGGACGCGCTCCATCTCCGCGGCGATGTAGTCGAGCGCCTCGTCCCACGTGACGCGCTCGAACTCGGCGTCGTCGCCGCGGCCCTCGGGGTTCGGACTCCCCGGTTTCCAGCTGACGCGCTTCATCGGGTACTTGAGCCGCGTCGCGTTGTAGATGCGCTGGGTGTGCGACAGCCCGAGGGTACAGGCGCGTTTGTACCGCTCGTCTTCGGGAATCTGCGGCTCGATTTTCCTGACGCGCCCGTCGCGGACGTGCGCTTCGAGCGGGCATTTCCCGCGGCAGTTCGGCGCGCACGCCGTTCTGATAATCTCGTCCTGCCCGACGTAGCTCTCGATGCCGGGGTTCTGTCTCGACGCCGCCTCGTCGCCGGCCTCGGTCAGCGCGGAGGCGTAGCCGCCGCCCCCGAGTCCGAGCGCGACGGCCGCGGCCCCGCTGGCTTTCAGCACGTCGCGTCTGAACACGCCGTCGCCGTTGCCGTCGCCACCACCTCCCGTCGAGCCGCGTCCGTCGTCACTCATCGAACCCCTCCGGTTCGGTCGGGCGGGCGTCCTCACCGAACTCCGCGACGACCGCCTCGTGGTACTTCTCGTGGAACGCTTCGTCTGAGAGTTCGCCGTTCGAGACCCGAATCGCGTCGCGAGCCATCCGCAGTCCCAACTCGGCGTCGTAATCGCCCCCGTCGAGGATGTTCGCCGCTTCCGTCTCCCACTCGTCGAGCGGAGTCAGTCGCGGCTGTTGTGGGTCGTTCATGGTTACACACGTACCGAGGGTGGCGGCCTCGGTAGGCCACCCGCTGGATAATGAAGCGATTTATATACTCGACGTCGTACCGAGCCGTCTCGAACGTCAGCTGTCTGCCGTTTTTTCGGGGTGGTCGTGGGATTACTCGGAGTCGAACACCGCCGTCGCGAGCTTGGCTTCCACGGCGTTCAACCGCTGGGAGAGCGCCGACTTCGAGATGCCGAGCGCCTCGGCGAGCGTCGCCAACTCCGTCCGTCGCGGCGTCTCGTAGTAGCCGTGGTGGACGGCGATGAGCGCCGCCTCGCGCTGTTTCGCCGTGAGCGACGAGAGGTCGATAGTCGCCGTCTTCGACTCGGCCGAATCGCCGCGTCCGTCGGAGGTGAGTCGCCTGAGACAGACGCGCTCGGTCAGCTCGTCGAGCCGCTCCACGAGGTCGGCGATGACCGCGCGGTCCGAGAGATACGTCTCGACGACGATACACTCGCTGTCGGCGCGGCGGATTCGCGGTACGCACTCGAACTCGGCGAACGCCCGGCAGAGACAGTCGTCGCCGACGTTCGTCGTCGCGTGGACCACTTTCGAGGCGTCTCCGTCGTCGACGGTCACCTCGGCGTAACAGACGTCACCGTCGAGCTGCGTGTGGACGTCTTCGACCGCCGAGTCGGGGCCGGCTAACGGGCACGAACAGCGCTTTGCGGGCTCGATTTCCAGCAGGAGCTGGAGGTGTTGTTCCCGCAGTGTGTCGGCTTTCGTCTCCGCGACGCCGCTCGTGGAATCAGCCATCGGTAGTCAGTCGGTCAACACGGGGGAAGTGGGTTGTGCTGGTTCTCAGATTCCGGCACTGCTCTGTCTCGTCGCGGGCGACGGCTCTCGGCCCGCACCGAGTCGGTCGATTCCGTAGTCCGTACATTCATTACTCCAAAAATGTATATCTAATCTACATGTTCGAAGTCCAGTCCGAGCTGGCGATATTCGTCCTCCTGATGCTCGTCTGGACCGTCTTCGCGCTCTACTCGGCGTCGGTCTTCACGTGGTTCGTCGAGGTGCTCGTCCTCGCGTGGCGACAGACCGTCGCCGCCGACGACGTCGCCTACGGCTACGACGACATCCAAGTCCGTATCATCACCATCGACGCGGCGGGCATCGTCCAATCGACGGTCAACGCGGTCCCCGACGACCTCGCGGACGTTCGGGTCGTCGCTGAGAAGCCGATTTCGGTGGACGGTGCGTCGGTCCACGTCGTCCCCGAGGAGTTCACCTGTACGGCGACCCACAAGGGCCGGGCGCTCGAATGGGCGCGCCGCGAGATTCCCTGCGACAAGGAGTTCGTCCTTTATCTCGACGAGGACACGCTGATGGCGAACTTCGAGGGGTTGCCGGAGGGCGACATCGTCCAGATTACGGAACTCCCGCTGTACACCGGGTCGTGGGTGACGTATCTCTCGGAGGTGTTCCGCATCGGCTATCAGCGCGAGCAGCGGGCGTTCGGCCGGTTCAGATTCCCGCTGTACGCGTGGGGCGGCGGCATCGCGATTCGGACGCGCCTCGAAAACGACATCACGTGGGATTCCAAGACCATCACCGAGGACACGGACTTCGCGTGGCGCGCCGCTAGCGCGACGAACCTCGAGTTCAATGTGCTGGACTGCAAGTTCCGCAATCAGGCCCCACCGTCGGTGATGACGATGCTCAAACAGCGCCGTCGGTGGTTCTCGGGGACGCGACAGGATTCTGACCTCCTGCCGCTACATTATCAGGTGTTCCTCCAGTTCCGCCTCGTCGCGTGGGGCTTTTCGCCGCTCATCCCGCTGATAACGCTCCTCACGTTTCTCGTCCCCGGCGCGCTCCCCAACCTGTTGCTCTACCGAGTCGGCTCGCTCGTCGAGTTCGCCACCCTGTTCGTCGTGACGGGCGTCGGCGTCGCGAGCTACTGGTCCGAGTCGAAACTCACGCTCCTCGCGGTTCCGTGGACGCCGATTCTCGTCGTCCTGAACACCGCGGGCGCGCTCTGGGGGTTCGTCTCGCCGGTCGAACAGTTCACCGTCACGACCAAGGTGCCACTGGAGACGGTCGAAAAGCGCAACCCTGCGTTCGAACCCGGTTCGCTCACGGGACACGACGGCCGGAACGACCTGCCGGAGCGTCTGAACGTGGACCGGCTCGCGAGCGAACTCCGCGAATCATTTCACATAGATGATGATTGACAGTCTCCCGTCCGTGCCGCGTCGCTCCCGAAGTCGCGCCCGATAAGACCCCGACAAATACAGCGTGTTTCGCGGTATCGTACAGCGATTCTCGGTCGTCACCAGCCCGTGGGAATCGAATCAAGCCTTATCCGCCGTATCTGCGAACTTTCACGTGTATGTCACCGATAAGTCAAGTATGTCAGTACCCGTCACGCCGTTCGGCCGGGGGCGGCCCGACAACCCGCGTGTCCCGTCTCGGTATCGGTGGTGATGGCTCGTGGCGGTAGTCGAGTCGCTCGTCGGTAACGGGCTGTTCGTCCTGTTCCTCGCGGTGCTCGTCGGGATGGGACTCGGGAAGATTAGCTTCCGCGGCGTCAAGTTCGGCGTCGCGGGCCCGCTGTTCGCGGGGCTGGTGCTCGGCCACTTCGGCTTCACCGTCCCCGACGCGTACAGCGGCCTCACGCTGGCGCTGTTCGTCGCCGCGGTCGGCCTCATCGCGGCCCACGAAATCGAAGGAACCGTCAAGGCGTACGGGCTCAACTTCGTCGCCGTCGCGGTGCTGATGCCGAGCGTCGCGCTGGCGCTCACCTACGTCTGGACGCAGTTCGTCTTCCCCAACGCGTCGACGCCGCTCATCATGGGGTCGTTCTCGGGCGCGCTGACGAGCAGTCCGGGGCTGGGGTCGGCCATCGAGGCGCTTCCCGCGGCCGCCCGGCAGGACTACCAAATCGGCCACTCGGTCGGCTACGTCGTCGGCGTGCTCGTCATCGTCGTGTTCCAGCAGTTGTACCCCGTCATCGCCCGCCTCGACCTCGACGAGGAGAAACGCGGCTTCGACGAGGCCATCGGCGGGAGCGACGACGAGGACTCGGGGTCGTCGGTCACCGAAGTGACGTTCAGCGTGATGGGCTACGCGCTCGTCATCGTCGCCGGCGCGGTCGTCGGGTCGATTCCGATTCCGATGGGACCGTTCGGCACGCCCTCGCTCGGGACGACCGGCGGCGTCCTCGTCGCCGCGCTCGTCTTCGGCTACTTCGGCCGGGTGGGTCCCGTGCCGACGCGCATGGACACCGGCATCCTCTCGGAGATTCGGGCGTTCACGCTCGCGATGTTCCTCGCGGTCGTCGGCATCGGCGCCGGCGGCGGCTTCCTCGCCACCATCTCCGAGTACGGCCTCCAAATCGTGGCGGCCTCGGCGCTGACGAGCTTTATCGCCATCCTCGCCGGGCTCGCGCTCACTCGCTACGTCTGGGGCATGGACTGGATTAGCGCCGCCGGCGGTATCACGGGCGGCCACACCGACACGAAGGGTCTCGCGGCCGCCGTCGACGCCACCGGAGCCGACGAGGTCGCGGCGGGATACGGTAACACCTACCCCTTCGCGCTCCTGTTCATGGTCGTCTACGCGAAGCTCCTCGTTATCATCATCCCGCTGGCCGCGTAGCCGCTCGTGTGCGTTCGCCGCGACACGAGGCGGTCGGCGCGGTCGCGGGCCCACCGCGGCCCCGTTCCGAGACACGCAGCGACCGGCGCGATTTTCTCACGCCGAACGTATCGAACCACAAGACTGTTATCCTAGTTTTCTGATTGACAGAGACGAGAGTCCCCATGAAGCGCCGCACGTTCCTCCAACTGACCGGTCTCGGGGCCGCCGGCGGACTCGCCGGCTGTCTCGGCTCGAACTCCCCTCCCCCGCGAAAGTCCAGCGTCGTCTCCGACTTCGAGGTGTCCGACGGCTCGCTCGTCGTCGACCTCGCCGACCAGACGTGGGTGATGTCCCGCTACGAAGCCGCCGACCAGTCGTCGCTGTCGGGGTTCGACCCGCAGTCGCTCGCCGCTCTCAGCCCCGTCGGGGTCGCGAGCGCGAAAGGAAAGGGTGGCGGCGGTGGCGGCCGCGGTGCGACCGGTCGCGGCACGGGCGGCTACGCCTCCGCTCCGCGGACGGTTCACGGCCACGCGTGGTACCACGGCGGCGACTACGCCGACGACTGGTACGAGAACAACGCCGGCAAAGTGAGCCGGTTCCCGGTCGGCGTCGCCGCGCTCGGCATCGCCTACCTCGGGTCGACCGCGGCGATGCGCGACGACGCGCCCGACGCCGGCCCGGTGCCGTGGGACCGCGAGATACAGGACCCGAGCGGCACCGCCGAGTACGACATGTCCGACGGGAGCCAACTGGGTCGCGACGGCTGGTACCGCGTCGGCGCGCACATCGTTGGCGACGACGTGAACCACGACTTCCGCTGGGAGTGTTACGACCTCGAAGTCACCGACGGCATCGGTGACGCGGGGTACTCCATCGAGGAAGAGTGGAAAGTATCCCCGCGCATCTGAGCGGGACGAACCACGACGACCGCCGCGGCGACATCGTCGCGTCCGCCGCGACCGACTCGCCTTCCATCGATGTCTAACACACGAACCGACACGGCGACGCTCCTGACGCTCACCTTCGTGGTGTCCTTTTGTAGCTTCGCTTACGAGTTCGTCTACTCGGAGCTGCTGACGGTGATGTACGGCGGAACGGTCACCCAGTACGTCATCACGGTCGGGCTGTACTTCTTCAGCCTCGGCATCGGCGCGGCGCTTTCGGACGACCTCGACGGCGAGACCCTCGGCGGGAACTTCTTCCGCACCGAGGTGCTCTTGGCCGCGGCCGCACCCGCGGGCTTCCTGCTCATCGTCGGCCTCAACAGCGTCCGCATCCCGCAGGCGGTGCCCGCGGAACTCGTCTGGACCGTCGCCCGCCTGCCGGTCGTCGTCGTCGGGTTCCTCTCCGGGTTCGAACTCCCGCTTTTGACCCGCATGTTCGACGACCTCGACGACGACGGGTCAGCGACGCCCTCGTGGCTCCGAACCGCGGGCACGCGAATCCACGACCTCGTCGTGGCCGCCGTCGGCACTCTCTGGACCGTCGAGCGGACCGAGGGCCGCAGAAGCGGCCTCTCTGTCATCCTCGCGATGGACTACGTCGGCGGCCTCGCCGGTGCCGTCGTCTACGCCCGCGTCCTCTACCCGGGTCTCGGCCTCATCCCGACGATATTCGTGCTGGCGCTCCTCAACGGGGTCGCCGCGCTCGTCTTCGTCGCCCACTTCGGCGCGTGGTCGTGGTGGCCCCTCGGCGGCGACGAGGCGTCCGCCAGCGCCGGCACCGGCGGGAACGCGGCCGCCAGCGCCAGAACGGACGGCTCCGACCGCTCGCTTTCGGCCGCCCGCGTCTCGAAGACGCTCCTCGTGGTCTGCCTCCTCTTGACGGCGACCTACGCGGGCGTCGTCGCCAAACACGACGCCGCCGACGAGCGCCTGTCGCAGCTCTACCTCGAACAGCAGATAGAAAACGAGTATCCGCCGGGCGCGATGCGCGCGACGGTCACCTCACAGGGGACGACCGCCTACCAGCACGTCATCCGGTACGACCGAACCTGGACCGGCACCGGCCCGAACCCGCACTTCGACGGGCGGACAGAGCAGTGTCTCCGCCTCGGCGCGGCCGTCCAACTCTGCGAGAGTTGGGCCGACAGCTACCACGAGGGGCTGGTCGACGTGCCGATGTCGCTGGTCGACCCCGGCCCCGACACCAAGGTGCTCGTCGTCGGCGGCGGCGACTGGATCGCAATCGACCACCTGCGGGAGTACGGCGTCACCGTCGACCACGTCGATCTCGACGGCGAGTTCATGCGCGACGCGAAGACGGACCCGTTTTTCGCCCGCTGGCACGACGACGCCTACGAGTACGACCGACTGAACACGACGGTCTCAGACGGCTACCGCTATCTGCAAAAGACGAACGAGACGTACGACCTCGTGTTGCTCGACATCCCCGGCGCGACCGACGACGACCTGCTCACCCTCTACTCGACGGAGTTCTACCGCTCCGTCCGAACCCACCTCTCCGAGGACGGCGTCGCGGTGACGTGGGGCTACTCGCCCGACGCCTACCCCGAACACCACAAGGCGTTCGTCAACACCGTCGGGGCCGCGGGCTTCTCCCAAGAGCTTTCCTACTGGGTGCGCGAGGACCTCGACGACGACGGCGAGACCGAGCGCGTCGAGCAGTTCTACGTGCTCGCCCCCGGCGACCGCCCTCGACTCACCGGCGACGGCGCGACCCGGTACGTCCGCGCCCGCGAGGAACACTACGGCGCAGTCGAGTGGCACGCGGTCCCGCACTACCGCGGCGTCCGCGAGAACTCCATCTTCCACCCGAACTACGACATCCTCGTCGACACCTGACTCCCCATGCCCTCCCACCCACCTTCCACGACCGAATCGCCTTCCTCCGCCGACCCGTCGCCGCCGGCCGAGACACCGACGGAACTGTACTTCGGTTACAGCGCCGATGTCCCCGACCTGACGACCGTGGACGTGAAGACGGTCGCCCCGGCGACGCTCGCGGGCGAACCGGCGGTCCTCACCGTCATCGGCGAGTCCCACTACGTCGGCCTGCCGGCGTTCGACTTCCACGAACTGTGTTCGTGCAAGCCGCTACCGCACGAGCGGACGCACCGGACGCCGCTGTCCGCCGGCGCGGAACGCGAGTTCAGCTTCGAGAGCGACCGACTCGACGCCCGAACGGTCGTGGAGGGTCGGCCGCTCGACGCCTTCCCCGGCCCGGACGACGCGACGGTCGCCTACCGGTTCGACCCGGAGGCGTGGACCACCATCCGCATCGCAGACGGCGGTTACGAGACGTACCACACCTACCCGGAGTACGACCTCGCGCTGCACACGGAGACGACGATGAGACCCAAAACTCAGCGATGACGTCCGAACGAGCAACTCAGCGATGACGCCCAACACCCACCGATGACCCGAAACGCTTCCACCTACGACGGCGACGTGACGCTCAACGGCTCCGAACGACCCCCGGTCGAACTCCGCGACCCCGCGGACGTGTTCGTCGGCGGCGCGAGCGTCGCCGGCGACCTCGCGGTGCAGAACGCCGAGTACGTTTTCACCCACGCGCCGGTGACCGACGACGCGGCCGTCGGCGATGGAACGGGCGGCGACGCGGCCGTCGAGACCGAAATCCGCGGCAGTCTCGAAGACGGCTACGTCCAGTCGGTCGCCGGCGACGTGCTTCTCGGCGACGCCGAAGACGTGTTCATCGCCGCGGACGCCGCCGACGGAGCGGTTTCGGCACCCGGCGCGGAGAACGTCTACGCGGGCGAGGCAACGCCCGCGGCCGCTCCCGACGGCTACGACGTGTCCACCTTCGGCTGGAAGCAGTCGGGGAGCGCGACCGACCCGGACACGGGCGTCTACGCGGTCGGCATGGCCCACGATATCGACCTCACCAAAGTCACCTCCGACGTGGAGCTCTACCTCGTCGGCCACGGCCACGAGGTGCGGGTCGAGGGCCGAGGCGCGGCGGTTTCGATTCACTTCGTCGGCTACGACAACACCGTCAGCGTCGGCCCGTACCTCGCGTCGAGCGTCGAGACCGACACCGGCTTCGACAACGCGGTCGATTCCGACCCGTACCCCGCCGAGGACCTCGTCGAGATGTCCAGAAGCGAGGCCTACTCGAACGCCGGATTCGGCCGTCGGAAGGTGACGTTCCAAGAGCCGGCCGACGGCGACGAGTGGTGTCCGAACTGCGGCAAGCCCGCGGAGGCCATCATCGAGCGCCACCAGATGGAGGCGTTCTTCCTCTTCGGGTGGCCGCTTTGGACCTTCGAGCAGAGCACCAACCCCGCCCGCGAGTGCGAACACTGCTCGCCCAACGCGATTCACGCCGAACTCTCGGCGTCCGAGCGCCGCGAGATATTCGACTGACGCCGGCGGCGGTCCGAAGATATATATCAACACGCCGGACAATGTTGCACATACGACCGTCAGCGCGGTCGAGCGTCGCCCCGACGCCCGAGCGCGCTCGCCGCACCCGGTTCGGCCGCCGGACTCGCGGCATCCGCCACGCCCGCCGTCCTCAGCGCGTCCACCGCAGCCATCCGCCCCTCCCCAGCCATCCGCCCCTTCCCAGCCATGTCGAGAAATGAGTCCACGCCGGCGCTGATGTCCTCTTCGTCGTGTCGGTACACGTTCGACCCGTCGGTGCAGACCGACGCACACCTCCAGACGACGTGGGAGTGTCCGCACGAAGCCCACCCCGAAAGCGAGTTCTGCGTGTTCCACATGAGCCGCGACGAGCGCGCATCGCTCGACGTGACTGGCGACGACATCGTCGACGAACTCCGGGCGAACCTCCAGTCGCCCGACACCCGCGTCAACGAGTACGTCGGCGCGGACCTCCCGCATCTCTCGCTCACCTATCAGGACATCAACGGCGCGACGAACCACGTCCTCAACTTCCAGCACGCCGATATCGAGGGGTTGGACCTCACGCACGGCCGCCTCGACCAAGGGTTGATTCTCCGCGAGGCGACGGTCGACCGCCTCAAACTCGACGAGGCGGTCGTCACCGGCGACGTGGACGCCCGGGAAGTCACCGTGACCGGCGCGGTGACGGCCGACGAGGCGACGTTCGAACAGGACGTTCGCTTCTCGGGGGCGACCTTCCGCGGCGAGGTCCGGTGCGACGAGACGGTGTTTCAGGGCGACACGAGCTTCGTGGACGCCACGTTCCACGGCACGGCGCGCTTCCGCAACGTCGAGACCAGCGGGAGCAGTCACGTTCTGGAGGACCACATCACCTTCGCGGACGCGACGTTCCGCGACGACGCGAGCTTCAGACAGGCTATCTTCGACTACGTGACGTTCGAGGGCGCGCGGTTCACCGCCGGCTCGGACTTCGAACACGTCGAGTTCGAGGGCGACGCGCGGTTCGACGGCGTCCGCTTCGACGAGATGGCCGACTTCGACGAGGCGCGGTTCGACGACGACGCGAGCTTCGCAAACGCCCGATTCATGCAGTTGGCCGAGTTCCGCGGCGTCGAGTTCAACGGCGGCAGCCGGACGACCCACGACGACGTGACGTTCGAGGGCGCGACGTTCGAGGGCGAAGCCGACTACAAACTCGCTCGATTCCGCTATTCGGACTTCAAAGACGCCGTGTTTAAGGGCGCGGTCAGCTTCGACCGCGCGACGTTCACCGCCCGCACCGACTGCTATCGCCTCCGCGTCGACGGCGCGTTCGACCTCTCTTTGGCGTCGTTCGGCGGGCAAGCGAACTTCGACGACAGCGAGTTCCACGACGCCGTCGTCGCCGAGGAGGCCACGTTCGGCTCCGATGCCTCGTTCGAGGCGGTCGAGTTCCAATCGAACGCCCGGTTCGGTGAGGCCCGATTCGAAGAGGACGTGAGATTCAACGCCGCCACGTTCCACGGCCTCGCGTCCTTCCGCGGGGCGTTCTTCCAGGGCGAACTGCAACATCTCGAAGCCAACGCCTCGTTCAACGAGGCGACCTTCGAGGCCGGCGCGGAGTTCGAGGCCGCGAACTTCACGAGCGCGTCGTTCTGGGAGACGACGTTCCACGACCGGGCGGACTTCCGGCAGTCGGACTTCGAGACGGCGCGCTTCCGCGTGCTCGTCGGCGACCGCGACACCTACCTCGACTTCACCGACGCGACGCTCGACGGCGGCACGATTTCGCAGGGCTCCGGCGAGCCGACGCCGTACGATCTCACCCGCGCGACCATCGGCGACCTGACGCTGGAGGGCGACGGCAACGAACACCAGCTTTTGGACCACTTCCGCTTTTGCCTCACCGAGTTCGACTGCTTCGACTTCAGCGACCACCACGGCTATCTCGAACGCAACGACTGGACCATCCACGACTTCGTCGGCAACGGCGCGACCGGCCAGTTCGCCGTCGAGCTAACGCCCGATATCATCGAAGAAACGTACCGCAAAGCGCAGGACAGCGCCAACGCGGTCGGCGACACCCCCGCGAGCCGCGAGTTCGAGTTCAAGCGTTACTACTACAACCGACAGAAGAACTTCGACATCATCCTCAACGAGTACTCGCTGAACACGTGGGCCCGCGGCAAGAAGGTCGCCAGCGTGGGGCTGAACACGCTCATGCAGGTTACCTGCGGCTACGGCAACCGACTCCCGCGAATCGCGGCGTTTACGTTCCTCCTCCCGGCGCTGTTCGGACTGTGTTACGCCCTCGGTGGGCCGTTCCTGACGCAGGCGGGGAGCGTCTTCGACCCCGCCGCCGTCGACAAAACGACGATGGAAGTGCTTTTCGACAACGTCTATTACAGCTACATCAGCTTCAGCACGGTCGGCTACGGCGATATCAACCCGCTCGGGCCGGCGGCGCGCGTGCTCGCGGCGAGTCAGGGGATGTTGAACGGGCTGTTTTTCACCCTGCTCACGTTCACGCTGTTCAAGCGTGTCCTCGGCGGGAGCTAATTGCGCCGGGCGTCGTTGTCGTCATCGGCGCTCGTACACGTCCGGTCGCGCGTGCTGGAGCGTCTGCATGTCGCGGCGAATCTCGTCCAGATGCGACAGGTCGATGGTCGCCGTGACGACTTCCTCGCGGTCTCGCGCCTTCGAAATCACGTTCCCCCACGGGTCGACGACGAGCGTGCGGCCGTAGGTCTCGACCCACGACGGCTTGTCGCCGATTTGGCCGGGCGCGATGACGTACGCCTGATTCTCGATGGCGCGGGCGCGAAGGAGCGGTTCCCAGTGGTCTTTTCCGGTGTGCATCGTGAACGCCGACGGGACGAGCAGGACGTTCGCGCCCGACTGCGCCATCGTCCGGTAGAGCCCCGGGAACCGGAGGTCGTAACAGATAGAGAGGCCGAACGACGCGAGGTCGGTATCGACCGTCACCGGCCTATCGCCGGGGGCGACGTAGTCGGATTCGCGGTGTTCGACGCTGCCGTCGAGTTCGATGTCGAACAGGTGGACCTTCCGGTAGGTGTCGAGCACCTCGCCGCTCGGGCCGATGAGCGCCGACGTGTTGTAGACGCGGTCGCTGTCCGGAATCCGCTCGAAGAAACTGCCCGTGTGGACGAAGACGCCGTGCTCGCGGGCCTTCTCCGAGAACCGTTGTATCGTCGGGCCATCCAGCGCCTCCGCGACCTCTGCGAACCGCTCTTCCGGGCCGATGAAGGTCGTCATCTCCGGGAACGCCACGAAGTCAGCGCCGTCGGCCGCGGCCTCGTCAAGGAGGCCGAGCGCCCGCTCCACGTTCGCCGCCTTGTCGTCTCGCGAGTCTAGCTGGCACGCGGCCGCCACGAATCGGGACATCTCGTCGGAACGCTACGCGGACCGACGGTATGGTAGTCACGGTTACTTGCTCGGGTCGAACTCCAGATAGACGAGTCGCTCGTCTCCGACCGTCCAGCCGTGGTGCTCCGGCGGGATGGTCGCGGTACAGCCGGCGGTAATCTCCGTCCGTGTCCCGTCGTCCAGTTCGAGACCGAGCGTTCCCGAAACGACGTAGATGTCGTGTGCGTTCTGACAGTAGTCGGGTTCCGCGCTCCCGCGGTTGCCGTCGGTTCCCCACACCGGTTCTAGCGTCGCTCGCGTGACCGTCACGCCGTGCAGTTCGACGGACTCCGTACGGCCGGCTTCGAGCACCGTCGGCTTCGTGTCGGAAAGCTTCGTGACGACCAGTTCGTCAACTTCTGTACTGTCTGCCATAGAACACGTTCTGCGGGCATCGTAGTAGCTCTTGCGTCGGAACCGAAACCCCCCGATTACAATATATCAAAATACTTTATGAATTCTATTCATCTACTACTTATGATACTTATTGCTCCGAGGGTACTGTCGTCATCGCCGGCCCCACAGTCTGCGAACAGTACCACGAACGGCCTAGACGCCGAGTACAGTTCGAACCCCGCGGTCAAACCCCGCCAAATATATGACTTCTTAGCCGTCTTACATACGTACGTATGGTCTCGATTCCCCGCTTCAGTGCCCTCTCTCCGGAATGGAACGCCGCGCTCGTCGGGGCGATAGCCTCGCTCCCCATCAGTGCCGTGGTGAACTGGTTCCCGAACTCGGAGGCGACCGTCGGTGCTGGGATGATGATATTCGGGTCGGTCATCGCGGGAGCCGTCGCCGCGGTCCGCTCGGTGGATTCGGACGCCGCCGGACTCTGCGCCGGTTTTCTTGGCGGCGTTCTAGAACTGGGCATATTCGCGGTGACGACGGGAACGACGGTGGCGTGGCCGCTGTCCAGAGTCGCGTTCTTCGTATTCGCCGGCGGAGTCGTCCTCTGTCTCGCCTCCATGTTCGGTCTGGGGTGCGGTCGAATCGGCGGATGGCTGATGCGGACTGTCGGCTCACGGTGGAACCCCACCGCGAGCACGCCGTAGCCTCTTGTTGATGTTCTATGTTGAATTACCAATATCCAAATATATATCCAAATATGGTATGTGTGGCCACCCGCTGCTAGATTCGAGGTCGAACACCCTCCCAGTTCTCCCAGTGACGAAAGAGCGAATTCGTTCAGCAGCAGTTGTGGTCGTCGTTCTTCAGTGGGGAACAGTCTCCGCGCCGACGCGCGCCGCTCCGCTCACTCCTCGACGTGCTCGAGCGGGTCGGTCTTCCCCCACCGCGCCGACGCGCCCTCGGTCGGTGTCGCCCACTCGACGGCGTTGTCGATGACGCGTTTGACTTCGTCTTGGTGGAAGATGGGGTACTCCTCGTGGCCCGGTCGGAAGGCGAAGATTCGCCCGCGGCCGCGGCGGTAGCAGACGCCCGAGCGGAACACGTCGCCGCCTTCGAACCACGAGATGAAGACGGTTCTATCGGGTTCAGGGATGTCGTAGGGCTCGCCGTACGTCTCCGTCGCCGGGATGACGAACTGCTCGTCGAGGCCGTCGGCGATGGGGTGGCCGGGGTCCGCGACCCACACCCGCTCGCGCTCGCCGCCGTGGCGGTATTTGATGTTGCAGGTCGTCCCCATCAGTCGCGTGAACGGCTTCGAGTTCTTCCCCGAGTGCAGCGGGATGAAGCCCATCCCCTCGTGAACGCGGTCGACGACGCGCTCCGCGACGGCGTCTGTCACCTCGTCGTTGGCGCAGTGGGACCACCAGACTAACACGTCCGTCGCGTCCAGCGTCGCCTCGTCTAAGCCGTGTTCGGGTTCCTGTAACGTCGCCGTTCGTACCTCGCGGTCCGGCCCCTCCAAGTGCGCCGCGATGGTTCCGTGGATTCCCGTCGGATACCGCTCCGCAACGGCCGGTTCCTCCCGTTCGTGGACGTTCTCGTTCCAGACGGTGACTCGTGTGGGCATGCGCCATAGTGTTCGCCCCCGGTGATAAATTCTCTCACCACTCGTGACTGCGTTCCTCGTTCACGCGCAACATCCGTTCCCTCAAAGGGAACAATATGTTCTATCGAAGAAGAACGGCTATCAGCGACGAATCAGCCACTTCTGCGTTCGGAGCCGACGCACCACGAGATGCTGCCCCGATTTCCCGACTCACTTTCGTTACAGACATACGGGTGTAATCTATGTCTAATAGCTCCTCCCACGGCCCTCACTCCGGACTCGTAGAATATACTTCGATTAATAATTCCCAACACGGGAACACCGTTCCTCTCGGTGTCTCCGTCGTAGGACGACTTGGTAGCTAATCATCGGTTTCGGGACTTCTCAGTCGCTCTCTCGAATACTAAGATGCCACGCGACGAAACTGCCGTTCCCGTGACGGGAACGAATCGACGATTTTCGAGTCCTCGTACGCACCTCCCGAACCCGGCGCGGTCGGCGTGTCGCTTACGGCTCCGTCTCCGACCACGGGTGGTCGTAACTCGGGTCGTCGACGAAGCGGTCGAGGCCGGCGCGAATCGACATCCGGCTTCCGGCGGGGAGTCGGGCTCGGAGCGCATCCGCGCTGTTGTCCTCCCCGTCGCTCGCGCTCCCGGAGTCGTCCGCGCCGTCGTCGACACCGCGCTCCGCGCCGTCGGTCTCGACCGCGGTGAACCGGTGTTCGCCGTACGCGCCGGCTTGGACGACGACTTCCTCCCGCCTCGCGCCGGTGTTGACGAGCGTCAGTTCGAGTCCGTCGCTCGTCACCGACTCGACGAGCGCGGCGACGCCGGACGGGAGTCCCGGCCGCTCCCTGCGGGCGTCGAAGTGGCGCACCTGCGCCATCACGAGGCCGCCGTAGTAGACGGGCTGTGGCGCGCCCATCGTGAGTTGGAGGAGCGCCTTGTGGAACGCCGGGTTCCGGTCCCTGAGGTAGTCCTCGTCCACGGTCGTCGGTTCGTTCCCCTCGGCGTCGAACAGCCGCAGTCGTTCGTCGACGTGCTCGCGCGTCGCGTCGAGGATTCGGTCCGGGTAGTCCGGGAACTCCCCGTCCAGGTAGGCGAGCCACGCGTACTCGTGGCCGTCGCCGTGTTTCGTCTTCGCCCGCGGGTCGACGCGTCGCCAGTCCTGCGTCCCCCAGTCGCGGAGCCGACGAATCCGGTCTCGGTCCTCGTCGCGCATGGACATATACCAGAGGTGGACCGCGTAGGGGTCGTCCGTGTGCGGCTGGAACTCGTACCAGCCGTCCCGCCACAGTACCTCCCCGTCGTCCTCCGTGAGGACGCCCGACGCGTCGTAGTGGTAGTCGCCCTCGCCGCCGTACTTGTGCGGGATGTAGAGCGTGCTGTGTACGTCGTCTTCGGCCACCTCGATGCCGTTCTCCACGAGAACGTCGAGTTGCGACCGTGGGAAGTCGAGATACTCCCGGTCGCCTTCGAGCAGGACCGCGTTCTCGGCGGCGACCGTCGGCCCGATGCCGACGTAGTGCCACCCGCCCCACGACCAACCGTAGTAGCCGCCGTACCACGAGCCGTCGGTGTACTCACCGATTTCGCCGGAGCGCCCGACGTTGTCGGGGATGATGCCGCCGTTCTCGGCCGTCCGCTCCCGCCACGCGCCGAGGTAGTCGGTCACCCACTCGCGGTAGCGTTCCTCTCCGGTGTGGAGGTAGGCGTTCGTCATCAGGCTCGTGATGTTGAGGTTCAGCGGGATGTCGCCCTTCGCGCAGCGCTCGTTCAACACCTCGAACAGGCGCTCTTCGTTCGCCGGGTCGAGGAGGTCCGCGGCCTCGTCGAACTCCAAGTCTCGCCACGGGAGGCCGTGTCTGGCCCAGCGGTAGTCCGCGCCGTAGGGGTGGTGTTCGTAGGCGGAGAAGTCGCAGAACTCCGGGCCCATGCTCCCGTTCATCGGCCCGCGAACCACCCGCTCGTCGGCGTCGTAGTTTCCCGTCTCCGAGTTGGCGGTGTAGAGCTCCGCGAACTTCTTCGCCCGGTCGACGACCGCCTCGTCGTCGGGCGCGGCGAGGCCCATGTTGTACGTGTAGAGATTGCCCTCCCCGAGGTGGAACCAGTCGCGGCACTGTTCGAACCCGTCGACGACCATCGGATGGCCGAACGGCGTCTCGGTCGCCGCGCCGCGTTCGAGCGCGGCTTCGTACACGCGGCGGGCGTGGTCGAGCAGGCTTTCCTCGCCGCCCATCGCGTACAACAGCGGCCAGTTGGAGAACCCTTCGACCACGTCGTCGAAGCCGTCGACGCCCACGTGGTCGGCCGGCGGCCAGAACGGCTCCCTGTCGGGTCCGGTGTAGTCGTCGACGAAGCGGTCGACCGCGTCGGCCATCAGGTCGAACAGCACTCTTTGTTTGTGCGCCCACGTCGGCGGCTGAGTCGGCTCGGCGGTCGCTTCGAACTCGCGCATGCCAACATACCCCGCGTCTCGGGTGATGAATATTTGGGTCGCGCGAGATACTGGTAGCTGTCCGGTCCGGCCCGCGGTGCGCAGGCCGGCCGTCTCGTCGCTGAACCGTCGGTTCAGTCGTCACTCCCCGCGACGACACCACGACGCGACTCGACCTCGTCCGTGGCCGTCGCTCTCGCCGCTGTCGGTCGTCGGCGTCTTCTGTCGTCCCCACTCAGTCGATGAGACGTTCGATGTCGTCGTCGAGTTGGTCGTACAGTTCCTCGGCGCGGCGCTCGTCGTCGGCCGACAGCGACCGAATCGGCTCGCGGACTTCCCCGCCGCGCAGGCCGGCCAGTTCGAGCCCCTTCTTCACCGCTGGGACGCTAATAGCGCCGTTGAGGCTGTTGTTCTGCCCGGTCTGGTCGCGGAAGTTCTGGTAGGGCAGACAGATGTTCCGAAGCTCGCGGGCGCGCCCCCAGTTCTCCTCGGTGAGCGCCTCGAACAGCGCGAGGCCGACTTCCGGACGGAAGTTGCTCACGCCGGCGGAGAACCCCTCGATGCCCTCGTTCCAAAACGAGACGGCGAAGGGCTCCGCGAGGCCGTCCACCCAGACCACGTCGTCGCCGGTGGTGCTGGCGGCCGCGCCGAGTTTTACGGCGTCTTCGATGGCGTACTTGATGCCGACCACGCCGTCGAGTCCCGCGAGGTCACGGAGGTAGCCGATAGAGGGGTCGAACCCCTTGACGTACGGCACCAGCGGGGCCGTCGAGGCCTCGGCGAGCTTCTCGTAGTAGCGAAGCAGGCCGCGCTCGTGGACGTAGGTGTGGTCCGGCGGCATTATCATCATCCCGTCGACGCCGATGCGGTCGTAGGCGTCGATGAGTTCGCGCGCGCTCGCCGTGCTCCCGCCGACGCCGGCGAGGACGCACACGTCTGACGGGAGCGCGTCGACCGCCGTTTCCGTCACACCAACGCGTTCCTGCTGGGTCAGCGAGTGGTACTCGCTGATGTTCGCCGACGCGAGGAACGTGCGGATTCCCTCGTCGTAGAGCGTCGTCGCGTTCGCTGCCAGTTCGTCGTGTTCGATGTCGAGGTCGTCGTCGAACGGGGTGAGGAGCCCGGCGGCGACGCCGCGCAGGTGCTCGCGCACACCGCTCTCTGCGAGTGGCATACCCGAACCACCGGGCACTCGCGGATAAAATCTTCGGACAGGGGGGTCGCGCGCGGCGTCGAGCGCCTGATGACCGTCACAACAGTTATCTGCCCTATCTCTGTAATCGCATCCATGCCGCGTCAGACAGACCCGTCTCCAATCGCCGTCGGCGTCGTCGGCCTCGGTAGCCTCGGTCGTCGGCTCTGCCAACAGTTCGTCGAACTCCCCCGGTCGGACCTCGTCGCCATCTCCGACGTGGACTCCGACGGCCTCACCGAGGTCGGTGACTCCTTCGACGTTCCCGAGGCGCACCGCTACCGGTCGTTCGAGGCGTTCCTCGACTCGGCCCCGATGGACGCCGTCGCCGTCGCGACGCCCAACGGCCTCCACTACGAACAGACCTCGGCCGTGTTGGACCGCGGCCTGCACGTCCTCTGCGAGAAGCCGCTCGCGACCGACGCCGAGGAGGCCTACGAACTCACGACCCGCGCCGAGGCGAGCGACCAAACCGTGATGGTCGGCTACCAGCGACACTTCAATCCGGCCTACAAGCGCGCCCGCGACGAGTGGGCCGACGGCGACCGCGTCCCGCGGTTTATCACCGGCGAGGTGACCCACGACTGGCAGTCCTACTACGAACAGGAAGACGACTGGCGGATGAGCCCCGAGTTGAGCGGCGGCGGCCACCTCCTGAACGTCGGCACGCACGTCATCGACGCCATCCTCTGGACGACCGGCCTCACGCCCACGCACGTCAACGCCTACGTCGATTTCCACGACGACGAGCAGGTGTTCGACCGCCAGTCCTCCATCATCATCGAGTTCGCGGAGGGCGCGGTGGCGAACGTCTCGGACACGGGCGTCGTCGCGCGGACCCGCGAGCACGTCCACATCTGGGACGACGAGGGCGCGATATACCTCGAAGGCCACGAGTGGGACGACCGCACCGGATACGTCATCGACGACGAGGGGACCGAACACCACCCCTACGACGGCTACGAGCGGTGGCTGAGCAAGGGCACCGCGTTCCTCGACGCCATCGAGACCGGCGAGACGCCGCCTGCGACCGCCCGCGACGGCCTCAAGGCGGTGCTCATCACCATGGCGGCCTACGAGTCGGGCCGGCGCAACGAGCGCGTCGCCCTCGACGACCTCTACCCGTTCGCCGCCGACCTCTTCCAGTAGCGCGCTCGTTTCTCCCGCTTCTCTCGGCCGTCTCCTTCCCGTGTCTCCTGTTCCGAAGCGGAGTTTTATCGTGATGGCCGAGTCTGTTGAGATATGCGAATCGCGACTATCAGCGGCTACGCTCTCTCGTCACCCATCGAACCGCCGCAGGACCGCCCCTTCCACGGCGGCACCCGTCGCCTGCTCAAACGCGACGTGGTGCTCGTCGTCGTCGAATCGGTCGACGGCATCCGCGGCATCGCCACCGCGGGCGCGAGCAGTTCCGCGATGCGGGAGTACTTCGAGGGCGACTCGCAGGGGACCTTCGCGGACGTGGTAAACGGCGCGGTCGCCGACGCGCTCGAAGGCGAGTCAATCGAGGAAGTCGAAGACGCGCACGCGATGCTCCGCGACACCGACCTCCCCGACCGGCTCCGCCATCAGGCCATCTCGGCGCTCGACGTGGCGCTGTACGACATCCGCGGGAAGGAGGTCGGCGCGCCCATCTACGAACTCCTCGCCGACGACTACGGCACCGACCCGACGACGGAGATGCCCCTGTACGCCAGCGCCGGGATGTACATGGAACCCGAGGGCTACGCCGAACAGGCGGCGTCCATCCGCGACCTCGGCTTCTTCGGCTACAAGTACCGACCGGGAATCGGCCCCGACGGGGACCGCCGGACCATCGAACTGCTCTCCGATGTCGCGGGCGAGATGGAAGTGATGCTCGACGTGCACACGTGGTGGAAGATTCGCGACGGCTACGACCGCGAGACGGTCGAGGACCTCGTCACCTTCGCCGCCGAGCGGGACTGCTACTGGGTCGAAGAGCCGGTCTCGCCGGACGACCACGCGGGCTACGTCGACCTCGCGGCGACGGGCGCGCCGCTGGCCGGCGGCGAGAGCGAACCGACGCCAGACGGACTCGTCGCGCTCGGTGAGACGGGTGCGGTGGACTTCCTCCAGGGCGACGTTCGACACCACTGCGGTTACACTGGCTGTCGCCCTGCAGTCGAGTTCTGCGTCGGCCGCGACGTGGAGTTCGTCCCGCACAACTTCGGGACGTGGGTCGGCCTGCTCGCCAACGCGCACCTCGTCGCGGCCGCGCCCGAGGTGTCGCTCCTCGAATACCCGGTGTTCGAGGACGACCCGCTCCTCGACGCCGAGACCGACCCCGGGATGTACCCCTTCGACCTCGCGTTCGACATCATCGAGGGCCAACCCGCCATCGAGGACGGCGTCCTCTCGCTGTCCGACGAACCGGGACTGGGCGTCGAGGCGAACCTCGACGCGCTCGACGACTACCCCTTCGAGGAGGGGCCGTGGACCGAGTTCCACTACGACGACTGAGTCGGCGGTTCGGAACGCCTCGCCCTCTTCGTTCCGTCCGTCTCGCCGCGTTCGCCGTCTGCACAAGCTATAATGCGTCTCTCCGTGGTACACTTTTCATGCACGTAACCGACATCGAAGTCATCCCGATATCGCACCGCCTGCCCGACGGGCAGGGTCTCGGCGACGCGCGCGGGTTCGGCCACGACAGGGCGACGACGCTCATCCGCGTCGACACCGACACCGGCGACGTCGGCTGGGGCGAGGCGTTCGCGCCGGGGAGCGTCGTCGCGCCCGTCGTCGACGAGTTCTTCCGCGACGACGTGGTCGGCATGGACCCCTTCGACGTGCGGCGGCTCGCCGAGGAGTCGTACACGGACCCGTACCACTTCGGCGGGAGCGTCTTCGTCCAGAGCGCCCTCAGCGGCATCGACGTGGCGCTGTGGGACCTCGTCGGCAAGGCGACCGGGAAACCCGTCCACCGACTCCTCGGCGGGACGCCCCGCGAGACGCTCACGGCCTACGCCTCGACGATGTACTTCACCGAGGAAGACCGCGACATCGCCGACCCGATTCGCGACGCCGTCGACGAGGGCTTCTCGGCGGCCAAGATAAAAATCGGCAACGGCACGGACTCCGACGTGGAGCGGGTGCGGACCGCCCGCCAACTCCTCGGCGACGACGCGCGACTGATGGTCGACATCAACGGGAACTACCGGCCCCGACAGGCGATTCGCACCGCGAAGGCCATCGAGGAGTTCGACATCACGTGGATGGAAGAGCCGGTCCCGCCGGAGAACCTTTCGGGCTACCGAGAGGTCAAACGCGGCGTCGACGTACCCCTCGCGGCCGGCGAGGCGCACTACGGCCGCTTCGAGTTCAAGCGCCTCGTGGACGACCGGACGGTCGACGTGGTCCAGCCGAACCTCGGTCGGTGCGGCGGGCTCTCGGAGGCGAGCCGCATCGCCGACCTCGCCAGCACCGAGAACGTGGCGGTCCGGCCCCACATCTGGAACAGCGCTGTCGGCCTCGCCGCGGCGGTCCAGTTCGCGGCGTCGGTCTCGGACTACCCGCACACGCGGCACGTCCCGGACCCGATGATGGTCGAGTTCGACCGGAGCGAGAACCCGCTCCGCGACGAGCTTCTGACAACCCCGTTCGACCCGACCGGCGGCGAGGTGGACGTACCGCAGAAACCGGGGCTGGGCGTCGAAATCGACGAGGACGCGGTCGAGCGGTACCGAGCCGACAGCTGAGCGCGGGTCGCACGTTCGTCTCCCTCGCTCGTCCCCCTCGGTCACCGCGCCGCCGAATCGACGCCTCCACCCCGTCTCGCGGGATAGTTTTATGCGTCAAAGCACCGTGGCACCGGTATGCAGTCATCGTTAGTGGTAGTCGACAGTACGGACTCCAACGAGCGCCTCCTCGTCGAGGCGGGGCAAATCGCGGCCGGCACCGACACGCCGCTCGTGCTCCTCACGCGAATCACCGAGGACGAAATCGTCGAGAACGCCGAGACGTTGCAGGCGATGAGCGACGCCGCCAACACGCCGCTGGAGTCGAACTCCGCGCGGGAGGTCGCCACCCGATTCGCGTCGCAGGCGGCGGACGAGGCGTTCGAGTCGGTGGACGGAACCGTCGAGTACGACGCCGTCACCGTCGTGGCCGAGGAGGGCGAGTTCGCGGACGAGGTGATTCGCGTCGCTGCCGAGCGCGGCTGTGACCACGTCTATGTCGCCGGCCGACAGCGCTCGCCGACCGGGAAGGCGCTGTTCGGGGACACCGCACAGCGCGTCGTCCTCAACTTCGACGGACCGGTCACCATCCTGACCGAGTGACGGAGCATCCGGACCCCCCGAAACGACAGCTATTTGCGACCCTGTCTCGTCATATGTTATCACATGTATCAGCTGTCGGAGCAAGCGGAGCCTGTACCGTCGGGTTCGTCCCGAACCATCGACATCGGCTACATCGGCGGCGGGAGTCAGGGGTGGGCCCACACGCTCATCAACGACCTCGCGCAGTGTCCTGACCTCGCGGGGAGCGTCACGCTGTACGACGTGAACTACGAGATGGCGTCGAAGAACGCCCTCCTCGGCAACCGCGTGATGGACCGCGAGGAGGCGGTCGGCGACTGGTCGTTCGAGGCGACCCGGAGCATGGACAAGGCGCTCGACGGGGCCGACTTCGTCATCTGTTCGATTCAGGACCCGCCGGGCGAGACGTTCGTCCACGACATCGACGTGCCACAGGAGTACGGCATCTATCAGACGGTCGCCGACACCGTCGGTCCCGGCGGGGCGATTCGGGCGCTGCGCGCGATTCCGCAGTACCGCGACATCGCCGCGACGGTCCGCGAGCGCTGCCCGGACGCGTGGGTCATCAACTACACCAACCCGATGACGGTCTGCACGCGGGCGCTCTACGAGGAGTTCCCCGACATCAACGCCATCGGGCTCTGCCACGAGGTGTTCAAGACGCAGGAGCTGTTTGCCGACATGGCGGAGCGCTACATCGACGAGGCCGAGGACGTCGCCCGCGACGAGATTCGAGTGAACGTCAAGGGCGTCAACCACTTCACCTGGGTAGACGAGGCGCGGTGGCGCGACCGCGACGTGTTCCAGTACCTCGACGAGGAACTCGACCGCCGGAAGCCGCTTTTCGACCGCGAACCGGGCGACCTCGACGGCGAGTCCTACTGGGTGAACAACGAGGCGGTCGCCTTCGACCTCTACGACCGCTTCGGCGTCCTCGGCGCGGCCGGCGACCGTCACCTCGTGGAGTTCGTTCCGTGGTATCTGAGCATCGACGACCCCGAGGAAATCCAGCGGTACGGTATCCGGCTCACGCCGAGTTCGGCCCGCGTCTCCGACGACGAGGGCCCCGACGAGATGGAGCGCTACCTCGAAGGCGACGCGGCGTTCGAGTTCCGCGAGTCCGGTGAGGAGGCGGTCGACATCATGCGGGCGCTCGCCGGCGAGGGGACGTTCGTCACGCATCTCAACTACCCCAACGAGGGGCAGGTCGACGGCCTCCCCGAGGGCGCGGTCGTGGAGACGAACGCGCTCCTCTCCGGCGACGACGTGACGCCTCTCTGTGCGGGCGGCCTGCCCGACGAGGTCGAGAGCATGGTCCAAACCCACGTCACGAATCAGGAGACGCTCGTCCGCGCGGGCTTCGAGGGCGACCTCGACCTCGCGTTTCAGGCGTTCCTCAACGAACCGCTCGTCACCGTCTCGCGCGACGAGGCACAGGAGTTGTTCGCGAAACTCGTCGAACTGGAACGGGAGTACTTCACCGCCTACGACTTCGACGCGTCGGTCCTGCGGGCGTAAGTCGGCGTTTCGACCTCCCGCGAACACGTCACTTCCCGCTTTCGGGGGCAGCTATTTATCCCGCCGTTCAGTCGGTACACGCGATGTCGAGCACACCGAGCCGCGGCTTGAGCTTCGGCTGTCAAGTCGTCAGCTACGGAAACGTCGAGGAAACCATCGAGCGAGCGGTCAGAGCCGAGACGGCCGGGTTCGACACCGTCACCGTCCCGGACCACCTGTTTCACCCGACCGGCTCCGAGGAGTATCTGGTGGACCCGCCGTGGGAGGCGTTCTCCGTCCTCGGGGCGATAGCCCAGCGTACCGAGGAGGTGACGCTCATGCCCGGCGTCGCGGACTCGGTGCGCCGCCACCCGACCGAACTCGCGCACGTCACGGCCACGCTGGACCGGATGACCGACGGCCGCGCCGGTCTCGGCATCGGGGCCGGCGAGGCGTTCAACTTCGCGCCGATTGCGGACATCGACTGGGACGACCCGTACACCCGGTTCAGAGAGTGCGTCGCCGTCATCGACGGCCTGTGGAACTCGACGGCCGACGAGCCGTTTTCCTTCGCGGGCGACTACTTCGACCTCGACGACGCGCATCTGGGGCTGAAGCCCGCGCAGGAGCCGCGGCCGCCGCTCTGGATAGGCGGCTATGGCGAGAGTATGCGCGGCCTGACGGGCGCGGTCGCGGACGGTTGGTTCCCGTGGATTTACTCGCCCGACGAGTACGCGGCCGACCTGCGGAAGGTCCTCGACGTGGCCGCGGACCGCGGCCGCAACCCCGATGCCATCGACCGCGCCGTCATGGTCCCGACGACGGTCTCCGACGACGGCGACGAGGCCCGCGCGGCCGGTATCGAGCGCAACCGCGTGAACCTCGCGCTCCGGCCGCCGCTCCTCGCCGACATGGGCTACGAGGACATCGCGGCGTCGACGCCGGTTATGTGGCAGATGGCGTTCGACGAGGAACAGGAACGCCAGCTATCGGCGGCGGCCGAGCGCATCCCCGACGAGGCCGTCGACGAGGTCTGCGTCGCCGGCGACCCCGAGCGCGCCATCGAGCGCATCGAGGCGTTCCGCGAGGCGGGCGTCGACAACCTCGTTCTCATCCCCGTCGGTGACTACGAGACGACGATGCGCCACTACGAAGACGAGATTATCCCGTACTTCAGCGAGCGATAGCGGGCGGAGCGGCATCCGAGAACGCTGTTTTCCGGCGGTGGGACTCGGTGAGGTCGGTCACTCCCCCGCGCCGTCGCCGGCACCAGCCTCCTGTCGGTCGGTCTCGTCGTCCGCTCTGCTCGCGTCGATTCGCGGTTCCACGCCGAACCGGTAGTAGACGGTCCAGACGGCCGCGACGACGGCGACGATGGCGAACAGCATCGGCGACCACTGCATGCCGAACTGCTGGGCCAGCCACATCCCCGAGAGCAGGACGCCGAGGACGAACACGAACACGGTCAGGTCGGCGGCTCGAAGGTTCATGCCCCGACGTTCGGAATCGACCGGGATAAACGTTCACACGGTGACGCCGGCGACGCCGCGGCCGACCCGCTCAGTCGCGGACCAGCCAGCCGACGACGTTGCGGAGCAGTCGGCGGTAGTCCTCGTTCTCGAAGGCCTCGGCGGTGTGGCCGAGCGACGCGTAACCGACTCGGCCCGAACCGTACTCGCGGACCCACGCGACCGGGTAGTCGGTGAGGTCGGGGTGGGCCATGCGCGCGAGCACGGTCACGTCGTCGTCCACGTCGACCTGATACGGCTCGTCGAACACCTCGAAGCCGCCGACGCCGTCTGTCACGGCGTGGTCGGAGACGATTTCGACGCCGAACGTCGAGCGCTCGGGGTGGGTGAGGAAGTGACCGCCGAGGAGGTCGCGGAACTCGGGAAACGGCTCGTCGCGCGTGTCGAGGCCGCCGTCGCCGTCGTGGACGTTGATGAGGTCGGCTGCGCAGTGGAGACCGAGGTACGCCCCGCCGTCGCGGACGAACCCGAGGAGGCCGTCCAACTGCTCGTCTGTCAGGGTCGCGTCGGTCAGATAGTCCACGACGAGGTCGTAGTCCCCGAGGGCGGCGAGGGCGTCCTTGTCGGTCGTCGCGGTCACCGCGGCGGCGTCGCCGATGGCGGACTCGATGTGCGGTCGCATCTCCTCGAAGTCGTGGAACGAGAAGGTCGTCTCTCCGATGACTAGCGCTGACGGCTGTCGCATAGGCTGCCGTTCGCGACCCGCGCGAAAAGCCGTTTCGGTGACGGTGCCGCCCACCACGGCTTGCGCGGGATACCCGCCCGCCTCGCCAACTGGCGACGACCGCTCACTCGAACTCGATGCGCCCGAAGAACTCCGGCGAGTGGTACGTCGGCTTCGGCAGGTCGATGCGGTTCCACGTCCCCTTCTGCGCGTCGGGGAGGCCGCTCCGGTAGAAGTTCCCGCGCCAGACTGTCCCCGAGTCGAGTTCGAGCGGGAGGCCGGTCAGCGGCCGGAGCGTCGAAAGCGGGAGCCGCGCCGCGAGCCACCAGGAGTCGTCGTCCGGGGACGCGGTCTTCGTCGGGCCGGGAACTGATGTCTCGACCTCGACGGCCGCCGCGTCGGTCGGTGCGACGAGGTCGCGGCCGATGCCGCGCTCGCGCCAGTTCGGCTCCTGCCACGCGAGTTTGAACGCGCCGCAGCAGTTCGCCTCGAAGTTGAAGTACCGCCCCGGCGAGCCGTCGTCTGGCGGTTCTGGCGTGGCGAACAGTTCGACCGAACTGTCCTCGAACGTCGGCCCGTTCAGCTCCGTCACGTCGGCGGTTATCTCGCCGTCCTCGACGTGGAACTGGAGGTAGAGCGCCGCCGGGTCGAACAGCGCCCTGACCGTCGTCTCCGGGCCGGGTTCGTCGCCCCACGCGTACTCGTCCAGCCGGGCGACGCTCGCCCGCTCCCACACCGTCCCGTCGACCGCGCCGGTCAGCGGGACCGCTCTGGTCGCGTCGATGCGGCTGACTTCGTAGGTTCGCATACGACTCACTCACTCGACCCGCCCGCAAGAGCGTTCCGCCCGCGCCCGACGAAACCACTTTGTCGGGCGCTACCGAATCGCGTGGTATGAGACGAGAGTTCACCGGCTACCGCCGGGAGAGCGGCCGCATCGGGGTCAGAAACCACGTCGCCGTCCTTCCGACCTCGGTCGCGTCGTCCTGCGTCGCACGCGGCGTCGCGGCCGAAGCGGGGGCGTGGGCGCGCGCGACGCCGCACCAGATGGGAGCGAGCCAACCGGACGCGGCGCGGAAACAGACCGAGCGGGTGCTGGTCGGCGTCGGACGCAACCCGAACGTCGGCGCGGCGCTCGTCGTCGAGTTCGGAACCGAGGACATCGACGCCGACGACATCGCGGACCGAATCGCCCGAGGCGGAACGCCGGTCGAGACGCTGTCGGTCCGCGAGGTCGGCGGGACGGCCGCGGCCCTTCAGCGCGGACGTACCGCCCTCGACTCGTTGAACGAGGCGGCCGCGGACGCCCGCCGCGAGTCGGCCGACGCGAGCGAACTCGTCGTCGGCGTCGAGTGCGGCGGCAGCGACGCCACCTCGGGCATCGCCGCTAACCCCGCCGTCGGCGACGCCTGCGACCGCCTCGTCGCGGCCGGCGGGACGGCCTCGTTCAGCGAGACGCCGGAGTTCATCGGCGCGGAGCACGTCCTCGCGGAGCGGTGCGCCGACGAGGAGACCCGCCGCAGACTGCTCGACCGCGTCGAGCGCCGCGAGGCGACCGCCGACCTGATGGGCGTCGACCTCCGGGGCGCACAGCCCTCGCCCGGCAATCAGGAGGGCGGCCTCACGACCATCGAGGAAAAGAGCCTCGGAGCCATCTCGAAGGGCGGGACGACCCCCGTGCGCGGCATCGTCGACTACGCAGAGTGCCTGCCGGTCGGCGGCGGCCTCGTCCTGATGGACACGCCGGGCTACGACGTGGAGAGCGTCGTCGGCAAGGTCGCCGGCGGGGCGCAGGTTATCGTCTTCACGACCGGGCGCGGGAGCACCACCGGAAACCCCGTCGCGCCCGTGGTGAAGGTCACGGGCAACCCCCGGACGTGGGAGCGAATGCGGGCGAATATGGACGTGAACGCCGGGGCGGTGGTCGAGGGCGACGCGACGATTGCCGAGGCGGGCGAGCGCGTCTTCGACGAGGTGCTCGCCGTCGCCGACGGGAAGCGAACCGGGGCCGAGACGCGCCGGATGGAGGAGTTCGCCATCACCGAGGTCCACCCGCGCGAACTCGCGGAGGTGCGGGGCGCGTGAAGGGCCGCGTCCTCGACGGGGCCGCCCTCGTGCTGGCCGACGGCGACAGCGTGGCGACGGCGCTCGGAGACCTCGACGCCGGGCGCGAGGTCCGCGACGGAGACCGGACGGTGACGCTCGCGGACGACGTTCCGTTCGGCCACAAGTTCGCCCTCGAACCGCTGTCGGCGGGCGAGACGGTCCGCAAGTACGGCGAGGTCATCGGGCGGGCCACGGAGGCGGTCGCGGCCGGAGAATGGGTCCACACGCACAACTGCGAGAGCACCCGCGGCCGCGGCGACGTGGCGGCGACGGAGGCGGAGCGATGACCGAGAACCGCCTCACTGACCGACCCGACCGACCCGACCGAATCGGCCGCGACTCGTTCGCGGGCTACCGTCGCCCCGACGGCCGCCTCGGAATTCGAAACTGGGTGCTTGTCCTCCCGTCGGTCATCTGCTCGCACGTCGTCGCCGAGGAGATTGCCGCCCGCTCGCCGGGTGCGGTGGCCGCGCCCCACGACCACGGCTGCGGGCAGCTGGGCGCGGACGCCGAACAGACCGAGCGGACGCTCGTCGGCCTCGCCGGGAACCCGAACGTCGCGGGTACGGTCGTCGTCGGCCTCGGCTGCGAGACGGTCCGGAGCGACATCGTCGCCGCCGCGGTCGAGGAACGCGGGCTTCCGGTCCGCGAACTCACGATACAGGACGCCGGCGGGACCGACGCCTGCGTCGACCGCGGCGCGGCCGCCGTCGCCGACCTCCGCGAGTCGGCGGCCACGCAGGAGCCAGCGGAGGCAGACGACTCGACGGCGGCGGCCGACGACTCGGCGGCGACCCTCGGTGACCTCACGGTCGGCGTCGTCGTCGACGACCTCGCGGACTCGACCAGACGGCACGCCCACCCGCTCGTCGCCGCGTTCGTCGAGCGAGTCGCGGCGGCCGGCGGGCGGGTCGTCGTCGCCGGCAACGAACGGTTCGCCGCGCACCCCGAGGAGACGCGGGCGCTCGTCGGCGACGCGGCCGCCGACCGACTGCTCGACGCGGCGGGCAGGCCTGCGAGGGCGACGCGCGTCGGCACGGCGGCGGCGACCCGCGGCTTCGACGCGGCGACGGGGTTCCTCGGTGACGCGCCGGTCACGGGTGTCGTGGCGTACGGCGAGCGAGTCGGAGCCGGGGACGACCGAGGCGACGTGGACGCCGCGAACGGCACGAACGGCACGAACGCCGACGGCGGGGTGACGATTCTCGACGCGCCCTCCCGGGTCGAGGAGGCCGCCACCGGCCTCGCCGCCGCGGGCGCGCATCTGGTCCTCCACGTCACGGGACAGGGGACGCCGGCCGGCCATCCCGTCGTCCCGGTGGTGAAACTCTCGGGCGACGCGGACACCCTCGCGGCGGTTCCCGACGACATCGACCTCGATGCCCGCGAGACCGACGCCGCCGACCTCGAATCGTACCTTCTCGCCGTCGCGGACGGCGACCGAGCCTGCGCCGAGCGACACGGACTCACGGAGTTCGCCATCGCCCGCGCCGGCCCGTCGACCTGACGCACCTCCGAGTCCGCTCGCCGGGTCGGACGCGCCGCCTTCCGCCTCGCCAATCTTTATTGGGTGGTAGTGTCACACCCGGTCGTAGTGGGAGTCAATCAGCAGGCTCGACCAGCGAGTCGAGGGCAGCGGAGCGCACTCGCGCTCATCGGCGTCTCGCGCGTCGCGTGCGGGTCGCTTTTCGGCACGGCGATGGCGCTCTACATCGGCGAACAGGGGTCGCCGTTCGCGGTGAGCCTCGCGTACGCGGCGTTCTCCTTCGGACTGTTCGTGTTCGCCCCTGTCTGGGGCGCAATCGCCGACATCACGGGTCGCCGGCGGGCGATACTCATCGGCACCGCGTTCCTCTCGACGCTCGCGGTCGCCCCGCTGACCGTGACCGCGTCGGTCCCGCTCCAAATCGCCTGTCGCGGGCTGTTCGCGGTGTTCACCGCCGGCTTCCAGTCGGTGATTCTGACCATCGTGAGCGAGTCGGGCGGCGAGTCCGGCCGCGGGCGCTCCATCGGCTTTTACAGCAGCGCCCGCTCCTCGGGAGCCATCAGCGGTCGGCTGTTCGTCGGCTATCTCGTCGGCGTGCTCGTCCCGACAGACCTCTATCTCGTCGTCGTCGGCCTCGGACTCGTGGCGACCCTCCTCACGCTCCGCATCAGCGACCCGACGCCGCCGTCGGAGGCGACGCTGACCGCGGGTCGACTCCTGCGGGAGGTCCGCGGCCGACTCCTCCCCGGCGGCGCGCGGCGAGAACTGTTCGAGCGGACCGGACTCGGCTGGCTGTACGTCGGTATCGTCCTCCGGAACATGACCGAGAAGGGGTTCATCTCGGTCGTGCCGGTGTTCCTCGTCGCCGACGTGGGCCTCCCGAACGTCGTGATGGGTGCCGTCCTCGCGGTCAGCCCCGCGGTCCGAGTGGTCTCGATGTACGGCTTCGGCCGCCTGAGCGACAGTATCGGGCGGAAGAAGCTCATCGTCGGCGGTCTCGCCGGCAGCGGCGTGCAGGCGCTCGTCGTGGTGCTCGCGCTCGTCCCCGACGGACAGTTGGCCCGCATCGGTATCAGCAGCACCGCCTTCTTCGTCCACGCGGTGACGTTCTCCATGCTCACCGTGGGCACCATCGCCTTCGTCGCCGACGTGGCCCCCGTCGACCGCGAGTCCGAACTGATGGGCCTTCGCTCGACCGCTCGCGGCCTCGGCGGCGTGCTCGGCCCGCTCGTCGTCGGCGTGCTCGCCACCCGGTTCGACTACGCTACGGCGTTCGTCTGCACCAGCGTCCTCGCGTTCGTCGCCGCCGGACTCGTCGGGCGGACGCTCACCGAGAGCTTCTCGCCCGAGTGAGGCCGCGCGACCGCGCGACCCCGACCCCCGCTCGTAAACGCTTATCACGCCGCCCGCTGACGTTCGAATCGATGACGCCCACAGTCACAGTCACAGCCACTCTCTCGTCCGACGGTGAGCGCCGATGACCGAGACGCCGGTTCGGGTCGGTATCGTCGGCTGTTCGAGCATGGGCCGGTCCCACGCCGAAGCGCTCGCCGCCGTCGGCGGCGCGGACCTCGTCGGCTGCGCCGACCACACCGCGGAGACCGCTCGCTCGTTCGGTGAGACATACGGCTGTCCGTCGTACACCAACCACGCCGCCCTGTTAGCCGACGCCGACCTCGACGCCGTCTGCGTCTGCACGCCCAACGGTGCCCACCGCGACATCGTCGTCGACGCCGCGGCAGACGGCATCGACGTGCTCTGCGAGAAGCCGCTGGAAATCACGCCCGGCCGCGTCGACGACATGGTCGCCGCCTGCCGCGACGCGGGCGTCACCCTCGCCTGTGTCCTCCAGCGGCGGCTGTTCCCCACGATGCAGTTCGCCCGCGAGGTGGTCGACGACGGTCGACTCGGACGGCTCGTGTTCGCCGACGTGCGGGTGAAGTGGCACCGCGACCGGTCGTACTACGACGACTCCTCGTGGCACGGGAGCGCGGACCTCGACGGGGGCGTCCTGTTCACGCAGGCGCTCCACGGCATCGACCTGCTCCAGTGGGTCGCGGGTGACGTGACACAGGTCGCCGGGACGGGCAACGCCCTGTACCACGACATCGACGCGCCCGACACGGCGGCGCTCTCACTCCGGTTCGAAGACGGCGCGCTCGGGCAGGTGTCGGCGACGACGGCGACGCGGCCCCAACAGGCCATCAGCCTCGAATTCAACGGGACGGAGGGGACGCTCCGCGTCACCGAGACTGGCGTCGAACTGTTCGAAGTGAACGGGGAGCAACAGCCCGTTGAACTCCCCGAACCCCGCCCCGACGGCCCGCACGTCGCCCAGATACGCGACTTCGTCGAGGCCGTCTCCGAGGGGCGACCGCCGATGGTGCCGCCGGACGAGGCGAGAAAGGGAGTGGACATCATCTTCGCCGCCGAGGCATCGGACAGTCGCGGCGAGTGGGTGTCGGTGTCGTCGGTCGGCGGCCTCGGCAACCTCGAAGACGCGGACGACTGAGCGCGCTTCCCTGACCGACGACCCCTTCGCGCCCGCGCCCGGCAACAGCTATTTGAGCCTCTCCCGCGTCGCCCCGGTATGGAGAGTGTGTCTCTCGGTATCATCGGTTGCGGAGCCATCAGCGACGTCTACTTCGAGGCGGGGAACCGCTTCGACGCCCTCGACATCGTCGCCTGCGCCGACCTCGACGCGGAGCGCGCGGAGTCGAAGGCGGACGAGTACGGCGTGCCTCGCGTCCTCCCGACGGAGGACCTGCTCACCGACCCCGAAATCGACGTGGCGGTCGTGCTCACGCCGGCGGGAACCCACGGCGACCTCGTGTCGGCCGCGCTTCAGGCCGGCACGCACGCCTACACCGAAAAGCCGCTCGCGGCGACGAAGGCCGAAGGCGAGGCGATTTTGGAGACCGCCGCCGAGCGCGGACTGACCGTCGGCGTCGCGCCCGACACCGTCCTCGGAACCGGCATCCAGACCTGCCGCGACCTCATCGACGAGGGCCGCATCGGCGACCCAGTCGGCGCGACGGCGCTCTGGTCGAACCACGGCCACGAACACTGGCACCCGGACCCCGACGGATTTTACAAGGACGGCGGCGGCCCGCTTTTCGACATGGGGCCGTACTACCTCGCGTCGCTCGTGACGCTCCTCGGCCCGATTCAGTCGGTCGCCGGGACCGCGAACACCCCGTTCGAAGAGCGCGAGATAACGAGCGAACCGCGTCGCGGCGAGCGGATTCCGGTGTCGGTGCCGACCCACGAGACGGCCGTCGTGACCTTCGAAAACGGCGCGACGGGGACGCTCCTCACGAGTTTCGACGTGTGGGAGTCGGAACTGCCGGGGTTCGAGATTTACGGTACCGAGGGGACGCTGAGCGTCACCGACCCCAACCGGTTCGACGGGACGCCTCGCGTCCACCTCAGCGACGACGACGACGGCGAGTGGCGCGAGGTTCCCGTCGAGCGCGACCACCCCGGCCAACAGCGCGGTCTCGGCCTCGTCGACCTCGCGTACTCGCTTCGCTCCGACTGGGCCCACCGGACCAGCGGCGACCTCGGGTTTCACGTCCTCGAAGCGATGGATGGCATCCGCGAGTCCGCCGAGGAGGGCGCGTACGTCCAACTCTCGGCGCAGTGCGAGCGCCCGCCGTCGGTCCCCGACGGCTTCCCGACTGATGTCGGTCCGGCGGGCGACGCGGAGTGAACTCGGGAGTGAGCGCAGGCATCGGTGCGGGAGCGAAAACGGCAGTACGGGAGCGAAAACAGATGTCGATGCCGGCGGCGGTGTCGTCGTTGGTGCTGTCGTCCGAACGGCGGTTCCAATCGGGATTTTTGCTCAGTCGGCCGGCTGTTCCGCGTCGTCCGCGACGCCGATGTCGAGGTCGTCGGTGAGCGGTTCGCTGTTCCGGTAGTCGATGCTGTCGTGGGCGTCGAAGCAGGCCGCCTCGTGGCGGTCCGACGGGCCGCTCATGCCGGCGAGGTCGGGCGTGTTCGACGTGCAGTACTCCCGCGCCTCGGGACAGCGGGTGTGGAACCGACAGCCGCTCGGCGGGTTCTCCGGGTCCGGGATGTCGATTTTCCTGACCGGCGGCGTCTCGATGGGGTCGTTTATCTCCGAGAGGCCGGAGGTCGCCCACAGGAGGCTCTTGGTGTACGGATGCTGGGGGTTCTTGATAATCTCGTCCGCCGGGCCGATTTCGACGATGCGGCCGAGGTACATGACGGCGATGCGGCCGTCGGCGCGGCCGGCGAGGTACCGGGCGTTCGCCATGTTGTGCGAGATGAAGACGAACGAGGTGCTGAACATCTCCTGGAGTTCGAGAAGCAGGTCCATCAGGTTCACCCGGAGGCTCACGTCGAGGGCGCTCACGGCCTCGTCGGCGAGGATGAGGTCCGGTTCGAGCAGCATCGACCGGACGATGACGGTCCGCTGGGCCTCCCCGCCGCTCAGTTGGTGGGGATACCGAGACGCGTAGTCGTCCGCGGGGGTGAGCCCGACCGTATCGAGCATCTGGTGGACGAGTTCCCGCCGTTCGACGAGGTTGAGTTCCGGCCGCCACTTCTTCAGCGCCGGGTTGAGGTTCTTGAATATCGTCCGGTTGGGGTCCAGCGAGTTGCCGGCGTCCTGGTGGACCATCTGGAGCGACTTCCGAATCTCCTTGTACGGGGTGTCGCCGGGTTCGAGGTCGGACTTCCAGATGTCCTGTCCGCGGAAGCGGACCGTTCCCGAGGTGGGCCGTTGGAGGCCAATCATAGCCTTTCCGAGCGTCGTCTTGCCGCAGCCGGACTCGCCGACGAGCGCGACCACGTCGTTCTCGCCGATGTCGAGCGAGACGTTGTCGACGGCGCGGACGACGCCCTTGTCGTCACCGAGGAAGCGGTCGAGGATGCCTTGGTTGCCGCCGAAGTGAACGCTCAGGTCGTCCACCCGGAGCAGGGGGTCGGCGCTCATTTCGAGACCTCCTTCTTGAGGGGAATCGTCTCGCGGGCCTCGTCCGTGTAGAAGCACGCGGCCCCGTGGTCGTCGGACACTTCCATGAGGTCCGGGTTCGTCGCCCGGCACTGCTCGTCGGCGAGCGGGCATCGGGTGTGGTACGAACAGCCCTTCGGGACGTTCAACGGGTCCGGGCTCGTCCCCTCGATGGACGCCATCTCGTCGAGGTCGGCGTCGATGTCGGGTATCGAGTTGAGGAGTTCCCGCGTGTAGGGGTGGGCGGGGTCCATGACGATATCCTGCACCGGGCCGAGTTCCAGCAGTTCGAAGGCGTACATCACCGCGAGGCGGTCGGAGATGCGCGCGACGTGGCTCAGGTCGTGCGTCACGATGACGATGGTGAGGTCGTACTCGGCTTTCAGCTCCGAGAGGAGCTTCAGAATCGACTGCTGCATCAGCAGGTCGAGCGCGGCGGTCGGCTCGTCCATCACGAGCACGTCGGGGTCGAGGATGAGGCTCAGCGCGATGAGCGCGCGCTGTTTCATCCCGCCCGAAAGCTCGTGGGGGTAGGCGTCGAGGACGCGGTCGGGTTCGAGGTGTACGTCGGAGATGAGCTGTCGGGCGCGCTCCATCCCCTCCTGAATGTCGTAGTCGTGCGCTCGGAGCGTCTCGACGAAGTGGTCGCCGATGCTGAGCGTCGGGTTAAACGAATCGAGCGCCCCCTGTACGACCATCGAGACCCGTTCCCAGCGGAACCGACGAAGCTCCTCTTTGCTCAGCTCGTTGACCTTGATGGGCTCGCCCCCCTCCGGCGGGTTGAACACCACGTCGCCGGTGAGCGTCCCGGGCGAGTCGATGGCGTCGAGCATGGAGTCCGCCAGCATCGACTTGCCGGAGCCGGACTCGCCGACGACGCCGAGCACCTCGCCGCGGCGGACGTTTATCGACACGTCGTCGAGGACCCGCGCGTCCCCGCGCTCCATCGCGAACGCGACGCTCGCGTTCGTTATCTCTAAGACGTTGTGCTCGGCCGACGGCTCGTCCCGCGTCTTCCGTTTGGTGTGTTGTGTCGCCATGGTCAGTCCCTCTCGTCGGTTCGTACGGCGGGCGAGCGACCCCGCCCGTTACGCGTGCCTATCGTCAACATATGACCGTCGTGGGAATCTATCACGTTCAATCCTACTTAACACTTTCCGCCGGCGCAGTCGTCGCGTGCCGATTCCGCGGTCTTCGGGCAGTTCGACCGGCGATACCGGCAAACTATAAGTTCGTCCGCGATGTCCGTGCTGACATGGCGCAAGCGCAGACGCGACAGAACGTCCTGTGGACAGTTCGCTCCAAATTCGGCGGTATCACCTCGGCGGTGGTTCTCTTCGGCGTGCTGCTGATTCTCTTGGGTGCCGCCCTTCAGACCGGCGTCTGGGCGGGAATGTTCGGAATAATCGGCGGATTGCTGGTATTCGTGGCAGTCGCGTTCCGGGTCCTCATCTGGGTGTACCGGCTGTTCTGATCACATCATGGTGAACCCGTAGTACACCCCGACGAGCAGGAGTACGAGTATCACGAGGCCGAGCAGGTACCGCGTCGTATTTCCTTCTTTCTCCACTTTCATGGTTGAAGTCCGTTTGATAGGTCGATAGCGCGTGTGTTAACCTTTTCCCTGCTATCGAGTGGCACGGGTACGCTCGGCGCGAAACGACCGAAAAAACAGCAACGCAAAATCGACCGACTGGGGTGTGCTCGTCAGTCCGCAGCGGACGCGGCACCGTCGCCGCCTTCCGAGCCGCCGCGACCGCCTTCCATGTCGTCGGTCGAGACGGTGGCCGCGTGGCGGGCGCGCAGACGGGGGTTGAACAGTCGGTCCGTCCCCTGCGCGAACAGTTGGAGGCCGTACGTCATCGTGACGATGAACAGTATCGGCGCGAGCAGCCAGTGGAAGCGGTCCATGCCGGACAGCGCGCCGCCGTTGCGGGCGATGTTGAGAATGACGCCCCAGTTGCTCGTCGTGAACGGCAGCACGCCGATGAAGTACAGGCCGACGGACTCCATCAGGATGTTCCGCATGGAGCCGACGGTCCCCATCGTCAGCATCGGCATGAGCCGGGACATAACGTTCTTCGAGAGGATGCTCGACGTTGGCAGTCCGAGCACCCGCGAGGCCTCGACGTGGGACTCACCGCGGATGGTGAGCACCTGCGAGCGGAGCTGTCGGGCCAACCGCGGCCAGTTGTCGATTGCCAGCACGAACCCGACGAACACCGGACTCTTCGGTTCGAGAATCACCGCGAGGACGATGACGAGCGCCAGTCCGGGAATGTTCATCATCACGTCCGTCACCGTCATGAGTACCTTGTCGATGACGCCGCCGAGGTAGCCGGACGTGACGCCGAAGAAGATGGCGAGCCCCAGCGTGAACATGGCTCCCGACAGCATCATGATGAGCATCGGGCGGGTCGCGAGCACCTGCTGTGCGAGGAGGTCGCGGCCGATGTCGTCGGTGCCGAGCGGGTAGCGCATGTTCTCCAGCGGTTGCAGGAGAATCGGCCCCTGCATCGGCCTGACCTCGGGGACGATGTACGGCCCGAACAGCCCGAGGAACCCGAAGACGCCGAGGATTATCGCGCCGACCCGCGCCCGCGGCGAGGTCCAGATGATGCGGAACGGGGTCAGGAGGCTCTGGTCGATTCGCTCTCTGATGTACTCGCCGCGCGAGAAGTCGGAGCTATCGACGTCGAAGCTCATCGCGCCGCTCGCCGAGATGCGGTCTCCTTCGATGCGGTCGTCGATGGTCTCGGTCTCGTCCGCGCCGCCGCCCCGCAGGCGGTTGAGGAAGCGCTGGAAGCGCTCGCGGTACGACCGCGAGAAGGACTCGCGCTGGGTGTGGCCGGCGCGCGGGTCGATGAAGCCGTAGGTGAAGTCGGCGATGAGCAGACCGACGACGGTGACGATGGTAAAGAGGATGACCGCCGCCATGACCGTCGTGTAGTCCCGCGCCATCGTGGCCTCGTAGAAGTAAAAGCCCATGCCGCGGTAGCGGAATATCTGCTCCATGATGACCGACCCGCCGAACAGGCTGGCGAGGCCGGCCATGAGGCCCGTGTACATCGGCAGCATCGAGTTCCAGCCGATGTAGCGCAGTTGAATCCTGCTGTCGGGCAGTCCCCTGAGTTCCGCCACGTCGACGTAGTCCTCGCCGATGATGCGGGTACAGTGCGCCCGGAATTCGAGGCCGCCCCACGAGGTCAGCGCGAACGACATGATGGGGAGCGCCGCGTGTCGCAGCACGCTGGCCATGAACTCGACGTTGAAGCCGGGCGTGAGCGCGTTATCGTACCGGCCGCCGTTGGGGAAGAACTCGGTGCCGAACCCGAGCGTGAACAGCAGCACGAGGCCGACGATGTAGTACGGGACGGCGTCGGAGAAGATGACGAAGTAGCTCCCCACGATGTCCCAGGCGTCTCCCTCGTGGACGGCGAGGAAGCCGCCGATGAGAAACACCATGATGGTGCCGATGACGAGGGCGAAAAGCGAGACGAACATCGTCCACGGGATTGCCGGCCCGAGCACGTCCCAGACCGGCTGCGCGTAGAAGATAGACCGTCCGAAGTCAAACTGTGCGACCGATACGATGTATTCGACGTACGCTTGCAGCATCGGCTTGTCCGGGTTGACGTTCGAGTACATCTCGACCATCTGGTTGAGACGAGTCGACGAAACCGCCCCTCCGGACCGCTGTCTAATCTGCGCGGCGATGTAGTCCATCGGCCCGCCCGGTATGAGCCGAACCGTCGCGAACGAGAACGTGATCGCCGCCCAGACCGTTATCAGGGCCTGCGCTATCCGGCGCACGTAGTAATTTTTCTCGACCATCCTTGCTAGTTGTTAGCTCTCATGTGTGTACTTAATCATTATGAACGGGGCTACTTTCGACCGCACTCGACCGCACCGACCTCGCCGTCGTCGCGCCCGGAGGCGAATATCTCGGCCGCCGGACGGGGAGTTCACCGCATGGCTGATACGAGTGACTGTTTCGGTGAGACGACGGGTTCTGGTTCAGGTGGCGGCGCTCGGCGCGGTCACTGCCCTCCCGCCGGGTGGAAGTACTCGGTTCCCATCTTGGCCATGTACTGGCAGTAGGAGTACTGGCCGATTTCGACGATTTCGTAGCGGTACGCCGGGTTCAGATTGTTGTTCGGCGGCTTCGTCGCCCAGTTGTCGTGGTTCAGCCAGTAGCCACCGGTGCCGCCCTCCTCGTTGATGAGCATCATCGGCAACGACTGGTTGAATATCCACGAGACTTCGGCGACTTTCTGTCTGCGCTCGTCGTCCGACATCTGCGTCCGAAGCTCGTTGAGCTTGTCGATGACGTCGACCTCTTGGAGGTCGCCGCTCGGGTCACCGATGGGGTACGGCACCTCGACCACGCGGTCCATCGCCCAGTTGTCGTTGGTCGGCAGCGGCTGTCCGGACAGCGACTCCTGTACCCTGAACGAGTTCGAGAAGCCGAGGAACGGCGGACCGGATTTCGCGCCGCCCCAGTTGTCGAACAGCAGCTCCCAGTCGCCGGACTCCATCGTCTTGCCGGCGCGGATGGTCGCCTCCTGTGCGGTCACTTCGGTCTGGAGTCCGAAGTCGTCGAGGTAGGTCTTCGCGATTTGGGCGAACCGCAGGGCCATCGGCTCCTCGTCGGAGGTCGCGGTGTAGAACCGCAGGGTGACGTTCTCGCCGTTGGGGTCCTTCCAGCGGTTGCCCGGCTTCGTGAAGCCGGCGGCTTCGAGGAGTTCGGTCGCCCGCTGTTCGTCCACGTCGCTCTCCGTGTGTGCGTACCGTTCGAGCTCCGCGAGGTCCCCGCTCGGCCAGTTCGAGTTCCCGCCGAACCAGGGCACTTCCTTGTCCTGCCCGATGCCGGACGGAATGCGGTCTTCGACCCAGTAGGTGCCGTAGTCAGGGACCCACTCGACGAGCGGCTTCCGGGGGACGATGTGGTGAATCGCCTTCCGGACGCGCGGGTCGCCGGTGATGTCGCTCTGACAGTTGAGCAGGACGCCCATCGCCCCGCTGCGCATCTGCGGCGTAATCTGGTCCTCGGAGAGGCTGTCGGCCGGCCCCCAGCCGTTCTCCTTGAGTCGGTCCCGAGCGGACTGCGACTCCGGCGGGTAGCTCACGTCGATGACGCCCTCCTGCATCGCCTTGGTCCGCTGTTGTTGGTTCGGGTAGCGGTGCCAGTCGAGGTTGTAGTCTATCATGTCGCCCGTGATTTCGCCGCTCGACCACTCGGCGTCGCTGAAGGGGCTGACGTAGTCGTCGTAGGGTTCGAAGTGCGCGACGTTCTCCTCCCCGCTGACGAACTCCCAGACGGAGTTCCCCGGAACGTTCGCGTTGTCCCAAACGTCCTGCTGAATCGCCTGCATCATCTCCTGTTGGGCGGAGGTTCGCTCCGATTCGGTGGTGGCGTCGTCGAACATCTCGGCGTACTGCCCCCAGATGTCCCGGTGCGCCCAGAGCCACGCCCGGCGCTTCATGTGACCGAACTCGAATATCTCCCGGCTGATACCGGGCTCGACGAGGTCGAAGGTGAGTTCGTACTTCCCGGTCTGCTCTACGTTCTCGTACAGGGGCTGTGCGCCGTAGCCCTTGTGGACGGTCTGCATCAGCTGACCGATTTTGAGCTGCGTCGTCACGTCCTCCGCCGTCAGGTCGTCGCCGTTGTGCCACGTGTAGGTGTCGCGGATGTTCCACGTGACCTGCCCGTTGTCGGCGTACTCCCAGTCCTTGACGACCATCCCTTTCGTCTTGTTCGACACCTTGTCGTGGACGGCCAACTGGTCGAACATCGCCCAGTACCACCGGAACGAGAAGTTTGCGGCGTTGCCGTACGGGTTGAACCGGGCGTTCGTCGGTGCGAGCGAGATGATGTGGTTGAGCGTCCGCCCCGACGACTGGCCGGTCGACTCGCCGTCGGTCGTCGTGCTTCCACCGCCACCGCCCTCGTTTTCGAGGGGCGTCGGCGTGTCTTCGTTCCCGCCCTGACTACACCCGGCCAGCGCGGCGGCCCCGGCCGTGGCACCGAAGGCGTTTCGAAGCAGACGACGGCGCGTCTGTGACGACGCGTCTTCCCATTCATCGTCGCTGATCCACTTGTCGGACTCAGCGCTGCTTTGCGAATCCATCACACAGTACTCATTACGACTATTCTATATATACCCATCGATAATGCTGATTATTTAATGACATTAGGTTTGATTGCGCGGACGCGCTTGCGACTCTGGACCGAACCGCGAGATGGTGGCCCCAAAGGACTATTATCCCGTTTTGCGAAATCGCCGGTAATGGGAACCTCAGAACGGTCGTACTTCAAATGTTGGATCTGCCGAAAGAAGATGCTGTGGACCAGCGTGCTCTCGTTCACGCTCCTCATCGTCGTGCTCGGACTCCTCGCGATGACGGGCATCGAGCGCGGGACCGCCTCGTACGTCGTCCTCATGATGGACTTCGCCCTCGCCGGCGTGCTTCTCGCGACCGTCGGCGTCGTCTTCTGGCGGTGCGGCTACCTGAGCGACGCACTCGACTGACCGACTGACTCTCGGCCCGGTCTCGTCCGGTCTGCCCGTTCCGTTTCGGTCCGTCCCGGCAGGTCTCGGTTTCTTTCTCGCCCTCGCTCTCGACTCGCGTCGCCTCCGTTCTTCATACTACAATGCCCTGCTCTCCATACCACACTGATATTTTTGGCCTATCCCTCCGCTGTCTGTTGATTTCGGCGTCGAGTACACCTCCGAGACGGCCGTTTTTGTTCGCGTACGGGGAACTCAGACCCGTCGGCCGAGCGGGCGTCCTCCCCGAACCGACGCTCTGTCAGCGCCCCGTGTCCGAAAATACCCGCTCTCAGGACTCTTATCGGCAGAACTGCGGTCGGTGGGCGTCTGTCGCTGGCCGTGACGCCGCTACAACCGTAATGCTCATTTCCCCGCGTTCTGCTCGTTTCGTTACCCGCCAGATATCACCGAAAGCGGGTCGTAGACGGCCTCAGATGTGAGCTATCGCTTCTCTTTGTTCTGTTCGCCCACGGGGAACAATTCTCCCGGTCCGCGACGCCGACACGCACTTGTGAACCCGTCGCGTTCGTCGGAACGACACCGAATGACCGGCTTCGACTACGACGACTGGTTCGGCGGCGTCCTCCGAGCGAGCGACGGGAGCGACAGTTCGGTCGCGTCCGCGGGCACCCCCGGCCGGGCGTTCGCGGCGTGGCAGGCGTCGTTCCGCGGCGAACTGCGCGATGTACTCGGATTCCCGGCGATGCGTGACCGCGCCGTCGAGGGCATCGACCCGAGGCGACGGGAGCGCTCGGGAGCGACGGTTCAACACCGGAGTTACGAGCGACAGACGTGGAGCGTCCGCACGGAACGGGGGTTCCGAGTCCCGTTCTATCTGCTCGTCCCCGACTCGGTGGACCCGCCGTATCCCGTCGTCGTCGCGCTTCACGGCCACACCGAATACGGCAAGGACCTCGCCGCCGGTGTCGCAGATGGCGAGGCGGCCCGCCGTCACATCACCGACGACCGACGGGACATCGCGCGGCAGGCGGTTCGCCGTGGCTTCGCCGTCGTCGCCCCCGACATGCGCGCCTTCGGTGAGCTAGCCCCCGACGCGGCCGACGAATCGAACGCGTCCGACGCCGTCAGCGCGTGTACGTACTGGCAGAAGCGCGCCCAACTCGTCGGCCGGTCGCTCGTCGGCGAGCGCGTCTGGGACGTGTGCCGGCTGGTCGACTTCGTCGCGGACCACCCGCCCCTCGACGCGGAGCGACTGGCCGTCTGCGGCCACTCCGGCGGCGGAACCGTCGCGCTCCTCGCGGGCGCGCTCGACGAGCGACTCGGGTGCGTCGTCGCCTGCGCGTCGGTCTGTCCGTTCGAGGACTCTATCGTCCCCATCGACCACTGCCCGTGCAACTACGTCCCCGGCCTCCGACGCCTCGGTGAGGTGTGGGACATCGCCGGCCTCGTCGCTCCGCGGCCGCTCCGCGTCGTCGCTGGCGACGCCGACCCAATTTTCCCGATTGCCGGAACGAGACGCGCGTTCGACCGCATCCGCGAGCGGTACTGCGCCGCGGACGCCGACGGCGAGTGCAGTCTCTACGTCGGCGACGGCGGCCACCGCTTTTTCGAGGCCGGCGCGTGGCCCTTCCTGCGCGGCCGGCTCTGAGGCGACCTGCCGTCTTCCTCCCATCGGGCGACCGGCCGTACTGCGCCGTGGTACACCGGCACAACGTTTATCAATTCGCTCGCGGATGCTTGAGGCGTGACTCTCGAACAGCGGAACGTGCGCGACTACGGTATCGACGACGACGATTCGTTCGACACGGCGGCGATTCAGGCGGCGCTCGACGACTGCGCCGGAACGGGCGGCGAGGTGTATCTCCCGCCGGGGACGTACCGAAGCGCCCCGCTCCGCGTCGGCGACGACACGACGTTCAGGCTGGCCAACGGCGCGGAACTCCGGTTCGTCCAGGACTTCACCGCGTTCCCGACGGTCGAGAGCCGCTGGGAGGGGTGGAATCAGGACGGCTTCCACCCGTGTCTCCACGTGGCCGACGCCGCGAACGTCACCATCACCGGCGAGGGCGTCATCGACGGCGGCGGCTCCTACTGGTGGGAGTTCGTGTCGGTACCGCCCGAGCAGTACCCCTCCGAACTCACCGAGCGACTCGAAGAGATTCGGAGCGGCAACAAACAGGACGCGGTGAGCACGTTCACGGTGCGCCCGCCGCTGCTCCAGATAGACGGCTGCGAGAACGTGACCGTTTCCGGCGTGACGCTCCGGAACTCTCCGTTTTGGAACACGCACGTGGTCTACTCCGACGACGTGACGATTCACGACGTGTCGATTCGGAACCCGCCGGACGCCCCGAACGGCGACGGCATCGACATCGACTCCTCGCGATTCGTCAGGGTCAGCGACACCCACATCGACGCCGGCGACGACGCCATCTGCCTGAAGTCCGGGAAGGACGCCGAGGGCCGCGAGGTCGGCCGACCGACGGAGAACGTCGTCGTGACCAACTGCACGGTCGAACACGGCCACGGCGGCGTCGTCATCGGGAGCGAGACGGCCGGCGACGTGCGGCACGTCACCGTCACGAACTGCACGTTCACCGACACCGACCGCGGCATCCGCATCAAATCCAAGCGCGGCCGCGGCGGGACGGTCGAGGACCTCCGGTTCGACACCATCGTCATGCGCCGCGTCGCCTGCCCGTTCGTCATCAACGGCTACTACCAGACGGACATCGACAGCGACCCCGAGCCAGTTACCGAGGCGACGCCGAACGTCCGCAACGTCGACTTCCACCACATCACCGCCGAAGAAGTCGAGTCGGCGGCGTTCCTCGCCGGCCTCCCCGAACAGCGGTTCGAGGGCATCTCCTTTACCGACGTGGACATCGACGCGACCCGCCCGTTCGACGCGTCGGACCTCTCGCCGGCGATGGCGAAGGGCTACGACCAGCGCCACGGCGTCTTCTGTAAGTCGCTCGGCAGCGTCTCGTTCCGAGACGTTCGCGTAACGGTCCCCGACGGGAGCGGGACCCCGCTGACCGCGGAAGCGAGTTCGACGGTCGTCCTTGACGGCTTCGAAGCCCAGTCCGACGAGGGGCCGGCCGTCGTGGCTGACGGCGTCGAACACCTCCGAATCGGCGGCTGCGTCGCCCCCGAGGACGGCGAACCGTTCGCGCACGTCCGCGACGGCGCGGCTGGCGCGAATGACGGGGAGTCCTCGGTGCTCCTCGCCGGCAACTACGGCGACATGGCCGAGGCCGTCGTCTCGGTGCAGCCGGAAGCGGTCGAGCGGTAGGCGACGCCCGACGAACTCGTTTTTGCGAAAAACGCTCCTGCGCGCTTCAGTCTCGGAGCGACGGCGCGGCGAACTGGCCGTCGTCGAACGCAATCGGCGAGGGTTCTTCGACCACGCGCAGGTCGTCGCGGTCGCGGGCCTCCTCGACGAGCGCCGGCGAGGCGTACAGCCGGTGGAGGTGCATGGTGTCGGCGGCGCGGACGACCCGAACCGTGTCGAGGTCGACGACGCCGATAGTCGAGAGCGCGGCGACGACGCCCGCGCGGTCGGTCTCGACCACGGGCGGGAGCTTCACGCCGCGGATGGTGCTCGCGGTGAGCGCGTTGATGAGCGTCGTCCCCGCGTCCAACTCGGCGGCGATGTCCTCGTGGACCACGTCCGCCGACCCGACGCCCATCGCGTTGCCGTGGGTCTTCTCGGTCAGTCCGCGGGTGTAGATGCGCTTGATGTTCGGTTTTTCCGGGGCCGGTTCGTTGATGGAGAACGGCCGGCGGCCGATGACGTTCGTGTCCATCCCCTGCCCGCTGATCTCCTTGCCTTGCCGGTCGAACACGACCAAATCCAGTTCCTCGAACGGGAGCTTCGGCATCAGTTCGTACGCGGTTTCGAGCAGTTCGCGCTCGCGGTCGAGGAAGCCCGACGGCGGGACGCCCTCGACCAGCGTGGTGTCGTCGTGCTGGTCTTCCACGACGGCGACGCCGCCGACGATGGGAAGCGAGTCCAAGAGCTGCTCGGTTATCTCGGGAATCATCCGCCGGAACGACCAGTCGACGGCCCACTTGTGGGCGATTTGCGCGCCGCGCTGTTTGCCCATCCCGATGACGAGCATCTTCGACAGCCCGCTTTCGACCTCGCCGTCGAAGTCGGTGTGGGGCTTGACGCGGTTGACGGGGACGATGGCGTCCGCGGCCGCGGCGTTGGCGTCGGCGACGACGGGTACGTCGCGGTCCGGCGTGCGCCCGACCTCCACGACCTCCATGCTGGACCGAATCTCGCAGCCGATTCGCGCCTCGGTGACGCCGAGTTCGTTCAGCATCTCCCGCTGTCCCTCGCCGGTCGCGCCGCCGTGGCTCCCCATCGCGGGGAAGACGAACGGCTCGTAGCCCGCCTCGGAGACGGCGGCGACGACGCCCGCGACGATGGCGGGCAGGTTCGCGATACCGCGGCTTCCGACGCCGAGTGCGACCTCGCCGCCGTCGGGAACGTCCGCAAAGGACAGCGCGGCGACGGCGTCGGCGGCCGCCGCCGGCACGTCCGCGGCCGGAATCGGGTTCGTCTCCCACACCTGTTCGATGACACCTAACTCGGGGAGCGGGGGGTTACCGCACGCTTCGAGGATAACGTCTTCCGGGACTGAGAGCCAGTCTACGGGGTTCTCGTCGCCATCTGCGTCCATGCGGGACTCGACGGCCGAGTTCGACATAAAACTGTTCGTCGGGGGGTCGCTACACGCCGAGGTCGTCGAGGACGACGCGGCGGCCCTCCTCGGAGGACCGATAGCTCGCCTCGGTGAGTTGGACGCCGCGCGCCCCGGCGGTGAAGTCCCACGGGAACGGCTCGTCGGCGACGACGTGCCGGATGAACTTCTCCCACTGAAGCTTAAACGCGTTCTCGAACACCCGGTTGTTCGGGACGCCCGTCCAGTCCTCGTAGAAGTCGTGTTCCTTCGGCGTGTCGGGGTTCCACTCCGGTTTCGGCGTGTTCGCGTGGCCCTGCGTCTTGCAGTCGCGCAGGCCGGCGACCGCGCTTCCCTCGGTCCCGTCGACCTGAATCTCGAGGAGGTCGTCGCGGTTGACGCGGACGGTCCACGAGGAGTTGAGTTGGGCGACGATGTCGTCTTCCAGTTCCATGATGGCGTAGGCGGCGTCGTCGGCGGTCGCCTCGTACGGCTCGCCGTCCTCGTCGATTCGCTCGTCGATGTGGGTCTTCTGGAGACAGCGGACGGACTCCACCTCACCGAACAGGTTCTCCAGCACGTAGCTCCAATGGGAGAACATGTCGTCGACGATGCCGCCGCCGTCCTCGGCGCGGTAGTTCCACGAAGGGCGCTGTGCCTCCTGTCCGTGCCCGGTGAACACCCAGTAGCCGAACTCGACGCGCACCGAGAGGATGTCGCCGAAGAAGTCCTGTTCGATGAGCCGCTGGAGCTTCAACAGCCCGGGGAGCCAGAGTTTGTCCTGGACGATGCCGTGTTTCACGTCGCTCTCTTCGGCCATCCCGGCCACGTCGAGCGCGGCGCTGAGGTCGCTCGCCAGCGGTTTCTCGCAGTAGACGTGCTTTCCGGCATCGATAGCCTTCATGACGCTGTCAGGGCGGCGGGGTGTTATCTGCGAGTCGAAGTACACCTCGTCGTCGCCGTCGAGACACGTTTCGAGGTCGGGGTCGACGGTCCAGCGGTCGATGCCGTGTTCCTCGCTCAGTTCGCGGAGTTTGCGCTCGTTGCGGCCGACGAGAAGTGGGTCCGGCATGACTCGTTCCCCGCTGGAGAGTTCCACGCCGCCCTCCTCGCGTAGCGCGACGATAGAGCGGATGAGATGCTGATTCGTTCCCATCCGGCCGGTCACGCCGTTCATGATGATACCTAGCTCTTGCATGGGCTAACTCGTTGCACCAATCTGCTGGTCGGAGTGTAATAACCTTTTGCATGGTTCCGGGTTCCGCCGTGAACGATTCGCGCGTCTGACCGTCGCCAGCACCGTGAACAGCCGATTCGATGCCGAATGTGAGCGCGGAGCCGGCGACGTGCGTGACTCGGGCGACTCCGATTCGAGCATGTCGAACTTTATATGTACTACCCGATGTGTTACAAACATATGCTTGTAATATATCGGAGTTCACCTCGTCATTTCGTCACAGACACCGTTTCATTCGTTCGCCACTCTCGAACTTTATCTACTGCCGTCGCCCCAGTTCGGGACTACCATAAATTATAATAATCGTTGAATATGTTGTCTGGTCGAGTGATACGCTCATGAATCCTGACAGGAGAACGTTCCTCCGCGCGCTCGGAGCAGGCAGTATCGGCGCGACGACTGCTGGCCTCTTCGGTGGCGGCGCTGCGGCCGCGACCGTGATTTCGATGCGGGGCGGCGGCGACGACATCTGGGGCACGGCCGACGCGTTCCACTACCACTACACGGAGCTGAACGGCGACTTCGACGTCGCCGTCCAGAACACCGGCATCGACAACGTCGAAAGCTGGACGAAGGCGGGCCCGATGGTTCGCGAGTCGCTCGCCCCCGACGCGAAGAACGTCATGGTCCGCCGCCGCCCCAACGGCGAGGCGTCGATGCAGTACCGACCCGAAGACGGCGCTGAGACGGAGAGCGTCGGCGGCACGCCGGCCGACTGGCTCCGACTCAAGCGAAGCGGCGACACGATAGAGACGTACCACTCCACTGACGGCGAGACGTGGACCTCGATTACCACGCTCGGCGGCGACGACATCTCGCTGGGTGACAGCGTCTACGTCGGACTGGCCGTCACCAGCCACCTCTCCGGGACGCTCGCGACGGCGACGTTCCAGAACCTCTCGGGGGTCGAACCCGACCGGAACCGAGACATCGGCGACGTCGACGTCGCGGGGAGCGTGGAGAGTACGGCGGGCGTCCCGCTCGTCTCGACCGGCGGCGTGACCGTCATCGCCTCCGACGCCGCGACCCTCACCGGCGAACTGCGCGACCTCGGCGGTGCCGGTTCCGCGGCGTGTTATTTCGAGTACCGGGAGGTCCCGACCGAGTCGTGGAACACCACGGCATCGACGGAACGCTCCTCGCCGGGCGCGTTCAGCGTCGAGGCCGACGACCTGACGGAACGCCGCTACTACGAGGTTCGCGCGGTGGCCGACACGGCCGACGGAGACACCGCGAGAGGCGCAGTCTCCACGTTCAGCACGCCGAACCCGTCGAACAGCAAGGCCCCGGACAGCGCCGGCTCGGACCATGCCGGTCCGGACAGCGCGTCGCAGTTCGGACCGAGCGACGGGTTCGCCGAGGCCGCACCGTGGCTCGACGACGACACGCCGGTCATCGTGATAACCGAACCGACGCGCCACCAACTCGAAAAGGCGGTCACCGTCGACGGCGAGCGACTGGTCGTCTTCGAGACCAGCGGCACGGTCGACCTCGGCGTGCGCGACCTGCCGATTCCGTACGACAAGTGCTACATCGCCGGGCAGACCGCTCCCTCGCCGGGCGTCACGTTGGTCAGGGGCCGCGTGAACGTCGCGGCGAGCGACTGCGTCCTCCAGCACATCCGGGTCCGACTCGGTGACGCGGGAATCGAGGAGCCGACCGAGGACTGGGCGCTCGACACGGTCAACACGGCCGACGAGACGGAGAACAACGTCATCGACCACGTCTCCGCCTCGTGGAGCGTCGACGAGTGTCTCTCGGTCGGCTACGAGACCGCGGACACGACCGTCTCGAACTGCCTCGTCGCCGAGGCGCTCGACGACTCGGTCCACCCGAAAGGTGAACACGGCTACGGGTCGCTCATCGGCAACGACGCGACGAACGTCGCCATGCTGGGGAACGTCTGGGCGTTCAACACCGACCGCCACCCCCGACTCAAGGAGGGAACCGAGAGCGTCGTCGTCAACAACGTGATGTACGACTTCGAGGACGGAACGTGGCTTGACCCCGACACCGAGGCGAGCATCGTCGGCAACGCCTACCGCAAGCCCAACTCGGACAAGGCGAACGTGTTCGCCGAGGACGGTGTGGACACGGCCACCGCGTACCTCGAAGACAACGTCACCGACGACGACGTGCCGATGGTCGACGAGAACGTGACCGTCGTCGACGAGCGACCGCTGTGGCCCGACGGACTCGCGGCGATGCCGTCGGACCGGACGTTCGAACACAACCTCGAACACGTCGGCGCGCGCCCGGCCGACCGGACGGCGACCGACGAGCGCATCCTCGAACACGTCGAACTCGGCGCGAGCTATCTCGTCGACAGCCAAAAGCAGGTCGGCGGCTACCCGGACCTCCCGGTCAACAGCCACGAACTGAACGTCCCGAACGGCGGGACTCGACCGTGGCTTCGGTCGTGGTCTCGGCGGGTCGAATCGCCCGACGGCTGACTGCGCGGAGCCGACGCGCCGCCCGCGACCGGCTATATTGCTTGTACCCGTATCTTTTTACATTATTTTCGGTGAACTACGTGTATGGGTGCGAACATCGGATACATCGGTATCGACCACCACCACCGGGACCCCTACTTCGCCGTCGCGAGCGAGTTGGACGCGACGATTACCGCGGTCTGCGAACCCGGACGACGGGTCGACGTGGGGAACATCGCGGCGATGGACGACCGCCCCGACGAAATCACGACCGAGGGACAGGATATGGCGGATCTCGTCGGCGGCGCGGCGGTGTACGAGGACCCTCACGAACTCGTCTCCGACGCCGACATCGACGTGGTGTGGATAACCTACCGGAGCGACGAGACGCCGGCAATCATCGAGAGCGCCGTCGAGAACGGCGTTCACGTCATCAGCGAGAAACCCATCGCTCGGACCGCCGCCGACCTCGAAGATATCGCTGACCGCGCCAACGAGCTCGGCGTGACCGTCTCGCCGACGATGTACTACCGGCGCAACCCCGTCGCGATGACGCTCCGCGACCGGGTTTCGGAGGGCTTCTTCGGTGACGTGTGGACGCTTGACGGCCGCTTCAACGCCAGCCAACTCTCCTACCGGGACACCGACCACTACCTCTACGACCGCGAGACGAGCCGCGGCGGCGCGCTCCAGTGGATTGGCCCGCACTGGGTCGACGTGATGCCGTGGATTCTCGACGACCCCATCGTGCGGGTGAACGCCCGGTTCCACGACGCCGTCGAGGCGGACGTGGAAGCCGGTGCCGTCCTCCAGTTCGAGACCGAAAGCGGGACGCTCGGCACGTACCACACCGGCTACTACCTGAGCGACCGCGGCAAGGACACGCACCTCGGGCTCTACGGCACCGAGGGACAAGCGCTGACGCCGCTGCACCACGACTCGCTGCAGCACGAACCCACGGTCCCGCTCGATATCACATCGGAGCACCCCGACTGGACCGCCGCGCCGAAGCGGACCGTCGAGTTCGAGTTCACGTACGACCGCTTCCCGGCGTGGGGCGACTTCGTGCAGGACTACTTCGAGGACTACTTCGCGGGCTACGAGACCGGCGACGTGCCCGCGACGGTCGACGACGCCGTGCAACTGCTGCGCGTCCTCGACGCAGCGTACGAGTCCGGCGAGCGCGGCGGGTGGGTCGAAGTCGAGGGGTGACGTCGGTCGACGCCGCCCAGACGCCGCCCAACACCGTCTCGCTGAGACCGCGTCCGCTTAGCCGTTCGACCATCCTGAACTTTAAATATATAGCCGAAAACATTGGGGTATGCCAACGGATAACTCGTCAAAGACGCTCCGGACGACCGCCACCTCGATAGCGATTCTGAAGCAACTCGAAGCGATAGACGGCGCGCGAGTCTCCGAAATCGCCGAGCGGATGGACAAGCCCAAGAGCACGATTCACGGTCACCTCGCGACGCTCAAGCAGGAGCAGTTCGTCATCAAGGAGGGCGATTTCTACTTCATCGGCCCGGAACTACTTCGGTTGGGGAACCAAGTCCGGACGCGGGAACCGGCGTTCGTCCTCGCGCGGCAGTTCACCGAGCGACTGTTCGAAGAGACCCGCCTCCGGTCGATTTTCACCGTCGAGATGGGTGGGAAGGCCGTCTTCCTGCACACCGCCTCGGGGAGCAAGATGGGGTGGTCCCACGAGCAACTCGGCAATCGGTTGTTCCTGCACAACACCGCCGTCGGGAAGGCGATTCTCGCGGAACTCCCCGAGCCGCGCATCGAACAGATACTCGACCGGTGGGGCCTGCCGCAGGAGACGGAAAACACCACCACCGACCGCGAGGCGCTGTTCGAGGAACTGGAGCGCGTCCGCGAGCAGGGCTACGCCGTTAACCGCGCCGAGAACTTCAACGAACTCTACGCCATCGGCGTCGCCGCGACACGCCGTTCGGGCGACGTTATCGGCGGTTTCAGCGTCACGGGGCCGGCTCACTCGGTGACTGGTGAGGACAGGAAAGCCGAACTCGCGCACACGGTCAAAGACATCGTCAGCGAGTTCGAACTGGAACTCGCGCTCGCGTGACTGGGGTGGGGCCGCTCCGCGTCACTCCCCGCGGTCGAGCATCCTCGACCGTTCGAAACTGCCGAACATTATATACCCATGATTGTTACAGTCACTCTCTCCGCTGGATTATCACGACGAATCAACAAATTACGGTCGTACGTCTGTAATATATTCTCGTATCGCTCCACCTGTCTGAGCGGGCGCTCGGACGCGGTGACCGCACGCTCTCGATTACGGCCGGCGTAATCAAAATATCGAATAAAATACTAATCCACGATATCATCAGAACTCTATACTATTTCGCTTCTGAGGTGCCATCTCTTGACTCACGTTCGACGATGTCCGCGAAGCCACTATCCGATCTCTGAGACGGCGAAGGCGACCAGATAACCCGTTCGGACGGATTTTCGGCTCGGATTTCCGGTACCGGCCAACGCTGGTCTGTACCGTTACGACCTACCTCCGAAAAGAACCCGTGAACGTCGAACTAACAGCCGTTACGGCTCGTTCTCCTCTCGCGGCCGTTCGCTTGTACGCCCGAACCACGAATCGAGATTCGAGGTAATATCTCGAAAAATACCACTTTCAAATGTATATCTGATTATTTATATTTTATCGACGTATGCTCTCGAAACCAGCCGTGTTCGTTCGACGGCCACCACCTTTTCGTCCGAGGAGTCGCTACTGCCGACGCCATGAGCGTGGTGAGCAAGCTTCGACGGCTGCTCGGACTCGTAGAGGGCCACGAAGACGAAGTCGCCAAACAGGTCGGCAAGCGGACGAAGGTGAGCGAGGAGCAAGCCAAGAAAGGCATCGAAAAGGCGACTGACGCGGTCAAAAACGGCTCTGACTCCGGTTCGGGTGGTCGGAGTGGCTACTGACCGCTGGTGGTAGTGGTGGTGCGGGGGCCGCGACGGGCGGTCGACCGGGGGGAAGTCGGCCGCTCGCAGTTCTCGGCGGACCACTCATAACGGTCCGCCTCGCACACGGACTATGTCCGAATCTCACGCGCCGTCGCTCGACGGGCGCGTCTTCAAATCGGTCGCCAACGCCGAGAGCGGCGACGTCGGCGGCGACACTTACTTCTGGTTCGACCAGTCCGACGACCTGCTTCACGCGACGTACCGCGGCGGAACCGTCAGGCTGGGCCACCTCGTCGGCCTCCACCGCGGCGACACGCTCGACTTCCGATACTCCCACGTCACCGACGACGGGACGACCGCGACCGGGCACTCGACGGACCGCATCGAGCGACTGGAAGACGGCCGCCTCCGCCTCCACGAGGACTGGTCGTGGGACTCGAAACCGGGGTCCGGCACGAGCGTCCTCGAAGAACTCACCGACGAGGAGCGGGCGGGACTCGACCTGTCGCCCGAGGCGTTCGACGGGCGGTAGCGACGCGCCCCGCGCTCGCTTCGCCGCTCGCCGCTCGCCTCGTCAGTCGGCTACGACGCTCTCGGTCGCCCGCTCGGGAACCGACGAGTGGTAGACGGCGTCGCCGCTCGAATCGAACAGGTGCAGACGGTCCGTATCGACGGCGAGTTCGACGGTGTCTCCGGCCGCGATTCGGCTTCGCGGCTCGACTTTGACCCGAATCTCCTCGTCGCCGAGGCGACAGTGCAGAAGCAGGAGTTCGCCGAGCGGTTCGGTGACCGTCACCTCGGCGGTGAACGACTCCGACGCCCCGGCGGTGTTCGAGACGAGAGACACGTCTTCGGGCCTGACGCCGAGGGTGAGGCCGTCGTCGTCCACGTCGTCCAGCCCGGAGCCGTCGGGGAGCGTGAGCGAGAGGCCCGGCCCTTCGGCGACGAGTTCGCTCCTCCGCCGGCGGACCGTCACGGGAACAAAGTTCATCGCGGGCTCGCCGACGAAGCCGGCGACGAACCGGTTCGTCGGGTAGTCGTACAGTTCCTGCGGCGGCGCGACCTGCTGGAGTTTCCCGTCTTCGAGCACGGCGACTCTGTCGCCGAGCGTCATCGCCTCCGTCTGGTCGTGGGTGACGTAGACGGTCGTCGTATCGAGGTCGCGGTGGAGTTTGAGCAACTCGGCGCGCATCTGCACCCGGAGCTTCGCGTCGAGGTTCGAAAGCGGCTCGTCCAGCAGGAACACGTCCGGTTCGCGGACGAGCGCCCGGCCGATGGCAACCCGCTGTCGCTCCCCGCCGGAGAGTTCCTTCGGTTTCCGGTCGCGGAGGTGTGCGATACCGAGCGTCTCGGTGGCGTCTTCCACGCGCCGTTCGATTTCGTCGGCGGAGAAGTCGCTGGCCGATTTCATGCCGAACTTCATGTTCTCGGCCGCCGTCATGTGGGGGTACAGCGCGTAGTTCTGAAACACCATCGCGATGCTCCGGTCCTTCGGCGGCACCTCGTTGACGACGCGGTCGCCGATGGCGATGGAGCCGTCCGTCACCGATTCGAGGCCGGCGAGCATCCGGAGCGTCGTGGATTTCCCGCACCCCGAGGGGCCGACGACGACGAGGAACTCCCCGTCGTCGATGTCGAGGTCGATACCCTTCACGGCGCGCACGTCGTCGTACGTCTTCCGTAAGTTCTGAATCGTGATGTCTGACATGGTGAGTTCGCTATTTCTGTTGGATGGTGAGCGTTCGCAGGAGCGGTCGGTGCAGCACGACGAGCACCACGAGCGGCGGGAGCAACGCGAGGACCGCACCGGCCATGATGAGCCCCCACTGCGTCAGCCCCGCCTGCGCGGAGCCCTGGAGGTACCGAATCCCGACTTGGACGACCTGACTGCTCTTGTCGGTCACGACGACCAGCGGCCAGAGGAACTGGTTCCACGTGTAGATGAACGTGATAACGCACACTCCGGCGATCATCCCTCTCGACATCGGGACGAGCACCCTGAACAGGAAGGTGAGCGGGCCGACGCCGTCGAGGCGCGCGACCTCGACGAGCGAGGCCGGGATTCCCATGAACTGCTGGCGAAAGAGGAACACGGCCGTCGCGCTCGCGATGTACGGTCCGGTCAACGCCAACAGGGAGTTCGTCCAGCCGAGGTCGGCCATCAGCTGGAACAGCGGGACGATTCGAACCGGCACCGGCAACAACAGCGTCAGCAGGATGAACATGAACACCGCCCGCTCGTACGGGAAGCGGTAGTAGACGAGCGCGAGCGCCGCGAAAAGCGAGAGCGTGACTTTCCCGACGACGACGACGACGCTCATCACCAACGAGTTCAGCATGTACGTGCTGAAGTCGTAGTTCACGAGCGCGTCCGAGTAGTTCGACAGCCCCTTCGACCCGAGGCCGAGGTTCGTCACCTGATACACCTCCGATGTCGACTGCGTGCTCATGATAATCGCGAGCAGCAGCGGCGACGCCATCAGGAGAATCGAGAAGACGATGCCGCCGTGCAGCAGCGCGTCGTCCGGCAGTCGGTGCGCGAGTCTTCCCGCGTCGAACGTCGTTGTGTCTGTTTCTGTGGCCATCTCGTTATCCTCCGTACCGCCCGTAGCCCGACGCGAACCGAAGCTGGACGTACATCAGCACCGAGACGACGACGAACAGAATCACGGACTGCGCGGACGCCAGCCCGAGGCTGTTGAACTGGAAGGCGTCGCGGTAGAGCTTGAATATCAGGAAGTTCGTGGCGTCGCTCGGCCCGCCGCTCGTCATCAGGTCGACGAGCGGGAACGTCGAGAAGAACGCGTATATCGTGTTCATGACGACGAGGAACGTCATCGTCGGCGCAATCATCGGCACGTACACCTTGTACAGCATCCTGACCCGACCGACGCCGTCGAGGCGGGCGTTTTCGGTCAGTATCTCTGGGATGTTGTTCAGCGCGGCGACGATGAAGATGATGTTGTAGCCGAGCTGTTTCCAGACGGCGACGACCGCAAGGATGGCGAACGCCTGCGGGCCGTCGTTGAACCAGTCCAAGGTGAGCGGCGTCAGGAGTTCGAGGTAGTGGGTGAAGATGCCGAGGTTCGGGTGGAGAATGAAGTTCAGGAGAATCGCGGCGACCGCCGGCGGGAGCGCGTACGGCCAAATCGCGGCGACGAGATAGACGGACGACCGAACGTCGACGGAGAATATCAGGTAGCCGATCAGCAGCGAGACGCCGAGCGTCCCGAAGACGACGACCGCCGCGAACGCGACCGTGATGAAGAAGCTGTACTGGTAGGTGCCCGAGGTGAGCAGGGTGACGAAGTTCCCGAGCCCGGTCCACGTCTGTCGCTGTCCGAGAAACAGCGTCTCGTAGAGGCTGAGACGGAACGTTTCGAGCGCGGGGTAGTACAGAAACGCGACGAGTACCGCCGCTGTCGGGAGCAACAACAGCGCCGCCTGAAGCGTCGAATCGTACGGTTTTGTGGCAGTAGACATGTGGCTGACGTGTCGGGGGAGCCTACTGGCTCCCGTCGTAGTTGCCGTTGTACCCGGCGAGCGCCTCGCCGACCTGCGTGTCCATCCGCGACAGTCCCTCCTCGACGCCGAGTTGGTCGTTGATGATGCTGACCGATATCTCCTCGTTAATCGACCGAGTCTTGGGGAACACACCCATCACCGCGCCGCGAGTCGCGGGCGTGTCTTCGGTGTCTTGTAGCTGGTCGAACGCCGTGCTGAAGTTGGGGTTGTTCTCGAACCAGCCGTCGTCCGTGAGCCGGTCGATGGAGCTCTGTCGGACCGGGAAGTAGCCGCTGTTGCGGTGCCAGCGCGCCTGCTGTTCGGTCTGGGTGACGTAGGCGATGAACTCTCCCGCGGCCTGCTTTTTCTCGTCGGAGAGTGCGTCGGGCACCCACAGTGACCCCCCGCCGATGACGACGCCGGTGTTCGCGCCGTCGGGCGTCGGCAGGTAGCCGGAGCCGAGTTCGAAGCCGTTCTCCTTCGCGCCGGACTGCATCGAGACGATGTTGGACGTGGAGTCCCACAGCATCGGCACTTTCCCGGTGAGGAACGCCTGTCGCGCTTCGCCCCACGCCTCGATGCCGGGGTTGAGATAGAGGCCGTCTTGGGCCATCCCCTTCCACCAGGAGTAGACGCTGCGCCCCGCCTCGGAGTTGAAGAACGTCTGGTCGGGTCGTCCGTTGCGGCCGTTCTCTTGGTTCACGAGCACTTGGTCCTGTTTGGCGAACTGTTGTTCGACCTGCATCCAGGTGTGGTTCGGCCAGCTGATTCCGCTCTCCATGTCGGTCTGGTCGACGATGGTCTGTGCGGCCTGCCGGACCTCCGCGAGACTCCGCGGCGGGCTTTCGGGGTCGAGTCCGGCCGCCTCGAACGCGGTCTTGTTGTAGAGCATGATGGTGTTCGAGGAGTTGAACGGCATCGAGTTCAACGTCCCATCCATGCGGTAGTAGTTCAAGACTGACGGCAGGAAGTCGTCGAAGTCGATTTCGTCTTCCGGCAGAATCTCCTCGACCGGCGTGAACGAGCCGCTGTCGAGCGCGAGTCGCGTCCCGACCTCGAATATCTGGACGATACCCGGCGGGTCGCCGGCCCGCGACGCCTGCAACGACTGGTTGAGGTTCTGCCGGTAGCCGCCGTTGTTGACCGCCTCGATGGTGATTCCGTCGTTCTGCCGTGAGAACTCGGCGGCCATGTCTCCCAGCGTCTGGCCGAGTTCGCCGCCGAAGATGTGCCAAAACGAGACGGTCACGTCCTGCGCTCCGGATGTCCCGGCCGTCGTTCCCGACTGTTCGGTGCTCCCGCTTCCGCCCTCGGTCCCGGTCGGTGAGTCGCCCCCACCGCCGGAACAGCCCGCGAGTCCCGCGACGCCGACGGCCCCCGCCGTTGCGAGGAATCCGCGCCGACTGGTTGTGCGTCCGATAGCTCGGTTCGTCGTTTCGGCTCGCTCGCCGCCAGGGCCATTTTCAGGCATGTACCGGGACATATCCGAACATATAGTTTAAATTTTACTATTATAGACAAGATAATTAGACATATGTTGTTCTATGGTGTGCCCAATACTGCTCTGATTGATGTATAATATACGGACATCGTCGCGTCAAACCGAGCGCTCCATCGGCAGGACATCTCGCTCCTGTCTCGGCACAGCCTCCTCGGGTGAGCGGCGCGTCCTCCGGTGATGGTCCGATTCGGCCACACCGCTCAGTCGTCTCTGGACTCCCGGCGCTTGACCGCGTCCACGTCGAAGTCGTTGACCGCGCGGTTCGGTTCGAGCCCCGCCCGCTCGACGACCTCGATATCGGCCGCCGGCGACTGGCCGTCGGTCGTCAGGTAATCGCCGGTGAGGACGCCGTCCGCGCCGGCCTCGAACGGCAGGTGTTGCTCGTCGGGCGCGAGATTTACTTCCCGCCCGCCGGTCAAACGGACGCGCGCGTCGGGGTGGAGCAGTCGGTAGACTGCGACGGTCTTGACGAGTTCCGTCGTCGTGATGTCGGCGTGGTCGGCGTCGCCGAGCGGCGTGCCGGGGACGGGGTTGAGCACGTTCACCGGGAGCGACTCGACGCCGACTTTCTGGAGTTCGAGAGCGGCGTCGACCCGGTCCGCCGGCGTCTCGCCCATTCCGAGGATGACGCCGGCACAGAGGTCCATCCCGGCGTCTTTCGCCCGCCGGAGCGTCACAAGTCGGTCCTCGAAGTCGTGGGTTCCGACCACCTCGTCGAAGTATCGCGGTGAGGTTTCGATGTTGTGGTTGTAGTGGTTCACACCCTCCGCAGAGAGGATTCGCGCCTCCTCCTCGGTGAGCAGGCCGAGCGAGGCGTCGATTTCGACGCTCGTCTCGTCGCGAACGAGGCGAATCGCCGCCAGCACCTCCGCCCACTCGTCGGGGCGGCGCTCCTTCGAGACGCCCTTCTCGGCGACGACGATGCCGAACCGCTGTGCGCCGTCGCGTTCGGCGCGCCGCGCGGCGTCTAACACCGCCTCCGGCCCGAGAAAGCCGTGCGTCTCGATGCCGGTGTCGAAGTGCGCCGACTGCGCGCAGAAACCGCAGTCCTCGGCGCAATCGCCGGCCTTGGCGTTAACGATGGAACAGGCGTCGACGGTCCCGTCCGAGCGAACGGAACGGACGTAGTCGGCCCCCGCCGCGAGCGCCTCGACCGGCTGCGCGATGAGCGCTATCCCGTCGGTCCGGTCGAGTTCGTCGCCGTCGAGCACCCGCCGCACCGCGTCGTCGACAGTCGGGTTCCCAGTCTCGTAAACCATACACCGATACTTTGTTGACGAACTCAAAAATCCGTTGTCTCGTCGACATTCGTCTTCCCGGCGAGAAGTGCTCGGCCGTGTGTGGGGACGGCCGACCCCTCGGGCGGTTGCCCGGTCACGTTCGCGCCCGCGGATGCGTACTCACCGAGCGGCGTCGCTCGACTCCACGGCCGTCTGCTCGCCGTCGGATTCCTGTATCGACTCGTACTTGCCGCGGTAGTACAGCCACCCGAAGACGAGCAGCGTCAGGGGAAAGAACACGAGGGCGACGAGCGCCGCCGGCGGAAACAGGACGAACAGCGCGAACGTCTGCCACGAAACGAGTGTATCGCGTGCCATGCCCGATAGTTCAAATTGGGTTGACATGTGTCTTCGGGGACGATTCCGTTCGGGTCGAATCGGATTTCCGGGGGATTCTATCGTGTCTCGGCGACCGAAACGGTAGTCACTTTCACCACCTTTTATTTTGTTTGAGTCGAAGTAGCGGTAGTGACTGATATCTCAGATTCTCTTCGGCTCCTTTTCGAGACGTCGGTCGAGCGAGACGGCGACCGTTACGTGGTGTCGATTCCGACCGAACTCGTCGAAAACGGGTCGATTTCGACGGAGGAACTGTACCGCGTCGCGCTGCTTTCGAGTCCGCACGCCGCGTCGGCGACCGAGGCCGCTGTCGAATCGACGGCGGCGACGACGGCGGCGACGACGACGACCGCTGACGACCGTGACATCGATTCGGACCCCGCTCGAGAATCCGCCGCCGACACCGCGTCTGGACCCCGCGGAGCGCACTCCCAGCCGCGACAACCGCCCGTCGCGGAGGGCGACGTTCGGTCCGTCATCATCGACACGCTCGGTGACCAAGGCGACGGCATCGCGAAGGTCGAACGCGGATTCGTCATCATCGTCCCCGGCACGGAACCCGGCGACCGCGTCGAGGTCGAAGTCACCGACGTGAAACAGACCGTCGCGTTCGCGGAACCGGTGGACGGCGCGAGCGTCTGACCCGCGGGTCCGAACGCCGGCTCTGCCCTCGTGGTTGGTATATTCCAAACGAGACCACATTAGGTTCGGAACCGTAGCCGCCGATACCATTCTATGTCCGAACGAACGTTCCGTCACGCCTCCGCGCTCTCCGACGATGCGCGAGCCGAGTCCCATCGAACGGACCGCCCGGCGTCCGAACCGAGCGATGACGCCGGCATGGACGCCGCCGCTGACGTGCAGTCGCAGTCAGCGCGCACGAGCCGATGGTGTCCGACCATTCGGCAGGGAATCGCGCTGTGGGGGCTCATCGCGGTCGGCTGGGCGGTCATCCCCGCAGACCATCCGATGCAGATCGCCGTCGCCGTCAGCGGCGCGTACGCCTCGCTTCTCCTCCCGACGGCGCTCTACTTCGACTACCGGGAACGACGCGCCGAATCGAGCGCCGAGGGGGGAGTCCGCGAAACCGCGGGCGCACTCGCTAACCGCGTCCGCGACGCGCTGCCGGGTCGCGGCAGTTCGGCTCGCGCGTCGTCGTCGTGTTCGTGCAACCGCTGACGGCGTGAGAACGGCGCGCGTCGCCCGCGGTCGAACCCGCACAGTCTGAATGGGTGAACGGGTCGAGCAGTCCGAACGAGTCGCCTAAAAACGACGCGAATCGAAGAAAGAAGCGTCTTCTCGCGCTCGAAACGTCCGCTTAGGCGGTCGACCCGACGGCCCTTTCGCCCGGTTTCTGGGTCGCTTCGAGGAGTTCGCGGTAGCGGTTTCTGATGGTCACTTCGCTGATGTCGGTCACGTCGCTCACCTCGGACTGCGTCAGTTCCTCGTCGGCGAGGAGCGCGCCGGCGTAGATGGCCGCCGCCGCGAGTCCGACGGGGCTCTTGCCGCTGTGGATGCCCTGCCGCTTCGCGTTGTCGAGGAGCGACCGGGCGCGGCGCTCCACGTCGTCGCTCACGTCGAGTTCGGAGACGAACCGCGGGAGGTACTGCGCCGGGTCCGCCGGCTTCATATCCAGCCCCAGCTCGCGGGAGACGTAGCGGTACGTCCGGGTGAGTTCCATCTTGTCGACGCGGGAGACGCGCCGCACCTCGTCGAGGGAGCGCGGGACGCCGGCCTGCCGAGCGGCGGCGTAGATTGCGGCGGTGGCGACGCCCTCGATGGAGCGGCCGGGCAGCAGGTCGTCGTTGAGCGCGCGGCGGTAGATGACCGAAGCGGTCTCGCGGACGGTGTCCGGAAGCCCGAGCGCCGACCCCATCCGCTCGACCTCACCGAGCGCCTGCTTGAGGTTCCGCTCTTTGGAGTCGCGGGTTCGGAACCGCTCGTTCCACGTTCGGAGGCGCTGCATCTTCTGGCGCTGGCCCGTCGACAGGGAGTTGCCGTAGGCGTCTTTGTTCTGCCAGCCGATGTTAGTCGACAGTCCCTTGTCGTGCATCATGTTCGTCGTCGGCGACCCGACGCGGGATTTCTGGTCGCGCTCCGCGGCGTCGAACGCGCGCCATTCGGGGCCGCGGTCGATTTCGTCCTCGCGGAGAATTTCGCCCGTCTCGGGGTCGACCCACTCGCCGTGCTGCTCGTCGTAGACGAGGTCGGTCCGCTCCGCGACCGCCGCCTCGGCCGATTCGGTCTCGGCCTCGCCCTCGTCGCGCTCGTCGCCGGACTGTCGGGCCTCGGGTCCCGCCGCCGGTGCCGACTCGTCTCGCATCGAACGCCAGTCGACGTGTTTCGTGTCCATTGAGTACCTCTGTATTCCGGACCCAGGGTAATGGGCTCTCGTTTGGAATATACCAAATGCGTTCGTTTCCGGGATACGCAACCGGGAGACACTGGCCGCTCGCACGTCGGTTGCCGCGTCAGTTATCCGCCCCTTTCGGCCGCGAGAGCTATCGAATCACGACAACACGCTCAGCGCTCGACGCCGAAGCCCTCGTCGCGGAGCGCGGCTTCGAGGCGCTCGCCGTGTTCGCCCTGCAGTTCGATGCGCCCGTCGGTCACGGTCCCGCCGACCGCGAGCCGTCGCTTCAACGTCGACGCGAGGGCGTCCAGTTCGTCGGCCGGGAGGTCGAGACCGTCGACCACCGTCACGGGCTTGCCGTACCGTCGGGTGTCGACGCGAATCGACGCGCGCTGGTCCGCCCGCGCGAGGTCGTCGCCGATTCCGAGGTCGTCCGGCAGGCCGGTGATGTCGCTGAAAGTGTCCTTTCCCACGCATCGACGTACGCGTCCGCGGCGTATCAGGGTGTGGTTGGAATGTTCCAACCGTTCTGTGGCCACCTCTCGTCGAGCGTCCGGCCCGGGAGTCGCCGGTCAGGCGCTCGCTTCGAGCTGTTCGGGGTCGACGCGGTCTTCGACTTCGGTGCCGAGCGTGCCGGTGACGAACTGCCGGGCCAGCCACGCCTCGGCGCGGGTCAGGCGGTACTGGAGCGTCGAGTTCGGAATGTCGAGTTCCTCCGAGATTTCTTGGACGGTGTGCTGGCGCGGCGTCTCGTAGTAGCCGAACTCGACGGCGGCTTCGAGCGCGGCCTGCTGTTCCGGCGGGAGGCCGTCGGCGGAAACGCCCTCTTCGAGCCAGCACTCGGGTTCGCTGATGCGCTGGACGCTCAGCGAGAGGCCGTCGCTGAGGCTGTCTTTGACCTCCTCGTAAATCTCGCTCACCGTGTCGTCGTCGGAGATGAGCAGTCGCCACTGGTTCTGTGCCCCCCGGCGTTCGGCCTGCATCAGGAGGCCGTCACCGATGTGCTTCGCGGCGACGTGGGGAATCGACTGAATCCCGTCGCCCTCCTCGCGGCAGGAGTAGACGATGCGCCCGTTGGGCGTCTCCGAGAGCACCTCGTACTCCCACTCGACGACCGGCGCGCCGCACATCCCGAGGACGCCGTTGCACCGGGTGGCCTGCTCGATGACCTCGTCGAACGCTTCGAGCGCCTCCGTCGGCCCGGTGAGGCGGTCGAGCCGCCACATCGACTCGCTCGTGGCGTGTATCGCCATGGTCTTGGAGTGTAAGTCCGGGTTCTCGATGAAGAGGTCCATCACCTCGTCGGCACCCCGCTCGTACTCGACGGTGAAGACGAATTCTCGCATGAGTCTTCCCTAGTTCCCCGAGGCCTATATTCTTGGTTGGTATGTTCCAACTCCGTCCGCGGCTCGGGATTCCAACTCGCGGGCCGGGTCGTCCCGGCCGCCGCGTCGCCCGCTCAGGACTCGTCGAACGGCGACCGGGCGTGTTCGGGGACGTTCTCCGGGCGGGCGATGAGGTTCTCTCGGCCGAGATTTATCTTCGCGACGGTGCCCTCGTCGGCCATCCGCGAGAGGACGCGACTCACCTTCGACTTCGACCACTCCGTGCCCTCGACGACTTTCGACTGCCGGAGTTGGCCGCCGTTGTCGTCGAGGAGCCTGAGGACGCGTGTCTCGTCGTCGAGGAGTTCCTCGGCGGCGGGGGAGCCGTCGGCGGGGGAACTGTTGGCGGCCGACTGCGCACGCGCCGCACCGTCGCTTCCGCCAGTCTGGACCGCGTCCGCCGACGCTCCGTCTCCTCGGCCGTCGACGTGGTCCGCCGCGCGGGCGCGAACGTCGGACAGCCTCGCTCGCGCGTCGCTGTCGCGGACTCGCACGCCGACGACGAGCAGGGCGACCGCGATGGCCGCGACCGCGAGGACGAGCAGCCAGCCCTCGCCGCCGAGTTCCAGCGACCCGACGACCGCCCCCGGCGCGGCGTTCGGGTCAGTCCCCGCTTCGACCTCAGCACCGTCGCCGCGGCCGTCGCCGTCGGTGTCGCCGCGGTTCGGGTCGGTCCCGATGACGTTGACTTCGCGCCCGTCGTCGAGGCCGTCGCCGTCGGTGTCCGCCTCGGTCGGGTTCGTCTCGTATCGGTTGACTTCGGGGCCGTCTTCGAGGCCGTCGCCGTCGGTGTCGGCGGCAGTGGGGCTCGTCTCGTGGACGTTGACCTCGGGTCCGTCGTCGAGACCGTCGCCGTCGGTGTCGGTGGCTGTCGGGTTGGTTTCGTATCGGTTGACTTCCGCGCCGTCGTCGAGGCCGTCGCCGTCGGTGTCGGCGGTCGTCGGGTCCGTGCCGTGGGTCGTCACCTCCGCACCGTCGTCGAGACCGTCGCCGTCCGTGTCTATCTCGGTCGGGTTGCTCCCCTGCTCGTTGATTTCGACGCCGTCGCTGAGTTCGTCGCCGTCGGTGTCCGTGCTCGTCGGGTCGGTCTCGTAGCGGTTGACCTCCTCGCCGTCGGGTACGCCGTCGGTGTCGGTGTCAGCGACGAGCACGTCCGTGCCGCGGTCGAGTTCGTCCCGGTTGCCGAGGTTGTCGCCGTCGGCGTCGCCGGCCGGCGCGAGCACCGTGACGCCGTGACTCGCCTGCGCGACCGGCTCGCCGCCGTCGCCGGGTCTGACGACCGCTGTTACGGTGCGCTCGCCGGTCGCGTTCGCCGGCCACGCTGCGAACTCGAAGCCGACGCGCCGTTCGCCGGTCGCGTTCGCCCCCTCGCTTCTGAGCGGTTCGCACCCCAACAGCATCGTCGAGCCGTCGTCGCGGTCGGTCTGCAAGCAGACCTCGGTGTCGTTGCCGTCTCCCGCGACGGTCACCGAAACCGTCGAGGGTTGCCACGAGGCGACGTACGGCCGGCCGTTCTCGGTCGCGACGACGCCCGGGCCGCCGTGGTCGACCGCACGCACCTCGATGCCATCCGCGGCGACGACGACCGGTGAGACGGCGACCGCGACGACGAGTAACGCCGCGACGAGCGTCCATCCGACCCCCGAGACGCGTTTGACTGGCATGTGTTTGTTCTTTATCTGTCGACTCTGCTAGTGCATAATGTTTTGTTTATCTGCTCATTGAATATTTTTTACAATTATTCCGACAGTCAATTTGGTCTGACTATTTTCAAATACTGTATTTTCTGCTGGTCCGGGTGTCGGTATCGACAGTCGCCACCGAGGTTCACAGGCGGGTCTATCGCTTCTCGATGTCGTTCGTCGCCGTCCGCGACCACTCGGCCGCCGCCTCTCGACGGGTCGCTCCGGAGAGACGAGACAACCGCCGTACCGTGTTGCCCTCGTCGGCCCTCGGTTGGCTGGCGAACGTTCCGTTAATCTGACTGAAACGGTCGAAACAGTCACTCGAAACGGTTGTTCAGGGGGAGAACGGTCGGGACGACTCTCCCCCATTATCATCCGCCGAGCGAGACTGCTGACTGCGATGCGCGAAACGCTCACTCGACGGCAGTTCGGTGTCGGCGTCGCGGTAGCGACCGTCGCACTCGCCGGCTGTACGGACACGGGCGGTGGTGGTGGTCCCGTGAACGGTACGAACGGCACGGACGGCGAACCCGCGGTCGGCGGTACCGAGACGACAGCCGAGACCGGTGGTGTCGGGACGACGACCGAGGACGAGACGACGATAGCGACGACAGAAGACGAGACGGCGACGATAGAGACAGCCGAGGAAGAAACGACGGAAGACGCATCGACAACCGACGACGGAACGACCGACGACGAGATGACGGAAGACGAGACGATGACGGAAAGCGAGACGATGACCGAGAACGCGACGACGACCGAGAACGAGACGATGACCGAGAACGAGACGACGACCGACGACTCGGCGTAACGACCGCGGTCGACGACCCGCTGGCGCACGCGCCGCGAGCGAGGCACGGTACGCTCGACTGGTACACCCGACTGCTCGTGCCCGCGGCGGCGCTCACCCCTCCAGCCCTCCACGACACACTCGCTCCCAGTCCCTTCGCGGGGCAGCCGAATCCCCCCTGACGCACCCCTCCCAACCGCGCCCTCCTGTGCGCTCCCTTGCGCCCTCCAGCGCACTCGACCCGGGCGACCGCTCTGCGTTCTCGGACCCTCCTCGCGCGTCGCACCGCCGGCGCACACTCCGCGGAACATTTACCCGCCCGCTCGCTACTCGGGGTATGGACGCAGACGACAACCACCGCGGATGGGCCGAGCGCTCCGGCGACTTCTCGCCGGAGTACTACGCCCAGATCGGCCCGAACGAGGTCAGCGAGACGCTCGCGACCGTGTTCGAGCACTACGCGGCGGAGGACGCGTCGATTCTCGAACTCGGATGTAGCTCCGGTCGCCACCTCGCACACCTCCACGACCGCGGCTACGAGGACATCACCGGCATCGACATCAACGACGACTCCTTCGAGGTGATGGCCGAGTACTTCCCCGAACTCGTTGATACCGGCACGTTCCTCACCGGCGCAATCGAGGACCTGCTCCCCGACTTCCCCGACGACAAGTTCGACGTTATCTACTCCGTCGAGACGCTCCAGCACGTCCACCCCGACGACACCTGGGTGTTCGAGGAAATCGCCCGCGTCTCCTCGGACCTCGTGATAACCGCCGAAAACGAGGGCAACGGCCCGACCCGCGGGCGCGCCGGCTCCGAGGTGAGCTACGTCAACGACGACTTTCCGCTGTATCACCGCAACTGGAAAGACGAGTTTTCCGACCTCGGCCTCGCCCAACTGCTCTGCGAGCCGGGCAAGCGCGACACGGTTCGCGTCTTCCGGGTTCTCTGACGCCCCGCGCTCGTCTGCCACACTCACAACTTGTTTCAATGAAGCCGGCGAACAGGGCGTGCTGACCATGTACACGATGTCCAGCGACGACTTCAGCGTTCACCAACAGGACTGCGACGAGGCCGGGTCCGGGATTCCCATCACCAGCCTCCCGGACGAAGTCACCTCTCTGGACGACCTGCCGTGTTCCTGCTGGGACGAGGTCGACTCGTTCGACGAACTCGACTGACGGGTGGGACGAGGGCATCTGCTGGCATCTCGTAGGCCGCCGATATGTCTCGTGAGTCGGTTGACGGGGCGACGACGCGGTCGGTCGTGATACCCGCTTTCAGAGTCGGTCGAGGTCGAGCGGCTCCGCCGCCTCCCAGTAGCGTTCGAACAGTTCGTCGGCCCACGCGAGCACCTCAGGTTCCGTCACGTCGATGGACGCTTGCAGGATGCCGTTGTCGTCGCGGAGGAACAGGTGGACGGTCGTATCGGCGATGGTCGCCGCCATCGGAATCGGCTCGTCGGTGATGCGGACGGCGGCCGCGTCGGCGTCGAGGAGGTCGCGGAGCTGTTCGCGCAGCTGGGAGTCGTGGGCGAGCGCGTCGATGGCGGCCGACGAGAACACGCCCTCGAACCGCTGGTCGCCGGCGGCGGTCCGCTCCCTGACGATGTCGAGGTTCTGCTCGTTGAAGGCGTACGAGAAGATTCGCACGTCCTCGGCCTCGCTCAGGAGGGTCACGGCGCGTTTGACCGGCGCGTTCGGCCGGACCTGACTCGGCGTGGTAATCGTCGCCTCGGTGAGGTGTTCGAGGTCGAACGTGATGGCGTCGGTCGGGAGCCACTCGACGACCGGCCGGAGTTTGGCGTCGGTGTCGAGGATGTCGACGAGGTCGTCGAAGCCCCGCGAGACGAGTTCGCCCGTCACCGTCGCTCGGTACGCGCCGTCCTCGCGGACGAGCCACGACCGGTCTTCGAAGTCGCTGAGAATTCGCCCCATCGTCGGCTGCGACGCCCCGATTCGCTCGACCAGTTCGCGTCTGGAGTGCGGCCGCTCGGCGAGGTATCTGAGCGCGTCGACGCGGTTCTGCGAGAGCGCGAGGAATTCAATCTCGTCTAATGCCGACTCCATGCGGCGACGTTGTGCGCGCTCCATTAAACGCTTTTCGCGTCTCGAAATCATTTCATACCATGAATCATTCTCGACCGCCGCGGACTTTTCTTGCCGTGAATTGATTTCTGAATCAAACTATACGTGGGGGAGTCGTACGTGTATCCAAGATGCGTTCACTTCACTCTGCGTTCGGTCTCTCGCTCGGAGGTGTGGGACGGTGACGGCGACGCGCCGGCGGCTCGTCCTGTTCGTGTTGACGGCGTTCTTCTTCGGCGGGACGTTCGTCGCCGCGAAGGCGGGTCTCGACTACCTGCCGCCGCTTTTGTTCGTCGCGCTCCGGTTCGACATCGCGGCGGTGCTGCTCGTCGGCTACGTCGTCGCCACCCGCCCCCGCGCCGAACTGCTCCCGCGGTCGGTCCGCGACGTGGTCGGCATCCTCGCCACCGGCGTGTTCGTCATCGGCCTCGCCAACGCCCTCCTGTTCGTGGGGCAGGAACACGTCTCCAGCGGCGTCGGGTCGATTATCTTCAGTCTCAATCCGATTCTGACGCCCGTGTTCGCCATGGCGCTTCTCGCGGATGAGCGCCTCTCCACCCGCGGCGCGTTCGGAATGCTCATCGGTCTGCTCGGCGTCGGCCTCGTCGTCGGCGTCGACCCCGCGAACCTACTCGGCGGCGAGGCACTCTGGAAGGGCGTCGTCTTCCTCGGCGCGGTCAGCGGCGCGCTCGGGACCGTCCTCATCCGCTGGGCCGACACGTCGCTTTCGAGCACCGTCCGCACGGCGTGGGCGCTCCCCGTCAGCGCGGCGCTCACCCACGGCATGAGCGTCGCTTCCGGCGAGTCGCTCGCCGCGGCTACGTGGTCTCCGACGGCGCTCGTCGCGCTCGCCTACGTCGGCGTCTTCGCCGGCGCGGTGGCCTACCTCACCTACTTCGGCTTCCTCGACGACGTGGGGCCGATTCGCGGCAACCTCGTCTTCTACGCCGTGCCCATCGTCGCGACGCTCGGAGGGACGGTGCTCCTCGGTGAGTCGATTTCGACGCTCACCGTCGTCGGCTTCGCGACTATCTTCACCGGCTTCGCCGTCCTCGCGACGGAGTCGCTCCGCGGCACGGTCGTCCGCGTCTACGACGAACTCGGGTCCCGCGTGGCCGGTCTCGCCGGGGGCGCTGCTCCGGGGCGCGACTGAGTCGCAGGCCGGTCGCTCGCTGAACCGGCGGTAAGAGGGTAGAAATGTAGGGGCGGACCATCGGGCGGCAGTCCGAGGGGGCAGGGTCGGAGTACCGTTGGCACGGGATGGGCCGCCTGTCTGTGCAGATATGTCACCTGTCCGCCGACCAGACAGCGTCGTGCGGACATGCGAAACTCACCCGCTCCCGAAGTAGTCTTTTTGGCCGACGCCTCGAAAACCAGCGGACGGCGACGTGGTCGGTTCGGCTCTCTGCGCTATCTATCCGAGAGCGCGACCGCGGCCAGCGTGACAATCAGACAGAAGTTCCCGACGCCGACGAGGAACAACGTATTCGACCAGGACGTGTTGACCACGACGACCGCCGCGAACGCCGCGAGACCGAGGACGAACAGGACGACGCCGAGATACCGGTTGTACCGCGGGTCGTAGTCGATTTCGGCCAGACGCAGGAGGGGTCCCGGCTCGGGCGGCTCGTCGCTCCGAGCGTCGCGGATTTTCCCGCGAAGGTGCAGAAGCACCATGCCGGTCGCGCTGGTCCAGACGACCCCGCCCGCGAGGTTGACCTGCGGGCCACCGAAGGCAACGGCAAGTCCCACGACGAGCGACGCGGCGGCTATCGCCCCGGCGACGGCGGTTTCGCTTAGCCTCGTCATTCGAAATCCAACCGGAGATAGCTCGTTCCGTGCCGGTAGTTGTACGCCTCGACGACGACGCCGAGCGCCGAGAGGACGGCGAGGACGCCCCACAGGAGATTCGACAGCGCGCCGCTGGCGTACCCGCCGGCGAACAGGAGCGTCGTGTACACCGCGGAGGCGAGCGGGAAGCCGGGATGCTCGCGGACGGCATCGACCGCGGTCGAGGCTATGTAGACGATGGTGAGAAGCCCCATGGCCGCGAGCGCCGGACTGACCGGCTCGTCGGTGAGTGAGAATAGACCGGCGAGAACGACGGTGATGACCGCGAACACGGCCAGTCGCCACCGACTGACGCCGGTAGGTAGGACGGTGGAGGACATCGAATTCCTATCTGTGTTCTGACTTTTTGAGTGTTTGGGCGCTCGGTCGCCCCGCTCTCAGGCCTTCCGTAGGCGGACGACGAAGACCGCGCCGCGGGGCTCGTTGTCCTCGACCCACACGTCGCCGCCGTAGCCGCTCACGATGGTGTCGACGAGGTAGAGGCCGAGGCCGGTGCCGGGGCTTTCGAGCCCCTTTTCGCCGCGGCCGAACACCACCTCTTTTCGGTCGTCGAGGATGCCCGGTCCGTTGTCAGCGATGCGGACGACGGCGTCGTCGTCGCGGACCTCGACCGACACGTCGATTTCGGCCCGGTCGGTGTCGTTGTGCCGTACCGCGTTCGTGAGGAGGTTGCGGAAGACGGTTCCCAGCATGTCGTCGGCGACGACGGTCACGGTCGGCGGCTCGTCGGGGAGCGAGACCGCCGCGTCGGCGGTTCCGTCGCGGACCGCGCTCGCTTCCGCCCAGAGCGGTCCGGCGAGCGTCGTCGGGCGGTTCGTCTCCTCGTCGTCGAGCATCGTCGCCATGAGGTTCCGGACGTTCACCGTGAGTTCGGTGGCGTGCTCGCCGTTCCTGATTATCGTGTCGAGGCGCTCGCGCAGCGCCTCGTCGTCGACCGACTCCTCGACCAGTTGCGCGTTGCCGAGGATGACGGCCATGTCGTTTCGGATGTCGTGGCGGACGATCTGGTTGAGGAGCGTGAGCTTCTCGTTTTGGGAGAGAATCGTCTGCTTTTGGCGGTGTAACTCGGTCACGTCGCGGAGGACGATGACCCACCCGACGGTCTGGTCGCCCCGTTCGAGTCGCTGGGAACGGGCGCTGAGGTACACCGCCTCGCCGCCCTCTCGGGTGGTCTCGATGCTGTCGTTTTGCTCCGTCGTCAGGTCGAGGTCCGGCGAAACCGCGGTGACCGGGTCGCCGACGGCCGCGCCGAAGCGCTCTAAGAGCGCCGCACCGCGGGTGTTGACGTGGACGATTCGCTTGTCGGCGTCGAGGACGAACACGCCGTCGGGCGACTCCTCCATCGCGGTCGTGTAGGCGATGGGTGGCAGGTCGAGAAACCGGTAGCGAAAGAGCGCGATGCCGATGGCCGCGGAGGTGACTGCGGCCGAGGTCGGAACGAGGTTCACGCCGTCGTTGTTGAACGGCGGGATTCCGAGCGAACTGCACGCGACGAAGACGAACGGGGCGGCGAGACCGACGCTCACCAACACCGCCTGCGGGATGTACGTGCGACCCAGCCGGGCCGCTTCGTAGAGGATGAGCACGATAGCCAGCACGGAGAGCACCGCGTTGTAGAGCAACTGCAACACGACGTGACCGAGACCGACGTCGACCCGCAGGACGACGAGGCCGTTCGTCTCGACGAGGCGCGTCGCCTCGATGGCGAGGCCGTTCGGATTCGCAAACAGGACCGCCAGAAAGACGGCCGGCACGGTCATGACCGCCGCGACCAGTCCGGGCGTGATTCGGCTGACTCGGTCGGTGTGGAGGAGCGTAAAGAGGAACGCGAGCGCGCCGAGCGGCGCGACGCCGAAGTAGAGAAACCGGTAGAAAAGCAGCTTCAGCGCCGGGTCGGTGTGCAGGAGTTTGAGCGCCGCAAACCCGGTCCAGAGGGCGAGTCCGACGTTCACGGCGAAGAAGGTAACGAGCTCGGACGACTGCCCGTGGGCCTGCATGTGCCGGAGGCTGTACGCCCCGAGTAGGACCGCGGTACTCATCGCAAAGAGGGTCGGAAGGACCAAAACGGTGTACTGCCAGTCCATCTCTCACCGGGCCCGACCGCTGCTCGCGTCCATCGGTGCGTGTTCTGTGCCCGCTCTGGTATTTAGAGGTGTCTGTTTGCGAGCGATTATGGAAGTTTCAAGGCTAAAACCTCGCCCTTCAGGGCGGGGAGGATGTCAATCCCGTCGCTGTCGGCGCAAACCAAACGAACAGTCCATGTTTCTCAGGTTGCCGCCCGGACCCGTCACCCGAACAGCTTATCCCGGTCGGTGTGCCACGGACGGCCGAACCGCCGTGACCGAGACGACAGACGAGACGAGTGCGGACCCCGTCACGGTCCTCCTCGTCGACGATAACCGCGACTGGCTGGCGCTCGTCGTGCAGCGACTCCGCGAGGAGGCCCCTGACTTCGACGTTCGGGAGGCCAACAGTCCAGAGGGCGCACTCGACCGCCTCACCGACGACGTGGAGTGCGTCGTCAGCGACTACTACATGCCCGGGCGGACGGGCATCGAGCTGCTTTCCGAGGTCCGCGAGCTCCGACCGGACATCCCGTTTCTCCTCTTTACCGGCGCTGGCAACGAGGGACTCGCCAGCAGCGCGCTGTCGGCCGGCGCGAACGATTACATCGTCAAGACGAGCGTCGGTGACAGCGCCGCGGCGCTCGCCACGCGCGTCCGAACGGCCGTCGACAAGCACCGGACCGAGCGCGCGCTTGCCGAGAGCGAGGCGCGCTACCGGACGCTCGTCGAGAACGTCCGCGACGCCATCTTCGTCGCCCGCGACGGCGGGGTCGTCCTCGTCAACGAGGCGGCGACGACGCTCACCGGCTACGACCGCGCGGCGCTCACCGACGGCGACATCGTCGAGACGGTCGTCCACCCCGACGACCGGGCCCGCGTCCGCGACGCGCTCGCCCTGTCGGCCCCGCAGTCGCTCGATATTCGCATCCGCGACCGCGCCGGCGAGACGCGCCACTGCATCCTCGACGTCGACTACGTCGTCGACGACGGGTTGCCGGGGTCCATCGGCGTCCTCCGGGATATCACGGCGCAGGTCCACCACCGGCGCCGACTCGAACGCGAACGCGACACGAAGGAGGCGATTCGGGAGATTCTCGTCCGGCAGTCCTCGCGCGTGGAGGTCGCGGAGTCGTTCTGTCGGTACATCGGGAGCGACCCCGACGCCGTCGTCGCGTGGGTGGGCGAGCGGACCGCGGGCGGCGGACTCGACCCGCTGGCGGTCGTCGGCGACGTGTCGTATCTGCGCACAGCAGGCGTTCTCGACGCCGACGCGGCGGCCCGGCGCGACTCGACCGAACCGAGCCTGACCGCCTTCCGCGAGGGCACGACGGTCGTCCGCGGCGTCGAAGGCGTCGACGGACGCGAGTCCGACGCGACGGCGACCGCCCTCGCCGCCGGGTGGACGGCGGCCGCCGGCGCGGACGGTATCGAAACCGCGGTCGCCGTCCCGCTTCGGTACGGCGGCGTCGACTACGGCGTTCTCGGCGTCTACCACCGCGGTGCCGACGACGACCGGGAGCGACGGCGACTCGAAGAGTTGGCGGAGACGCTCGGCTACGCCCTCAGCACCGCCGAGAGCCGCGAGGCGCTCGTGGCCGACGAGGTCGTCCGCGTCAGCCTCCGCGTCCGCGACGCCGACGCGGGGATTCTGGCGGTCGTGGACGCGCTCGGTCACGACGCGGAACTCGTCGTCCACACGGTGTTGCCACGCGGCGACAGCGAGCGCTACTTCGTGACGGTTCGCGGCGCGTCCGAGGCCGCGGTGACGGACGTGCTTTCGAGCCTCGACGGGGTGACGCCCGGCGCCGTGACCGCCGACGGCGGGGTCGTCCGGGCGCAGTTCGACACGGCCGCGCCCTCGCTGGGAACGGCCGTCGCCGACGCGGGCGGCGTCCTCCACCGCGTCGTCGTGGCCGCCGGCGAGGCGACCGTCGTCGTCGACCTCCCCCGGCGGCGACCGGCCGGCCCGTTCGTCGAGGCGCTCGCGGCCGTCTTCGACAGCGTCACCATGACCGCGCGGCACCACCGGACCGTCGAGTCCGATATCGGCGCGAGCGTGCTGGCCGGACTCACCGACCGCCAGCGCGAGTCGCTCGAAGTCGCGTACCGGACGGGCTACTTCGAGCGCCCGAAACGCCGGAGCGCCGCCGAAGTCGCCGAGGCCATCGGCGTCTCGCGGTCGACGTTCACCCAACACCTCCGGGCGGCCCAGCGGAAGGTCTTCGCAGAACTGTTCGACGGCGAGCGCGGCGGTCGGTGAACCGACCGCTCCGATACGCGTTCGTCGGTTCCTCCGCGCTTCCGTGTCGGGAGCTATCACGTCGCTCGGTTTTTGCCGGATACCGCATAGTGGTGGTATCGAGTTATTGCCGCGTAATCGAGTAGAGATGTCTGAAGGTCACCCCACCCAGAATATCACGGACGGGAGTGGGTGTGCGGTGGCCGCACGGAGAACTCAATGGCAGACAAAGTATTCAAACTCACGCGACGCCGCGCCCTCGGGGGGCTCCTCACGATTGGTGCGGGAAGCGCCGCCGCCGGCGTGGGCACGTTCGCCCTGTTTAACGACACCGAATCGAGCACCGAGAACACGCTTCAGGCGGGGACGCTGAGCCTCGCCGACGGAGCCAGTTCCGCGAGCTTCAGCGCCGCGGGTCTCGCGCCCGGCGACGAGACCGACACCTTCGAAGTCGACCTCGAAAACGACGGGTCGCTCGACGGCAGTCTCGACATCGACCTCACGCTGACCGAAAACGACAGCGACGCCACGGCCGGCGACGACGGCGACGCGGACGCCTCGGTGGCGGACCTCGCGGGCGTCCTCGACGTGACGACGTTCGAAGTCGGGAGCCTCGACGTGCTCGACGACCGCTTCGGCGGCTCGGCCACCCTCGCCGACGTGGTCGCGGCGAACAGCGACGCGGCCGACGGCGACGACGACTCGAACGTCCAGGACATCGACCTCGAATCCGGCGAGACGAAGACGTTCTCCTTCGCGCTGGCGATGCAGGAAAGCGCCGGCAACGAGTTCCAGGCCGACGGGCTCGACATCCAGTTCGACTTCGAACTGAACCAGCGGGACAGCCAGTAACGACCCGGTAGAACCGCCGGTAACGACCCGGTAGAACCGCCGGTAACGACCCGGTAGCACAGCCAACAATCACCCTCGTTCGCGGGCGACGGGGACGACGCGACTCGGTCGCAGCCACTTCGACCGAGTCTCCTCTTTCGTCCCGGCCGTTCGGACGCACTCATCGACGCCACTCAATGCCGAAACAGACGCCAACGCTGACACTCACTCGACGCCGCTTCCTCGGCGGGCTCTTCACGATTAGCGCCGGAAGCGCCGCCGCGGGCGTCGGCACCTACTCGGCGTTTTCCGACACCGAGCGCGCCGACGCGTCGTTCGGCGTCGGCACGCTCGACCTGACGGTCGACGGCGACGACGAGCAACTCACGTTCCTCGAAGAGGTCGACATCGCGCCCGGCGACAGCGGCACCGCGTCGGTGACGCTCCGCAACCGCGGGTCGCTCACCGGCTTCCTCGACATCGACGTGCTCGGCGTCACCGACGACGAGAACGGCCAGTCGGAGCCCCCGTCGCAGAACGACCCCCGCGTCGGCGACGGCGAACTCGCGCAGGTGCTCGAAGTCCGCGCGTGGCTCGAAGCCCCCGACGGGTCGAAGACGTACCTCTGCGGGAGTTCGGACTACGCGACCCTCGACTCGATTTTCGTCGCGGACGAGACGTTCGACCTCGATTACGAACTCGCCTCCGGCGAGTCGGTGGAGTTCTCCATCGCGTGGCGACTCCCGTCGAGCGCCGGCAACGAAGTCGCCTCGGACATCGCGGGCGTCGACCTCCGGTTCGCGCTCGACCAGCGAGCCGACTCGGACGGCGGCGCGACCTGCGAGGCCGGCGATGACGACGGAGACGACGATTCGACGTCCGGCTCCGGCAGCGCCCGCGACGCGATGGGCGGCTGGGACTGGGCGACGGTCGCCCGCTACGGCGAGCCCTACGATGGGTTCGTGTTTGGCAACTCGGAGCCGGAGAACTACGAAGTCGCGGTGCTGAAGCGTTCCGGTCCCTTCGAGACCCGCCTCCACAAGCAGAACAACGACTGGCAGCGCGCGTGGGTCTCGGGCCGAACCGAATCGTTCCGCGTCGACTTCGACGGCAGCAAGGTGACGATGACCGTCGGCGACACGGAGTACCCGGACAAATACGGCCAGAAGGGGCAGGGCGTCGGCGCGGACGACGTGGTCGCGCTCGGCGTCACGGTCTCCGCCTCGGCCGCGTGGTCGTCGGTCGCGGTCTCGGACCTCGAACTCACCGCCGACGGGCGGACGAGCAGCCTCGCAGACGTTTCGGTCGACGCGACCGGCACGAACCACGTCCGCATTCGCCGCGAGATAGACGGGTCGTTCTCGCTCACCGGCAAACTCCGGTTCTCGTGGCACCACTACTCGCACGCCGACCCCGACGACCTCGTGATGCGCGTCGACGTCAAGACCGACGGCGGCAACCATCACCACACCAGCGCCGAAGACGATATCGAAGCGGCTGAAGTCGACACGGACGAACGCGACCCGGTCGAAAAAGCCGCTGAAGGCGACGAAGACGACGAGAGCGACGAAATCACCGAAGCAGACGGAGACGACGAGCCCCACTCGGAGGAAAAGGACGCAGCCGAAGCTGACGAGAGCGGCACGGTCAACGAAACAAGCGGAGACGACGAGAGTCGCACGAGCAAAGACGCAGGCGACGAACCCGACCAGAGCGGCACGGTCAACGATACAGTCGGAGAACCCGACCAGAGCGGCACAGCTGAAGCAGACGAGGGAACCGACGAGAAGCATCGCCCGGGCGAGGATGCAGATGGTGAGACCGACGAGCCTAGCACGCAGACCGAAGTTGACGACAGCGACGACGACAGTGAGCAGGCGATGACGACGGAGACGACCGACCAATGAACTGGTCTCGCCTCGCCGCGGCGGCCCGCGTCCTCGGCGGCGTCGTCCTCCTCGTCGCCGTCGCGCTCGTCGTCGTGCTCGCCGCGCCGCAGGCCTTCGGGGCCGACGCCAGTTACACCGTCCTCTCCGGGAGCATGTCACCGACGTTCGACGCCGGCGACGTGGTGGTCGTCCGCGACGTGCCGCCCGCGGACATCTCGGAGGGCGACATCATCACCTACCGAGCGGCCGGAAGCGCCATCACCGACGAGCGGACCGACCGCGTGACCCACCGGGTCGTCGCGATGGACCGAAGCGGCGACAGCCCGGTGTTCCGGACGAAAGGCGACGCCAACGAGGATATCGACTCGGACCCCGTCGCCGCCGACCGCGTCGTCGGCCGCGTCTGGTTCCACGTCCCGTACCTCGGCCTCGCCGCGCGGTTCGCCCAGTCGAGGCTCGGCTTGGTCCTGTTCGTCATCCTCCCCGGCGCGCTCCTCGTCGTGACCGAACTCTACTCGCTGTACGCCGACGCGGCGACCGAGACCGGAACTGGCTACGTCAGCGCCTCCGACGGCGGCGTCACGCTCTCCCCCGAGCGAACGGGCGTCCGTCTCTCGGAGCCCGTTGCGGTCGTCGACCCGTCGCCCTCGGCGTCCGCCTCCGCCTCCGCGTCCTCCGACTCGCCCGGCGACATGGTGTGGGTGACCGACCCAGCCGACCGCGCTTCTGACGCGACGGCGACCGACGAGCCCTCCGAGGACGGGCGGTGAATCTCTCGTGACCGGCTCGGACGACGGGGATGCGTTCGACTTCGACTGGACGCCGGAGCGGTCGCCCGAACTCCTGCTCGCCGACGCGACGCGGTGTCGCCGCCTCGTCGACGCGGCGGCGGCCGACCGCGACGACGACGCCGAGCGCTTCGAGGAGGTCGACTTCGACCGTCTCTCGCGGGGCGACCGCGTCCTCTGTCTCCCCGGCGAGCGTCTCCCCGTCCACGGCGTCGTCCGGGCGGTCCGGCGTTGGGACCCGCCGTCGGCGTCGTTCGTCGGCGTCGACGGTGACGCCACGCTCGTCGAACGCGAGCGCGAGCGGTCCTCTTCCGACGAGGGTGACGGGCCGCGGACCGAGACGCGTCCGGTCGGCGTCGGCGACGAAGTCGAACCTGGCGACCGGCCGACCGAGACGGCGCTGGTGGTCGAGTACCGCCCGCCGCGTGCGGGCCTGTTCCCGCTTCCGCTGTCGCTCGCCTCGCTCTTGCCGGCGAGACTTTTCGGCACGCTCTCGCCGCAGTTCTCGCAGGTCGTCGGCCGGGTGTTTCTCGTCTTCGTCGTCATCGGCATCGTGCTGGTCGGAACCGGCTTTGCCGCTCCCGGAAGCATCGACCGCGTCCTCGACGACCGCGGTATCAACGACGTGCTTTCGGACCTCCGTGGCGACGACCCCGAGCCGTCGCCGCCGACCGTCACCGTGACCCCCCCGCCGCCGACGCCGGACGCCCCACCGGAGGAAACGAACCAGTTCGAAGACCCGGACACTCCGACACCCGCGTCGACGCCGAGCGCGACCACAACGCCGAACCCGCCCCCGTCGTCGCCCACGCCAACGCCCGCGCCGACGAGCAGTTCAACCCCGACCACCACGGCACGCGCTGGAACTGGCGGTGGCGGCGGTGGCGGCGGTGGAGGTGGTGGCTCCGGCGACAGTCAAACGACGACGGCCGAATCGTCGGTGTCGCCCGACCCGACGCTGACGGTCGAGGCCGCGGACCCGGCGACGGTCCGCAGCGCCGACGGGACGGTCGGGACGCTCAGCGGCCCCGTGACCGGGACGCTCTCGTGGACCGGCACGGTCGACAGCGTGGTTCTCGTGGTGAACACGTGGGTTCCCGACGACGGCTGGCAGGAGGAGCGTCGCGTCACTCTCCGGGAACCGAGTCCGGTGGACATCGCTACCGCGCTCGGCTCCGACGTGACCTACGCCGACGGCAACCGAACCGCCGGCTTCGCCGCCACCGACGACGGCGAGACGACCGTCACGACGGGCTACGTCTCCGTGAGCGCGGTGTTGTTCCGCGACTCGACCGAGGTCGCCCGCACCGAGGAGACGGCGTCGTTCGACGTGACCGTCGAGAACACCGCCGGGAGCGCCCCGGCGGGCGTCGACCTCGAACTCGGCTCCGGCGGGGCGGGCGTCTCGCTTCTCGACACCCAGTCGGTCGCCCCCGGCTCCGCGGGCAACTCGACGGGGACGCTCACCAACCGCGGGCGCGACCCCGGCGTGTTGACGCTGGATTCGATGCCGTTCGAGTCCGCCGAAAACGGTCGCTCCGGCCCCGAGTTAGCGGTCGATTCGACCGGCGGGGCCGACGAGGGCGAACTCCACGAGGCGCTCGCCGTCAGACTCCGCGTCGAGCGAGCTAACGGGACGAGTTCCTACGTGCTCGGAAATGAGACGACGTATCTCGACTTCGCCGACGTGTGGAACGAATCCGTCTCGCTCGGCCGACTTGACGGCGGGGAGTCGCTGTCGCTCGTCGTCGAGTGGCAGATTCGGGAGACGGCAGGCAACGAGATACAGACCGACAGCGTCGACGTGGAGTTCGTCTTCACGCTCGAACAGGCGACCGACTGAGCCGTTCGCGCCTCGTTTTTCCGTCGCTCGTCGCTCAGCCGACGAAGAGCCGGAGGTTGAACGCCGTGGCGAACGCCCCGATGACGGCGAGCGTGACCGGCGGCAGGTAGTACAGCACCTTGTCGCCCACGCGAGCGCCGTAGACGCAGATGCCGAGACAGAGGAAGAACACCGCGAGCTTCGGGAGGACCAGCCCCCACCGTCCGAGAGCGTCCGTGCTCGCCACGAGGAGGGCGTTCGCCTCGTCGAACCGGCGCTCGTAGTAGAGAATCGTCAGCGTCGTGACGATGTCGCCGACGCCGTAGGTCGCCAGCGCGATGAGCCAGAGCAGCGAGAACTCTCTGACCTCGAACGGCGTGTCTTCGAGCCGGAGATGACGTAGGCGTGACACACCTCTCATTTCGGGGACTGGGATATGAATCGTCCGGGAGACGGACTGTCTCGGAGACCGGCGCGTCAGACGAGGCCGACGCCCTCTGCGAGCAGTTCGTGCGAGCGGAGGCCGTCTTCGTGATTGCCGACGACGTGTTGAATCATCATCTCGTCGGCCCCGACGCGCTCCGCGAGCTGGTCCAACAGCCCCGAAATCGTGTCGGGACTGCCGGAAATCGCGCGCGGCCACTCCTTCGCTCCGAGCGTCGCGGGCGTGGGCTCGGGGACGCCGCCGAGTTCGTCTATCGCCTCCTCGACGGTCGGCCTCGTACCGACTTCGCCGCGGCGCATCCGCTTGTACGTCGCCTCGGCCACCGCGCGGAGCCGCGCGGCCTCCTCGTCGGTCTCGGCGCAGACGGCGTTCACCGCGACCATGCCGTGTGGTTCGTCGATGCCGCCGGCGAGCGACGACGACTGGAAGCTCTCGCGGTACTCCTCGAAGGAGTGGACGGCGAACTGCGGCCTGATGAAGCCCGCGAAGCAGTAGGGGAGTCCGAGTTCGCCCGCGATGGTCGCACTCGACGGACTCGACCCGAGCACCCACGGGACCGGTAGGTCGCCATCGCCCCGCGGGATTTCGAGGTCGGCGTAGGGGTGTTCGTCGGGGTAGTCGTCGTAGAGATGGTTGACGACGGCCTCGACCTTCTCGGCGTGGTCGCCGTCGGGGTCCTCGACGTGCCGGTCCGTCCCGAGTGCCTGGTCCGCCGCCGGCGACCCGTTCGCCCGCCCGAGTCCCGCGTCGATGCGGCCGGGCGCGAGTCCGTCGAGCGCGCCGAACTGTTCTGCGACCTTGAACGGGCTGTAATGGTTGAGCAACACCGCGCCGGAACCGAGCCGAATCGAGTCCGTCTCGGCGGCGAGGTGGCCGAGCAACACTTCGGGCGTCGTCCCCGCCAGGGTGTTCGCCATGCCGTGGTGCTCGGCAACCCAGAAGCGCGAGTAACCCAGTCGCTCGGCTTGCTTGGCGGTTTCGACGGTGTTCGCGTACGCGTCGGTCGCGGTCCCACCCTTTGGAACCGGCGAGAGGTCGACGATAGAGAAGTCCATACCCCCGCTCCGAGACTGCGAGGAATAACGATTGGGCTCCCAGCAGATGCGTACTGTTCCTGCGATTTCTAAAACAGACAGTATTGCTCTAAATCATCTTTACTATAATCTGCATTTTTCAAATGTTCTAAATAATCTAGATTATCTAAATTTATATCTGGATAAGGAATGCGTACAATTCGGATATGGGAATCAGTCCCGATGACTCAATCATTAGACCCACAGGATATGGTTATGGTATTGTATATATAATACAATATTATGTCTCTCGAATATCGCCGGCGTACACAGTATCCGTCACCACGGTCCACAAAAAATTTTTACGGGCCCTATCCGATGGTTCGATAGAGGTTCCCATGCCAAGAGCCGTATTCGACAGCGCCGAGTACGACAGACGCATCGCCCGGACCAAAGAGCGGATGGCCGAGCGGGGACTGGACGCGCTTTTCGTGAGCGACCCCGCGAACATGAACTACCTCACCGGCTACGACGGCTGGTCCTTTTACGTCCGTCAGGGCGTCGTGGTCACGCGGGACCGCGACGAACCCGTGTGGGTCGGCCGCGACATGGACGCCAACGGCGCGCGCGCGACGACCACGCTGAGCGAGGAGAGCATCCGGCCGTACAGCGACGACCACGTCCAGTCGCCGCACGACCTCCACCCGATGGACTTCGTCGCGGCCGTGCTGGAGGACCTCGGCGTCGACGACGCTCGCGTCGGCCTCGAAATGGACGCCTACTACTTCACCGCGAAGTCGTACACGCGCCTGCAAAAGAACCTCCCCGAGGCGAGTTTCGAGGACACGACGCTCCTCGTCAATCGGGTTCGCATCAAGAAGTCCGACGCCGAACTCGACTATATGCGCGAGGCCGCCCGCATCTCCGAGAACGCGATGCAGGCCGGCCTCGACGTCATCGAGGAGGGCGTCCCCGAGTACGAGGCCGCCGAGGCCATCTACTCGGCGCTCATCGAGGGAACCGACGACTACGGCGGCGACTACCCGTCTATCGTCCCGCTGATGCCCTCGGGCGACCACACCGGCACGCCGCACCTCACGTGGACCGACCGCGAGTTCGAGGACGGCGACCCGGTCATCATCGAACTCTCCGGCTGTCGACACCGCTACCACTCGCCGCTCGCGCGGACGACGTTCGTCGGCGACCCGCCCGAAGAGCTGTCCCGGCGGGCCGACATCGTCGTCGAGGGGATGGAGGCCGCCCTCGACGCGGTCGAACCCGGCGTGACCTGCGAGGCCGTCGAGAAGGCGTGGCGCGACACCATCGCCGAGTACGGCATCGAGAAGAAAGACCGCATCGGCTACTCGATGGGGCTGGGCTACCCCCCGGACTGGGGCGAGCACACGGCGAGCCTCCGTCCCGGCGACGAGACCGTCCTCGAAGAGAACATGACGTTCCACACCATCCCCGGTCTCTGGTTCGACGACTTCGGCGTCGAACTCAGCGAGACGTTCGTCGTCACGTCCGACGGGGCGGAGCCGCTGGCCGACTTCCCCCGGCGACTATTCACAACCTAATTATGACTCCGGGTCACAGCCCTAATAGCATGAACGAAGATGGCAAAAATCGAAACGGCGAAGCGGTCACCGACGGCGGCTCGGGGTCCGAACCCGAGACGGCGCTGGCGACGGCGCGCAGACAGCTCGAACGCGCGGCGAGCCACGCCGACGTGGACGACGGCGTCGTCGCGCGCCTGAAGCACCCGACGCGAGTCCAGCAGGTGTCGGTCCCGCTCCGCCGCGACGACGGCTCGCTTGACGTGTTCACCGGCTTCCGCGCCCAGCACGACGACGTGCGCGGGCCGTACAAGGGCGGGCTTCGCTACCACCCGGAAGTGACCGCCGACGAGTGTATCGGCCTCTCGATGTGGATGACGTGGAAGTGCGCCGTGATGGACCTGCCGTTCGGCGGCGGCAAGGGCGGCGTCGCGGTCGACCCGAAGACGCTCTCCGACGAGGAGCGCGAGCGACTCACGCGCCGCTTCGCCGAGGAGATTCGCAACGTCGTCGGACCGAAGAAGGACGTTCCCGCGCCCGACATGGGAACCGGCCCGCAGGAGATGGCGTGGTTCATGGACGCCTACTCGATGCAGCAGGGCGAGACGACGCCCGGCGTCGTGACGGGCAAGCCGCCGGTTATCGGCGGCTCGTACGGCCGCGAGGAGGCTCCCGGTCGCTCCGTCGCTATCGTCACCCGCGAGGCCGTTGACTTCTACGACTGGAACATCGAAGACACGACCGTCGCGGTCCAAGGGTTCGGTTCCGTCGGCGCGAACGCCGCCCGCCTCCTCGACGAGTGGGGCGCGAAGGTGGTCGCCGTCTCCGACGTGGACGGAGCCATCTACGACCCCGACGGCCTCGACACGCAGGACGTCGAGGGCCACGACGAGCGCCCCGGCATGGTGTCGGGCTACGACGCCCCCGAGTCGCTTTCGAACGAGGAACTGCTCGAACTCGACGTGGACGTGCTCATCCCGGCGGCCATCGGGAACGTCATCACGACCGAGAACGTCGACGCCATCTCGGCGGAGATGGTCGTCGAGGGCGCGAACGGGCCGACGACGTTCGCGGCCGACGCCGTCCTCGAGGAGCGCGGGATTCCCGTCGTCCCCGACATCCTCGCCAACGCCGGCGGCGTGACGGTCTCGTACTTCGAGTGGCTCCAGGACATCAACCGCCGCCAGTGGTCGCTCGAACGCGTCCACGAGGAACTCGAAGCCGAGATGCTCAAGGCGTGGAACGCGGTCCGCGAACACGTCGAAGAACGCGACCTGACGTGGCGCGACGCGGCGTACGTGGTCGCGCTCTCCCGCATCGGCGGCGCGAAGGAGACGCGGGGCCTCTGGCCCTGAGCGACTGCGCGTCGCGCGACACGTAATCGACTCCGGCCCCGAGGCGAGGGCCGCGATGCGACCCGATTTCTTTTTCGGCGCGCGTCTCAGTCAGCGACCGCGTCGGCGACTTTCTCTATCGGGTGCGGCGGGTCGTCGGCCGCGCCGTCCATGTCCTCCAGTTGGGTCCGACACGACGCGCCGGGGGCGACGACGGTGTCGCCGCGGCTCCCGCTAATCTGGTCCGCGAGGATGCCGCCGATGGCCGTCGACAGCGAGTGGTGTTCGGCCTCGTAGCCAAAGCTCCCGGCCATGCCGCAACAGCCGGAATCGAGTGGGTCCACGTCGTAGCCGGCGCGCCGGAGGACACCGACAGCGTGGTGGTCTTTCCGCGTCGCCTTCTGGTGGCAGTGGCCGTGGTACGTCAGCGTCTCGTCGGCCGCGCCCGCCGACGCGTCGCGGTCGATATCCTCCACGAGGCGCTTCGCGTCGAGGTACTCCATGATGCCGTAGGTCTCGGCGGCGACGCGCTCGGCCGCCTCGCTCGAAAGCAGGTCGAGGTAGTCCGACTGGAGCATGACCGCGTCGGAGGGTTCGACGAGGACGACGCTCCAGCCGGCTTCGACGCGGGGCGCGAGCGCGTCGACGTTCGTCTCGGCGCGCGCCCGCGACCGGTCGAGGAAGCCCTTCGAGTGGGCCGGCCGGCCGGTCGCGGTCACGTCGTCGGGAATCGAGACGTGGACGCCGGCGGCTTCGAGGACGCGGACCGCGGCCTTTCCCGCGTCGGGGTGGTTGTAGTTGGTGTAGCTGTCGGGGAACAGAAGCACCTTGTCGGTCGCCTCGGCCGCGGGGACGCGAGCACCGCCCCGCGCCTCGAACCAGTCTTCCAGCGACTCGCGGTGGAACGTCGGAAGCGACCGCTCGCGGGCGATGCCGACGGCCTTCTCCATGACCGTCCGCGCGCCCGGCACCTTCGCCGCCCAGTTCGAAAGCGGAGCGAGCCGCGAGCCCAGCGCGTTCAGGCGGTCCACCTCAGCAAACAGGTGGTCTCGGAGGCTCGCGCCCTCGCGCTGGTGGTGGGCGTGTTCGACCTCGGCTTTGAGCTTCGCCATGTCGACTTCGCTCGGACAGTCGCGGGCACAGCCCTTACAGCCGACACAGAGGTCCAGCACCTCGCGCATGAACTCGGTGTCCGTCGCGTCGGCGTCGAGGTCGCCGCTCATCGCCTGTCTGAGCATGTTCGCCCGGCCGCGGGTCGACAATCCTTCCTCTTCCGTGGCGCGGTAGGTCGGACACATCACGCCGCCGGTGGTCGATTGGTCGCCCCGACAGCCGCCGCAGCCGTGGCAGAGTTCGGCCATCCCCTGAAAGCCGTTTTCGGTGTCCCACTCGAGTTCGGGGTCGAAACCGGCGTCGAACTCGTAGTCGGGGTCGAACCGGAGGTTCTCGGTCATCGACACGTCGCCGCAGACCTGCCCCAGATTCAGGAGCCAGTCGGGGTCGAATGCGGTCTTGAGGTCGCGGAAGGCGTTCCAGAGGCGGTCGCCGTACAGTTTCCGGTTCCATTGGGTCCGCGCGCGGCCGTCGCCGTGTTCGCCCGACACCGACCCGCCGGCCTCGACGACGAAGTCGGTCACCTCGTCGGCGATGGTCTCGAACGAATCGAGGCCGTCGAGCGTCTTCGTGTTGACCAGCGGGCGGACGTGCAGCACGCCCGGGCCCGCGTGAGCGTAGAAACTCGTGTTGGCGTCGTGGTCGTCGATGACCTCGCGGAAGCGTTCGACGTACCCCGGGAGTTCGTCGGCCGGCACGGCGCAGTCCTCGATAAAGGAGATGTGCTTCTCGTCGGTCGTCCGCGACAGCAGGATGGGCGCGGCGGCCTTGCGCATCTCCCAGAGCCCTGCGCGGGCCGCCTCGTCGTGGGCTTCCAGCGCGTCGAACGCGCGGGCGTCGTCGGCGACGCCGACGCCCTCCGAGGGCGTCGCCTCCGGCGTCACCGAAGGTGCGCGGGCCGTCAGCAGGTCAGCGACTTTCCGCCGGCCTTCGGCGTCGGAGTCGGCGTAGAACTCGACCAGCAGGGCCGCGCGGGTGCCGTCGGGGAGCGACGCGGCCACGTCGCGGAACTCGGCGGTGTCGAGCGCGAGGTCGATGAGCACGTCGTCGATGAGTTCGACCGCCGCGGGGTCGTGGTCGAGGATGGGGGCCACGTCGGCGGCGGCGTCGAACACGTCCTCGTAGGTGAGGAGCGCGACCGCCTTCGTCTCCGGGAGCGGTTCGAGCGAGACGGTCGCCTCGGTCACGACGGCGAGGGTGCCCTCGCTCCCGGCGAGCAGGCGCGCGAGATTCACGGTTCCCGGCTCGCAGTTCGGGTCGGTGTCGGTCCCGTCGGCAAGCGGGCGCTCCCCGCGAGCCTCATCGACCAGCACGTCGAGGTTGTAGCCCGAGACGTTGCGCTTGAGGTCCGGGTAGCGGGCGTCTATCTCCTCGCGCTCCTCGTCGAGCACGCGGACGACCTCGGCGTAGATTCGGGGGAGAAGCGGACTCTCCGGACCGTCGGCTCCCCACGCGTCGCTGTCGGGGTCGGCTTTCTCCCGGAGGTCGTCCACGCGCACCTCGCCAAACTGGTGGACGCTCCCGTCGGCGAGGACGACCTCGCACTCCTCGACGTAGTAGTCGGTCTTACCGTACTTCAGCGAGTGCGCGCCGGTGGAGTTGTTGCCGATAGCGCCTCCGAGGACGCTCCGGTCGCCCGCGGCGGGGTCCGGGCCGAACGTGAGACCATGGTCGGCCGCGGAGTTATTGAGGTCCGCGAGCGTGACCCCGGCCTGCGCGGTCGCCGTCGCCGCTTCAGGGTCTACCGACCGGACCCCGTCCATGTGCCGCGAGAGGTCGAGGACGACCGCCTCGTTGACGGCCTGTCCGGCGAGGCTCGTGCCGCCGCCGCGCGGGAGGACGGGTATCTCGCGGTCGGCGCAGTACTCCACGACGGTCGCCACGTCGGCGGTCGAGGTCGGCATGACGACGCCGACAGGAAGCACTTCGTACGCCGAGGCGTCGGTCGCGTACAGCTGTCGGGTGTACTCGTCGAACCGAACGTCGCCGTCGACGAGGCGGTCGAGGTCGGAGACGAGCGCCTCGCGGTCGGTGTCGCCGCCGACGTAGTCGTAGTCGGCGCGCGAGTCGTTACTGGGGTCGGCACGCTGGTCACCGGACGAGTCGGCCTGTCGGTCGCCGTGAGAGTCGTCGGGACGTTCCTGCGTCGCCATCGGGAGTCAGTTCGACTCGGCGGCCAGCACTTGGTTCTCCAGTTCCGCGCCCTCGTCGAGTCGTCCGAGGTTCCCGGCGACGATGTCGGCGAGGCGGTCCCAGTGTTTCGGCGTGTGGCCGCCCGTGTGGGGCGTGATGAGGCAGTTTTCCAGCCCCCACAGCGGGTGGTCGGCGGGGAGCGGTTCGGGGTCGGTCACGTCGAGGGCGGCCCCGCGAATCTTGTTCGACCGGAGCGCCGATACGAGCGCGTCGGTGTCGACGATGCCGCCGCGGGCGGCGTTGACGAGCACCGCGTCGGTCGGCAGCGTGGCGAACTCCGCCTCGCCGATGAGTCCGCGAGTCAGGTCGTTTAGCGGGCACGCGACCACGACGTAGTCGCTTCGGGAGAGCGCGTCGTGAATCGCGTCGGAGTCGAAGCCGGCGACTTCGTCGGTCGGCCCGCCCTTCGACGGGGTGTAGCGGATACCGATAGTCTCCACTTCGAAACCCTGTAACCGCTGAGCGACGGCCTGCCCGATGGAGCCGAGGCCGATAATCGTCACCGTGCTGTCGGTGAACTCGCCGGACTGGAAATGTCGCCACTCGGCGCTCTGCTTGCGCCGCCAGCCCTCGTGGAGGCGGCGGGCGAACACGAGCATGTTGCCGATGGCCTGCTCGGCGATGCCCGGCGCGTGGATGCCGCCGGCGTTGGTGACGGTGACGCCGTGGTCCGCGAGCGCGTCCATCGGGACGTGGTCGGTCCCGGCGAACGTGCAGGCGAACAGTTTGAGTCGGTCGGCGCGGTCCAGCAGGTCCTCGTCGATGGTGATGCCCGTGACCACGCGGGCGTCGGCGACGAGTTCGCGTTCCTGTTTCGGCGTCCGGGCGAGCGTCACGGTCCGGTCCGGGAGGCGCTCGCGGAGCGCGTTCGCGTACGATTCCATCGAAAGGCCCTCGGTCCCCTCGCGGAGGACGACGATGTCTGTCTCGGTCATGATATCGGTCGCGCGCGTCGCGGGCGCGGTTGCTACATCGATTGGGTGACGCTCCCTTAGTCTTTTTGTGTAGCCGGTGTCCACGGATACCGTTTATGCTTAAGTGGGTGGCGGGTGGTACGTGTACGCATGGCCGACGCCGTTCGAGCGCGATTAGCGGAGCTTCGCAGAGACCTCCATCGCCACCCCGAACCGGGCTGGTGCGAGTTCCGGACGACCGCGCGGCTCGTCGAGGAACTGCGCGCCATCGGCGTGGACGAACTCGCCGTCGGCGCGGACGCCTACGACCCCGCAGACCGGATGGCTGTCCCGAGCGACGACCGACTCGACGAGTGGTACGAACGGGCCCTCGACAGCGGGGTCGACCCTACCCTCCTCGAACCGCTCCGCGGCGGGGCGACCGGCTGCGTCGCCGTCCTCGACCGCGGTGAGGGGCCGACGGTCGGCCTCCGCGTCGACATCGACGGGCTGTTCATCGAGGAGTCGGACGACGCGGGCCACGCCCCCGCCGCCGAGGGCTTCCGCTCGGAGACGGGCGAGACGATGCACGCCTGCGGCCACGACACCCACATGACGTGGGGGCTGGCGACGCTCGAAGCCGTCAAGAAGAGCGATTTTTCGGGTCGGCTCGTCGTGTTCTTCCAGCCCGCGGAGGAGATTTCGGGCGGCGGCGCGCCGATGGCGAAAAGCGACTACGCCGCCGGCATCGACTACTTCTTCGCGGTCCACGTCGGCCTCGACCACCCGACGGGCGAAGTCGTCGCCGGCATCGAGAAACCGCTCGCCATGTGCCACATCGACGCGGAAATCGAGGGGACGACCGCCCACGCCGGGAAAGCGCCGGAGGCCGGCGCGAACGCCATCCACGCGCTCGGAACGGCCATCGAGAGCGTCTACGGGATTCCGCGGCACTCCGACGGGATGACCCGCGTCAACGTCGGCCGGGTCGAAGGCGGCACCGCGAGCAACGTCATCGCCGACGAGGTCGAGGCCGTCGCCGAGGCGCGCGGCGAGACCACCGAACTCATGGAGTACGCGAAGGCCGAACTCCGCCGGCGGTTCGAGAAGGCGGCCGAACTGCACGACTGCGAGGCGACCGTGGACGTGGTCAGCGAGAGCCCGCGGGCCGACAGCGACCCCGAACTCGTCGAGGCCGTCGCCGACGCCGCCGAGACCGTCGAGAGCGTCGACCGCGTCGTGCCGAGCGCCGACTTCGGCGCGAGCGAGGACGCGACGTTCCTCATGGAGCGCGTCCAGCGAGACGGCGGCCTCGCGTGTTACTCCATCGTCGGCACCGACCACCCGACGAGCCACCACACCGCGACGTTCGACGTGGACGAACGAAGCCTCGAAACCGGCGTCGAAGTCCTCACGCGGTCGATTCTGTCGGTCGCGGGAGTCGAGTCGGCACCGAAACTCGCGGGAGCCGACCGATGAGCGACGACCGCGTCACCGGCGAGTCGGCTCCTCCGGCGTCGGAAGTCGTCACCGCCGAGGACGTGGCGGACGCCCACGAGCGACTCGACGGCGTGGTCCACCGGACGCCGCTCGATAGCTCGCGGACTATCGCCGACCGCTGCGGGGCCGAGCGGGTCGACCTCAAACTGGAGAACGTCCAGCGGACGGGGTCGTTCAAGATTCGCGGCGCGTACAACGCGATGGCGCAACTCCCCGAGTCGGTGCGCGAGCGGGGCGTCGTCGCCTCCAGCGCCGGCAACCACGCGCAGGGCGTCGCGCTCGCCGGCGACCTGCTCGGTATCGACACGACCATCGTCGTCCCCGAAATCACCCCGGCGGTAAAAATCGACGCCACCCGCGGCTACGGCGCGACCGTCGTCGTCGAGGGCGACATCTACGAGGCGTCGTACGAACACGCCCTACAACTCGCAGAGGAGGAGGGGCTGGAGTTCGTCCATCCCTTCGACGACGCCGCCGTCATCGCCGGGCAGGGGACCGTCGGCCGGGAAATCGCGGCCGACGCGCCCGACGTGGACACGGTTCTCGTCTCCATCGGCGGCGGCGGCCTCATCTCCGGCATCGCCACCGCGATGAAGGCGCGGGACCCCGGCGTGCGCGTCATCGGCGTCCAACCCGAGGGCGCGGCCCACGTCAAGCCCTCGCTGGAGACGAGATTCGCATGCTCTCCGAAGTCGATACCGTCGCCGAGGGCATCGCTGACGCGCGGCTGTTAGAACGAACCTTCGCGGTCGTCCGCGACCGCGTCGACGACGTGGTCTTGGTCGATGACACGGACCTCGCAGTCGCCACGACGGTCCTCGCGGAGCGGGCGAAGACGGTCGCCGAACCGGCCGGCGCGGCCCCGGTCGCCGCGCTCCTCTCCGGTGCGGTCGACGTCGAGGGTGAGCACGTCGCGGCCGTCGTCTCCGGCGGCAACGTCGGCCTCTCCGAACACGCCGAACTGACCCGCGTCGGGATGCAGGCGCTCGGGCGCGCCGTCGAAGCCCGCCTCGAACTCGACGACTGGCCGGCGGCGCTGGGCGACCTCTCCGAGGCCGTCGCTGCCTCGGGAGCCGAACTCGACCGCGTCGAGCGCGCCGCCCGAACCGCGTCCGACGCGCCGAATCGGGTTCCGGTCGAGGTCCGACTCGACGGGAGCGGCACGGACCACCTCGCGGACGCGCTCGACTCGCTTTCGGCGCTCGACGGCGTCGAGGTCGTCTCGCACTCGCTGGGCGAGCGCAGCGGCGACTCTACTGAGCCATTCGGGTCATCCTGACGCGTCCGGAAACACGGGGGCGGCCCGTCTCGGGGCCGCGTCTGTCTCGTGCTGTTCGTCTTCCGCCGCCGCTCACGCGACCGCTTCGGTCGCCACGGCGTCCATCGCCTCGCAGAAGATGCCCACGCCCAGCTCGATTTCGCGCTCGGTGGAGTCGAGCGGGGGCAGGAGGCGAATCGTCTTCTTCCCGCAGCCGAGGGTGAGCAGGCCGCGGTCGAGCGCCGCTTCGACGACGGCGTCGCGGCGCTTCTTGGTGTCGAACTCGACGGCGAGCATCAGGCCCTTGCCGCGGATATCGACCACGTGGTCGGGTGCGTCGTCGGCGAGGAGTTCCTTCGCCTGCCGGCCGCGCTCGGTCGCGTTGTCGAGCAGGTCGTACTCCTCGATGGCGTCGAGCGTGAGCGCGCCCTGCATCGACGCGAGCAGGTCGCCGCCGCCGAACGTCGACCCGAGGCGGTTCTTCTCGGTCGGGAACACGTCGGACCGCGAGACGGTCGCGCCGACGCGGAGGCCCTTCGCGCTGGCGATGACGTCGGGTTCGATGGGGTAGTGGTCGGCGGCCCACATCTCGCCGGTGCGGCCGACGCCGGACTGAATCTCGTCCACGACGAGCGGGATGTCGTAGGTGTCGCAGACGTCGCCCACTTCGGCCATGAACTCCTCGCTCGGGAAGCGGTAGCCGCCGACGCCCTGAATCGGTTCGAGAATCGCGAACGCGACCTCGTCGGGGTTGACGTGGCCGCCCTCCGGCGAGAGCGAGTTCCGCAACTGCGACCCGCCGCCGGCGAAGAAGCCGCAGTCGCAGTCGTCGGCCGAACAACCCGCGTCCGCGCAGAACGGCACCGTCTCGATGCCCGCGACCTGCGGGTAGTGACGGGTGTAGACCTCCTTCGACTTCGTGAGCGAGAGCGTCCCGAGCGTCCGCCCGTGGAAGCTCCCCTCGAAGGCGTAGCCGTACTTCGCGGGGGCCTTGTGGTCGTGCGTTATCTTCATCGCGTTCTCGACGGCCTCGGCCCCGGAGTTCGACAGGAACACCGTGTCCATCCCGTAGTGAGAGGACACGTCGGTCAGCTTGTCCATCAGGTGGCTCGACCCGGGGAACTCGGCGGTCTCGGGGTCCGGTCCCGCGCCGAAGTACATGTCTTGGCCGGCGATTTTCATCGGCTCGACGAGGTCGAACTCCCGGAGCTTCGACAGCACCTTCTCGTTGTTGTAGCCGAGCGGGGCGGCCCCGATGTGGCAGGTGAAGTCCAAGAGGACGTTGCCGTCCACGTCGGTGACGAACGGGCCGTCGGCCTCGGCGGTCACGTCCCAGACGAACTCGTGGGAGTACTCGCTGGGCGCGGCGTGCTCGTGGTGGAACTCGACCCACTTCTCGGCGTTGGGTCCGGGCAGCGCTGCTGCGTCCGGCTCTGCGGTATCCCGATCCATACACAGGATTTGTTGATGCCGTACATTAAAACTTGGTATCACAAAAACTACCACACCAAACGATTCGCGATGGGGGTCGTCGCTCGGCCGCGCGTCCGAGACCGCAGCACGCCCGGTCAACGCTGGTCCTCGTAGAATGGAGAGCGACGGTGACAGGGGACGGAGACAGGGGACGGAGACGGGGACAGAGACGGGGACGGAACTGCGGTCGGCTGGACTCGGCGTCAGTCGTCGTCGTGGCTGGAGACGTTCACGGCCGGCGCTTGCCCGCCGGTCGACTCCGATTTCCCCCAGAGGTTCGTCTCGTCTTGGAGGAGGAGGCTGCCGTAGTCCTTTTGGAAGGTTCGGATGAGTCCGAGCGTCGCTATCACGCAGATAATCGCGAACGGCGCGCCCGTGATAATCGCCGCGGACTGCAAGGCGTTCACGCCGCCGACGACCATCAGGATGGACGCGACCGCACCCTGGAGGACGGCCCAGAAGATGCGGTTGAGCGCGGACGGCTCTTCTTTCCCGCCGGTGGTCATCATCGACACCGCGAGCGTCGAGGAGTCGGCCGAGGTGACGAAGAACGTCGTCACGAGCACGAGGAACGCGAACAGGAGGAGCGGCCCGGCGATGGGGAGATTGCCGAAGAGGACGTACCCCGAGACCGCCTCGCCGTACTCCGAGACCGGACCGAGGACGTTCGCCGCGCCCGTGTGCTGCATGATGACGCCCGCGCCGCCGACGATGGCGAACCACGGGACCGTCGCGAGCGAGGTCGCGCCGATGCCGGCGAACGCGACTTCGCGGACGCTCCGGCCGCGCGAGATGCGGGCGATGAACAGGCCCGCGAAGGGCGACCACGCCAGCGGCCAGAGCCAGTAGAAGACGGTCCACGCGTTGACCCACTTACTGGCGCTGGTCGCGGTGGCCTGCGTGAACAGGCTCATCTGGAAGAAGTCACCGACGAAGCCGCCGGTCGCCTGCGTACCGAGTTCGAGGATGCGGAAGGTCGGCCCGAATATCAGCGTCGCGAGCATCAATAGGCCGAACACGACCATGTTGAAGTTCGAGAGCCGGCGAATCCCCTTGTCGACGCCCAACACCAACGAGATGGTGAAGATGACCACCATACCCGTGATGACGAGGATGGTCCCCACGTCACCGAGCTGGATACCCCACTGGAAGTTCAGGCCGGTGATGAACTGGCTCCCGATGAAGCCCAGCGAAGTAGCGACGCCGCCGAGGGTCGCGAACACGGCGAGGATGTCGACGACCTTCCCGATTGCGCCGTCGACGTTGTCCGCGCCGAGAATCGGCGTCAGCACCGCCGACACGCGGAGCGGCGCGTCGTAGTTGTAGACGAAGTAGCCGATGGCGAGGCCCATCACGGTGAAACACGACCACTGGGTCAGACTCCAGTGGAAGATGGAGTACTGGACCGCCAGCGGCATCGCCGCCGAGGACTGGGCCTCGGCCCCGTACAGCGGCGGGACCGTCGAGTAGTGGAACAGCGCCTCCGCGGGCCCCCAGAAGACGATGCCCGCCGCGAGGCCGGCGGAGTACATCATCGCGAAGTACGAGAGGAAGCCGTACTCGGGGTCCTCGTCACCGAGTTTCAGGTTCCCCCACGGCCCGAAGATGACGAAGCCCAAGAACAGGACGAACCCGAGCATCGCTATCAGGAAGAACCAGTTGAACGTCGCGAGAATCCACCGGCGAATCCCGAGGACGAACTCGTAGGAGCCCTCGGGGTTGAGGCTGAACGCGCCGACGAAAAGCAGCGTTATCGCCGCGCCGAACGCGAATATCACCGGCTCGATTTCGTCGAGGAACTCGCTGACCGCGCCGTTGGAGGAACTCACCGCCGGCACCCCCCGTGAGTGACCGCGCCTCTCGACTCCGTCCGCACGGAGCCGTCACCTCCCGACTGACTGGTCGAGGCCCGCGCCCCGAACTGTGCGCCACGATGACCGTTGCACCCGTGTGCTGTAATGTGGTCTGTCATGCTATCGCTCCGACGGACACCGTGCTACCTGGTGTCTTACGTCACGACAAGTGCAAACATTACCATAAAATTTGTGGTTATCGGTGATACCGAGAACGGAATCCGTTTACAAACGGTCGAAAAACCGGTGGTCGGTTCGATTTCGGTGGGTCGTCGCGCCGTGGGCGAGCGCGTCGCTCCGAACGGTGCCTCCTCGTTCGCGCGCTCCCGGCGTTCTCACACGAATCGTAGACAGAATCCGAGGAATCCCGGATTTCCGGCCCGTATCGGCCGAATTTCCGGTCCGTTCGTAACGCTTAATCGAATTCGTACACGCGTTCTGTATATGGCAAACGACGCCGACGGAACGGACGGCACCGACGACCTCGCCTACGCCGCCGACCGCGGCCGCGGCATCCTCACGCCGAGCGACCGCGAGTTCCTGCTCGGTCGGAAGACCGACTACACCGACCACTCGAAAAAACAGAAGCGAAACCGGATTCGACGCCGCCTCCGCAACGCCATCCTCGATTTCACCATCCTGTTCGAGTCGCTCGAAGACCGCGACCGCGAGACGGTGTTCAACCCCGACGCCGCCGACCGCGAGGCGTACACGCGGGGCATCACCGACATGCTCGCCTTCCTCCACCTCGGGACGATGGGCTACTACACCCCGTTCAAGGACATGCTCGCCGAGGGCGTCAACAAGGCCGAACAGGAACTGGCCGGCTCCGACTACCGGATGGTCACGGTGGATTTTAACGTCGAACCGGTCGGCCAAATCGACGTCGACGCCGTCATCGACAAGCTCGAACGCGGCGCGTTCGACCAGCTCACAGACGAGGAGTTACAGGCGTTCGTCAGGCTCCTCGCGGAGTCCGACGACTTCTCTGCGACCGACCTGCGCGCCGACATGAAAGCGCAGATGTCCGAGTTCGTCGAGCGAATCGACGCCGCGAACGAGCGGCGCGACCGCCGAGTCGACGACCTGAACGACTGAACGGCGGGTCGCCGGTCCTCGGCACCCCGGCGGTCGCGCGGGTGCGTCCCCGCGTCCCGTCCCCGCATCCGCGACCTACCCGAGATACGCTATCGCGTCCATCTCGACTCGCACGTCGCCGGGGAGTTGCGCGACCTCGACGCAGACGCGGGCCGGCGGCGCCTCGTCGAACCGCGCGCCGTACGCTTCGTTCACCCGTTCGTAGTCGTCGAGGTCGGTGACGTACACCGTCAGTTTCACCGCGTCGTCGAGGCCGTCGCCGCCGGCCTCGGAGACGACGGCCGCGATGTTGTCGAGCACGCGCTCGGTCTGTGCTTCGATGTCGCCGTCGACCTCCTCGCCCGTCTCGGGGTCGACCGGGCCGTAGCCCGAGACGTAGAGCGTGTCGCCGGCGACGACGCCCTGCGAGTAGGGGTTGTCCGTGCGCGGGGCGTCGTCCGTGATGACTCGTTCGGGTGGCATCGGTGGTGAGGGTGGTTAGACTCGCTGCGTTTCGGCCGTGACCGCCTCGATACCGTCGGTGATGACGTCGAGCGCCGTCTCCGCGAGGTCGCGGGTGAGCACGAGCGGCGGGAGCAGGCGCAGGATGTTGCCGTGCCGGCCGGCCTTCCACACCAGCACGCCGCGCTCGAAGCAGTACTGCTGGAGCGCGTCGGCCGCGTCGCCGTCGGGGTTGTCCTCGGCGTCGACGAACTCCGCGCCGATGAACAGGCCCTTCCCGCGAACGTCCACGATTCGGGGGTTGTCCTCCGCGACCTCCGAGAGCCGGCCGCGGATGTACTGGCCGAGGTCGCGGGCGTGCGCGAGGAGGTCGTGTTCCTGGATGTACTCGATGGCGCGGGTGCCGGCGCGCATCCCGACGACGTGGCCGCGGTAGGTTCCCGCGTGGTCGCCCGACCCCCACGTGTCGAGGTCCTCGTGGTAGATGGTCGCTGACAGCGGGAAGCCGGTCCCGCCGAGCGCCTTCGCCGAGGTCATCACGTCCGGCGTGACGCCGTACCACTCGCTGGCCCACCACTTACCGGAGCGACCGAGACCGCTCTGAATCTCGTCGAACACCAGCGGCACGTCGTTGTCGTCGGCGATGTCGCGGAGGCCCTTCAGGAAGCCCTTCGGCGGGGTGACGACGCCGCCTTCGCCCTGAATCGGCTCGACGAAGATGCCCGCCGGGTTGGCGAGGCCGCCGTAGGGGTCCTCGAAGATGGCCTTGACCTCTTCCAGACAGTGGTCGACCGACTCCTGCGGCCCCTTGCCCATCTCGACCGTGTTCGGGTAGGGCGCGTGGACCACATCAGGGAGGAGCGGCGAGTAGTCGCCCTTGAACTTCTTGTTGCCGGTGAGACTCATCGCGCCGCTCGTCGCGCCGTGGTACGCGCCGCGGAAGGCGACGAGACCGGTTCCCTCGGTGTTGTACTTGGCGAGTTTGATAGACGCCTCGATGGCGTCGCTCCCCGTCGGGCCGCCGAAGACGACGCGGTTGTTCCCGCGCAGCCCCTCGGGCGCGATTTCGTCCAGCTTCTCGATGAGGTCGAGTCGGGCCTCCGTCGGGAAGTCGACGGTGTGGACGAACTTATCGGTCTGCTCGTGGACGGCGTCGAGGACGTACGGGTTCGAATGACCGACGTTCAGCACGCCGATACCGGCGAACATGTCGATGAAGGTGTTGCCGTCGGCGTCGCGCACCGTCGCGCCCTTGCCGCTTTCGAACGCGATGGGGATGTCTTCGGGGTACGAGACGGCGCTGCTGTCGATTCGCTGTTGCTTTTCGAGGAGTCGTGTCGACTTCGGCCCCGGAACGTCGTCCACGTTCGGCGCGTCGTCGAAGTGCAACTCGTGAATCGGCGGACCTGCGACCATGTCCCAACCCATGCAGAACAGTCATAAATAATTTGTCCACGATTCCCATTGATAACGTACACAGTATCCGGTTTCGAAGTCGACCTCACGCGGTGATTTGGTTAGCGACACAACAGTAACCACAATGGATTTGTGCGAGGCAACTCCTTCTTTTTCCAATGTTACACGCAAAAGGTCCGCTTCTCACGGTCGACCTGGGCGACGAGACGAGTCGGACGGAAGACATCGACGGGATTCTCGAATCCTACGTCGGCGGACGCGGGGTGGCCACCCGACTCGCCCACGAGCGCGTTCCCTTCGACGTGGACCCGTTCAGCCCGGACAACCGGGTGTACTTCAGCACCGGCCCGATGCAGGCGTCGAACATGAGCTTCACCGGCCGCACGAACTGCACCAGCGTCTCGCCGCTAACTGGCGGCCTCTGCTCGTCGAACGCCGGCGGGTTCGTCTCGCGGAACTTCGCTGACGCGGGCTACTCGGCGGTCGAACTGACGGGTGCGAGCGACGAACTGGTCGTCCTCCACGTCACCGACGAGGGCGTCGAGTTCGAGGCCGTCCCGGACCTCGCCGGCGCGACGGTCCCCGAGACGGTCGCGTACCTCGACGACGAACACGACATCGAGGCCGACCGGACGATGGTCGTCGGCCCCGCCGGCGAGAACCTCGTGCGCTTCGCCTCCATCATGACGAGCGAGGAGCGCGCGTTCGGTCGCGGCGGCCTCGGCGCGGTCCTCGGGTCGAAGAACGTGAAGGCGCTCACCTTCGGCGGCGACGCCGCGCCGGACATCGAGATTCCGTCGTCGCAGATGGAGATTCACCGCGAGGCCGCCACCGACGACCACATCATGAAGCGACAGGGAACCGTCGCCGTGCTGGACCTCGCCAACGAGATGGACGGGCTCCCGTCGTACTACTTCTCCGAGCGGCACTTCGAGGGCGCGGAGGGCATCAACGGCGACGCCATCGAGAAAAAGAAGTACAAGAAAGGCACCTGTTCGGCCTGCGCGTTCGCGTGCAAACTCCCCACGAGAGACGAGGACGCGGGCGTCGAGACCGAGGGCCCAGAGTTCGAGGTTACCATGGCGTTCGGGTCGAACTCCGGCGTCGACGACATCGTGGAAGTGATGAAGTCGAACGAACTGTGCGACCGCTACGGGCTCGACGCCATCTCGGCCGGCAACACCGTCGCGGCCTACCTCGCCAGCGAAGACGAGTTCGGCAACACCGACCTCATCCACGACCTCGTGGAGAAAATCGCGCTCCGGGAGGGCGTCGGCGACGACCTCGCGGAGGGTATCGCCCGCGTCCACGACGACCTCGGCGTGGAGAACTGGACGGTCAAGGGGATGGACTTCGCCGCCCACGAGGGGCGCGTCCTCCACGGACAGGGCCTGTCGTACGCCGTCGCCAACCGCGGCGCGGACCACATGTACGCGGTGTTCTACTCCCAGGAGTACCCGCTGGTCGGCAAGGACGACGCCTACCCCCCGGAGGGCTTCGAGGGCAAGCCCAAGCGCCTCATCGAGAAGGAAAACCAGATGGCGCTCAACGACAGCGGCATCGTCTGTAAGTTCTCGCGGGACTTCATGACGCCCGAACGCTACGAGATGCTGTTCGGAGCCGACTTCGAGGACCTGCTGGCCGTCGGCGACCGCATCGTCACGCTCGAACGCCACTTCAACAACCAGCGCGGCTTCGACCGCGGCGACGACACGCTCCCGTACGCCGACGAGCTAGACGGGTTCGAGGCGGCGCTCGACGCGTACTACGAGCGTCGCGGCTGGACCGACGACGGCGTCGTCCCGTCCGGAAACGTCCCGGCGTAACGCGTCCGACGAACGTTCCCCCCTTTTCATTTCTCACGTCCCGCCCTCTTCTCACTCTTCGTTCGGCTCGTTCGCTTGGGTCTGATACAGTTCCGCGACGCCCTGTTCGAACCGCTCGGCGGCGCGCTCGAGCAGTTCCATCTGCGTCGCACGCGTCTCCTCGTCGATGACGTAGGCGGGACCGCTCAGATTCAGCGACCCGTACACCTCGCCTCGCGGCGACTTTACGGCCTTCCCGATGGCCCAAAACCCCTCGACGGCCTCGCCGCTGTTTTCGGCGTAGCCCTGCTCGCGGACGGTCGCCAGCTCCGCGAACAGCTCGTCTTCGGTCGTGATGGAGTCGTCCGTCGCCGCCGGCAGTCCCCAGCGGTCGATGATTTCCTGCACTCGCGTCTCCGGGTACTCGGCGATAATCGCCTTGCCGGAACACGTCGTGTGGACGTGAAACGGACTGCCGTCGATGAGAAAGCGCGGCGAGTTCGCGAACTCGAGGTCGCCGTACAGCGAGACGATACGTCCGTGTTCTTCGACCGCGAAGTCCGCGTCCATCGACGACTCGCTGTCGAGCCACGAGACGGTCTCTTGGGCGACCCGGTAGTAGTCCTTGCGCGTCCTGACGTAGTCGCCGAGGTGGCAGAACTTCGCTCCCAGCTGGTACTCGTTGTCGATGTTCACGACGTAGCCGTACTCCGCGAGCGTCTTGAGGTGAGCGTGGACAGTGCTCTTCGCGAGGTCGGCCGCCTCGACCAGTTCGCTCATCGTCGCCCCCTCCAGTTCGAGGATGTGGTCGACGAGCGCCAGCGAGGCGGCGGTCGTCTTGAGCACGCCGGACGGGTCGTGTCTATTCATGGAGGGGAATCTACGGTCTGGGCTTAAAGATGTATCTCCGTCACGACTACTGTCGCGCTCACGACGGCCGCAACACCGGCGCTGCACGCTCGCGTACCCGTGACACCCCCCGACTGGTCGGCGCTCCGAGCGTTCCGCAAAGTCGAACGTTTATGTGCTCGCGCTTTGGTTGTCAATAGTTAACACGGTTTTCTATGATTATTACGACCTGTGAGGGTTGGAATCATCGGGGCCTCTGCGGGGTGACTGGCTCGTTCATATATACGTATTCGGAAGTTCGGAACACCGAGCCTTCCGAGACGCGTGAGAGTCGGTTTCTCGGGTGACTGAGCGGCTGAGACGACCGCTCTCGGCTCGTTTTTCGGACGCGTGAACGTTTAACTAGGTCGGTCGGCGGGTGAACAGCCCGGCTCGCTTGCCGTCTCATCCGTCGGCACGCTGCGGCCGCGCTGTCCGTCCGAGGTCGGTCCCTGTGCGGCTTCCCGTGCTCAGAACCATGTTTGAGTTGATATATCTTCCCGGTCGCTTGATGGTCCCCCGTCGTCGTCGGTCTCTCGTCCGCATCGCCATTACAGGCGTAACCGTGTAATTCAGTCGGTCGGGGGTCAGGGTCGAGGTCGCGGTCACGCCCACGCCGCCACGGACTCGGGTTGGGTCGGCGCGATGCCGCGTGATGCCGTTTGCGCCGTTATCGGGTCTCCTCGAACGCCGCCTGCGCCGCTTCGAGCACCTCGTCGTGTGCGCGTCCGTTCGACGCGACGAGACCGGACTGTCCCGGTCCCCACTCGTTTCCGTGAATGTCGGTTACCGTTCCGCCCGCGCGCTTGACGAGGTAGACCCCGGCGACGGTGTCCCACGCATTCGGGTGTTCGTCGAGTCCGATGACCGCGTCTATCGACCCGTCGGCGAGTCGCGAAAGTGTCAGTTGTGTCGTCCCGAGTTTCCGCATCTCGCCGAACGTCCCGAAGATATCGCCCGAGAGCCGTTCGATTCCCGGCCGGTCGCCGGCCTGATATCTGAGCGTCGAGGAGACGAGAAAGGCGCTGGTGTTCGATTCGTCGCTGACCGTCATGGGTTGGCCGTTCCGCTCGACGCGCGCCGCCGTCGCGACGTAGGTGTCTCCCGTCTCGGGAGAGACGTTTACCGCCGCAATCGGCGTCTGGTCCTCGACGACGGCGACGCTCGTCACCCACTCGCGGGCACCTCGCGTGTAGTTTTGCGTCCCGTCTATCGGGTCGATAATCCACGCGTACCCGGACTCGGGGACGGTCTTCAGTTCGTCTTCCTCCTCGCCGACGACCGCGTCCTCGGGGAACTGTTCTCGAATCGTCGAGATGACTCGCCGTTGTGTCTCGCGGTCGACCTCGGTCACGAGGTCTATCGCGTCGCTTTTCTGTTCGATGTCCAGTTCGGTTCTGAAACGCGCCGACGCGTGGTCGGCACCCACTTCCGCGGCGTCGATTGCGACTGCTTCGCGCGGGTCTGCATCCATGCCCGAACATCTCCCCACGGCGAAAAAAAGCCTCGGACAGCGGACAGCGCTTCTGTCTCTCTGTCGGCGCGACCGTCGAACCACCCGTGTCCGTTTCGGCTCCCGCGTCGGTCGCCGCCGCGCCGACGCGTCATAGAATATTGTTCGAATAGCGATCCACTAACCCGTCCCGATGTCGGCGGTTGAGCGCGGGTCTCGCGTGCAGGTAATCATTGACCTCACTGCCGGCAGCCGCCGTCAGCGAGGTCGGAATCGCTTGGCTCTCAGGCCGTCTCATACTGCCCGTTAGCGCATTGTGGCGGCGGATTACCCTCCTCTCCGAGCGTTGAGGCGGGCGGCGTTCCGACTCTCACCGACCAGTTCGATGAAGGCGTCTCGGGCGACTGACGCGGGTCGGTCCGGCGCGTCGTCGCCGGTCACCGAGTATCCGTTCCCGGACGTGATTCTTGTAGGTTAGATACATGTCTGCTGTGTCGTCGGTCGCGTCGCCGCAGGTACTCGTCGGCCGAACGCGCTTTTCTCACGGCCGCTCTCGTCGCGGTTCTGCGTAACACCGAGCGAGTCAGTCGAGGTAGCCGAGTTCGCGGAGTCGCGTCTCAACGGTCTCGTCGCGTTCAGCGGCGACCGTCCCGGTGAGGTCGATGGCGTCGCGGCGCTCGCGCAACTGACGGTACAGCGGTCGCCACTCGGGTCCCTCGGGGTTCGGAATCGGGGCGAGTTCGCCGGCGTCGGTCCGCAAGTCGAACCCGTACAGTTCGCCACCCTGCCACACGAGTTTGCGCGTGGGTAGTCTAACGCCGATTTGTAACGCGGATTCGTCGACGCGACCGGGCGTCTGCCGGGTCGACGCGACCTCCGTCACGGCAGGCAGTTCAGGAACCGAGCGACCCTCGATGGCGGGGCGAAGCGACTGCCCCCTGAACGACGGCGGGGCGTCGACGCCGGGGAACGACTCCTCGTCCGCGGTCGGGTAGTCGTCGGTCGAGCGCCCAGCGCGGCGGTGACGACACCGACCAACGAATGTCCCACACCTGCTTTCGTGGCCGGTTAGTACTCTCCTCACTCTCGATTCACGCCGACTCAACGCCCGATAGACGACTCACGGGCGGTGTCCTACGCCGATTCGAGATGATTCGCTCTCGTCCGCGAAACAGCTTCTCCGAGTCGTTCCGACCAGTATATTACAGACGTCACCGTGTAATTTCTCTTGGTTGAAGTCGCGGAATCCATGTCGGTTGTCATTGCCAGTAATGCTATCATTACCCTTCGGCGTGTGACCGCCCGGTATCCGTTTTAGTAACAGTATCCTTCGTCGGACGGCTCTTACGACGCTCACGCACGCGGCGGCTCAGTATCCCGAGCGTGCCGCTCGAACGGCGTGTACGGTCCGAACGACGACTCTACACGCGCCCGATAACATGGTTCGGATCGTCGAGTCTCGTCGCGCCGTCACCGCGGTATCGAAACGTCACCGCAGTATCGAGACGCGAAACGAGAGGTGAGGTGAGGTGAGGTGTTGGTCGTTCGACGCGGCTCAGGGCTGGACCTGGTCGAGGGGGCGGATGAGGACCTCGTTGATGTCAACGCGCCGCGGTTGGGTGACGACGAACGTAATCGTTCGCGCGATGTCTTCAGGCGCGAGCGCGTCCATCGACCCGACGTAGTCCTTGACGTTCTGCTGGACCTCCTCGTCGGGGATGTGGTCGAGCAGTTCGGTGTCGACCGCGCCCGGTTCGATCGACGAGACGTGGATTCCTTCCTCGGCGACGTCGAGTCGCAGCGAGTCGCTGAACATCTTGACGCCCGCCTTCGCGGCGTTGTAGTGCGAACTGTTCGCCTGCAGGAACCGGCCGACGACCGACGAGAGGTTGACGATGTGGCCGCTTTCCTGTTCAATCATCGTCGGGACAACCGCGTGGGTGAGTGTGATGAGTCCGGTGAGATTCACGTCGATAGTCGTCTGGAGCGTCTCGCGGTCCGCCTCGGCGATGTGCGCCAGCGGCATGAGACCGGCGTTGTTGACGAGGATGTCGATGCGGCCATACTCGTCGAGCGTCGCCTCGACGAGGGCGTCGATGTCGCCGTCGACCGTGATGTCCGTGGGGACGACGAGAGCGTCGCCGCCGTCGTCTTCGATGGCCGCGGCGAGTTCTTCGAGTTCGCCTTCGCGGCGGGCGGCGACGACGACGCTGGCCCCGCGAGAGGCGAGGGATTTGGCCGTCGCGCTGCCGATACCCGACGACGCGCCGGTGACGATTGCGACCTGTCCGTCCAGTTCCGAACCGAATTCTTCTGACATCAATTGTTAGTAGTCTCTTTACTGACTTCCCGGTTATGCTATCTGCAATGGGTGTTTAAGTACTGCTGTCTCCGAGCGGTGCACCAGCGGAGCGAAATACTGAGCCGATACGTCGCTGCACAGCGACCGTCGGGTGAGCTCAGTGCGCTAATCGAATCCTCGATTCGACGGTCTGGCGGTCGTTACTCCGTTTTCTACATCAGTAACACCCGATTGAGCCACGACCCGGAAACAACGCGAAAACGACAGTTCCGTCGAACCGTGTTCGGACCGATTCTCCTAATTTAATATAGCGATATACAATTCATTTAGTCTGTACGCGATTCCAGCAGCTATTCACTAAAGCTCATTGTCCATAGCAGACAACGACATTCGTATTATCATCAAATACATTTTACTACCGCTGATTGTCTCGAAAATCGCGTATTCAGTTTCGGATCGGTCGGCAGAGGTCCGCTTTGGGTGCTTCGACCCCAGGGTATGGGTCGCATAAACAGCCCGCGGATAAGAGATGGACCGAGGTCGATGAACTGCTCCCGGTACATCGCCGGAGTACTGAACTTACTGTCGAAACGTGACGCAGCCAGATTAGTTCTAACTGGACTGTTTCGGCCCTCACGACCCGATTCTGTGGTGACTCGGTGCTGACGGGGGTGTTGTCTCGTACTGCAAACCGACAGTCACCAATTTCATAAACTGTATGGCGCAATATCTATCGTTTCGTCTGCGGATGACGAACCGGCGTGATAGGACGAGCGGTGACTGAGTAGTGAAGAACGTCGTACGAGAGGTCAACAACTCCTCTACTGCGGCAGCGAGCATCGAGTGCACGATCCCGATTCAACAGTTATCACCGCCAGTCAGTTCCAATTCCCGTTATCTTTAAATACATTGGGAATCAGAATAACACAGCTAGCTGTGTAATGTGTACGGTTTCACCAACTCTCACGTCCCGAAATCGAAGGCTCTAACCTCTCAAAAGCGCCGACCGTCCCGAAATTCGAGCGACGGTAGACCGAAGATACCGCGCGGTGCGATAGCCGAGCCGACGCGAAACCGATGACGGACTACACGACTCGTAGCACAACTGCTTTGCGCGACGAACGTGAACACAGCCGGTATGCGAACTGGTGTCATCATTGCCGGCGGATACTCGACGCGATTCGGTGAGGAGGACAAAGCAGTCGCATCCCTCCTTGGAACACCTCTCATCCGCCGCGTCGCCGACCGGATGGCCGGCGTCATCGACAGCCTCGTCGTCAACTGCCGACCGGAGCAGACGGCTGCGCTCCGGGCCGCGCTCGACGGCTACGACCACCCGATAACGATTGCGGAAGATTCGGACTGCGACGAGGGCCCGATGGCGGGAATTATGACGGGTCTGCGGGCCGTCGAGACGGAGTACGCGTTCGTCGCCGCCTGCGACATGCCCTTTCTCGAACCCGCGCTCATCGACAGATTGTTCGAGCGGGCGGCCGGCCACGATGCCGCCGTGCCGCGGGTCGGTGACGGTTGGTTCCAGCCGACGCACGCGGTGTACCGGGCCTCGGCGATGGCCGACGCTTGCGAAGCCGCGCTGGCCGAGGGGAGCCACAAAATCATCGACCCGCTGTTCACGCTCGACTACGTCGTCCTCGAAGAGAGCGAGGTTCGCGAGTACGCGAGTCTCGATACCTTCGAGAACATCAACACCCCCGACGAGTTCGCTGACGCGGCCGAACAGTTGCGCTAGCGTTCTACGACGGATACGACGGGTTCCGACGCCGTCAACTGCGTCAGTACGACGCGTGGGACCGTTGACCGAGAGAGGATGTCCGAAGCAATCTCTCGTGCGACGGTTTCGAGGGCCGAATCGTCGACCTTGTTCAGCACGGGAACGACTGTCGCCCCGTCGGGAACGTCCGCGCGGCCGCCGCGCTCGCTGGTGAGTACGGTTGCGACGTCCGACGGGCGAATCGTGTCGCCGAGTTCGAGACCGGTGAGGGCGGCGACTCGTTCCGGGCGGTGGACGAACTCCTCGGTGAGCGGTTCACCGACGGCGTGGACGCTCGCGATGGGGAGGACGGTGTCGGCGGTCGCGGGGAGTTGTGGTTCGCGGTCACCCGGGGCCTTGAACTCGCGCATCCGCGCGCCGTCGGCTTTCACCAGCACCGTGTCGGCGACGTCCGAGTCCCTGATGGCATCGACCACGCCGGGGTCGTACCCGAGGTAGCGGTCGTCGCGGTCACGGTCGGGAACGACACCCACCGGCCAGTCAGTCGTGCGTTCGAGCGCGGCGACTGGAGTGTCGGTGACGACCACGTCGGCGACGTGTTGGTCGAAGATGGGGATGCGGACCGTCGCCGTCACGACGGCGCGGTCGAGCCGGCGCGCCAGCGCGTACAGCGTGGACTTTTTCCCGCCAGCGCCGACGACGCAGATCACGCCGCGTCGAGCGGAAAGCGCATCAGCGAGCGTCATGTTCGTGCCACGGGTCGCGCGCGGTTCGTCGTCCAGCCGTTCGTGCAGTGTTCAGTCATCGAAGGTGTCGAAGTCATCGGTGAGTGCAGTCAGGTCGAGGCGGTCGATGGTCTGCGTCGTCGGTACGCCGTCGTCGGTCCAGCCGCGGCGGCGGTAGTACGCGTCGAGCATCGAATCGAAGTCGTCGCGGTCGACAGTCGCACCGGCCCGGGGCCCCGATTCGAGCGGCTCTTGGAGCGCGGCCGGGAGGGAATCGTCCTCGCGCGAGATGCCTTCGCGGACGTTGAACAGCCGCGTCACGTTCCAAATCCGCTCGCCGGTCGTGGCGAGTCCGCCGGCGGGGTCGAGGCCGACCGATTCGAGCCACTCCCGGCCGAGGTCGTCGAGCGCGTCGCCGAAAAAGTCATCGGCGATGAGGCTCCAGAGCATCGACCGCCGGTCCTGTTCGCGGGTGACCTCCGCCGCGGTCCGGTCGGCTCCCCAGTCGCCGTCGAACACCTCGCGTTCGATGGGTCGCGCCCGCCGATGGCACGCACCCCGGTCGCTGGTCGCGTACGCGAGCGCCATGCTCTGCGCGCCGCGCGGGTCGTAGGCCGGTAGCTCCATCGACTTCACCGTGGGGACGAGGTCGCGCCCGCCGAACCGCGTCGCCGCCGCCTCGACCCCGTCCGCGAGCGCGTCACCGAGCTCCGACTCGCGCTCCGCAATCTCCTGTAAGAGGGCTCGCGCGCCATCGGGCTCACCGAACGAGAGCGAGCGGTCGAGCACGCCGGCGGCGTTGGCCTTGACCGTCCACGCGACCGAGCTTCCGGCGCTAATGAGGTCCATCCCGAGGCGGTCGCAGATCTGTCCCAACTCCGCGACGGCGTCGAAGTCGTCGATGTCGAGTCCCGCACCGAGCGTCATCGCGGTGGCACCGCGCGGGACGTGGTCGCCGTCCTCCGTGGCCACACGATACCCACCCGGAGTCTCCGTGTCGGCGCGTTCGCGGCCGACGGCCCGGTCTTCGACTGTCGTGATGCCCAACTCCGCCGCCGCTTCGAACTGTCCGTCGCTCCAGCCTCGCGTCGAGAGTGCACCGATTTCGTTCGCGAAATCGATTGTCTCGACGGTCCCGCTGGCACGTAGCCACCGCCCGGTGTCGGTCTCTCGGTACTTCGCCGCGTAGGCGTCTCGCAGGTCGTCCAACCCGTCGGCGTCAGGCGGGGCTCCCCGCGCGACGACGGCCTTCAGTCGCTTTGAGCCCATCACCGCTCCCGCTCCCCCGCGGCCCGCGTGGTGGTCGCCGGCGTCGGAGGCGATGGTGGCGTATGCGACCTGTCGTTCTCCCGCGGGGCCGATACACGCGACAGCCGCGTTCGGGAACGCCTGCGCCGTGTCGACCGTCCCGGACCCCCACGTCTCGGCGGGTTCGATTGTCGCGTCCCCGTCTTCGACGACGAGGCGAACGGGTTCGGACGCGACACCCGTCACGAGTAGGCCCATGTGCGACCCGAGCGCGCCGGCCAGGGTGTCGGGAAACGCGCCTCCTGCGTACGAATCGAGAAAACATCCCGTCAGCGGGGATTTCGTGATGGCGGCGTATCTCGACTCGCCCGGGAGATAGCCCGAAAGCGGGCCGAGCATGAATAGCATCGCGTTCTCCTCGCCGAGCGGGTCGACGCCGGCGTCGAGTTCGTCGTAGAGATAGCGGGCACCCAACCCTTTGCCGCCGACGTATCGCCGTCGCCACTCGTCCGGAATCGGCGTGCTCTCGACCGAGCCGGCGGACAAGTCGACCCGGAGGAGTCGGTCAGCGGTTGGAGGTGCCATCTGGTCGTTCGTCAGCACCGGCGACCAAAAAGATGTGCCGTTCTCGCGGACCACCGAGCGAGTGCGGCGGCGCGAACGCCTCCGCCAAAGCCGTACTCTTCGGTTCGCTCGGCGGTTCGCGGTGCCCGACGCGAACAGACGGGAAACCAGAAATGACAACTAGAATATATTTCGTGTTTTCACGGCGGGAGTCCGGAGCGCGTGGGTTCTGTCTCCCGTGTGGGTCGACCGACCCAGTCTTCATTACGACCACCCGCGAGGCGTCACACAGCATCGACATGTCTACAACGGAAATACCGATTACGGTCGTCAGCGGTCCGCTCGGCGCGGGGAAAACGACGCTGGTCAACCGACTCCTGAACGACCCCGGTGGCAGGGAGATAGCCGTCGTCGTCAACGACATGGGCGAACTGAACGTCGACGCGGAGTTAGTCGCGTCCGAATCGGACGACGGGGTTATCGACCTCTCGAACGGGTGTATCTGCTGTCGGCTTCAGGACGACCTCGTGACCGAAGTGACGCGGCTGGCGGAGAACCGCTCGTTCGACCTCCTGCTCATCGAGGCCTCGGGAATCAGCGAACCGCTCCCGATTGCGCGGGCGCTGACGGACGACTCGAGCGAGGGCGGTCTGCCGGACCACCTCCGGTTGGACACCACGGTCTCGGTCATCGACGCTTACGGGTTTTGGAAGGCGTTCGACCCGGCGGAATCGCTTCCGGACGCCGCCCCCGACCCGGAGCGCCCGTTGACGGAGGTGCTCGTCGAGCAAGTCGAGTTCTGTGACGTGCTGTTGCTGAACAAGTGCGATATGGTCCCCGACGATGCCTTGGACGCCGTCGAAGCGGAGATTCGAGAACTCCAGCCTCGCGCGAGCATCCATCGGACGACGTACAGCGAAGTCGACCCGACGCGGGTTCTCGACACGGGGCGCTTCGATTTCGAGGCGGCGAAGCGCCATCAGGGTTGGAAGCAGGCCCTCGCGAGCGACGGGGTCGAGGCGGACCACGAGCACGACCACGGCCACGACCACGACCATACCCACGACGGGGGCGTCTCGGCAGCGACGGCCCACGGCGTCGAGTCCTTCGTCTACCGTCGAGACCGTCCGTTCCATCCGCACCGACTCGACGCGTGGCTCGACGACTGGCGGGGGAACGTCGTCCGCGCGAAGGGGTTCGCGTGGGTCGCGAGTCGTCCCGAGACGGTTCTTGGCGTGAGTCAGGCGGGGCCGTCGGTGCAGGCCGGCCCCATCGGTCGGTGGGGAGACGATGCCCCCCAGACGCGACTCGTGTTCATCGGCCGCGACCTCGACGAGGACGCAGTGACCCGAGAACTCGACGACTGTCTGGCGACGGCGGACGAACGGGAGGCGGCGTACCCCGACGACCCGTTCCCTCGCGGCCCCGCCTGATTAAGCCGCGCCGAAGTCGACCTCGTCTCGGAGTTCGTCCCACGATTCGTGGAAGCCGTAGGTCGACTCCGACTCACCGCCGATGACCGTCTGATACACCTCGTCGTACTCCAACAACTGCGTCCAGCCGTCGTGGTACCGGTAACTGCAGTACTGACACATAGAACGGGATACCGGGCAAACCGGCAAAGGAGTATCGGTGGGAACCGAGTTGGGAGGCTCCGCTACTCCCGGTCCTAGGGTTCCAGCAGGACCTTGGTGACGCCCTCTTCGCGGTTGTCGAACTTCTCGTACATCTCGGGCGCGTCTTCGAGACCGACGCGGTGGGAGACGACCCAACTCGGGTCGGCGCGGCCCTCGATTATCATGTCGCGGAGCTTACGGTTGTACTCCTTGACGTTACACTGGCCGGTGCCGAGGGCTTGCCCCTTCTCGAACAGGAGGCCGAAGTCGATGCCGAGGCGACCCTGCGCGGCCATCTCGTCGGGCGCGCCGGGGTCGTCGGGCACGTAGAGACCGGGGATACCGAGTTCGCCGGTCGGCCGGACCGTCCGAATGAGGTTGTTGATGACGACGGCCGGGTTTTCCCGGGCGGGGTCGTACGCGGAGTCGGCTTCCTTGTCCGGGTCGATAGCCTGGTAGCCGACCGCGTCGACGCCTTTGTCGACGCCGCCGCCGTGAATCTCTTTGATCTGTTCGACGGGGTCGCCCTCCTCGAAGTTGATGGGCGTGGCGTCACAGTGTTCCTCGGCGAGCGCGAGGCGACTGGGAACGCGGTCGACGACGTAAATCTCGGCCGCGCCCTTGAGTTTGGCGCTGTAAGCGGCCATCAGGCCGACCGGACCCGCCCCGTAGATAGCGACGGAATCACCGGATTCGAGGTTGGCGAGTTCCGTGCCGTGCCAGCCCGTCGGGAAGATGTCCGCGAGCAGCGCGAACGAGTCCTCGTGTTCCCGCCCGTCCGGCAGTTTGAGCGCGTTGAAGTCGGCGTACGGAATGCGGAGCTTCTCGGCCTGTCCTCCCTGATAGGGACCCATGGCGACGTAGCCGTACGCTCCCCCGGCGAAGCCCGGATTCACGTTCGTACAGAAGCCGGTGTAGCCGTTCTCACAGTTCTCACAGAAGCCACAGGCGACGTTGAACGGCGCGACGACGCGGTCGCCCACTTCGAGACTGCTGACGGCATCGCCGACCTCTTTGACGATACCCATATTCTCGTGGCCGAACACGATTCCCGGCTCCGCGGCCGTCCGCCCCTCGTACATGTGCAGGTCGGACCCGCAGATACAGGTCGTCGTGATGTCGATGACGACGTCGTTCGGGTGCTGAATCCGGGGCTCTTCGACCGCTTCGACTGCGACCTCTCGTTCGCCTTTGTAGACGACTGCGTCCATAGACATTGTGTGGACTCCACTCGGCATCTGCGAACAGTCACTATTTATAGTTCGGGTGGGCTCGATTTCGACACAATCTGACACGTTACGGTTAGGTAGAGTGGTGTGGAGCATTCTCAAACCATCAGATAGGTTACTATCTGTGTTTTCTCCCGTCGTACTCTCCAGAGAACGCACCCGAACGACCCGGTTCCGAATCGCAATCGGCGGTCCCGGCCACGCTCGGCGCACCCTGCCGGACCGTCCGGTGACGCACCACTCCCCGGCCGCCGAACGGTCGTCGTCAACTCACGCGTGCGCCGAGACATTCCACAAACGCTCCGGTTTCTTACACGACGTGTGGCGGCTTCCGTCCCCGAACTGGATTTAATAGGAACCGCCCGGAAGGTCCGGCCATGAAGCGCACGATTAGCACTTCGGACGCTCCGGCGGCCGTTGGCGCGTACAGTCAAGCGACGACGAACGGCGAACTACTTCTCACCGCGGGACAGCTCCCGCTGACGCCCGACGGTGAGCTACTCGACGACGCCTCAGTCGGTGACCAGACGACGCAGTGTCTCGAAAACGTGGCGGCGATTCTCGCCGCCGAGGATGCATCCTTGGACGACGTGCTCAAAACGACAGTCTTCCTCGACGACATCGACGACTTCGAGGAGTTCAACGAGGTGTACGGCGAGTTCTTCGACGAAGACCCGCCGGCTCGGAGCGCGGTCGAAGTCGGCAACGTGCCGAAAGGAGCCGCGATAGAAATCGAAGCGGTCGCGGTGACCGAGTAGGCGACACGCCGCTGACCTCTGACGGGCGCTCGACGGACCCCGACGCGCCCGGTATTTTTCGAGCCGACACGTCTCGACGAGCGCGCGTTTCCGAGCAGCGGGTGCCGTAGCCGATAGCTACTCCAATCGCATACTCTCGGCTCGCTCGGCCGCGAGGTCGGTAATCTCCTCGATGTCGCTCTCGGAGCGGTCCGCGAGGACGCGAACCAACATTCCGAGTTGGACGGCCGCCGTCTCGCGTAACTCCGACGCCTCTTCGGTGTCGTTGGCGAAGTAGTACTCCTGTCGACCGTCGTCGTGGACGAGTCCGGTGTACACGGACTGGATGTCGTCTTCGCGAGTCGCGTCGGCCGCCTTCGCTCGCACGTCGTCGAACCGTGGGTTCGTCATCATCACGGTAGACGACGCGTCGCCGCCTTAGCTCTTTGCTCCGCTCGCTGTCCCGTCTGGAGCGGTCACCCGTCTCCCCGCCCACTCGCGCTCGCACCGGCTTCGTGTTCGGCTTCCCGAACGCCTCGAAATCGCACTCCGACGCGAGTGGGTTGGGGTGATTTTTTAACCCCGCCGTGTCTCTTCATCTGTGAGAATGAGTCGCACAGGAAACGCAGTCCGGTCGCCGGTACTCCGGGTCTCGGGAGCCGGCCGGACGGAGCGCGGAGCGCGTGTGTTGAGCGCCGCACGTAGCACCGCCGACTCCGTCACGGTCCTCCGAACGGGACCCACCGGAATCAGCGAGTACGACCCGTTGGTTCTCGCGACCGACGCGGGGCGGACCGCATTCTTCCCGACCCCGGAGACATCGAGAGTCCGAGACCTCGTCACCGCCATGGAAGACGGGGAGTTACCGACGGACGGTGCTGCGGCAGTCGTCGACCACGACGCCGAGCGGACGACGCTGCCAGTTCCGACCGACGGGCCGCTTGCGGTGGGAAAGCGGCGCGTCCTCGGCCCCTGCGGGTGGCTCGACCCGCTGGACCCGACAGCGTATCAGTTTCACTCGCTCGATAGGGACGCGAGCGCCGTCGCGGACGCCGGGCTCGTCGGTCGAGGTAGATGCGACGCCGCCGCCGACGAACCGGTCGCAGACGCCTGGCGACGCGCGCGAGAAACCGACGGCGACCCGGTCGTCGTCGTGAACGCGAACGACGCGGACGACCGCCAGCGCGCGGACCGAACGCTCCTCGCCGGGTCACCGATGTCGGTGCTCGACGGCGTGGCGGCCGTCGCCGAGTATCTCGGCACGGCCGACGCGGTCATCCACGTCGCCGAGACCGACACCGAACTCCGAGCGCGTCTTCGGGAGGCTATCGACGCCGCCGCGGACGGACTCCCGGTCGTACCGGTCGTCGCCACCGGTCCCGACGAGTACCGCGCCGGCGAACCGACGGCGGCGCTGGAAGCGATAGAGGGGGCGGACAGAATCGAGCCCCGTCTCCAGCCGCCGACGCCGGCCGAGTACGGGCTCTACGGTCGCCCGACGGTCATCCACACGCCGCGGACCTTCGCCCGGGTACGGCTCGCGCTCGCGGACCCAGAGGGCACCGATAGAGACGCCGCATCGACGACGCGACTGCTGACCGTCACCGGCGACGTAGCCGCGCCCGCGACGATAGAGGTCGGCTCGGACGCCCGCCTCTCGAAGGCTCGGAACGCCGTCGAACTGGAGGGGTCGTTCAAGATGGCCTGCGTCGGCGGGGTGTTCGGCGGTCTCACCCGGACGTTGGACATCACCCCGACCGCGGCCGAACTGACCGCGGCCGGCCTCGGAACGGAAGGCGTCGTCGAACTGTTGAACGACGAGCGGTGTGCGGTCGCAACGGCCGGAGAGCGGGCGCGCTTCGCCTCGGAAGCCAACAGCGGGCGGTGCGTACCGGGACGGGAGGGAACCGTCCAACTCACCGAACTGCTGCGAGCGGTCTACCGAGGCTCGTTCGACCGAGCGAAGATACGCGAACTCGGTCGGGTCATGTCCCGGTCGAGCAACTGCCTGCTTGGCGCTCATGCACCGCGTCCGGTGCTGACCGCGATGGACGAGTTCGAATCGAGTTTCGAAGCACACACCGACGGCCGCTGTCCGAGCGGCACCTGTTCTGACAAACTATGAGCACTGACGACCCACTCCCGGGCGTTCCAGAGTTGGACGACCCGCAGCACGAGACGCCGGTCACGGCGGAGTTCGAGACCGGGACCGCGAACGACCCGCCCGTCGGAACCGACGGCGAGGCCCCGACGACACTCAGCGTCAACGGCACACAGGTCACCGTCCCGCCGGGGTCGACCGTCATCGACGCCATGCAAGCCGTCGACGACGAGGTCGTGAGCGTGGACCCCGGTGCCGACAGCCTCGACGAGGACGCCGACGTTCCGGCGCTCTGCTACTACGACCGCGACGGCGACGCGAGCGACGAAATCGGCCCTCGGAGCGAGTGTCGAACCTGCATGGTCGAGACCGACGAACACGGGGTCGTCCCCTCCTGTTCGTTCCCGGCTACCGACGGGCTGACGGTCGAGACCGACACGTCCGCCGCCGAGGAATCCCGGAGCGTCAACCTCGACCTCGTCCTCTCCAACCACAACCTGCGCTGTACGACCTGTAACGGGAACGGGCGGTGTGAACTCCAGGAGACGGCCATCAACGAGGGTGTCGACCACCCGCGCTACGGCGTCTTCGACGACCGAAGCGAGTACGAACCGCTCGACGACAGCTCCTCGTTCATCCAAATCGACCGCAACAAGTGCATCCTCTGTAACCGGTGCGTCGAGGGCTGTAACGACGTGCAGGTCGAAGGCGTCCTCCGCATCGAGGGCTCGGGAGCGGACACCCGCATCGGCTTCCAGTCCGACGCCGAGACGATGGCCGACTCCGACTGCGTCTCCTGCGGACACTGCGCCACGGTCTGTCCGACCGGCGCGCTGACCGAGAAGGATATCGGTGGCGCGGGGACGCTCCCGCTTCCGGGGTTCACGCAGCGAAACTCCGTCGGGCGAGTCATCGAACACGAGGCGGTCGAGACCCTCGACGACACGACGGCACCGAACCGCTCGCCGGACCCCGGCAGTTCTGGGAGCGCTGGGGGCGAAGCCGAGGCGGGACAGGCGGGACGGGAAAAACGGAGCGGCGTCGCCCGATACATGGCCCAGAGCAAGCGCCGAGCGTCCGACTTCCTCGAAACATACGGCCGGAAGGCCATGCTCGCGGGCGAACACACCGCCGAGAACCTCGCGGCGCGGACGCTGCCGGAGGGCCGACTGTTCGATGTCGCGTCGCTCGTCAGCGACTACCGGCTGGGCAATCTCGACAAAGCGGAGACGACCTGCGGGTTCTGCGCGGTCGGCTGCCGGTTCGAGATGTGGGGCAAAGACGGCAACGCCATCGGCGTCCAGCCCGTCGACGACCCGGACAACGCCCCGGCGAACAACTTCTCGACGTGCGTGAAAGGGAAGTTCGGACACGAGTTCGCCAACAGCGAAAACCGGCTCACGAAGCCACTGATTCGAAACGACGACGGCGAGTTCGAGACGGCGTCGTGGGACGAAGCCCTCGACTACGTCGCCGGGCGACTCCGCGAGATTCAGGACGAACACGGCGTCGACGCGGTCAGTTGCCTCGCGTCGTCGAAGGGGAGCAACGAGGAGGCATATCTCGTCCAGAAGTTCGCGCGGCAGGTGCTCGGCACGAAGAACATCGACAACTGCGCCCGGCTCTGTCACTCGTCGACGGTGGCGGCGCTCCAACAGACGCTCGGCTACGGGGCGATGACGAACCGCATCAACGAGGACATCGGCGAGGCCGACGCCTACCTCATCAGCGGGTCGAACACGACCGAGTCGCATCCGGTGTTGGCGACTCGAATCAAGCAGAACGTCCGCGACGGGGCCGACCTCGTTGTGTTCGACCCCCGGAAAATCGGCATCGCCGAACACGCCGACCAGTACACGCGGACGACGCCCGGTTACGACGTGGCGTGGCTCAACGGGCTCATCCGATACCTCATCGAGCACGACCTGCACGACGAGGCGTTTATCGAACGGAATACGAAAGGGTTCGCGGAGGTCAAACAGAAGGTTCAGGCGTTCACTCCCGAGAAAGTCGAGGAGCTGGCCGGCGTCTCGCCCGACGAGTTGAAATCGGCCGCCGAGACGCTCGCCGACGCCGAGAACGTCGTCTTCGGCTGGGCGATGGGCATGACCCAATCCAGCCACGGGACGGAGAACCTCTTGGCGATGGCCGATCTCGCGCTCACCCTCGGGCAGGTCGGGAAACCGGGTGCCGGACTGTCGCCCTTCCGCGGCCAGAACAACGTACAAGGCGGCGGCGGCGACATGGGGACCCTGCCCGGGAGCCTCCCCGGCTACCAGGACCCGGCCGACGACGAGGTCGGTGAGAAATTCGCCGAGGTGTGGGGCGAGCGTCCACCGGCGGAACCCGGCCTCAAAGTGCCGGAGATGCTTTCGGAGGCCCACGAGGGCAATCTCCGCGGGATGTACATCGTCGGGGAGAACCCCGCGCTCTCGGAGCCCGACATCCAGCACGCCGGCGAGGCGCTCGAAAGCTTAGACTTCCTCGTCGTTCAGGACATCTTCATGACGGAGACCGCAGAGCACGCGGACGTGGTGTTGCCGGCGGCGACCTCGCCGGAGAAACACGGCACGTTCACCAACACCGAGCGTCGGGTCCAGCGGGTTCGAGCGTCCGCGGAGCCGCCCGGAAAGGCGCGTCAGGACTGGGAAATCACGCAGGAACTGGCGGCCAGACTGGGCTACGACTGGGGCTACGACCACCCGCGGGAAGTCATGGACGAGATTAGCGAGTTGACGCCCATCTACGGCGGCGTCAGCTACGAGCGACTCGACTCGGGCGACGAGCACGGACTCCAGTGGCCGTGCTGGGACGACGACCACCCCGGTACGCCGTATCTCTACGACTACGAGGGTGGGAACTTCAACTTCGACGACGGGCTGGCCCGCTTCGTGCCGGCTGACGGCGGCCACCCCGGCGAACTCCCCGACGAGGAGTACCCCCTCACGCTCACGTCCGGACGGGTCCTCTACCACTGGCACACCGGACAGATTACCCGACGCGTCGAGGGCCTCATGAGCCACGTCGGCGAGAGCTTCATCGAAATCAACCCGACGACCGCCGCGGAACTCGACGTTTCGGACGGCGAGTACGTCAGGGTCGAGTCCCGCCGTGGCGACATCGTCGTCAAGGCGACCGTGACCGACCGCGTCGGCGACGGGACGCTGTTCATCCCGATGCACTTCGCGGCCGGTGCGGTCAACAAACTCACGCAGGAAGTTTTCGACCCGCAGGCCGGTATTCCGGAGTTCAAAGTGTCGAGCGTGCGCGTCGAACCGCTCGGCCCGGACGCCGACCCGGACGTGCTGCGGACCCCGGACGCCGGCGCTGGGAGCGCCGCACGCGGCGACGACTGACCACGGGGGCGCTACGTTTCGCTGTACTCCTCTCCGGAGTGAACTGAGTGCCCCCGCGTGCCTGTGACGGCACTCCTGTCTGTACTCCGTTTCGGCCCGCGGGCGAGGCCCGAAAACGTCTATACATCGTATGTTGCTATATCTATTCCCCGATTCACTCACAGTTTCGGAGGATAGTTCTGGAACCGGCGTCTCACGTCAAAACTGAACAGCGAGGCTGCTACATACAAGCGGGATAGCGGACGTATCAGTCATTCGGGGCGTGGAGGTGACCATCCGTTTGTATATCTATTAGGGGAGCTCTGGTGTTCGTTCTTGCGCTGGTCTCCCTCACACTCAAGAGAAGATTCCGACTGACTACACAGTGGGCTCACGAGTAAATCGAGCGGATATCGGACTCTCGAACCGTTTGTAGCGGGTTTTAGTTTGCACTGAGCGATTCTTCCCCCCTCTCATTAGGGGAATCGGTTTGATGCGTTGCTTACTTGCAGCGTTATCTGGAGTGTATTAGCTGCGTAGTGTCGGGTGCATACTACCCGTGTCTATTCTCTGGCAACTACGTCCTAACCGATGCGAATTTGGGGATTCACCGACGAGTTCGGATATGGAGTTACGAAAGTTGGTCTCCGATTACCTTCCAAGCGCCGTAGTTGCTGCGACCATATTCACAATCTACAACACCTACGCTGGCGATATTGCCGACCCAGTCACGATTGGTGTCGAGTTCGTCTTCTACATTATTGCAATCTTTATCGGATTTATTGTTATTACTCCGATTTTGAACAAGGCATTCGATAGCGTTACATGATGAATGCCCGTACATCTCCTCTATTAAGCGGCTGATTTTCCGTACCGACGCTGCAAATAGTCACGATCAAAACCAGCCTCCGAGATTGCGTTCACACATCGTTGTGACTCCTCTTCCGGCGCTGCGGTCCGCGGCCGCGATTCAGCTCAGCGGTGTGGCTGGTCGGTTATCGGTTCGGCTACCTGTTCAATCTGCTCCCCGCGGAAGGACGTATCCACACGAGTCGCAGACGAAGGCGATGTCGTAAAACGAATCGTAGATGGCGAGACTGTGACTGCACTTTGGGCAACGCATGCGTTTCGTGTAACCATTCGATAGTCACTTAACCCTTACCACGACGATTGTCGTATCGCTCGAAGAGCAGTTGCGTTCAGCCCCGATATTAATATTTGCAGAGACGAAAAAATTAATGTCGGATTCAGTCGTCGAATCATATGGTCGATAGCGCAACCGACCAAGAGACTAACGTATCAGTCATGTCATAGACGTGGTGCTATGCGCAGAGTCGGTCTGTCCCGACCGAAGCTCATGAACACCTGACAGCACTACCACGTCGAGCTCAGCACACCACCCGCTGCCATCATTTTTTGGAACGTCGTGCCGGTTCCAGCACGGACGCTATACCGAGAGAACCCTCGTGCGCGCTTGCAACCGACCGGTCGCAGACCAGTTGGTCACCTGACTCACCTGAGTTCACGATGACGGCTCTGTCACGTTTGCCCCAGCCGGTCTGCTGTTCTCGATACCAGAAGCACAGGGCTCCTTCCCCGATGTGTGAATTGAAACGTACGCGTGTCGCGTCCTTGAGTCGGCCAAAACGCTCTCCACGGACAAAAGCCCGACCGCAACCGCCTGACAGCGCTCCAGAAACCATCCGCGTTACAGTCTGGAGACGGCTGCGTGACCGAGCTACGGTTTTCGCGAGCGCGGATGCGCTATCGACATCGACGAGTCCCTGTGGATTCCCGGTGCGTCCAACCTCTGAACGTCTCCGCGATGTCCCGTGAACGGCTCGTATCTCGCGTCGGCTCGTCGCTCGGTGAGGATAGATTTCGCGAGGAATCCGCTGGACGACTCCGAGAACGACGACTGTCGTCGAACTACCCATCCGCGACGATGGTTCCCGGTTATTTGCCGCTATTCACTATGCTGGAACAACACGTTGGTTCCTCGAAACCGGCCGAGAAGACCGGTTTCGGAGAGTATCCGCTTTGGGCGCCATGGGAATTACATATTTATCTTTGTAATTGTAATTCGTGGAACGACATTATCTGGTTCTGAAATAGGGAACCTTGGTGAGGTTGCACCGAACGTGTCTCTCACCGACTTGAGCTACCAACGCTCGACGCGGGTTCATCGCTTATCCGGACGGTTCCACGGCGCATCTCGTGCAAGCAGGGAACAAGGCACAATAGTTATCTAACCGGGTACTGATGAGGAAACGTATGCAGAGTGAAGTACGCGTTAGCAGTCACGAGCCGATAGACCGTATCTCGGAGAACATCTACGGCCACTTCGCCGAACACCTCGGACGCTGTATCTACGGCGGTCTCTGGGTCGGTGACGACGACAGAGTCGAGACCGAAGACGGCATCCGAATGGATACCGTCTCGCTGCTCCGCGGACTGAACATGCCGGTGCTTCGCTGGCCGGGTGGCTGTTTCGCCGACGACTATCACTGGGAGGACGGCGTCGGCCCGCGCGACGAGCGTCCCCGACGGCGGAATCTGTGGTGGACCCAGGGGCGCGAAAACATCCCCGAGGAGTCCAACGAGTTCGGGACGGACGAGTTCCTCCGCCTCTGCCAACTCCTCGATACCGACCCGTACATCGCGGTCAACGTCGGGTCGTCGACGCCGCAGGAGGCGCTCGACTGGATCGAATACTGCAACTACGGCGGCGACACGGAACTCGCTAACAGACGGCGAGAGAACGGCCAAGAAGAGCCGTACGGGGTGAAGTACTGGGGCATCGGGAACGAGAACTGGGGCTGTGGCGGCCGGTTCGCACCCGACGAGTACGCCGACGAGTACCGCCGGTTCGCGAACTACTTCAACGGCTTCGACAAGCTGATGAACGAGGAGTCGACGGAGTTCATCGCGTGCGGACACCTCACGGACGACTGGAACAAGGTCTTCTTCGACAGCCTCAACGGCGGCATGGAGTACGGTCCGGGCTCGTTCCTCGGCATGGGGTCGCCGTTCAACCTGATGGACCACTTCTCGGTCCACCGCTACTATCAGGCGGGCGGTGACACCGACTTCACCGACGAGCAGTACTACAAGATTTTCGCGCGCGCACAGAAGGTCGGCGGGGACATCGACCGGGCGGCCGAGACCATCTCGAAGTACGTCCCGGAGGACGAAATCGGCATCATCGTCGACGAGTGGGGCGTGTGGCATCCGGAGGCGCGGAGCGACAACGGATTGGAGCAGGAGAACACGGTTCGGGACGCGCTGACGACCGCCGGCGTCCTCGACCTCATCCACGAGCGGGCCGATGTCGTCTCGATGGCGAACATCGCACAGCTCGTCAACGTCCTGCAGTGTCTCGTCCAGACCGACGAGGAGTCCGCGTGGCGGACGCCGACGTATCGCGTCTTCGACCTGTACGAGAACCACGTCGGCCGGACGGCGCTCGAAACGAGCGTCGACACGGAACAGCGCACTATCGAAGGCGAAGAAAACGACGTACCGATGGTCTCGGCGTCGGCCTCTGAGGGCGACGGTGAGCTGTTCGTCACGGCCTCGAACCGCCGCCACGACGAACCGGAGACGCTCACCGTCGACGTCGGGTCGTCGGCGTACTCGGTGTCGTCGGCGACCGTTCTCTTCGAAGGCAACGACATCCGAGAGTACTCGACGAAGGAGAACGCGGACTCGTTCGAAGCCGATGTCTTGGACGTCACCGACGAGGGCGACGGCACGGTCACGTTCGACGCGCCGCCGGCGTCCGTCGTCGGTCTGACGCTGACCGAGTAACCGCGCCGCCGCCGTTCTATTTTGAGCTGACAGCGGGGGTACAGTTATTGTAGTCCCGTGTTAACATGCGGCTGCGTCATGAGCGAACGCAATTCAAGCCGCCAGCACAGCCGCCGGAAGTACCTCGCCGCGGTCGGCGCTGCCGGGGTCGCAGCAGTCGGGTCAACCGGCGTTATCGCGGGCCGCGGACGCGACGACGAACAGACAGACGTCGAAGGGACGCTGTACTCGCCCCCGTCGGGCGCGCCCGCGCCCGGCTCGCTGTATCCCCGCGTCACGCGACTGAAACACGGGTCGGGGAAGGGCGGCGAGAAGCAGTTGCTCGCGACGTTCGAGTACTATCCGTCGATGAGCGGCGGGTCGGAGCCGTACTTCCCCGTCTACCGAAGCACCGACGGGGGAGAGACCTGGTCGAAGTTCTCCGAGATTCACGACACGAGCGGGAAGGACTGGGGGCTTCGATACCAACCGACCCTGTTTGAGCTCCCGCACGCCGTCGGTCCGTGGCCGGCCGGGACGGTCCTCGCCGCCGGGAACTCCATTCCGATCCTCGACGACCCCGAAGACGTTCCCGAAGGTGAGGTCGGCGAACTCGGTGAGACGAGCATCGACCTGTACGCCAGCACCGACCGCGGGGAGTCCTGGGAGTTCGTGAGCACCGTCGTCACGGGCGGCAAAGCCGTCCCGTACGACGGGAACAGCCCCGTCTGGGAGCCGGAACTGGGGCTGGACGACGACGGAAACCTCGTCTGTTACTTCGCCGACGAGCGGATGGGGAGCGACGACGACTACAATCAGTTGGTCGCGTACAAGGCCTCGGAGGACGGCGGCCAGTCGTGGGGCGACGAGCAGTTCGTCGCGGCCGTCCCGGACGAGACGACGCGCCCGGGGATGCCCACCGTCACCCCGCTCCCCAACGGCACGTACATGATGAGCTACGAGGTCATCGGGCCGGACTACCTGTACGGCGAGGTCCACGTCAAGACCTCGCCCGACGGGCGCGACTGGGGCGACCCGACGGACGTGGGAACCCTCGTCTCGACGGCTGACGGTCGGCGGTTCATCAACGGCCCGTACGTGACGTGGACGCGGGCCGGCGGCAAAGACGGAACGATACTCGTGTCCGGAAAACAGCTCGTCGACGGGAACCGCGACCTCGCGGAGGGGAACGGCGAGGTCGTGCTCGCGAACTCGAACCTCGACGGGAGCGGCGACTGGGAGGCGGTCGACGCCCCGCTGTCGTTCGAGACGGAGGGCGACCTCGGCGGCCGGGCGTTCGTCGGTTGGACGACACCGCTGCTGCCCTCGCGCCACGGCGACGAGCTACTGCAGCTCACGTCGGTCGCGGACGGCCCGAATCTCTGTGAAATCAGTTACGGCGTCCAGTCGCTGCCCCTCGACGACGGGACGTAGCGTCACCGTCGAAACGTCGCGGAGAATTCGTTTTTCGGACTCTCACCGGAGACTGGACGGTCGGTCGGCGCGGTCGCGTCGGCCGTGTCGGCCGCGTCGGCCGCATCCTCTTCTCGGTCGCGCGTTTGGGCGGCCAGTTCCGTGTGGAACGCGGCCGCGAGCGCGGGAAACACGAGCGGGAGTGCGACCGTCAAGACCAGACACACGACGAGCAGCGTCGCAGTCACGACGCCGACCAGCACCGTCGCCACCGGCCGCTCGACGGACCACCGGTAGCCGTCGGTGACGGCGTCGAACGCGTCGTCACCCTGCGCGAGCGCGACGAATCCCAGCGCGAAGACGACCCACGCGTGGTACGCGAGATAGAACCCGACCATCCCGAGGACGCCCGCGAACACCGACCCGGAGGCGGAGAACCGGCCGAGATAGAAGACGGCGAGCGCCGGGAACGCGACCAGGAGTCCGCTGAACAGGAGCGCGTCGAGCCAGTGGTCCGAAAGCGTCTCTCTGACGGCGTCGCGGTCGATGTGGCCATGTTCGCGGACGGAAGCGACGGCGCCGTAGACGCCCAACGTCGCCGGCCCGATTGTGACCAGCGGGACCGATGCGAGCACCCACGCGACGCTGATAGCGACCATCTGAACGGGGTGATGGAACACTGTTCGGACCGCGGCGACGAGCGCGCGGTGGACGCCGACGGTCCCGTCCGCTGACTCGCTCATCCCGTCGCGCCCTGCATCTGCACTGCTCGCACGATCTGTCCCTGGAAGATGAGGTAGATGATGAACAGCGGCAAGGACCCCAGAATCGCGACCGCCATGTGGAGTCCGGGCGTGTCGATGTTCCCCTGATAGAGGTTCACCAGTCCGATGGGAAGCGTGTACGCCGTCTCGTTCGACAGCACGAGGAGGGGCCAGAGGAACGCGTTCCAGTTGTAGACGAACATGAACAGCGCCAGCGCCGAGAGAATCGGCTTCGCGAGCGGGAGGATGATTCGGGTGTACACTTGGAAGGTGGTGAACCCGTCGAGCCTCGCCGCCTCCTCGTACTCGGCCGGGATGTCCTTGAAGAACTGGTAGAGGAGGAACACGCCGAGCGGGCTGGCCACGGCCGGCAGTATCACACCCCAGTAGGAGTTGATGAGGCCGAGGTCCGAGACGATCTGGTACAGCGGGACGATGTTCATGTAGTACGGGACCATGAAGCTCGCGAGGATAACACCCATGACCAGCCCTTGCCCGGGCCAGTCGAGCCGCGTGAGCGAAAAGGCGATCATCGAGTCGATGACGACGATGAGCAGCGTCGCTCCGGCGGCGATGATGAACGTGTTGATGGTCCACTCGACGACGAGCGTGTTGTTCAGGAGGTACTGGTAGTGTTCGAGCGTTATCGGCTCGCCCGCGAGCGGCGGTATCCAGTAGGGTCGCGGGTCGCGCAACAGCTCGGTCGGCTGGAAGGACCGAGAGAGCGTGTACAGGTACGGGACCGCCATGAGAACGGCGAGGCCGTAGAGGAACGCGTGGAGCAACACGTTCCGAACCGTGTCGCCGTCGAGCCGTGCTCGTATCGAGTCCTGCGATGTCGTTTCAGTCATTTGAATCACCGATTACTTTGAAGTTCACGATTGCGATGACGATGAGGATGGCGACCAGCACGTACCCCATCGCCGCGCCGTAGCCGAACTGCTGTTGGGAGAAGGCGCTCCGGTAGAGATAGTAGACGAGCGTGTCCGAGGTGTCCTTCGGGCCGCCCTGCGTCATCACGTACGGCTGCGCGAACACCTGGAACTGGAGGATGAACTGCACCATCACCACGAACACGACCGAGTTTCGCATCTGGGGCAGCGTGATATCCTTGAAGGCTCGCCAGCCGGTCGCGCCGTCGAGCCGAGCGGCCTCGTACAGCCGTTCGGGGATGCTCTGTCGGGCCGCCAGGAAAATGACGAAGTTGAACCCGACCAGCCACCAGACGGTCATGAACGCGAGCGCCGCCATGACGAGGTCCGGCGACGTGAGCCACCCCGGTGGGTTGTCGATGAAGAAGCCGAGGTAGTAGTTTATCAGGCCGTAGCTCTGGGAGTACACCTGTCCCCACACCAGCGTCACGACCGCGACGGTGAGGACGTACGGACTGAAGTAGATGGCCCGAAGGGTCCGTTTCCCGGCCACGTCCCGGTTTACGCCGAGTGCCATTACCAAGCCGAGGATGACCAGCGCCGGAACCGAGATAGCGACGAAGAGGAGCGTTCCCTCCATCGCGTTGTAAAACACGGGGTCCTGAAACAGTTCCACGTAGTTCTGGAGGCCGACCCACTCCGTCTCGGTGAGGTCGAACTTGTTCGGGTACGTGTGGAGGCTCATGTAGAGCCCCTTCAGGGCCGGCCAGATGAGGAACACCGTGAACACGGCGAGGTACGGAAGCGACCAGACGATACCCTCGATGGTCTCCTTCCGCAGACCCATAACGGTCTTGCTGTTCGCCGCGGTCTCACCTCCCATGATGCGTTCTGTTATCCCCATCTTCGATTACTCCGAGATGCCGTTCGAGACCGTCTGGATTCCGGAATCGATAGCAGCCTGTGGCTCGGAGTTCTGCGCCCAGATGTCGACGAGCCACGTGTACCAGTTCTGCGCGTTCGGGTCGCCGTTCGGGACCTTCGGGTGGTAGAAGTAGTCGCCGTCTTCGGCCATCTCGACGTACTTGTTGAGCGTCTTATCGTAGTACGGGCTGTTCTGGAAGGTGTCGGACTCGTAGATGCTGTTCGCGGCGGGCAGGTGACCGGCTTCGGCACCCCACGAGGGGTTCTGCGTGGTCATCCAGTGGGCGACTTCGGCGGCAATCTCCGACTTGGCGTCGCTCCGGCCCTCCTTCTTCGGGAGGACGATGGAGTGGCCGTCGGCCCAGACCTTATCCTGCTGTTTGTTCGGGCCGACGGTCGGTTCGAAGAAGCCCCAGTTGAGGTCGTCGACGCCGGACAGGGCGGCGACGTACCACGTCCCGTTCATCGCCATCGCGCACGTTCCGTTCTGGAAGGCGTTGTTCCCCCACGTGTCCTCGCTCGTGGCGGGGGCCCATCCCATGTCGCCGGTCATGTCGGAGAAGAGTTGGGCGATGTTCATCCCGGCCTCGCTGTCGAACGTCGGGTTCCACTCGTCGTCGTAGAGGCTCCCGCCCTGCTGTTTGACCCAGGAACTCCACGTCCGGAACGACCCGAATCCGTCGTTGTACGGCGACTGCGTAAACGCGTGAGCGTCGGTGTTCTCGACGACCGCGTCACCCGCCTGCCGGAACTCCTCCCAGTTCGTCGGCGGGCTCTCGGGGTCCAAGCCGGCCTGCTCGAACAGGTCCTTGTTGTAGTACACGCCGATGGGATGCATGTCCATCGGCAGCGCGTTCACGTTGTCGTTGACGGTGACGAGGTCCCAGTGGCTTTCGGTGTAATCGCCTTTAATCGACGCCGTGTCGGCGTAGGACCCGATTGCGTCGATACCGCCGTCCCACGCTCGCAGGTACGCGGCGTGCATGACCGCCATGTCGGGCGCTTCGCCGCCGGAGAGGGCGGTGAACAGCTTGTTGTAGTACTCGTTCCACGGGGTGCGTTGGCGGTTGATGGTCACCTCCGCGTCCGTGTCGAGCGGCTGTTCCTCGTTGAACTTGTTGACGATGCTCTCCATAATCGGCCCTTCGCCGCCGCTGAACAGTTCCCAGAACGTGAGCTCGTAGGACTCACTCCGCGTGTTGCCGGAACTGCCGCCGTCACTGCTGTCGCCGTCACCGCCGCCACTTCCGCTACCTCCGCTGTTGTCGCTGTTACCGGCACAGCCCGCGAGTGCGACGGTTCCCGCGACTCCGGCAGATTTGATAAACTTCCGACGGGTCCTGCTAGTGATAGCTTCTCGAACCATGTGTCATGTGTGTATGTATGGGCATGGATTAAACTATTTTCCGTGACTAATTCTGCCGGTAGATGAAATCCGACGTACTACTCGCTCGCCCGTCTGTCGTGGCGGCGCAGAGAGCGAGCGCCGTTCAGACTGCGCTCGCGTCCCCGAATGACGCGACTTCGAGCGGAGGTAACCACAACTATTATTAGTTCTCTTGGCAACCCACGAACAATGAGTACTGTTAGCATCGAAAACGTGCGAAAAGTCTACGGTGGCGACTCGGATATTGTCGCCGTCGACGACATCAGCTTCGAGATAGCGGACGGTGAGTTTCTGACTATCGTCGGTCCATCGGGGTCGGGCAAGTCGACGTTGCTCCGTATGATTGCGGGTCTGGAAGATATCACAGAAGGGACGATACGTATCGGGGACCGGGTCGTCAACGGCGTCCAGCCGCAGGACCGGGACGTCGCGATGGTGTTTCAGAACTACGCGTTGTACCCGCACATGACCGCGCGCAAGAACATGAGTTACGGGTTGCAGTTGACGACCGACCTCCCCGAAGACGAGATAAACCAGCGGGTGATGGACGCGGCGGAGATGATGGGTGTCACGGACCAACTCGACAAGCATCCTGGAAACCTCTCTGGAGGACAGCAACAGCGTATCGCCACGGGCCGCGCCATCGTGCGCGAGCCGTCCGTCTTCCTGTTCGACGAACCGCTGTCGAACCTCGACGCCAAGCTCAGACTGCACATGCGGACGGAACTCCAGCAACTCCAGGACACGCTCGGGACGACGACGGTGTACGTCACTCACGACCAAGAGGAGGCGATGACGATGTCCGACCGCATCGCCGTTGTCGACGGCGGCGAACTCCAGCAGATAGGGACGCCGGAGGAGATATACAACGAACCTCGGAACCTGTTCGTGGGCGACTTCGTCGGGAACCCGCCGATGAACCAGTTCGAGGTGCGACTGTCGGGCACGTCGCTGGTCGCCGACGGCTTCAGTTACGACCTCTCCGAGCGAGTTCTCGAACATATCAAGCAGTACGCCGATGGCGTAGACGAGTTCGTACTCGGCATTCGGCCCGAGAACATCACCCTCACAGACAGCGACGAGCCCAACGCGGTTCGAGCGTTCCTCGACGTCCGCGAGCCGGTGGGGTCGGACAACTACCTCCACTTCGACATCGAGGGCGAGGAGTGCTGGGTCCGCGTGCCTGGCGATGTCAAACCCGACACGAACCAAGAGCTGTCGCTCGCCTTCGACGAGGAGCGGTTGCATCTCTTTCGGCAGTCTGACGGCATCAACATTCTCGCACAAGAAGAACCACCGTTAGAGGCGACGGCTGGGCAGAGCTCCTGATAGCGGCCCTGTGAAACGCAACGAACTCGGTTTTCCGGAGAGCTACGGCTGATACGTGGAGCTAGTTTTATCGGAGGGAGACGCGAGCGACGCGTCGGTTCGATTCGTCGGTGAAGGCCGTAGTCGGCACTACGGTTAGTCTCCGGCGAGGTGCGGCGACGCTATCGACGCCTCCCGAATCGCCGCCGATACAACCCGTGGATGACTGAACTTCCCATGCCCGCCCCGTGGTCTTGGGACGCACAACTACATTCTGAAATACAGAATAGGCTCCCCCCGAGTTGATCCGGCGGGACCGCCCGCAACGAACTAGTAGAAGCCGTCGGTTACTCCGGTGAACGATGGTTACACTGTACGTGCATAGACACGAAACCAAAGATAGTGTAAGAACGACTATACACAGTCCCTTTTTCCGGTGGGTGGTACGAGACCGGTGGTCGTATTACGGCCGACTGTCTCCGTCGGTTCGACTCCCGACCATCGAGCGGTACGCCGATGAGTACAGTCTCCATGGTGTTCTTAATCTCAGAAAGTAGTTTCCATACTCACGCTGTGTTTCTCCTCTCGGTCATCAATAAGTCCGGACAGTGCAATCCCATTACATCCGTATCGTTGTAATTTGGTTTATCTTTGCCCTCTCGGTTGGTACTGAAGAGGCCATAGAAGGCTGAAATCCCTCCCTCTCGAAGCTGTTCTCTAATACGGAATCCGTTTCCGTATCCATACCGGTCCGCCAACGTCCGACAAGCGTCCCACCGAACGTACCCCGAAGGAGTGGCCCGGTTGCGAGTCGACGTGGAGTGAGAGAGTGGCTACGCAGGCTGCGGGGTCGACGCAGATGACAAACCCCGGACACGAACCGGGAGAGCGTGTCGTCGGACTGTCGTAGTTCGCGTAGTGGCCTCACGGCTCGCAACTCCGCTCTCGACGACGTTTGCCGCGTACGCCTCCACCGACCGGAGGTGAGTCGATAGCATCCTGCCATGGTTCTGGTCGCATTCCCCGCTCAGCGAATCGCGGTGTCGTTTTCGAACGGATTTCGGTTCTTTATATTGCGACCCTACTGAAATAGCACTGGCCTATGAAGAAAATTCGAACATTCTGGATAATGTGAATTTTCCGGATAATTTAAAATACTGGTTGTATTGTGGAGGCTATGGGCCTTCGATACTCCTTTCAGTACGCTCTCACGGATAATCGTTGAGAAAATCTGGATTGTGGGCTGTCGTTTCTCTCTGTCCTTTGACTTTCCTATACTATCGTTGCATGAGATATGCATGGCTACGAGGTTTTCGAAGGGAAAAGACCGGGTCACATCGCTATGGCGGTCACTCTCGTGGGCAACGGTTTTTGACCCGCACGTAACCGTCTCCGATACTATTTATACCAGAAGCGATATTGAACTGATATGGGCCCACAGCGACAGCGTAGAGTCTCAGTTGAACCCGTTCGACCGCCGAAGCGACGTTCCCCGGGAGACCAACCATGTCGTTGACGGGGGCGTTCACGAACGCGATTCTCCCGATACTCGGCGTCGCCGTCGTCGGCTATCTCCTGGCGCGAACGACGGACATCGATGTCGAACCGATAAACACGCTCGGGCTGTACGTGCTCATCCCGGCGTTGGCGTTCCACAGCATCGCCACGACGACCCTCGGCGGCGGGGAGGTCCTCAAACTCGGCCTCGGCGTCGTCGGCTACTCCCTTCTCATGATCGTCATCGCGTGGGGCGTCGGCCGACTCGCGGGCGAGTCGGGCCCGCTCCTCGGCGCGCTCATGCTGGCGGCGGCGTTCCCGAACTCGGGCTTCGTCGGCATCCCGCTTTCCGGATTCGCCTTCGGTGAGGTCGGACGGACGACCGCCGTTATCTACCTCACCATCCAGAACGTCGTGGTCTACACGCTCGGCGTCTACATCGCGTCCAACGGCTCCGACGCGGGCGCACTCGACGCCGTCACCGAGATATTCCGTCTCCCGCTGCTGTACGCCATCGTCGCCGGCGTCGTCGCCCGCGCGCTCGGGGTCGTCCCGCCGGCCGACGCGGCGCTCATGGAGACCGTCGGCCTCGTTGGCGACGCGTCGATTCCGGTGATGTTGCTCATCCTCGGCATCCAACTGGCCGAGACCGACGTGTCCGCGATATCGCGGTCGGTCGCCCCGTCGGCGCTGAAGCTCGTCGTCGCGCCGCTCGTCGGATTCGGCCTCGCGCTCGCGTTGGGCTTCGGTGACCCGACAGTCGCAAAAGTGTTCGTTCTCGAATGCGCCACGCCCGCCGCGGTCATCCCGCTGGCGCTCACCATCGAGTACGCCGACGAGACGACAGTCGACGGCATCACCGCGCCCGAGTACCTCAGTACCACCATCTTCACCACCACCGTCGCCAGCGTCGGCGTCCTGACCGTCCTCGTGGCGGTCCTCCAAGCTGGTGCGCTGTTCTGAACCGACTCGCGACGGCCGTATTCGGGCTGTCGCCGTCGGACCCCGCTACTTCACGTCTCGAAAACAGCCTCTGCGGTGCGCTGCTTGCATCTCGTACACTTTCGGATACGCGTCTCGTCACCCGACGCGGAGTCGGTGCTGGTTGTGTTCTCGTAAACGGGGTGGGACCGAGCGGTCGCCACGTCTCGCGGGTATTCAGAGTACTGCCGGCGTACCAACGTCACGACATCGCTCGGCGCTCACGCGGGGCGGACGCACAGAACGGAACTCGACTGGCGACCACGACTGACCTCTCCTCGTCTCGTAAACGCTCGGTGACGGTGTAGCTATTACAGGCGTACTCTTGTAATGGATGTGTGACGAACGTACGTCAGTAATGCCGACCAAAGATGCGGGCGAGTACCGACACGACGCCGAGCCACCCGCGTGCCTGCTCACCTCATTTTCGATATGAAAACCCGTGTTTGAGGAGTCGCCCTCGGCCCCCCACGCGACTCGCGTTCGACACGCAAACGACGCCGTTCGTGGCGGTCGGAATCCGCATCTGCCGCGCGAGGCGAAAATCGTTCGGATCGACGAGACGGAACAGTCCGCCGATGTCGGTACGGTACCCTCGCTTCGGCCGCGTTTCTCGGTCAGCCACCGACTAATTCGCGCTCGCGTCGCCCTCGAATGTATATCTGTATTAATAATTTACAACACGAGAACGGAGCAGCCGCCGACGCGAGTGCCGACTGGGCAACTGGAGACGAACCGGAGTTTGAACCGCTCTTCCATCGGTTCAGTGGCAAAAAATCCACGACCTGCTGCTCCGAGCCACTGTTTCCCTCTCGAAAATCGCGGCTCGGCCACGGCCGCTCGGTGGGTCCGGCAAGCGCGTTCGGCCCACCAAAATATTTAATAATTGATACTGTTTGACTCAACACGTCATGGTATCCGAAAAGCGGTTCGTCCAGCCGGACGACGTGGAGACGATTCGATTAGACTGGGGCACGCTGAAGTGGATGAACGCCCCCGAAGTTACTGGCTCCGAGGGGTTCAGCGCCGGCATCGTGTTGCTCGAACCCGGGAAGGGCCACGAGCGACACACCCATCCCGACAGCGAGGAGATACTGTATTTCCTCGGCGGCGAGGGCGAACAGACCATCGAAGATGAGACGCGCACGGTCGGCGCGGGCGACATGGTTCACATCCCGAGCGGCGTCGAACACAGCACTATCAACACCTCGTGGGAGCCGCTTCGGTTCCTCGCGGTCTACTGTCCACCCGGCCCGGAAGCCGTGATTCGCGAGGACGACGACGCGACGGTCTTCCCGCCCGGCGAGTTCCCGGACAACTGATTCGAGCGCACGAGCGCCCCCGTATCGACGACGGCGCGGCCGCGTCGCTCGCCGGACACTCGGCTGCCGGTCGATTCTTCCGAAATATTAAAGTCGCACGCGATGGCCTGTCAATCCGGATGAAGTATACTCGTGCTGAATCACTCGACCGTATCGAAGCCACGATTGAAGCCGGTGACCCGGTCATCGGTGCCGGCGCCGGTACCGGCATCTCCGCCAAGTTCGCGGAGCGCGGCGGCGTCGACCTCCTCATCATCTACAACTCGGGACGCTACCGGATGAACGGTCGCGGCTCCCTCGCCGGCCTCCTGCCGTACGGCGACGCCAACGAAATCGTGGTCGAGATGGGCCACGAGGTCATTCCGGTCGTCGAGGACACGCCGGTGCTCGCCGGCGTCAACGGCACCGACCCCTTCCGCGACATGAGCGTGTTCATCGAAGACCTGCGTCGCCGCGGGTTCTCGGGCGTCCAGAACTTCCCGACGGTCGGACTCATCGACGAGGACAGCAGCTACCGGAAGAACCTCGAAGAGACCGGGATGGGCTACGACAAGGAAGTCGAGATGATTCGCGAGGCGAGCGAGCAGGGGATGCTGACGTGCCCGTACGTCTTCACCGAAGAGCAGGCCGCGGCGATGACCGAGGCCGGCGCGGACGTTATCGTCTCGCACATGGGGCTGACGACTTCGGGCGACATCGGGGCGGAGACGGCGCTCGACCTCGACGACGCGGCCGAGCGCGTGCAGGCGCACCACGACGCCGCCAAGGCGGTCCGCGACGACGTACACGTCATCTGCCACGGCGGCCCCATCGCGTGGCCCGACGACGCGGCGTACGTCCTCAACAACACCGAAGGCGTCGTCGGCTTCTTCGGCGCGTCGAGTATCGAGCGCCTCGCCACCGAGGAGGCCATCGAGAATCAGGCGCGCGAGTTCAAGGAAATCGAGTTCTAGAGGGGTCTCCAAGCCACAGCTACCGAATACGGACCGTCGTGAGGGCTGTTCCGCGCCGTCAAACTACTCGACTGCGTACACCTTCGCGTCCGTCCCGCCGAAGTACAGTCGCCCGTCGACGAGCGCCGGACTCGACCCGACGCCGCGCCCGTCGATTTCCATGAACCACTCTTCTTGCCCGTCCGTCGTGATGGCGTGGACGCCGACGCCGTCGCCGTCCGACTGCCGGTGCGTTCCGACGTAGAGCACGTCTTCAGTCAGGACGGGACTGCTCCCGACTTCCAGCGCCGGCGTCTCGAAGCTCCAGTTCTCAGCGCCGCTCCCGCGGTCGAAGCGGAACACCTTCGCGTGGTTGGTCGTCGGGTCGTCGAGCGTGTTGTACGGCGTGTGACCGACGTAGACGGCCTCCTCACCGACGGCGACTGACCCCGAGATGTACCGGCCCGCCGTGTCAGCGAGCCACTCCTGTTCGCCCGTCGCCGCGTCGGCGGCGTGGACGTTCCCGTTCCAGTCGGTGAAGTAGACGGAGCCGTAGGCGACCGCCGGACTCGACCATATCATATCGCGGGTCTCGTAGGTCCACTCGACCTCGCCGGTCGACCGCGACAGCGCGTACAGCGCCTCGTCGGAGGTGCCGACGTACACACGGTTGTTCGTAACGGCCGGAGTGCTGACGACCTCGTCACCGACTTCGTACCGCCACTCCGTCTCCCCCGTCTCGGCGTCGAGGGCGTACACCCAGCCGGTCTCCGAGACGTTGGCCTCCTCGGCGTACCACGCGCACGCGAGGTTGTGACAGCCGACCCCGGTGTAGACCGTGCCGTCCCAAACCGTCGGGCTCCCGCGAATCAGCCCGTCGAATCCCCGCGACCAGCGTTTCTCGCCGGTCTCGGCGTCGAGCGCGTACAGATGTTTGTCGTACGACCCGATGTAGACGACGCCGTCGGCGTAGGCCGGCGTCCCCTCGATTCGGTGTCCGGCCTCGAACGACCAGCGTTTCTCGCCGGTCTCGGCGTCGAGCGCGTACAGCGCGCTGTCCGCGCTCCCGATGTAGACGGTGCCGTTGGCGACGATTGGGCTCCCCCAGAACGCGTCGTCCGCCTCGAACGTCCACTCTACCGAGGGCTCCGAATCGAGGGGTGACACGTCGCCGATGTAGCCGGTGTTGTAGCGTCCTCCGCGGAACGTCGGCCACGAGGTGACGGGCTCGGACACGGGGTGGCGCTCGGACGCGGACGCCACCGGGCGTTGACATCCCGCGGTGAACGCGAACGCGGACGAGGAGAACGCGGCGAGAAACCGTCGTCGATTGGTCCGTTTCATGTCCCGTGTGTTCGAGTGTCACGAAATAATATTGTCGACTGGCTGACGGCGACCGGGGTGAAAAAACGACTTCGAAATGCGAGACTGAGCGCCGAGATAGAAACCGGAACGAGAGCCGAACGAGAGCCGCGGAGAACATCGAAACGAGAACGGACCGAAACGGAAGCGAGGTGGAAGAACGGAGCGCGGTCGGTCGCAGCGAGGGGCGCGAGGCCGGCGCGGTCAGACGACGAGGTACTCGTCGAGGTCTTCGGATTCGAGTTCGTCCACGGTGCCTCCGTAGACGATGTCGCCCTGGTCGAGCACGTAGCCGCGGTCCGCGATGCGGAGCGCCTCGCGGACGTTCTGCTCGATGAGAAGCACCGTCAGTCCCTGGTCGGCAATCTCCGTGATGGAGTCGCCCACCGCCTTGACGATTTGCGGGGCCAGTCCCTCGGTCGGCTCGTCCAGCAACAGCAGTTTCAGGTTCGGCAGCCTGAGCGTCCGCGCGATGGAGAGCATCTGCTGTTCGCCGCCCGAGAGCGTCCCCGCCTGTTGGGTGCGCCGCTCGTCGAGCCGCGGGAACAGGTCGTACAACTCGTCTATCGACATCGTGCTCTCGCCGCCGCCGAGGCCGCCCCGACGGATGGTGTTCCACCAGCCGCGCGTGATTTTCGACATTTCGAGGTTCTCCTCGACCGTCAGTTCGGTGAACAGCCGCCGCCCCTCGGGGACGACGCCGATGCCGCCCATGGCGATGTTGTCGGCCGGCCAGTCCGTGATGTCGTCGCCGTCGAACCGAATCGACCCCGAACGGATGGCGGGCGGTTCGGTCCCGGCGATGCTGCGGACCGTCGTCGTCTTCCCCGCGCCGTTGCGGCCGAGGAGCGTGACGACCTCGCCCTCGTCGATATCGAGCGAGACGCCGCGGAGAATGTGGCTCGGTCCGTAGTAGGCGTGCACGCCGTCGAGTTCGAGCAGGCTCATTGCTCTCCACCTCCGAGGTAGGCCTCGCGGACGGCCGGATTCTCCCGAATCTCCTCGGGAGTCCCCTGCGCGATGAGCCGTCCTTGGTGGAGCGTGAAGATGCGGTCGGACACGTCGAAGACGATGTCCATGTCGTGTTCGACGAGGAAGATGGTCATCCCCCAGTCGGCCAGCAGGTCGTGGATGAGGTTCACCGTCATCTGCGTCTCCGTCGGGGACATGCCGGCGGTCGGCTCGTCCATGAACAGCAGGTCGGGGTCGGTCGCCAGCCCGATGGCGACCTCCAAGCGCCGCTTGTCGCCGTACGGGAGCGAGCCGGCTTCCATCCGGGCCTTCGAATCGAGGCCGATGGTGTCGAGGATGTCGTTCGTTCGCGATTGGACCTCGTCGAACGAGTCCCGTCGGCGGAAGAAGTTGACCCGAAAGGAGCCGTGTTCGGCCGCGAACGACGCGACCTGCACGTTCTCGCGCACCGTGAGTTCGGGGAGAATCGACGCGGTCTGGAACGACCGGCCGACCCCGAGCTGTGCGATTTCGAACGGTTTCATCCCGACGAGCTCGGTGCCGGCGTAGGACACTTGGCCCTCGGTCGGGTGCAGGCGTCCGGTAATCGTGTTGATGAGCGTGGATTTGCCCGCCCCGTTGGGGCCGATGAGCGAGACGAGTTCGCCTTCTTCGACGTCGATGTCGACGTCGTCGAGCGCCGTGAGCCCGCCGAACTCCTTGGTGAGTCCGCGGGTTTCGAGCAGCGCCATCAGTCCTCACCTCCCGGGGCGTCGCCGGTCGAGTCGCCGCCCGTGACTCGGGCCCTGACCGCGGCGACCAGCTCTCGGGGGTCGCGGAGCGCGCCGGTGAGCGCGGTAATCATCCCCCAGATGCCGTCGCGGTAGACCCACACGACCGTGGTAAAGGAAAGCGACAGCAGGAGCAGCCAGTAGTTGCCGAGCGTCGGGAAGCCGTTGACGATGCCCTTGAAGTAGAAGAACACGAACGTCCCGATGACCGGGCCGGCGAGCGTCCCGAGGCCGCCGAGGACGGTCATGACGACCACGTCGCCGCTGACGGACCAGTAGAGGCGCTCGACGCCCGCGAACTGGGTGTTGACGGCCATCAGCCCGCCGGCGAGGCCGACGATGGCCGCAGAGAGGAGAAACGCCGCGAACTTGTAGCGCCAGACGTCGAGACCGACGAACGCCGTCCGCGTCTCGTTCTCGCGAATCGCCTTGAAGATGAGCCCGTAAGGCGACTTGCGGATGCGCGTGATGGAGGCGACGACGGCGACGAAGAAGACGCCGACGAAGAGATAGAGGTTGTTCACGACGAGTTCCCCGAGGAGGCCGCCGTACTGGTGTTCCAGTTCGAAGACCCCGAGAACGGCCGACCGCGGCACTTCGAGGCCGTTTATCCCCTTCGTGATTTCCACGAGCGGCTCGCGGGCGAGGAAGTAGAGGAACTGCCCGATGGCGAGCGCCACGATGGAGAAGTACACCGTGTGGAGGCGCAGGAGAATCAGCGCCGCGACCGCCCCGAGGGCGACCGCGGCCAGCGTCCCGACGACGATGACCGCCAGCGGGTCGTTGTACACGTGAATCGCGAACAGCGCCGCGGCGTAACTCGCGGTCCCGAAGAACATGGCGTGGCCGAACGAGAGGAGGCCGGTCTGTCCCAAAAGGAGGTTGAATCCGAGCGCGAATATCGACCAGATGAGGATGGTAATCGCCAGCCCGTGATAGCCCTGGAAGACGTCCGAGACGACCGGCGCGCGGCCGAATGCGTACGAGAACAGGAGGACGAAAAGCACCGACGACAGGAGGACGAACGACTCGGTGTGTTTGATTCGGTCCCAGGTGTCCCAGCTAATCAACGACGATGCTTCGGCTACGGTCTTGTGGATGTTGTCCGTGCTCATTGTCCGATCTCCGCCGAGGGGAAGATACCGCTCGGCCTAATCGTCAGCACCACGATAGCGAGCAGGTAGATGCTGGCCTGCGTCATGCTCGGTTCGAGTTCCGTCGCCACCGCGAAGGTGAGCCCGGCGAGGAGCGCGCCGACGACGGTCCCGCGCAAACTGCCGACGCCGCCCATGATGACGATGACCAGCGACGGGATGATTATCTCCATGCCGATTTCGGAGGTCACGTTGAAAAGCGACCCGCCGAGAACGCCCGCGAGTCCGGCGTACGCAGCTCCGACGGCGAATATCAGGAGGAACGGCCGCCCGATACGGATGCCGAGCATCTGCGTCATCTCGGAGTCTTCGGTCCCCGCCCGGACGGCGAGGCCGTAATCGGTGTACTTGAAGAACGCGAAGATACCGGCGACGAGCAACAGCGTGAGCGCGACGACGAGGACGCGTATCGTCGAAGCCGCGCTCATTCCCGGCGGCGTTCCGATGACGGGAAGGGATATCGCGCCCGTGAGCCACTCCGGACGCGGGTAGATGGTCCCCGTTCGGCCGAAGAGGATGGCGACCAGCTCTTGGGCGGCGATGAGGATGCCGAACGTGACGAGCAGTTGGTCGAGGAGTTCTCGTTCGTAGAACGGTTTCGCAATCCAGCGCTCCATCGCGACGCCGACGACGAAGATGACCACCGGCGTCAACACGAGCGCGGGGACGAACCCCCAGTCGAGGCCGACCTGCCCGAAGTCGCTCAACAGCCCGCCGTACTGTTCGCTCGACGCGATGAGAAGCCCGATGTACGCGCCGCTCAGGTAGAGGACGCCGTGGGCCATGTTCACGTACTTAAGCGACCCGAACACGATAGACAGGCCGACCGCGACGAGCAGATACAGCGACGCGACGCTCAGCGCGATGAAGAGGAATCCGACGACGCCGTCGACGTTCATCGCAGCCACCTCGGTACAGCTGTGAGTAAGCAGTTCATGGTGTGCACGATTATTCATGAATTCTTCAGTATGTTAATCTTGCGTTTCGCTGACTGTTGACACGGCAGCGGCCCGCTCTCCGGGTGCGGCGGGGGTCGTCTCCGGGCGTCAATGTGAGGCCCGTGCGACCGAGAAAAAGCGGCGTTCGAGCAGTCGAACGCGGGTGAAATGACCGCGGAGGGAGTCTCGACTGCCCAACAAGGGAGTTGGTACGTTGTATTCGTATCGAGGCGCGGTCAGGCTGTCACTCGTCTCCGTACTCGTTGTCGTCCATGGCGCAGTTGGACGCCGGGAACTCGCTGCACTCGTAGACGAGCGGGTCGGTCGTCTCGACGATTTCGGTCCGGATGCCGAGCTCCTCGGCGCGGTCGTCGCCGACGCCCTGCACCATGTACCACGGGCGTTCGACTTGGTGGTCGCACGTCCGGAACGCGGAGTCGCCCCACGCGAGACTCCACTCGAAGTCTTCGAGCGTTCGGACCACGGTCGGCGGGTGGAACGTGCCGGCCTCCTCGACGGCGGCGGCGTACACCATCATCGACTCGTAGGTGTGCAGCGAACTCTGATTCGGCGTCTCGTCGTACTCCGCCTGGTAGGACTCGACGAACGCTTGGCTCGCCTCGTTGTCGGCGTTCGGGTTCCACGGCTCCATGCCGAGGACGCCCTCGGCGTCCGCGCCGAGCGGGTCGAGGGTGAACGCGCTGACGTGCGGGATGATGACGTCGATGTCGTCGGTCAGGCCGGCGTCTCGCAGTTGCGCGAGGCCGCTGGCGGCGAAGTTGCCGAAGCTGGAGAAGTACAGCGTGTCGGCTCCCGAGTCTTCGAGCGCCTGAATCTGCGAGCTGTGGTCGGTCTCGCCCTCCGCGATGGCGGCACCGCCGGCGTCCTCCCAGGGCCCCTGCTCGGTGAGGTACTTGCGGGCGGCGTCGCGGTTCGACTGCCCGTAGGAGTAGTCCATGTAGATGTGGAACAGCGAGCGGTCCTCGCCGAGGACCGAGGGCGCGGCCTCGCCCATCGCCATCCCGATAATCTCCGCGTGGAACGTCGGGTGGAAGTAGTACCGCGAGCAGTTCTCGCCGGAGATGCCGGCGGACGTGGAGTTGCCGCCCATGAACGGGACCTTCTCCCGCTGGGCGACGTTCTGCATCGCCATCGTCACCGTACTGGACATCCCGCCCGTCCAGAACTGGATGTTGTCCCGCTGAATCATCCGCTCGATGTTGTCCTGTGCCGTGTCGGCGCTGCCGGCGGTGTCGGCCTTCGTCGGCTCGACCTGGTGGCCCATGATGCCGTCGCCGCTCAGTCGGTCCCAGTAGTCGACGAGGCCGCCGCCCTCGTTCAGGTGCTTCACCGCGAGGTCGAAGCCCTTCTCCTGGTCTTGGCCGTCGGGACCCAACGCGCCGGAGGTCGGCCCGTTGAAGCCGATGCTCACGGAGTTCCCCTCGGGCGGGAAGTTCCCGATTGCCTCGTAGTCTTCGCCGCCGCCGGAGGAGTCGTCACCCCCGCCGCCCCCGGCGTTGTTCTCGCCGTCAGAATCTCCGCCGCCGTCACCGCCGCCGCCGTTACCGCCGCCCCCGCCGGAACAGCCCGCGAGACCGGCGGTGAGTCCGGCCGTCCCGATTGCTTTCAGATAGCGTCGCCTGGATTCGTCAGTTAGCGCTGGTTGATCAGTCATGTTTCTTCGGAACGCTGGTAGTGACATGGTGGCATGGTATAGTTAAACTTTGTGATTATACAGGTAGAAAACAGGTCGAACGACCGACTGCGAGCGGGAAATTCCGCCGGTCGGTGTTTCGAGCGTCGCTGCTCGCGGGGCGACACGCGGCCGTCTCGGTGGAGCTATTGGGTCGTCGAAAGCGGCCTCACGTCGATGTCGGTCGTCTCACGCCGCGGCCCGCATCCGGCGGTCGATAGCTTCCGCGAGGGTGAGCGCGAACTCGTCGTCGTTGATGTTCGCCGGCGATTCGATGACTTCAACGTCGTCGTCGAGGTGTTCGCGGAGCGCGTCGAACAGCGCGTCGTCGGCCTCGGGGTCGTAGAACGCCTCGCCCTCCGCGTCGAGCATCGAGACGCCGCCGAGCGGGAGCGCGAGCGTGGTCGGCCCGGTCGCGGCGTTGAGTTTCTCCGCGATGATGCGGCCGAGTTCGGCGTTCTCCTCGGGCGTCGTCCGCATCAGCGTCACTTGCGGATTGTGGACGTGGAACTGCCGACCGTCGAACTCGTCTGAGATGGAGTCTTTCGGCCCGAAGTTGACCATGTCGAGCGCGCCGGTCGAGACGACCTGCGGGATGCCGCGCTCGGCCGCGGCGTCGAGTCGGTCGGGCCCCGCCGCGAGGACGCCGCCGACCAGTTCGTCGGCCCACTCGGTCGTCGTAACGTCGAGCACGCCGTCGATGACGCCCTCTTCGATGAGCGACTCCATCGCCCGGCCGCCGGTCCCGGTCGCGTGGAAGACGATGGTCTCGTAGCCGCGCGCTTCGAGCCAGTCGCGCGCCGTCTGGACGCACGGCGTGGTGACGCCGAACATCGTGATGCCGATGGTGGGCTTCTCCTCGGTCTCCACGTCCGGTTCGTTCGACACCATGCCGACCATCGCGAGCGCCGCGTTGGAGATGACGGTCCGCGAGAGCTGATTGAGCCCCTCGATGTCCGCGACGGAGTACATCATGGCGATGTCGTGGTGGCCGATGTACGGCTCCGTGTCGCCCGAGGCCATCGTCGACAGCATCAGTTTGGGGACGCCCATCGGCAGCGCGCGCATCGCGGCCGTCGCGACCGACGTGTTCCCCCCGCCGCCCAGCCCGAGGACGCCGTCGAGTCGGCCCTCGCTGTGGAGTCGGGACACGACGACGGCGGCACCGTCGCCCATGGTTTCGATGGCCTTGCCGCGGTCGCCGGCCTCCCGAAGCGTTTCGAGGGTGCTCCCGCCCGCCTCGGCGACGGCCGCGGCGTCGGTGTCCGGTTCGATTTCCGGATCGCCCAGCACGCCGACGTCGACGAGATGGACTTCGACCCCCTGTTCTTCGAGCACGTCGCGGGCGAACCCGATTTCCTCGCCTTTGGTGTCGAGCGTGCCGACGATGACGACGCTCATCGGCCACCCGCTTCGGGCCGCTCGCGCCGGGTCGGTCCGCCCCCGTGGTTCGAACCCTCGACGCCCCTTGGCGTCGCCGCCGGTACGACAGACTGTGTGTGTGCGCGGTTCATACGTGCAACGGAAGCAACACGACAGACAATAATTAACATTGGGGTTAGGCCAACGTTCACCGGCGACTGAGGCGGTGAACCGGGCGGTCGCTCCTTGCCGCCGGACAGTACATTCAAGTAATGTTAGTTCATGAAATTCGGTAGCCCACCACAATGAGCCTGCGGACGTAACGGCGATACACCCGTCACACCTCGTCGAGCGGTTCGGGCGAGCGCGCGGGGGGAGAGCCGTCTGTCCGCTCGGCCCGTTGGCGGGGGACGCGGCCGGGGTGCGCTCCCCGAGAGCAGCGCAACCCTGCATCGAACGGTAACCGACGATAGCGACCGACGCAACACTATGACACACGACGACACGACACGGGAATCGAACCCGAACGACGACGGCGACCGACTGAACATCAACAGACGCGACTTCATGAAGGTAAGCGGCGCGGGGGCGGCGAACTTCCTCGGGGCCAGCGGCGTCGCGCAGGCGCAACAGCTCACCGCCGACGACACGATTCGCCTCGTGGCGACGGAGGGCGACGTTCTCGCGGCGTACACGAACGAGGAGTCCGTCATCGAGGGGTCGGGTCTCGCGGACGCGATATCCGACTGGCGCGAGGGCGACCTGACGACCAACTCCCTGTTGACGGGCATCAACAGCTGGCGAAACGGGACGGAAATCGAGACCGCGGCGGACTCGTTTTCGTGGGTCGCGACCGCGCCCGACGAGATGGCGGACACGGCCAATCCGACGCTCGTCATGCACGAGGGCGAGGAGTACGAAATCGAGCTCTCGAACGCCATGGACGAGGACATCACGTTCATGCTCGCGGACCCGACCGGCGAGGTGATGGAGTCGTTCTCCACGATGGAGGGCTCCGGCGACTCGGAGACGGTCAGCTTCACCGCCGAGTCGTCGATGGCGATGTACTACGCCGAGGAACACCCCGAGCAGATGCGGGGAAGCGTCGAGATAACGCCGCCGCCGGCCGAGGACACCATCAGCGTCCTCATGATGGGCGGTCCGCAGGGCGGCAGCCACAACGCGCCCGCACGGCAGGTCCAGCTCACCGAGTACATGCTGGACCGCGGTATCGAGGTCCAGTACACCGACCGACTCGAAGACCTCGAACCCGACGTGCTCCACCGCTACGACGCCTGGGTTATGATAGACAACCGCGGCGCGAACTACGGTCAATCGCTGACCGCGGAACAGGAGCAGTCCATCGTCGAGTTCGTCGAGAACGGCGGCGGCTTCATCCCGATTCACAGCGCCTCGGCCTGTTTCACCGGCTCGGAAGCTTACATGAACCTCGTCGGCGGCGAGTTCGCTGCCCACAACTACGGCGAGATGACGACGAACTTCGCCCAGCCGAGCCACCCCATCCTGTCGACCCTCGACCCCATCACGGTCGAAGACGAGACGTATCGCCACACGAACCTCAACGACGACATCGACGTACTCGCCTACGCGCAGTTCCCCGAGGGCGACAGCATCCCCGAGTACGACGAGGGACGCGACCAAGGCGAACCGTGGTCGTGGACCCGCACGCAGGGCGACGGCCGCGTCTTCTACACCGCGTGGGGTCACGGCAGAGCGCCGTGGGCGACCGACGGCTTCAAGGCGCTCATCGAGAACGCGATTCGCTGGGTCACGAAGAACGAAGACACCATCGCCGACGACACCACGGTCCTCAACGACTTGGAGTTCATCGACGCCGACATCCCGTACTATCCGCCGCCGGAGGGGAGCCTCCTGACGCCGGAGGTCCCCGAAGAAGTCGGCAGCGGGACGAGTTGGAACAAGATGCAGCGGGCGCTGAACCCCAGCGAGACGGTCCGGCGGACGATTACGCCGGAGGGGTTCGACCTCGAACCGTTCGTCACCGAGGCCGACCTGCCGGACGACGCGCGGGGGAACATCCTCGACGCGAAGTTCGACGCGCGGGGTCGCGTCTGGCTGTCTGTCACCCGCGACTACCCCAACGAGCTCGGCCAGGGCCGCGACAAAATCGTCGTCTGCGAGGACACCGACGGCGACGGCGAGGCCGACGAGTTCACCGTCTTCGCGGACGGCCTCTCGATTCCGACGAGCATGGTGGTCGTCGACGACGGCGTCGTCGTTGCGGACCTCGATGACCCCGGCGAGAGCGGGAAGATGGTCCACCTCGCTGACACGGACGGCGACGGAGCGGCCGACGAACGGACGGTCCTGTTCTCCGGGTTCGGCAACGGCGACACCCACGCCGGCCCCAACGAACTGGCCCACGGCATCGACAACTGGATTTGGGGACAGGTCGGCTACTCCGGCTTCAGCGGCACCGTCGCCGGCGAGGAGCGAGACTTCAGCTCCTCGGTCTTCCGATTCAAGCTGGAAGACGGCTCAGTCACGGACTTCGAAATCGTCGGCACGCTCCCGGGGAACCAGGCCGGCCTCGGCTTCACCGAGGAGGGCCTCGCCTTCGGCTCGGCGGCGACCTCCGGGCGACCGAGCAACTACTTCGCCATCCCGCATCAGTACTACGACCTCATCGAGGGGACCGGGCCGAACGACTTCGGCGCGGCGTCCGACACGAACCGATTCCTCCCGGTCACGGACCGCGTCCGGCAGGTCGACCTCCACGGTGGCTACACCGCGGCGACCGGCCACACCATCTACACGGCGCGTGAATATCCCGAGAAGTACTGGAACAACACCGGCTTCGTCGGCGGCGGAACGGGTAATCTGCTCGGGACGTTCTTCCTCTCGCAGGACGGTGCGGGCTACACCAACCATTACGCCCACAACATCGCGGCCGCGACAGATGCGTGGTTCGCGCCGTCGTACTCCTCCGTCGGCCCGGACGGCATGCTCTGGTTCATCGACTGGTACAACTACATCTACCAGCACAACCCGACACCCGACGGCTTCGAGAACGGCCCCGGAAACGCGTACATGTCCGAGGTGCGCGACCACGCGACCGCCCGACTCTTCCGCGTCGTCTACGGCGACGACGACGGCTACGAGCCGACCGACCTCTCGGACGCGAGCGTCTCAGAACTCGTGGCGGCGCTGTCGAACACGAACATGTTCTGGCGGCGGACGGCCCAGCGGCTGTTGGTCGAACGGAACGAGACCGGCGCGCTCTCGGCGCTCGTCGACCTCGTCACGACGGAGACGCTCGACGAAACCGGCCTCGACCCGGCGGCGATTCACGCGCTGTGGACGATGCACGGCCTCGGCGCGCTCGACGCCGACACCGGAAACGCGACCGCGATTCAGGCCGCGCTCGGCGCGCTGACCCACTCCTCGGCGGGCGTCAGGCTCACCGCGCTCCGCGTCCTCCCGTCGACGGCGGAGACGCGGGGAGCGATTCTCGATAACGGCCTCCTCGACGACGAAGACGGGCGAGTCGCCATGTGGGCGCTCGTCGCGCTCGCGCAGACGCCGGCCGACGACGCGTCCGGCGAGGCGGTCTACGAGATGATTAGCGACGAGTCGAACTACCGGGACACGGTTCTCGTCGACGCGGCGTCGCTCGCCGGCGCGACCCACGCCGACGGCTTCATCCCGGCGTACGAGGCAAACGAGGACACGAGCGACGGCGGCGACGGCGGCGACGACCTGCCGAACCTCCTCGAAAACCCCTCGTTCGAGACGCCCGCTGGCGGCGACACCGGCGACACCGGCGACGCCGATGCGATGCCCGTCGGCTGGTCGAACACGGGCTACTCCGGGTCGCCCGAGTTCTCGTACGCCGAGACGGGCTACGAGGGCGACCGGAGCATTCAGGTGTCGTCCTCCGAGGGCGCGGACGCCTCGTGGAACACGACCGTCGCGGTCGACCCGAACACCGAGTACACCCTCTCCGCGTACGTCAGGACCGACGGCCTCGAACTCGTCGACGGGACCGCAATCGGTGAGGGACCGCTCGGCGCGACCATCAACGTCGAGCAGATAGCGAACACGGACTCGGGCACGCAGTGGGACACCATCCCGTCCGGACTGACCGGCACCAACGACTGGACGGAACTGAGCACCACCATCGACAGCGGCGACCTCGAAGAACTCCAGATTAACTGCCTGTTCGGCGGCTACGGCGAGGCGACGGGGACGGCGTGGTTCGACAGCGTCTCGTTGACCGACCCGGACGGCACCGACGTGCTCTCGAACGGTTCCTTCGAAGAGAGCACCGGCAGCAGCGAGCCGGCGATGCCCGCCGACTGGTCGACGAACACGTTCACGGGTACCGCCGAGTACACCTACGCGGACGTGGGCCAGGATGGCAGTCAGAGCGTCCAAGTCACGTCTTCGGAGGGCGCGGACGCGGTCTGGCTTGCCGACGGCATCTCGGTCCAGCCCGAGACGGAGTACACCCTCAGCGGCTGGATAAAGACCGAGAACGTGCAGGCGAGCGACTCGGCCCGCGGCGCGCTGTTCAACGTCCACAGCACGGACTTCGAGACGGAGCCGCTGACCGGAACGAACGACTGGACGGAGGTGAGCACCACGTTCACGACGGGTGCCGACACCTCGACAGTTCAGATTAACTGCCTGTTCGGCGGCTTCGGCACGGCGACGGGGACGGCGTGGTTCGACAACGTCTCGCTGACCGACCCCGACGGGAACAATCTCCTGCCGAACGCGTCGTTCGAGGAGGGAACCGGGACCGACTCCCCGTCGGACCCCGAGACCCCGGCGAACTGGGAGGGGACTACCTACGGCGGCACGGCCGAGTTCACCTACACCTCGGACGTGTCGCGGACGGGCGAGTACAGCGTCCGCGTCGACTCCACGGAGGGTGCGGATGCGTCGTGGACCCAGTACCGCGACGACCTCAAACCGAACTCCGAGTACCGATTCCGCGCATGGGTCAGGACCTCGGACGACTTCAGCAACTCCGAGGACGGAACCGGGGAAATCGGAAGCTCCTACGGCGTCACCATCAACGTCCACTCACTCGGACAGGGCTCTGTCACCGACTACTACACGGATCCCGTCGAGGGCTGGCAACTGCTCGAAACGACGTTCTCGACCGGCGCGTCGCCCGGCGAGTTCCAGCTTAACCTGCTGTTCGGCGGCTGGGGCGACGCCACCGGCACCGTCTGGTTCGACGACACCGAACTGACGCGCATCGGCGGCTCCGGCAACGGGCTGGAGCTCGTCTACGACCGCGTCACTGCGCACGTCGAGGCGACTAGTGGTGACGGCGGCGACGACGGCGGCGACGACGACGGCGGCAGCGATGTCATCCCGTCGGGCTCGACCATCGAACTCGAAGCCGAGAGCAACGAGGGCTGGACCGGCGTCGCGCCGTCCGGCATCGCGGACGCGACGAATCCGACGCTCACCCTCGAAGCCGGCGGCGAGTACACGTTCACGTGGACGAACCGCAACGGCGCGCCTCACAACATCGAAATCGTCAACGGCGACGACGCCGTCGTGAACGACCTCTCCACGTCGTACCTCGCGACCGAAGGCGAGTCACAGAGTATCACGTTCACCGTCACCGACGCGATGGCGGAGTACGTCTGTCGCGCCCACCAGCTACGGATGCGCGGCACCATCGAAATCGCGAGTTCGGGCGGGAACTGAGCGGCCGAGACGCGTTCCGACCGCGGTCCGCGGCGTCTTTTCTTTCGTGTCGAACTCGAACCGAGCGACGCGGAAAATCAGTGCGCCAAGCGCGTCGCGGCGATGGCGGTGGCGAAGCTACGCTCGCGGCCCGGCGAACAGCGATGGCCGCTCGAACGTGAGCGACACGTCGTCCGCGACGCCGAGGAGGTCAGCGACCGTCGGGGCGAACCGCCGGGCGTCGACGACGCCACCGGATGAGCCGTCGGGTGCCGCCGGCCCGCCGAAGCCGTAGAAGCCGCGCGTGTCTGGGTCGATGCGGCCGTGCGACCCGGACACCTTCGTCGGGTCGAGCGTCACGAGTCCCTCGTCGCCGAGGAACAGTTCGCAGGGGTCGAAGCCGGGTTTGGCGTGGATGTCCATCTCCGTCGCGTACGACGGCGCGTCAGCGTCGTCGGTCCACCAGTAGTACTGGAACCACGCGTCCGCGTCCGCGACGGCGACGAGGTCGCCGGCGTTCGGGTGGTCTGCGTCGCCCCGGGCCTCTCCTTCGAGCACCGCGTCGACGCCGGGGAGCGCTTCGAGCACCTTTCGGGCGGCCGCCGGGCGGTCGGTGTAGACGTGCGCGATTTGGTGGTCGACCATGGCGAACGCCGACGACCCGGCGATATCGACCGCCTCGCCGCCTTCGCCGTCGTCGCGCACGGCGAGCAGGCCCGCCTCGCGGAGCGCCCGGTTCGGAAACACCGGGGTATCGACCGCGTTGAAGCCGTACTCGTTGACGACGCCGACCGCCGTCTCGGCCCAGCGGGGGGTCGATTCGAGCCAGTCGAGGAACTCGCCGACGAGGTCGTCGACGACGCCGACGGCCTCCCGGAGTTCCGGGGAGTCGGGGCCGTGCCGCTGGGCGTCGTAGTCGAGGTGCGGCACGTACACCCACAGCAGGTCCGGGTCGGACCGCGCTATCGACTCCCGCGCGGCCGCGAGAATCCACTCGCTGCTCCGCTCGTCGGCGACCGGCCCCCAGTAGTTGTGCAGCGGGAAGTGGCCGTACTCCTCGCGGAGGTCGTCGTAGAAGCCGTCGGGGGTCGTCCAGCAGTCCATCTCGATGAGATTGTTGTCCTCGTCCTCGATGGGCGACGGCGTGACAGCCACGTCGGCGCTCGTCCCGATGAGGTGCTGGAAGAACAGCGCGCCCGTCGTGAGCCCCGCCTCGTCGCTCGCGGCCTCCCACAGCCGGGTTCGGCCTCCTCGGTCGCGCTCCCAGAACTCGGCGGCCTGTCGCTCGCGGTCGAACTCGCCGCTGGACACGTCGCCGTGCGCTGCGGGCGACTGTCCGGTCGAGAGCGTCGTCTGCGCGGGGACGGTGACGCTCGGAAACGAGGGTTCGAGCGGGCCGGACGGCTTGCCGGCCAGCAAGCCGGCGACGTTCGGTGCCAGCCCTTGGTCGAGATGCTCCTGTTGGAGGCCGACGATATCGAGGACGACGACGCGCCCGGCACCGGACGCGCCCGCGGCCGAGGGGTTGCGAGTCGTCACGCTCCCTCCGCGTGGCGCTCCGCGTAGTCGTAGAGGAGGCGGAACTGTTCGGACAGTTCGTGGCGGTCGACGCCCTCGGGCGACTTGAAGAAGGACGCGAGGTGGGGCATCGTCCCGCCCTCGCCGCGCTCGTCGGCAAAGGCGGCCAGCCGAACCAAGTCGAGGACGAGCGGGGCCGCGAGCGCCGAGTCAGCCCCCTCCCAGGTGAACTGCATCTTCATCTCCGTCCCGAGGAAGCCCTCGAAGTGGACGTGGTCCCACGCGGTCTTCCAGTCGCCGAGCGACGGCGTGTAGTCGATGCGGACCGCGTTGTGGGTCTCGTAGCCGAGGATGTCGTCCAGCAGGCTGCCCTTGCTCTCTATCTTCCCCGCCTTGTTCGCATCGTCTTCGAGGACGAGTCCGTCGCTGTTGCCGAGGATGTTGTGGCCCTCCCACGAGAGGACCCGCAGGTTCCGCCCCGCGAACATCGGCCCGAGCGCGGACTTCATCAGCGTCTCGCCGGTCTTCCCGTCGCGGCCCATGTGCGGCACCTCGTTTCGCTCCGCGAGTTCGCGGAGGCCGCCGAGCGAGGAGCCGGTGCTGGGGGTGAAGTTTACGTACGGGTGGCCGTCGAGCAGGGCCGCGTACGCGTACAGGGCGCTCGCGGGGAGGTTCGGGTCGTCGCGCTCGACCGCCGTCTCGAACGCCGCCAGCGTGTCGTAGTCGCCGGGCGTCGGAATCGGCGGCTCGGTCGACGCGGCGTTCACGACGACCAACCGGTCGACGCCCTGCGAGTCCGCGAATGCGGCGTAGTCGGTCCGTATCTCCTCGACGATGTCGGCAACCGACACGTCCTCTCCCGTCGTCTCCGAGGACATCCCTTCGACCGCCTCGCCGCACCGCCGGGCGGTCCCGAGTTCGACGCGCTCGTCGATTTCGCGGAGGTCCTCGCGGACCGCGTCGAGGGTGTCCGGTGCCACGACGCCGCCGTGACCCGCCATCTCCGCGGCGGTCTCCTCGATTCGCTGGGACCGGATGTCGTGGCCCCCGAACACGAGGTCGTCGACGGCGGGCAGGTCCAGCGCGGCCACCGGCTCGCGGGCCGTCACCATCCCGGTCGTGTCCGCGACTCCGCGAGCGATTGCGCGCGCGCCGGTCATCGAGACGCTCGCGACGTTACCTCTGGCTCCGATAATCCACACTCCGACTGTCATCGACTCACGATTGCGGTGGGCGATACATAACCTTGTCCGTCAATCATGTTGTTTCCCCGCCGATGCCGGGGGCGACCGCTCACCAGTCGAGGGAGGTGTCGGCGTCCCGTCTGTCGAGTTGATCGCCGTGCTTGCTGAAATCGAGAGACCGGTCGAGGACCGTCTCCTCGGGGTGTCGCCACGTCTCGTCGCAGTCGACACAGCGCCACTCCTCGTAGGGACGGCCGTCCTCGGGGGTGACGCGGGTCGATTCTATCGGCTCGCCGCAGAACGGACAGTGTTCCGGCATGTGACTACGGGGTCAGCGCGGACGAGTAAATAGCTGTCTCCGCCGTCGCTCGCGGCCGCGTCGGCCGGGCGTTGCGCGGCCGTGGCGCCCCCACCCCCCGGCCGTCACCGAATCCACCGAAACAATAATTAACTACTATCAGAGAGGTAGGTCACATGTCGATACCAATTATCGACCCGCACATGCACATGGTGTCTCGCTCGACGAGCGACTACGAGCGCGCCCGACTCGCGGGCGTGGAATGCTGCATCGAACCGGCGTTCTGGAGCGGGACGGACAAGCAACACGCGGCGTCGTTCTTCGACTACTTCGAGCAGATAATCGAGTTCGAGACCGACCGCGCGGAGCGGGCGGCGGGCATCGACCACTACGTCACGGTCGGCCTCGAACCGAAGGAGGCGAACTACCCCGAGATGGCCGAGGCCGTGATGGACGGCCTCCCCGAGTACCTCGACCGCGAGCACGTCGTCGGACTCGGTGAAATCGGGCTCGACCAGGGGACTAAGGCCGAGGAGAACGCGTTCAGACGCCAACTTAGGATGGCGGAGGAGCGCGAACTGCCGGTCATCATCCACACCCCGCACACCCAGAAGCCCGAGGGGACCGAGCGACTCGTCGAGATGATTCAAGACGAGGACGTGACCGAGGAGCGAATCGTCATCGACCACAACACCGAGCACACGGTCGACATCTCGCTGCAAACCGACTGCTGGCTCGGCTTCACCCTCTACCCCGGAAAGATAGACGCCGAGACGACCATCGACATCCTCGAAGAGTACGGCACCGACAAGATGCTGCTCAACAGCGCCGCCGACTGGGACCCCTCGGACCCGCTCGCGGTCCCGAAGGCCCGAGACAAGATGCTCGACCGCGGCTGGGACCGAGACGAGGTCCGGAAGGTCGTCTACGACAACCCCCGGGAGTTCTTCGGCCAGTCGCCGAACTTCCACTACGAGGTGTGACCGATGGAGTTTGGCTTCTCGATGAACGCGTTCCGGCAGCGAACTCTCACCGAAGGCGTCGAGGCAATCGCCGACGCCGGCTACGATGGCGTCGAAATCCTGCTCGACGACCCGCATCTGTTCCCGGGGACGGCCGACGGCGACGACCTCGAACGCGCTCGAACGCTCCTCGACGACTGCGGTATCGACGTCAGCAACTGTAACGCGTTCATGCTCAGCGCCATCGAGCCCTCCGCGGCGAGTCGGGCGGCGACGTTCAACCGCGACACCGAGGCGTTTCACCACCCCTCGTTCGTCGAACTCGCGGCCGAGGACCGACAGGCACGGGTCGAGCACACGCAGAACGCGCTCGCCACCGCGGCCGCGCTCGGCGCGGACAGCATCTCGGTCCCGCCGGGCGGCCCCGTCCCGGAGCGCATGACGCGGGCGGACGCGCTCGACGCCTTCGTCCGAGGGCTCCGCGAGGTCGCTGACACCGCGGAGAAACTCGGCGTCGACGTGCTGGTCGAACCCGAACCGCACCTGCTCATCGAGACCTCCGAGAACTTCCTCGAGCTCGTCGACCGGGTCGACTCGCCCCGAATCGGCTGTAACTTCGACGCGGGACACTTCTACTCGGTCGGCGAGGACCCGGTCGAACTGGTGGAGACGCTCGAACCCCACACGCCGCATTATCACCTCGAAGACATCCCCGCGGACCGCACCCACGAACACACCCAACTCGGTGAGGGGGCGATGGACATCGACGGCTTCCTCGACGCGGTCGAGGCGACCGGCTACGACGGCCACGTCACGGTCGAACTGTACCCCTATCAGGAGACCGCGGCGGAGACGGCTCGAACCGCGATGGAGTACCTCGAAGCGCATGACTGGGCCTGACCGCCCGAGTCGGACCCGAACTCCCGTGCGGGCGACTGACCGACGATGAACCGAACGAACGCTTCACCCGCGACCGGCGGTCTTCGACGCTCGCTTTCGAGCCTCGCCAGACTCGTCCGCATCCCGAATCTGTTCACCGCGCCGCCCGACGTTATCCTCGGGGCGGTGTTGGTCAGCGGCGGCCGCCCGTCGGTCCCGCTCTCATCGCTCGCCGGCGTCGCGCTCGCCTCGGTGCTGCTGTACGCGGCGGGCACGACGCTCAACGACTACGCCGACGCCGACGAGGACGCCCGGCTCCGCCCGGAGCGACCGATTCCGTCGGGAGACGTGTCGCGCACGCGAGCGAGAACTCTCGGCCTCGCGCTGCTCGGTGCCGGGGTCGTCGTCGCCGCGGCCGCCGGGGGACCGACCACCGGCCTCGTCGCCGCCGTCCTCGGCTCGCTCGTCGGGCTCTACGACGGCGCACTCAAGGGCACGCCGCTGGGCTTCGCCGCCATGGGTGGCTGTCGGGGGGCGAACGTCGCTCTCGGCATGGCGGTCGTCGCGGGGTCGCCCTCCGCTCCGACGACCCTGGCGGTCCCGGCGTGGGTGTTCTTCGTGCCGGTCGTCGTCGCGCTTTACATCGCCGGCGTCACGTACATGGCCGAGCGCGAGACCGGCGCGGGCGACTCGCGGGCGGTGCTGGTCGGAATGGCCGGTGTCGGACTTGCCGTCGGGTCGGTGGTCGCGGCCGGCGCGGCGGTCGGCGTCGGCCCGAGCGACACCGCGACGGTCGTCGTGGCCGGTGGCTCGCTCTGCTGGTTCACGGCGTGGACCGGCCGCGACCTCCTGACCGCCTACGCCGACCCTCGACCGAGCACTATCGGCCCCGCCGTCGGTACGTGCGTCCTCGGTCTCGTCGTCCTCAACGGGGCGCTTTCCGGACTGCTGACCCCCGTGTGGGGCGTCGTCGCGGCGGCGTTCGTCGTCCCGGCGGTCGGCCTCTCGTCGGCGTTCGACGTGTCGTGAACCGGCGGGCCCCCTCGGCGGCTCGGTTCACGTTTTTCGGCCCGAATGAGTGACAGTACCAAAACAATTATTCATGTGTAACTGTACCACGACGTATGGTACAGTTAGCCTTCTCCACGAACGCGTACACGCGTTTCGACCTGCCGGAGGCAATCAGACGAATCGCAGACCACGGCTACGACGGGGTCGAAATACTGGCGGACGTGCCGCACGCGTTCCTCGCTGATTTCGACGAGCGCGACCGCGAGCGCGTCTTGACCGCGCTGGACGAGACCGGTCTCTCCGTGTCGAACGTCAACGCGAACACGACCCGTGGCTACTACGACGACGCGCCGCCCTCGGCGTTCTTCGACCCGACGCTCATCTCGGGCGACGAGGAGGACCGCCGGTGGCGTATCGACTACACGAAGGCCGCGCTCGACTTCGCGGCGCTGGTCGGCGCGCCCGCGGCGTGCGTCGCGAGCGGGTCGGCGCTCCCCGGAACGCCGCCGGACGAGGCCTACGACCACCTGCTCGACTCGCTCGACGAACTCACCGACTACGCCGAACGCGTCGGCGTCGACCTCGGCATCGAGTTCGAACCCGAACTACTCGTCGAGGACACCGAGGAGGTGCTCACCCTCATCGACGACGTGGGGAGCGACGCGCTCGGCGTCAACTTCGACGTCGGCCACGCGGCCGTCTGCGGCGAGGACCCGGCCGAGAGCATCCGCCAGTGCGCCGGTCACATCACCGGCATCCACCTCGAAGACATCGCGGGCGGCCGCGGCGGGAAACACTACCACCTCGTCCCCGGCGAAGGTGACATCGACTTCGAACCCGTCTTCGGCGCGCTCGACGACATCGGGTACGACGGCTTCGCGACGTTCGAACTGTATACGTACCCCGACGACCCCGACGACGCGGCCCGGCGCGCGCGAGACGAACTGGCCGACTACGTCCGCTGACACGCCGAAAACGGGCCGGATTCGCGGTGCGACTCACCGAATATCGCCCCGAATGGGGCTCGGACCCTGACGAGCGGCGTCTCGCGAGTGGCGTCGCGGCCCGCCGAGCGCGGGACTGGATCAGATAATCGTTAACTATTTGCATGGCGATTTCGATTCACACGCTGATTGCATGCGTTCCAGCGAGAGCCAGCTATCCGCGTTCAGAGGTAGCGCGCGCCCGAGACGCCCGTCTCCAGACCGACGAGTCGAACAGACACCGCCGGCGGCCGCGACCCGTCACACCACCGCGACCCGCCGGGGCGAATCGAAGCCCCCGACGGCCGCTTCGCACGTCGCTCGCGGAACGAGTGACCCATCGGGACCGAACCCCGCTCGCTCACCATGAGACCGGACAGTTCACGCCCGAGGCTGTCGTCGGAGGTGCGCCGTGCGCTCCCCGTCGTCGTGATGGCGGCCCTTCTGGTGGTCGGGTCGCTCGGGCTGGGGGCGGCTATCGCGCCGGCCGCCGCGGACGCCCACGGCGGGACGCTCACTCGGACGGTCGACGAGTCGTCGCTCGCGCCCGGCGAGTCGACGACGGTCACGGTGGCGATAAACGCCTCCGAGCGGGGGAACTTCACGGTGGTCGAAGAGCTGAGTCCGGGCTTCGCGTCGGTCGAAATCGTCGACGCCGACGGCGCGGACTTCTCCGGCGTGCGCGACGCCAACGACGAACTGTTCGCGACCTACGGCGACCGCGAGAACGTCACGCTCCAGTATCGCGTGACCGCCGGCGAGGACGTGGACGAAGACGCCTCGTACCAGCTCAACGGGTTCACCCAGTTCGACGCCGACGGCAAGGAGATGAGCGTCGACGGCGTCGAGACGCTCGCGGTCGGTTCCGACGACGACGCCGGTGGCGGCGGTGGTGGTGGCGGCGGTGACGATGACGATAGAGATGACGACGATAACGACGAGAGTGATGATGACGATACGGACGACGAGAACTCCGACACGCCCGAGTCCACGGACTCCCCGGACGACGGCGACGATGACGACACTGGTGACGACAGCGACGACTCGAACGACGGTGACGACTCGAACGACGGTGACGACTCGAACGACGGTGACGACGCAGGCGACGGCGACTCGGGAGGGACTCCGGAGACGACGACGACGGACGATAACACGCCCGCGACGACCACGACCGACACGCCCGTCCCCGGGTTCGGCGTCTCGGTCGCGCTCGCCGCGCTGGTAATCGGCTCGGTCCTCCTCGCGCGCCGGCGAGCGAACTAGCGACGCGAGACGGCCCGCCCGTCTCGCCCTCGAATCGCCGCGGTCAGCCACGCTCTCGACGCCCGTTCTCGGGCCTGATTCGGACATTCAGAAGATTTAATATAATAACTCCCAAGTCGTAGTTCAGGGTCCATCATGACAGACTGGTCTAGGCGGCGGTTCTTACAGACAGGCGCAGCCCTCGGCATCGCCGGAACGCTCCCGCAGACGACGACGGAGGTGTCGGCGGCGTCACCGACGTTGGAGAAGTTCGTCCAACCGCTTCCGATTCCGTCGGTTCGAGAGCCCGACGGACAGCGAGACGGCGCGGACGCGTACGAGATAGCGGTCACCGAGTTCACCCAACAGCTTCACCCGGACCTGCCGGAGACGACGGTCTGGGGGTTCGACGGGTCGTATCCCGGCCCGACTATCGAGGCGGACGCCGGGAGCCCGGTCCACGTTCGCTTCGACAACAGCGGCCTCCCGAGCGAACACCTCTTTTCCGTCGACGACCGACTCGGCGGCACGACCGCGGAGAACCACCCCGGTTACGACGGTCCCGTGCCGGAGGTTCGGACCGTCACGCACTTCCACGGCCTCGAACTCGACCCGGCGAACGACGGGCAGTCCGATATGTGGACCTCGCCGGGCGGGGTCGAGGGACCGCGGTTCGACTCGGCGTGGCAGGAGCTCCCGATGGAACAGGGGCGAACGACGTCGACGTACCACGACCACACGCTGGGCATCACGCGACTCAACGCCTACGCCGGGCTCCTCGGTCTCTACTCGATTACGACCGACGCGGAGCGCGAACTCGGCCTGCCGTCGGGCGACTACGACATCCCGCTGTTGCTGCAAGACAAGGAGTTCAACGACGACGGCTCGCTGCACTACCCCGAGGAGTTCGTCTCGGCGTTCCTCGGCGATACCGCCGTCGTCAACGGGGCCGTGTGGCCGTACGTCGAGGTCGAACCGCGGCGGTACCGGTTCCGCATCCTGAACGGCGCAAATCACCGCTCGTTCGACCTGCAACTGGAGAGCGAAAGCGGGTCGGGCGTCCCGACGATGTACCAGTTCGCTCCCGGCCACGGCTTCCTCGAATCGGTCGTCCCCATCGGCCCGAACGGCGACCTCGACTCCCTGCTACTCACGCCGTTCGAGCGCGGCGAACTCGTCGTCGACTTCTCCGACCACGCGGGCGAGACGCTCACGCTCGCCAACGGGGCCGACATGGGTCCCGAACTAACCGACCTCGTCGAGTTCCGCGTCTCGGACCCGTCGACGCCGCCGGAGGACGCGAGCGCCGACCCGACGAGTCTGTCGCTTCCGACGCCGGCCTCGTACGACGAGAGCGACGCGCGGGTGACCCGCGAGATGACGCTCGGGACCGAGGTTCGAAACGGCCTCATCACGCACACGCTGAACGGCCACGTCTTCGGCGACGAGGACGCGCCGGTCTACCCGCAACTCGGGTCGACCGAGATATGGGAACTGCAGAACGAGTCGGGCGGGCGACACCCGATTCACCTGCATCTGGTCACTTTCAGAGTCATCGGCCGCGGACCCGACGGGACGCAACCGCCGGACCCCAACGAACTGGGGCCGAAAGACACCGTCCGCGTCGACCCCGGCGAACGCGTACGGATTCTCATGACGTTCGAGGGCTACACCGGACAGTTCCCGTGGCACTGCCACATGCTCGAACACGAGGACAACAAGATGATGATTCCGTTCGTCGTCGAGAACCCCATCGCGGACTACGCGAACGAGGAGAACGTCGTCGACGCGACGGGGCTGACCGACGCGGTCGGTGACTGGCGCAACGAAACCCTCGAAACCGAGGTGCTGCTCGAAGTCATCGACCAGTGGCGAAGCGGCGACGAAGTCGCCTGACCGCGGTTCCGCCGACTTACTGCACCGGTTCGGCCGAGCGGTCCGAGAACCACCGATTGCGGACGACGTACGCGACGAGGACGACCGCGGTGGCGACGCCGATAATCGAGTACACGTCGACCTCGGTGAGCGACCGGGCGGCTTCACCGAGGTAGACCGCCAGTATCGCTTCGAGAGTGTACCGCCCGCCGCGGCCGAGCACCGACGCCGCGAGATACGTCCGGAGGTCGAGGTCGAACACGCCCGACCCGATGGAGAGCAGTTCGTACCCCTCGGGAATCGGCGCGAACGCGCCGAACGCGACCGTCACGAACCCGGAGCGTTCGAAGTATCGCTCGACCTTGTGAATCCGCTCGCCGGCGAACCGCGAGTCCAGCGCGCGCCGGCCGCCTTTCTTGCCCGTGAGGAAGCCGACCAGCCCCGCCGACACCGACCCGACGGTCGCAACGACTGCGTACGGAAGCGCGAACTCGGGGTTCGTCGCCGACAGCGGGACCAGCACCAAGTCCGGCGGGACAGGGAGCAAGAAGAATTCGAGGAACGCCACGAGCAACAGCCCCGGCGCGCCGAGCGAGGCGAAAAACGCGGTCGATAGTTCGACAGTCTCCAGTACGTCTAGCATCGTCGTCTCTACGCAGCCGCTGCTGTCAGTAATAAGTATCGCCGGCCGTGAACGTCGGCTCCGTGGGTGGGTCCGGGGGCACGAAACGTCGCCGCGGGTGCAAGGCGGCGGGTTCGGTGCTGGTTCGTGAATCGCGTCAGGCTGGCTGGTCCGGGGGGAACGCGTCAGGCTATCGGCTGTCGGCTGTCGGTGACGTGGTCAGTCGAGGGCTTCGGCCAGCTTCTCGATGGGGTGCGGGGGGCGTGACTCGCCGGGTCTGTCGCCGAGTTGGGAGCGACACGACGCGCCGGGGGCGGTGACGACGTCGCCGGGGCTGTCGTCGACCTGTCCGAACAGGATTTCGCCGATGCCCTTCGAGAGTTCGTAGTGCTCTTCCTCGTAGCCGAACGACCCGGCCATCCCGCAGCAACTGGAGTCGAGCGGGTCGACGGCGTAGCCGGAGCGTCGCAGGACGCCCACGGCGTGGTGGTCCTTGTTCGTCGCCTTCTGGTTGCAGTGGCCGTGGTACGTCAGCGTCTCGGCGGGGGCGTCGAAGTCGAGGTGGTCGTCGGCGCGGACGGCGTCGAGGTACTCCATGACGCCGTAGGCCGACCCCGAGACGAGTTCGACGGCCGTCCCGTCGAGGAGGTCGAGATACTCGTCTTGGAACATCACCGCGTCGGAGGGCTCGACGAAGACGACCGACCAGCCGTCGTCGACGTAGGGGCGAAGTCGCCCGACGTTGTGCCGCGCTCGGTCGCGGGCCGTGTCGAGCATCCCCATCGAGAACGCGGCGCGACCGCTCGGTTCGAGGTCGCTCGGAATCCGGACGTGGACGTTCGCGGCTTCGAGCACCTCGACGGCGGCCTTGCCGGGTTCGGGGTAGTTGTAGTTGGTGTAGGTGTCGGGGAACAGAAGCACCTTCCCGCGGGCCTCGGCGGGCGGCACCGACGACCCGCCGCGAGCCTCGAACCACTCTTCCAACGATTCGCTGCTGAAGCTCGGCAGGTCGCGCTCGCTGGCGATGCCGAGGACCTTCTCCAGCAGGAGGCGACTCCCCGGAAGCTCCGCGGCGACGTTGGACAGCGGGGCGAGCTTGCTCCCGACTTTCGACAGCGTGTCGACGTTGGCGAACACCCGCGAGCGGAGGCTGGTGCCCTCTTTCTGGTGGTACTGGTGTTTCACCTCGGATTTCAGCTTCGCCATGTCGACGCCGGTCGGACAGTCGCTCTGACAGCCCTTACAGCCGACACAGAGGTCCAGCACCTCGGTCTGGAAGCGCTCGGAGTACAGTTCGTCCTCGGGGAGTTCGCCCGAGATGGCGGCCCGGAGCATGTTCGCGCGCCCGCGAGTGGTCTGGACTTCCTCCTTCGAGGCGCGGTAGGTCGGGCACATGGTGTTCGAGTCGGTCTGCCGGCAAGTGCCACAGCCGTTACAGAGTTCGACGAGGTGCGAGAAGCCGCCCTCGTCGTCGAAGTCGAGGTCGGTCTGCGGCTCGACGGACTGGTAATCAGGACCGTAGCGGAGGTTCTCGCGCATGTCCGCGCCGACGCCCCGGTCGCTGTCCGGGCCGGGGTCCGAGGGTCCGTCGCGGTAGACGACGTTGCCGGGGTTGAACAGCCAGTCGGGGTCGAACGCCGTCTTCAGCTCCTTGAACGCGCCCCAGAGTTCGGGGCCGTACATCTTCGGATTGAACTCGGTTCGGGCCATCCCATCGCCGTGCTCGCCCGAAAAGGCCCCGTGATGTTCGACGACGAGGTCGGTCACGTCGTCGGTGATGGAGTGCATCTTCTCGATGCCCTCGTTCTCCTTGAGGTTCAGAATCGGGCGGATGTGGAGCGTCCCCGACCCGGCGTGGGCGAAGTACGCGGCCGACGTGTCGTGGCTCTCAAGGACGTCCTCGAACTTCTGGACGTACTCCGCGAGTTCTTCGGGCGGGACGGTCGCGTCCTCGATGAACGGGTACGGCTTCGGGTCGCCTTCGAGGCTCATCAACAGCGGAATCGCCGCCTTACGGAGCTTCCACAGTCGGCCCTGGCTCTCTTCGGAGTAGGCTTCGAGCACGTCGAACGCAGCGCCGGAGTCGACGAAGTGGGCGTTCGTGTCCGCGACCGCGGCCTCGAAGTCGTCGACGAGTTCGTCGTCCCACTCCAGCATCAGCGCCGCCTTCGCGCCCTCGGGGATGGGTTCTGCGTACTCGGCGTAGCCCTCCGACTCGCGGGCGAGGCGGAACACCTCGTCGTCCATGAGTTCGACGGCGCTGACAGGGAATTCGAGCGCCTCCGGGACGGCCTCCATCGCGTCCACGAGGTCGTCGAAGCAGTACAGCGCGAGCGCCGTCTCGTCCGGCTTGGTGACGAGCGAGACGGTCGCCTCGACGATGACGCCGAGGGTGCCCTCCGCGCCGACGAACAGCTTCGAGAGGTTGATGACCTCCTCGCCGTCGTCGTTCTCGTAGATGACTTTCTGGAGGTTATACCCCGACACCGAGCGCTTGAGCGACGGATACTTGTTCTCTATCTCTGCCTCGTGGTTCTCGACGAGCGCCCGGACCGTCCGGTAGATATTCGCCTCCAGGTCATCTTGGGCGAGAATCGAGTCGTACTCGTCGCTGTCGAGGACGACCTCGCGAGTGTGTATCAGCGAGCCGTCGGCCAGAATCACCTCCAACTCCTCGGTGTAGGCGTCGGTGATGCCGTAGCGGACCGAGTGCGCGCCCGTGGAGTTGTTGCCGATGCCGCCGCCCACGGTCGAGCGATTCGAGGAGGCGGGGTCGGGCGCGAACTTGAGGCCGTGGTCCGCGAGCGCGGCGTCGAGGTGGTCCTGAACGCACCCCGGCTGGACGGTCGCACGCCTCGCCTGCGGGTCGATATCGACGATATCGTCCATGTACTTCGTGAAATCGATGACGACGCAGCCACGTCCGACGGTTTGGCCGCCCAGCGAGGAGCCCGTTCCGCGTGGCAGAACTGGGACGCCGTGGTTTGCCGCGGTCTCCACGGTGGCGCGAACGTCGTCGGCGTCTCTCGGCAGGACGACCCCCGCGGGTCGCGCCTGATAGATGCTGCCGTCGGTCGCGTACAGCACCTGCGCGTACTCGTCGAACTTCACGTCGCCGTCGACGCGGTCCCGTAACTCCGTCGCCAGTGCGGTGTACGCCGTCACGTCCGGACGGTCCACGTCGAGCGTCGTCGCCGATGTCTCTCCTCCCCGTGGGGAGTCGAGCACGTCTTCAACTGCCATCATCAATGATACACATACGCACGGATTAAATCCTCTGGTGTTGCGACACGTTCTCACCCTCGAACCGCCCGTCGCGGCCGACGTGGGGATTTATAGTCGCGTCCCCGGTACGTACCCTCATTCATGGTCAGGTCACCGAACTGGAATCAAACTGACGTGGCGCGCGCCATCCCGACGGCGTCCAAGGCGGAGGTCGACCAACTGCTCGCGAGCCTCCAGCGACTGACCGGTATCGGCGTGTGGTCCTACGACGTGTCGCGCGACGAACTGTGGTGGAGCGACGAGGCAAAGCGAATACACGGGTTCGACGCGGCGGCGACGCCGACCGTCTCGGACGTCGTCGAGCAGTACGCCGAAGGCGACCAAGACGGCGTGTTGGTTCGCCTCGGCGACGCTATCGAACACGGAGAGCCCTTTGCTATCGACGTGCAGTACGCGAGCGAGCGAACGACCGAGCGGTCGATACGGCTTTCGTGCGACCCGCTGGTAGAGGACGGTCAGACGGTCACGCTCTACGGCGTCGTGCGGGACGTGACGGACACGAAGCGTCAGGAACAGCGTATCGAGATTCTTCGCCGGACGAGCCAGGAGTTACGGAACGCGAGTTCGAAGGCGGAGGTGGCGGAGATACTGGCCGACGCGGCGAAGAACGTCCTCGGCCTCGTCAACACGACCGTCCGGTTGGTCGACGAGAACCGGAACATGCTCCAGACAATCGAGGCGACGGAGGAGTGTCTGGAACGCGCCGGCGACCGGCCGAACTACTCGGTCAGCGAGGACACGCCGGCCGCGCGGACGTACCGGACGGGCGAGCCGGTCATCCACGCGAACCACGAGCACACCGAAGACGACCACAGTCGGGGCGCGCTCCAATCGGGGCTGTACGTCCCCATCGGGAGCCACGGCGTGCTCAGCGCCGGCGACGTGGTCGTCGACGCGTTCGAGGAACACGACCTCGAAGCCGCGGGCCTCCTCGGCCAACTCGGAGCGGAGGCAATCACGCGAATCGGCTGGGTGAAACGGTCGCGGGCGATTTGACGGCCGACCGAACAGCCACGACGCACGCGAACCGAACAGCGTTCGACGTATTCCACCGTTCTATTTCGTTTGTTCCCGCGGGAATACGAGAGAAACATGCCCGGATTGACCGGGCTGGCGGGGTAGTTCAGCTGATTTACATTATGGCAACAGTTATGAACCATCATGATAATAATTGGTGTATGATTGAGAACGTGACCGGGCGACGGCTCAAGACGACCCAGGCCTCGCTGGAGATTCTCAGCCTCATTCTGGAACACGGCGGTCTCACACTCGCTGAACTGGACACGATGGTCGACAGTTCGAAAAGCTCCATTTGTAGTCACCTCAACACGCTCTTGGAGAGTCGATATCTGGTCAAGCGCGACGGCGTCTACCGCGTCAGTTTCAGGGTGGCGCTGTTGGGCGAGCGCGCCCGACATCGGTATCCGAGTGACGAGGTCGTCGAGCGGGTCGTCGACGAACTGGCCGACGCGACCGGCCAAGAGGCGAACTTCACTATCTTCGAACACGGTCGGCTGCTCATGTGTTACGGCTCGTCGACCGACGAGGGACGGGACGCGAACGGCATCCGCTACCGGTCGGAGTACCACCTGCACAACACGGCCGCGGGGAAAGCCATCCTCTCGGAACTAGACCGCGACGAGGTGGCGTCGATAGTCGACCACTGGGGCCTGCCGCGGGAGTCGGAGGGCACGATTACGAACGCCGACCGGCTGTTCGACGCGTTGGACGAAATCGCAACTCAGGAGTACGCCGTCGTCGACGAGGAGTTCGCACCGAATCTCATCGCCATCGGTGCACCGGTCCACGACGCCGACGGGCGAATCGTCGGCGGCCTCAGCGTCGGCGGACCGAAGTATCAGGTGGACATGACGCGACTCGAGCGCGAATTCGCCGACGAACTGCTGAACGCCGTCGAGTCGCTGGAATCGGCGCTCTCGTAGGCAAACACCGCCGTCTCAGGTACCAGGTACCAAGCGCGAAAATAGCAGGTGCGGGTTGGCTGGCGTTGTCAGGCTGACTGCTGGTCGTTAGTCGTCCGTCCCGACGGCCATCGCGCGCTCGACGATGCCCTCGCCGTACATCTCTTCGAGGGCGTCGTGTTGGTCCGGGCGGTGCTCGTACACGTCTTGGAACAGGGCGACGGGCGTCATCGCGGCCTGATAGGTCGCCTCGTCCCACATCCGGTCTTTGGCGATATCGACCTCGATGTCGTCGATGACCAGCGTCGTCGCCTGCGTCATCGCAATCGCGCCCTTGCCGGCCTCCTTGGCCGCCTCGAACTCCTCCATGGAGTCGACGATGTCGTCCATGCTCGGGACGTAGGTGGTCAGGTCGAGGAGTTCCTCGTGGAGTTCCTCGCCGTCGAGTTCCTGTTCTTCGCCGTCGACGCGGAGCACGTAGCTGTCGTCGCCGACCTGTTCGAGCGAGAGTTCGTCGCCGTCGTACACCTGACGGCCGTCCTCGTCGTCGAGTTCGATTTCGTCGTCGTCGAGTTCGAGGAGCCAACTGCCGGTCTTCGGCGGCAGCGGCGCCTCGTTGGCGGTGACGACCTGTCCGGGCGTGAGCGCCCAGATGCCCGTCATCCCCATGGCGCGGTTCTCGACCATGCGCTCGCGGTAGCCCTCCACGTCGCGGATGTCGTCGTAGGGGCCGTCAACGGCGATACAGCCGGCGGCGCTGGCCCCACGGGAGGTGTTGTGCCGCAGTTCGGCCCACGCCGGGAGTTCGCCCGTCGGCGTCATGGCGCGCATGTCCTTCGTGTAGTCGACCTGGCCGTCGACGAGGAGGAACAGTCGTTCGAGGTTGTTGGAGGGCTTGCCCTTCTCCGCGCGGAGGTCGCTCATCGCGAGTTCGGCCTCGCCGCTCTCGATGATGACCGACATCGAGAGGCTCCCCTCGTCGAGGCCGTGTTCGTTCTCGACGATGGTGAAGAACTCGTCGGCCTTCTTCCAGTCGTCGAGGTCACCGACCTCGGGGATGACGAAGCCGTCGATGTGCTCGACCGCGCCGTTTTCGGGGTCGGTGATTTCGAGCATCTGCTTGAAGCCCTCGTAGCGGGTCGAGGGGTCGTCGCGGTGCCACACGACGCGGGGATGAATCTCGCCGGGGAACTCCGCGCCGTGCTCGGAGACGACCTCGACGAGGTTCTGGACGCCTTCGTCGCGCATCGACGGTGCCGTAGCGTCCTCGTTGTCCGGAATCCATGTGTCGGGGGCCTGCATCCCCCGAAGTTGGGCCGCGCTCTGCAACATCTTCGCCGAGTTCTCGCCGCCGACCGCCGTCGGCGAGGTGAAGAACGTCCGTACGAACTCTCGTTCGTAGTTTCTGTCGCTACTCATATCGACGGTCGAAACGTCTCTCCCGAAACATATTAAACATTTAGACTCGCCCAACTTGGAGTCGCACTCGGGCGGTTCGACGTGATTTCGTTCCGGAACTCACCGACGAGTACGACCGACGATACACCCCCACCGTTCGGTCACCGCACCGCCTTATCCTCACCAACTTACATTATGTAAATGCGTATGATGTCATATGTTCACATTATACAGATATGTGGGGTTGAGTGAAAATTGATTACAAGCATATGTCTGTAATTCCTTGCGGTGCTTCGCCGTGAGGTAGACCATCGTTCGGATTATGTAAATACTCGGTGTCGCTCAGTCCGAGCGCAACGTCTCGATACCGGCCGACGACGGACCGGTCCGTAGCTTGACGTGGCTTCACCGAGTTGTCCGTTCGTGTCAACTCTCGATATTACTAAGAGAACTATTAGGTAGTCGGATGCGGGAGGCTCGGCTTGCGAACGACGGCCGTTGTCGAACGTACCTCATCGACCGCCGAACTGAGTAGTACACCCATTACAGAGCACAAACAGCCGTTTGGCGCACGAATGAGAGATTCGGAGACGAGATGGAGCGTTCCGAACACGTCGTTCGATTCAAACGCGTCCTCGTCAGTCGTGAATATACAGCTAGAGAAGATACACCGCCGGTATCGACATTCAGATTCAGCGAATGGGCCCGAACGTTCGTCGATACGGTATCGACTCGTGAATGTAGTTGTGATAGATATTAGATACGGGTATTCGAATGAATTATTTAATATCTAACTGTTCGAAACGCCGAAGCCCCGGGCGTTCGCGCTCCGGTCGAATCGGCGTTCGTCGCGGTGGTTGGTTGACTCTTACCAGTCGTACTCGCGGTGAACTCGGCGGGCTTCCTCGTTCAGCACCGGGCCGACTACCTCGGTGACGCCGTCGAGAATCGCCGCCGACCGGACGCCGGGACCCGAACCCGTGAACTCTCCGATTTCGTCGCCGCCGACGCCGAACACGACGCGCGCAAAGCCGGCGGTCGCCATCCCGCCGGCGCACATGGGACAGGGCTCCGTGCTGGTGTACATCACCGTCTCCGCCCGCTCGTCGGGGTCGTACTCTCGGCACGCCCGATAGGCGAGGTGTAACTCGGGGTGCCGACGAATGTCGGACTCCGTTACGATTCGGTTCGAGTCGCGCATGATGACCTCGTCGCCGCGGACGAGTACGGACCCGAACGGTTCGTCGCCGCGAGCGGCGGCCTCCCGTGCGAGTTCGAAACTCTCGCGCATGTGTCTCTCGTGGTCGAAGTCGTCGAAGTGCGTCGTCACGGTCGCCTGTGCTCACTCCCGAGACCGAGTTAAATCGAACGGCGAGTGGTAATCCGGGTTTGCTGAGTTATTTGAATTATCTTGATTTCGTGGGTTCTTTTGATATGCTGAGTTAGTAGGATTCTCCGGAAAATCGAACGCCACTGGATTACTCAACGATGTGCAGTTCCGGAGACATTCGAGTAATTCTGATAATTTAAATAAGTCACAGTATCTGAATGTGGAACAGTATCTCGACTGTGGGCCAGAGAGGTAACCGACGATAGCGAAATAATCTGAATAACGAGACGTATAAAGATAAGCCGAAGTAGACAGGGTATGCACCTCTTCTCAGCTGGGTGGATACCGCGACTGCGACGAACAAGCCACAGAATTGCAGTTAATTGAACTTCTCAACGAATCTAGATAATTCGGATTATCTATAATATTCTTGTTACGCACGTTTAGACAGTTGACTCCGTCGCGCCCGAATCCGCGGCCACGGTGATACACTCCGAGACTGTGAGCAGTGTAGATAATGTAAAGTATGTGGCTTAGGTAGAATATGTAAATAATGTAAAGTTGGTGGATAATGGACTGCTGTCGAATTATGTATCGACTCGATAGGGGCACCGTATCGACAGTACCGACATTACCGAAGTACTCCAGACAATCCACATTATTCACAAATCGAGGTAGTTCGGGAAATCTAAATTATTCGGATTACTCATATAGGGTAGATGTGGTCGGTCGAATACGCTCAGTGGGGAGGGTTGAGACTGGCACCGTGTCGCGCTGGACTGGACGGCGGCGCGGTGACGACAAACGCGAGAAAGGAGTCGGCCCAACTTCGACAGCAGTTTGCGACCGGTCCACCGGCCAACTCCCGGGAGGGGACGGCCATTCGACGCGACAGCACGACGTAACACGACCGACCGAACGCCCGTCACCGCGGACGCGAACGTCGAAAACCGACGCGAGAGTTGTTAGTAACCCCATCTGACAATTTAGATATTCGCTAGCTGGACAACCCGGATTGGAGATGGGTGATATCACAGTTATAATCATTACATCTGCGGTCGAAATATGCGTGTGACCCGATATTGTCGTGCGATATTCAGTTATTAGGTCTGCCTAAACTTCGAAACGGTTATCTGTCTTTAGGCAGGCCTAAATAATATGGTTCGAAGACGACAGATACTCGCAGGAAGTGCAGGACTCTTCGCATCGGCTCTCGCTGGCTGTACCGCGGGCGGGAGCGCGGATTCCGAGTCGACGGCCGCCGCGGAATCCGAAACCGAGGCCGCCACCGAGTCGACGACGACCGAACAGACGACCGAGAACGCCGGGCAGTACACCGTCGAGATAGAACCGAACGACCCGTACACGTTCGAAGCAGTGCCGGAGACGTACGGCGTCGTCTCCGGGCCCTTCCTCGATATGGGGATGGCGCTCGGTATCCACCCGAGTGCGACCACCGGCCTCGAACGCGCCCCGCTCAAGTTCTACGACCTCCTCGGGCTCGAATTCGACGAGAGTCGAATCACCAAGCTCGCGAGCGGCGCGGAATCCGGCTTCGACAAGGAGAACTTCTACGCCGCCGACGCCGGCGTGTGGCTCATCGCCCGCGCCACGCTCGGCCGGTACGTCAGTTGGGATGCGTCGGACTACGAGGAGGTCGAATCCCAGACCGGGCCCTTCCTCGGCACGACTCTCCGGTTCGCCCCGACGGCCGCCGTCAGCAACGAGCCGAATCCGTACACGCTCTACGAGGCGTTCGAGAAGGTCGCAACGGTGTTCCAGCGCCAACAGCAGTTCCAGGCGTGGCAGTCGTTCCACGACGACCTCATGAGCACTATCGAAGCCGGTCTCCCGCCGGAGGACGAACGCCCCACCGTCGCCGCCATCTGGCGCGGCGTCAGCCCCGACTCCGGCCAGTTCCGCGTCGCGCCCCTCCACCGCCTCGGCAACAACACCAAGTCGTACTTCCGGGTCGGCATGAAAGACGCCTTCGAGGGACGCTACCCCGAGGGACCCATCGGCTACGAGGAACTCATCAACGTCGACCCCGACTACATCGGCGCGGTGGGCGCGCTCACCTCCTCGACCCACGAGGAGTTCGTCGATACCGTCGTCGAGCCGTTCGAGAACAACGAGAGCGGACAGCGGCTCACGGCCGTTCAGGAGGGTAACCTCATCCGGAGCGCCGGGCAGTACATGGGCCCAATCGTCGATATGTTCTCGACGGAAGCCGTCGCCAAGATGGTGTATCCCGACCAGTTCGGTGAGTGGCCGGGTGCGGTCGGAGACGTGCCCGAAGACGAACAGCTGTTCGACCGCGAGCGCCTCGTCGACATCGTCAACGGGAACTTCTGACGCCCGATGAGCAAGGTCACAGACGCGGTCGGTGCGGTTCGCGCGGAGTGGCGCGACCGGTACGCCGACTCGATGCTCGCCCTCGTCATCGTCGGCAGCCTCGCGGTCCTCCTCGGGGCGACGCTCTTACAGGTGAGCTTCGGCGCGTACCCCCTCACCCTCTCCGAAGCGTGGGGTGCTGTCTTCGACTCGGCGGTCGTGTTCGACGCCGACGTGTGGCGGGCGTTCCTGCTCGGCGGCGACATCCCCGAATGGTTCACCCAGCGCCAGTTCGTCGTCTGGAACATTCGCCTGCCGCGGGTTCTCGTCGGCGTCCTCGTCGGTGCCAACCTCGCGGTCTCGGGCGCAATCTTCCAGGTCGTCACCCGAAACGAACTGGCGAGTCCGTACGTCCTCGGCATCAGCGACGGCGCGGGGCTCGTCGTGCTCGTCACCCTGACGTTCCTGTCGGGACTGCTCCCGCTCATGCCGGTGCTCGCCGCCGTCGGAGGCGCAATCGCGTTCCTCCTCGTCTACCTCATCGCGTGGAAAAACGGCACTTCGCCGGTCAGACTCGTCCTTGCGGGCGTCGTCGTCGGGACGGTCTTCGGCTCCGTCCAGCGCGCGATGTTCTTTTTCATCAACGACCTCGGCGTCGTGATGTCCGCGCAGGCGTGGCTGTCCGGGTCGCTGCTCGGAACCGACTGGGCGCAGGTGCGTATCGCGCTCCCGTTCACTATCGTCGCGCTCGGACTCGCGCTCGCGGTCACCAAGGAACTCGACGTGCTCCTCCTCGGCGAGGAGACCGCGCAGTCCCTCGGGATGCCCGTCGAGAAGGTCCGCTTCGCCGTCGCCGGTATCGCCATCCTCTCGACGGCGGCGGCGATAGCCGTCGCGGGACTGGTCGGCTTCGTCGGCCTCATCGTCCCGCACATGGTTCGGAATCTCGTCGGCAGCGACTCGAAGCGGCTCCTTATCGGCTGCGCGTTCCTCGGGCCGGCGCTCCTCGTCGGTGCCGACGTGGGCGCTCGGCTCGCGCTGAGCCCGATTCAGCTCCCGGTCGGCATCATCACCGGCCTCGTCGGGGGGCCGTACTTCCTCTACCTCATGCGGAAAAAAGAGGACATCGGGTCGGTCTGAGGCCGTCGGCCCGCGTTCTCGGGCGGCGAGGCCGATACAGTCGCGTCAGTGCTCCGGCGTGGGGAGCCTGACTTCGACCGTCGACCCACCGCCGGCGCGGTCGACGATAGAGACCTCGCCGTCGAACTGCGTGACGAACCAGGAGACGGTCCACAGTCCCATCCCGCTTCCGTGCGACAGCGGCGTTTCCTCCCCGCGTTCCAAGATTTCGCGTTCCGTCTGCGGGATTCCCGGTCCGTTGTCTTCGACCGTGATTTCGACTCGCTCGCCCGAGATGCGGCGCGACGCGACGGTGACCACGGGGTCATCCTCGTCGTTGTGTACGATGGCGTTCTGCACGAGTTCGTCGAGCGCGAGGGAGAGCGAGTGCGCGCTCGCGAGCACGGTCTGCTCGCCTAGCCGGAGTCGAATCGTCGCATCGGGATATCGCCGCTCGTACGTCCGCTTGATATCCGACAACACGTCGTCGACGCGAACCGGCTCCTTGTCAGTGGATTCCTCCACGACGTTCTCGAACCGCCGGGCCTTCTCGCCGGTCGACATGAGGTCGTCGGCGTTCTCGATGATTCGGTCCGTCTTCGAGACCATCGCCTCGACCGAAAACTGACTCGCCGCGGTGACTATCTCGTCGAGCGCTCGAAGTTCAGCATCGATACCGCTGGTCGTCTCGCTGAGGTTCGTCACCGTCTCGGCCAACCGGTCGTAGTCGCCCTTCTCCGTCGGGAGGTCGACCGCGTCGAGGTCCCGGCGCAACTCTCGCGCGTACCCGCTGACGATATTAAGATTGTTCCGCAGGTTGTGCCGAAGCACCCGATTCAGCACCATGAGTCGCTCTTCGCGCTCTTTTCGGTTCGAGATGTCGCGCACCGCGCCGCGGACGCTCATGCCGTCATCCGCTGCCTCGCCCCGGATTTGAACCCACCGCGTTCGACCCGAAGCCGTAATCACCCGCATCTCGATGTCGAACGACTCGCCGTCGGTCCGCGCGCTCTCGATAGCCTCATTGATAATCGTCCGGTCGTCCTCGTGAAAGAACTGTCTGAGCTCTTCGAGCGTCAGTTCCGTGTCGGGCGGGAGATCCACCAGTCGTTTCGTCCCGTCGGTCAGCTGTAAGTCGTTGGTCCCGTAATCGACTTCCCACCCTCCGATATCGGCCAGTTGTTCGGTGCGTTCGAGCCGGTCTCGATTCCGTTCTAGCTCTTGTCGGTACTCGTAGGTCTCGGTGATGTCCCGAACGATTTTCGTGAACCCGCGGAGCTCCCCGCGGTCGTTGGTCAACGCACGAACCGTGACGTGCGCGAGAATCCGCGACCCGTCTTTCCGGACGCGCCACCCTTTTTCCTCGTAGCTCCCCTCCGCTTCGGCGACTGCGAGCACCGTCTCGGGCGACGTGCCGTCGCCGCCGTCGGGGTAAAACACCGACAGATGGCGGCCGAGAATCTCGTCGCGCTCGTAGCCTTTGATTCGTCTCGCGCCCTCGTTCCACGTTGCGACGTATCCGTCCGCATCGAGGAGAAATATCGCGTATTCAGTCACCTCCTGAAAGAACTCTCGTAGGATGAGATCGGATTCGATGTGTTCGAACAGCTCTCTCCGCTCGCTTGACATTATTGGTTGAGTACCATCCGCACGCGCATAAACTCCCCGGAGGTTCGAGGCGTGTACGGTCGGAAGCGCCGTCGACCGGCCGTCGAGTCACCCGTCAGCGAGTCGAGCAACGAGCGTCGTCTCGGCGACGAACGCTAGAGACCCCGAAATCGCGAGCGACCCGACGATGGGAACGGCGGACACGACGACCGACGAGACGACGAACGCCGAGACGCGTCGAGACGGGCGCGAGCGTCGCCACTCCGGTCACGAGCGCCAACCCCGCCGACGAGGTGGCCGAGCGGGGCGGCGAACTGAATCGAGACCACCCAGTCGGGCGGGAACCGGGCTCCCGCCGTCGCGCGGTAGTAGTTCCGACGGAACCGGCCCAGCGTGTCGAGGACGAACGTCTGCACCAGACCCCACTGGAGGGCGCAGACCAACGCCCGCGTTCGTGTCGCAGGCGTCGTGGAGGGCGGCATATCCCACCCGTCTCGCGCCTTGCGCGTGTAGCTATCGGTCCGGTGGGCGCTCGGCCCGGCGTCCAGAAGTATTTAGCCGTCGGCACTCCGACACGCAGTCGAACTTCCGCCAGAGTGCTTCCAGTATGACTCGCCCCCCACTCCGACTCAACCGACGCACGCTCGCCGCGTTCGTGCTCGTCGCCGTCGCGCTCTCCGCGGTCCTCTGGACGACGGGGGGCGCGATAGGCGACGCGAGCCCCGCAGTCGACGCGAACGTGACCGAGCGCTACCGCGGCATCGACGCGCTCACCGGAACACAGACCGTCGAGGTCCGAGCCGACGACACGGTTACGTCTCGGACCGTCGCCGACGTGACGCTCGTCCCGGAGACGGAACGGAAGCGCGTGAACTTCCGGAACGCCGCGAATCGACGGTACGACCGGCAGGTCTCGAACGGATCGACGCTCTGGCTTCACGAGACAGACAGGGATGCGGTGACCGTCATCGAACTGACGGGGCCGCCGACCGAGTCGCGGACGGCCGAACGGCTCCAACTGCTCGTCGCGGCCGCGGGGCTGACCGACGACGCCGGTCGTCCGCAGTCCGTCGGCGTGTCACCGCTTCCCGTCGTACCGCGGCACGCCGGTGTCGCCCCCGGAGCCGACGCGAACCGTAGCTACGCAGTCGAGTTCGTCGAGACCGATACCGTCGGCGGGCGCGAGGCGTACGTCCTCGACATCGTACCCGAGACGAACCGGAGCGAGGCGGGCTACCGCCAGCGGTTGTGGCTCGACACCGAGCGGTTCTACCCGCTTCGCAAGCAGACGGCGTGGACGGCCGACGGGACTCGGCGGTCGGTGACGACGACGTACACGAACGTGACGTTCGACGCGGCGGTGTCGGCCGACACGTTCCGCCCGGACATCGACGCCGGCACGACCGTCGAGCGTCAGGAGACGCCGAACACGTCGTGGTTCCGGAGCAGGGCCGACTTGGTGGCGCGGAGTTCGATTTCGGTTCCCGAGCCGACGGTTCCGTCCGCGTACGAACTGGTCTACGCCACGCGAACCACCGGCCGCATCAACGGGGTCGGACTCCGCTACGCCGCCAGCGACGGCCGCGAACTCACGGTCGCGAAGTTCAACTACACCCTCGACATCGACGCCGACGAGCGCGACGCGACGGTCAGCGGCCGGCCGGCGACTATCGACTACGGACCGACTACTTCGGTGTCGTGGAACTGCGACGGCTACGGCTATACCGTCCGCGGGACCGGTGTCGAGACGGAGCGTCTCGTCGAAATCGGAGCCTCTGTGGGCTGTCGCGCCTGAGAATGGGCGAGTTTCTGGGTCAGAAACTGGCCCCCGTTTTATATGGGCTAACGGCGCGTCGGTCGAACTGCGATGGGCCCCGCCGAACTGACGCCGGACTGCCCTCCCGAGCAGTACCGGACTGTGCCCTCTGACAGCACCCCGGCACCCATCGCGGTCATCGCTGACGCAGCAGCCCCTCCACAGCATCGCCGTACTACCCCGCAGTACCGACGCACTAACCCGTACCATCGTGCTCTCTCGACAGCCCCGCCGTGCTCCAGCCCCGATTCGGACTCCAACTCGGTCGCCGCGACCAACAGGGGTGGAAACCCGTGGGCCTATTAACCCGACGAGCAGTCATTCGACCACCGTGAGTGAGGATCCGGCGCTGGGCGATATTCTCGACCTCCTCAGCGACGAGTACGCCCGAGACATCCTCGCAGCGACGAGTACCAAACCAATGTCCGCACAAGAGCTTGCCGACGAGTGTGAGATGTCCAAACCGACGGTCTACCGCCGGGTGGAACGATTACAAGCGTACGGACTCCTCGACGAGCAGACCGAGATTCGAACCAGTAACAACCATTACAGCGTCTACACCGCCACGCTCTCCGAGTTCTCCGTGGCGCTAGACGACGGGTCGTTCGAGTCGTCCCTGACGCGCACCGACGACGAGTCGTTCCCCGGCGAGGGGGAACCCGACACCGCCGACCGCTTCAAACGGATGTGGGAGGACCTCTGAGATGGCGACGCTGTCGGCCGTCCTCGACTGGCTTATCGTCTCGCTCGCCCTCGGGTCGACGCTCGTCGGGAGCTACGTCGGCTATCAGGCCTATCGCGGCTACCGCCGCCACGACAGCCGGACGATGCGGGCGCTGTCCGCGGGCCTGTTCTTCCTCACGGCCGTCGCGTTCGGCGTCGCCTTCGTCGGCTCGGTGCTCCTGCGTCAGGGCTACATCGGCCTCCAGTACCAACAGCCGCTCACGCTCGTCACGCGGCTGTTCCAGTTCTGCGGCGTGGTGCTCATCGCCTACTCGTTACATTCGCGAGGGTAGTCCGTCCGCGGGCCGTCGCGGGCGACCGTCGTCGTGACGCTACTCGTTCACTCACGCGCTTTCTGCTGCTCATCTTTTCGCTCGTCACAAACCGCTCTGGTCGTCTCGCCTCACGAGTGCGCGAGCGTCCAGAACCCCTTGGGCACGGCGGCGAAAACCGGGAACAGGAACAACGCGAGGAGCCAACTCGTGGACGGACCGAGCGGGGTAGTCACCACGGTGACGACGCCGGCCGCGGTGAGAACGACCGAAGCGACGGCGGCCCCGACGAAGCGCCGGTCGAGCGGCGCGAGGGCCACCGATTCGACCGGCAGATCGAACGCCTCGACGACTCTCTCGGCGTCCGCGACCGGCCCGAACGAGCGTTCCGTCTCGTCGTCGCCCCAGCCGACCGTCGCCGCGATGGTTCGCGTTCCGAGATAGCGGTCGGTGGGACGGGTCGCCACGACCTCGGCGTCGCGGAGGTCACCGACCGCCGCCGCCCACTGCGGTTCGCCGGTCAAGCGGTCGTGAGCGACGAGTCGGCCGCCGAACCGGCGGTAGGTCAGCCACCCGCTCGCGAGCGTGTCCTCGACCACGTCGCCGGCGAGCATGAACGCGAGGAGGGCGAGCCCGAAAAGGCCGAATCCGACCCAGACCGCGAGCGAGGCTTCCTCGGCGACGAAGGCGGTCCCGCCAATCCAGACCATCGCGGCCATGGTGACGTAGAACGGGCCCGTCGTCGTGACTGCGCGCCAGACCGCGGCCGTGACGACCGCACGGCGGTCCACGTTGATTTCGACCGCGGGTCGGCCGTCGGGAACGTCGAGCGAGTCGCGGGTCGCCTCGCTGTCGGGGCCGGCGAGCCAGCCAGTCAGTCGACCGCCGCCGCCCCGGTCCGCGCGGAAGCCGGACCACTCGAAGAGGAGTTTCACGAGCACGAACGCCGCGAGGGCGACCGTCGCGCCGCCGAGGACGACGACGAACAGGAAGCACGCGAGGAACATCGCTTGCCGGGCGGGGATTTCGACGAGGGCGTACGGCGAGCGCCCCGCGTATCGGTCGCCGCGGAGGAACGCGGCCGCCGTCTCACCGACCTGCCCGACGACGAGCGCGGCGACGCTGACGACCGCCTCCGGGCGGGCGAGCACGTCGAACACCGAGATGACCTCCGAGAGCGGCGCGAGGAGGAAGACGCCGACCCACGCGCCGCCGCCGACGACGGCCGTCGCGAAGGGGACGTTGCGGGGATACACCGGCGGGAGTCGGTCGTGAATAGTGACGCTCCCGCGCTTATCCACGAGGTCGCTTTCGGACCGGCTGAGCACGCCGCCCTCGCGGGACGAGCTCGGCGGTCGGCCGGCGAACAGCGCTTTCACACCCGAAAGCGGGAACAACAACAGCAGTTCGAGCGCGTAGACCGCGAGGAGGGTTTCGGGGTCCCAGCCGAACCACAGCACGCCGACGAGGGGGAGAAGGTTCGCGGAGAGCACCGGGAGAAATCCGATGCCGGCGGGGAGAGACGACAGTGAGGCGTCACCGTACCGTGGAGGGGCCATCGGATGCGTCGTTTTACGCATCCGGTCATATAGCTGATGAAACTCACTGTCGAACCGCCTCAGCGGCGCGCGACTACTCGGGGAGCGATTCGTAGTCCGCGACCGTGAGCGCCTGGCCGAAGAGCATCAGCCCGATTCCGACGAGGCCGGCGGGGACCGAGACGGCGAGCAGCAGCGAGAAACTCAACGCGCCGATGCCGCCCCCGAGCGCTCCCCGCTTTCGGTCGCTCCAGCGTTGGTCACCGAACCGAAAGAGTCGCTTCCACCCGTCGCGGTGGCGGAGGACGAGCACGGTGGTCGCCGCGTACAACGGGGCGATTGCCACGGGAAGGAACCCCGGCGCGTCGGCGGCCGAGACGGCCACACCGGCGACGACGAGGCCGACAATGAGCGAGACGAGGTATCGAAGCGAGGAACGCACGCGTTCTGGATAGTTCGCTGACAGTATCAACGCTTGGTTTCCAGTCGCGGAAGCGCGGTTCCGACCGCCCGACGCGAGTCAGACCACCAAACTGTTCCGAGCGAAATATCTCCCTATCAACAATGCTCACTCCCAGCGAGAGGCGGCGAGCGAAAGTGGCGGTGTTGCTGGCGGTCAACGCCGTGCCGCTCGTCGGCGTGCTCGCGCTCGACTGGTCGCTCGTGGCGCTGTTGGCGGTCTACTGGGTCGAACTCGGCGCGTGTCTCGTCGGTGCCGCGGTGAAGGCGCTGTTCGCGGAGGGCAAGCCGACCTACGAGGCGAACGGCTTCTCGTGGCTCGTGTTCGGTGCCCTGGCCGAAAAGCGCGGGCGCATCAGCCTTCCCGTCCTGCCGCTGTCGATTCAGGTCGCGAACCTCCCGGCCATCCTGATGGCGCTCGCCGTCGGCAGCGTGGGGTGGGCGCTCTTTGGCGCAATCGGCGTCGGCGGCGTCGGGGAGACCACGGGCGCGACGATGACCGACGCCGAATCGCTCTCTGTCGGCTTGGGCGTGCTCGCCGTCATCTTCGGCCGCGCCATCGACGTGGGCCGGTACTTGCTCGGCGGAACCCACGCGTCGGTGCCGCCGCAGCAGCCACTTCGGTCGGCGCTCATGTCGATGGCGGGAACCGGCTCGGCGCTCCTCGTCGGCGGGGGGTTCGTCATCGCGGGTGCCCCGCCGCCGTTCGTCCTTGCGTTCGTCCTCGCGGTGAAACTGCTCGCCGACATCGTCGACGTCTACCGCGACCGACTGGAGGCGTTCGACGAGCGCACGTCGGTCGAACTCGGATTCGCTCCCGACACCCCCGAGTGGGAGCGAATCGAGAGTTCGCGGGACGGGTCCGAAATCGTCCGTCCGAGGCCGTCGGCGGTCGTCGTTGGCGGGGTCGTCCGCGGGCTACGGTCTCCGCTCTCGGTCCTGCTGGTGGCCTCGCTGACGCTGGCCGGCCTGCTCAGCACCGCGACGACCCCCGGCGTCGCGGTCGAACTGCTCGGGGGAGCGGTGGTCGTCGCCGGAGCGTTCACCGCGCTGGGCGTCTTCGACCGGTCGTTCCGGTATCTGGCGATGGAGTACCGCGTTGACAACGCGGACGACGCGGACGACGCGGACGCCGACCCCGGGCGAGTCGTCGGCTACGACCGCCTGTTCGGGCCGCAGTGGCGACTCGCCTCCGAGTCGCGCGCCGAACTGGAGCGCGTCCGAAGCGCCACCGACCGCCTGTTCGGAACCGAGACGCTCCGCCTCGAACGCGATGACCGCGTGTACCGACTGCCGCATCTCTCCTCGGACGCCGTCGTACTCGCGTCGCTACGGTCGAATCACCAGCTGACGAACGGGAGGTCGGGCGCGTCGAGCGCGACGAACTCCGAGACGAACTCGGTCGCCGGCGACTCGTAGATCTCTCGGGGCGTGCCGACCTGTTCGACGCGACCCTCGTTCAGCACCGCGACGCGGTCGCACATCACCATCGCCTCCTCCTGGTCGTGGGTGACGTAGAGGCCGGTGACGTCCAACTCGGCGAGGAGCGCGCCGATTTCGGTCCGCAGGCGCGCCTTCAGTTGGGCGTCGAGTCCCGTCATCGGCTCGTCCAACAGGAGGACGTTCGGCTCGATGGCGAGCGCGCGCGCCAGCCCGACGCGCTGTTGTTGGCCGCCCGAGAGGGTCGTCGGGTCACGGTCGCCCATCGCGCCGATATCGAGCATCTCAAGCAACTCTCGGGCCCGTGTTCGTCGCTCGCGCTTCCCGACGCCCCGCATCTTCAGCCCGAACGCGACGTTCTCGGTGACCGTCATGTTATCGAACAGGGCGTACTCCTGGAACACCAACCCGACGTTGCGGTTCTCCGGGGGGACGTTCGTCACGTCCTCGCCGTCGAACCTGACCGTCCCGTCGGTCGGCGTCTCGAAGCCGGCGACGGTTCGCAGGGTCGTCGTCTTCCCGCACCCCGAGGGGCCGAGGACGCCCAGAATCTCGCCGTCCGAGACGGTGAGCGAAACGCCGTCCAGCGCCGTCGTGTCGTCGTAGTCCTTTCGGACCGCGTCTAGTGTCAGGTCTGCCATTAGCTACCTCTGGTGTCGAATCCGCGGCGACCGACCCGCTGCAAGAGGAGGGTGACCGCGACGATGATGAAAAAGAACATCGACACGGCGGCCGCCGCCTTGGTGAACGAGCTGTTCGAGATGTGTCGCTGCAAGAAGAGCGCCAGCGGCTGGGTGCCGTTCGCCCAGACGATGTACGAGAAGTTGAACTCCGCGGCCGCGAGCGCCCAACAGATGATGGCCCCCGAGACGATGCCCGAGCGGGCGTTCGGCACGATGACCGTCAGGAACGTCCGCGGCCACGACGCGCCCAGCGAGCGAGCCGATTCCTCCAGTTGTCGGAGCGGCATCGACTCGAACTCGCTTTGGACGGCCATCACCATGAACGGCGCTTTCAAGAGCGAGTAGCCGACGATGAGCCCGAAGCTCGTCGCCGAGAGGTCCGGATACGCCCGGAGGAACGCGACGCCCAAGATAACGCCCGGCACGAGCGGGAGCACCGAGACGGCGTTGACCCACTCTTTGCCCGGAAACTCGTAGCGGGAGACCGCGTACGCGATGGGGACGCCGACGACGAGGTTGATGAGGACGCCGCCGAGCGCCAAGCCGATGCTGAACGCCAGCTCCGCCGGGACCAACACCGTCAGCGTCTCGCCGCCGAGCGGGAGGCTGAGCAGGGGGCTCCATCCCATGCTGCGCTGTGAGCCGAGCGTGTCCGCGAGCCCCAGCACCGCCCGCCAGTTCTCGAAGGTGACGAACCCGGAGGGGAGGACGCCGGTCCAACTCGCGGCGAACGAGGCGACGACGGTGAGGACGATGGGCGCGATGAGGAACGCGACCGTCGCGAACAGGGTCAGCGCCACGACAGACCGCCCGAACCGGCGCGAGAGGGCCGGCCTCATATGCCGACCTCCGCGCTGGTGTACCGAAGCCCGACGACGGTGAACAGGAACGTGAACGCGAAGTAGACGGTCGCCATCGCGCCGGCGACCTGCACGTCGTAGCCGACGCCGAGTTCCCGCGAGAGCTGGAGCGTCCAGACGACGAGCGTCTGGATGACGACGAGCGTCCCGAAAATCGCCAGCCCCGTCCGGAACGTGAGAATCAGCGCGCCGGTGATGCCCGGTCGAATCTGCGGGAGGGTGACGTACCGAAACGTCTCGAACGGCGTCGCGCCGAGGGCTTGGGCGGCCTCCTCGGCGGCCGAGTCGACCTCGGCGTACGTCCCACGGAGGATGAGCGTCGCGCGCGGCACCATCGAGTACACGAAGGCGACGAACAGCCCCGGAACGCTGACCGCAAAGGCGAGGTCGGTGGGCCGACTCCCGGTGAGGGTGGCCGCGACCGCCGTGACGACGCCATTGTTCCCGAACAGCACCAGAATCATGAACGCGGCGACGATGCCGGGGAGGCTGATGGGAAACGAGACGAGCGTGACGAGGAGGCCCTCGCCGGACAGGTCGTACTTTTCGAGGGCGTGCGCGATGGGGACGGCGAGTCCGACCGAAACGAGCGTCGTTCCCGTGGTCAGCCACAGAGAGTCGAACGCCACCCGGCGGTAGTAGGGGTCCCCGAACAGCGTCGCGTAGGCGTCGAGCGAGAACCCGACCGACCGGTACTGGGCGGTCGAGACGCTGATGCGAACGACTTCGGAGAGGGGATACAGCCCCGCGACGAACACCAACGCGGCAAACGGCGCGCACAGCGCGACGATGCGGCGGTACTCGCGCTCCCGTTCGGTGACGGGGTTCGCGACGGCCTCGACCGCGCCGACGACTCGTGGCGTGAGCGCCCGGACTGTCGAGAGCGAGCTGTTCTCGGCGTGTCGGTCGGACATCCTCAGATGTTCGCGCCGCGCGTTATCTCTCGGATGATGTCTTCCTGCCGGTCGACCAACTGGCCGTAGTCGACTTGGAACTCCGTCCGGTCGTACTCGGCCGGGTCGATGAACTCCTCGGGAAGCTCCAGCTCCGAGGAGCGAATCGGCCTGACGTAGGCGTCGAGGAACTGCTGTTGGCCCTCCAGCGAGAGGACGTAGTCCATGAATAGCTTCCCCGCCGCCGGGTTCGGCGCGCCCTCCAAGAGCGCGTAGCCGTACGGCATGTTGAGCGCGCCTTTGTTCCCGTTTTCGCCGCCCAAGAGCGCGACGCCGACGTTCTCTTCTGCGACCTCGTCGTTGTTGTACTTGAGGTCGAGCCCGGAGTAGTCGTACCGGATGAACGTGGCGTACTCGCCGCGGGAGAACTGCGCGAGGAAGTTGTCGGTGAACTCAGCGCCGCCCTCCTGAATCCGCTCGTAGTAGTCGATGACGGGCTGGAGGTCGTCCATGCTACCGCCGCGGGCGTTGTTAATCGACAGCGCCGCTGCGAGTCCGACCGCCGCCTGCGGGGTCTGGAGCGCGAGGTCCTGCGTGATTTCGGGCCGGAGCAGGTCCTCCCACGTGGTCGGCTCGTCGAGGCCGCGCTCCTCGTAGATGTCCTTCCGGTAGGTCACGGCCGTCGTCACTCGACGGGTCGCCGTGACGTGGCCGTCGTCGGTCTTGAGCGAGTCAGGTACCTTGTCCCACCCCTGCGGCTTGTACGCCTGCGTGAAGCCCTCGTTCCGGGCGACGATGCCGTAGGTGTAGCCGCCGTTGTACCCCGAGTGGGTCATGTTGTTCGAGTGCGAGCGCATGTGCTGGAGCGCCTCGCCCGACGAGCGGTCGTCGTCGTGGACGGCCACGCCGTAGGAATCCTCGAACGACTGCATCAGCGACGGCCAGTTCATCCACCCGGACTGCACGCAGTAGAAGTACAGCATATCGGGGAACGCGGTGGCCTCGATGTTCGTCTGGAAGTCCTGATAGCCGACCTCGTACGTCTCCGCGTCGTCGCCACCGGAACCCGTCGCGTCGGCGTCACTCTCGGAACTGCTCGTCGTCAGACAGCCGGCGAGACCCGCCACCGCCGCGGCAGAACCCCCGATGAAACTCCGCCTTGTTGATACCATCACTCGGGCAACACGACCGGCCGCTAAAGGGAATTGCTATGAGCCTAACGTAGCCGTTTTCGACGGTTGGAACGCCCACATAGCGCTACAAAGGGGACAATAGGATGCGGAGGTGGAGACGCGCTAGTTCTTGAACGCGCCGGCGACGAGAAGCGGGAAGACGAGCGTCGCCTCGGCTTCGATTTGCGTGTAGTTCGTGTCGTGGTCCTTGATTTTCCCCCACGACACGGCTTCGTTCGGGGGCGCGCCCGACAGCGAACCGTCGCCCTCCATCCCCGTCGAAATGTAGACGACGTAGTCCGCGCCGCCGCGGAAGAGGTTCGTCATGATGGCGTGGTGCTTGGGGACGCCGCCGCCGACGGCGATGAGACCGGTTTCATCCGCGAGGAGGCCGTCTTGGATGAGCGAGTCGTAGTCGTCGAGAATCTCGATGCCGACCTCCTTGTCGTAGCCCTGCCGGTAGTAGTAGAGGAAGTTACCCACCTCGGCGTCGGTGAGCGCCGGACAGTAGACCGGCACGTCGTTGTCGGCCGCCTGCTTCAACACCGAATGTTCGTCGTCGAGCGTCGCGCCCAGTTCGCGGGCGAACGCCGTCGGCGTCCGCACTTTCTCCTCCGCGAAGAAGTCCTCGAAGAAGTCGTAGAGGTACTGTTCGAGCCAGACGTACCGGTCGGAGGGGACGTAGATGTTGCCGAGGCGGTTGATGCCGCGCTCGCGGAGTTCGCCCTCGTCGGCGTCCCACGAGCCCATCTTGAACGGTTTGGCGGTCTTGATGACGTCCTCGGTCAGCGAGCCGGAGGTCGTGATGAGCACGTCGACGAACCCCTCGCGGACGAGGTAGGCGACGGCCTCGCGCAGGCCCGACGAGATGATGTTCGAGGTGAACGTCAGATAGACGGTCGCATCCGCGTCCTGCATCTCCTCCGCGATGTCGATGGCTTCGGCGAGCTGCGTCGCCTGAAAGCCGGTCGTCGCGTACGCGTCGAGGAACTCGTCGAAGTCGAACGCGCCGTCGAAGTCGTAGCCCCGAACGTCGGCCGAGTCGATGGCCTCGTCGCTTCCGGGGACGACGTGGTCGTGAGTGTCGTCTTCGGTCATCGGGTACGGCTCGCACCGGCGCGCTTGAATCAGTTCCGTTTGGACGCGAAAAATCGCGTGATAGCGTGGTGATTCACACCAATTCGATCGGAGACAGTCACCGCACCGAAAGCGACTCGTCGGCCTCGACGGACTCGGGGCGAGTGTACCACCACGCCCACGCGACGAGTACGCCCTGGAGCGGCAGGCGAAGCCACAGCGCGGCGTCCGAGGGTTCCCGAAACGCCGCCGGAACGCCGTCGAGCACGATGTCGCTCGTCGCCATGTAGACGTTCGCGGGGAAGACCGCAATCAGCAGTGCGATGAGCCCCCACGCGGCGACGCGTTGGGTGCGGCGGACGACGACGCCGACGCCGAGGGCGATTTCGACGACGCCCGAGACGTAGACGAGCGCGAGCGCCGCCGGGAAGACGGGCGGAACGACCTGCGCGTACGCGTTCGGCACGACGAAATGCATCACGCCGGCGAGGACGTAGAGGTAACCCATCGCGTACCGGAGCGGCGTCTTGAATCGGCGGAGTCGTTCGGCGGCGAGAGTCATCCCGAATCGACGTTGGGCCGGCGATGGAAGACGCTGTCGGCGGCAACGACGCGGCGGCCACGGACGCTTTCGAAGCTCACTAATCAAACAGTAAGACAGTAGTTATACTGATATGTCCGTCTCTCCGTCTCGTGGCCGAAGCGACCGAAGTCGGGGCAAACCGCCGGCGGGCTGGGAGCCGACCACGGGACTCCCGCGTCGATAGTCCCAACCACGACGACGGCGCCGTTCGCCACGAACGGGTGAATTTCAGGCGATTTCGGGTGTTACGGTGATATCTTCGTGGCGGTGTGAACGCGGTCGCACGCGCCGCGGTGGAGTGGATGCGTTTCGGGGCATCAAACAATTCGGGAACGCGTCCAAATCACGACCGAAGTGGGACGTTCCCGACTGCTTGGCTCGCTCGAACGAAGAAACGCCGAGTGTGGTGCTGTACGCCCCCGAATCGACAGGGAGTGAGACGGACGGTTCGTCGGAAGAACGTCGTCGTTCCAAGCCGCGGTCGGGACCACGACTGGCGAGCAAAAATTATCAGAACATCTAGTAGAAAATAGTTTGTTTTCAGAGTATTCTCCGCGACCCCGGCGTCGTCGAACGAGGTGTTCGAGCTACTGATAGTACGGGTCGATATATATCGCTACTAGCAATTGACTTGTAGGTGTTGTCGAGAGCCTGGGTTATGTCCGTAGATGGACGACAGACAGAGCCGTTCGTAGAGACGTTGATAGAGGGTTGCGAGAACATCCCGGCGGAGCCGACGCCGGGCGACTACGTGGTGGTGGACGTGACCCACTTCTCGGCGACCGTCGCGGAACTGCTCGCGCTCGGCGCGGAGTACGTCCACGTGACCGACGAGCGCGGCGACGAACCGGCGTACCAGGAGGACCACCCCGACTGTCTCATCGGCGGCGGTAAGACCGACGACTACGAGCCGAACCCCGGCTACGACTTCTTCAACTCGCCGAGCTACGTCCAGCAGTTGGACCTCGACGGGCGGCCGACCGCGATGACCTCCACGAACGGCGGGCGCGCGGTCTCGACGCTCCGCGAGCGCGGCGGGTCCGATGTCGAGGTGTTCGTCGGCGGCTACACGAACGCCGCGGCGGTCGCGGACCTGCTCGAAGCCCGCGGGCGGCCGGTCACCATCGTCGCCAGCGGGTCGAGCGGCCAGCCGACGCCCGACGACACCCTCGGCGCGGCGCTCATCGACGAGTGCCTCCACGGCGACGGCCTCACCGACCGCGACCGCGAGCGGTACGCGCGCCTCCTCGTGACCGCGAAGGGGCCGCGATACGAGCAGAAACACGAGATTCGGCGGCGCGACCTCCACGAGTTCGAGACGGCTATCGACTCTCGGTCGGTCGTGCCCGTCCTCCGCGGCGACCGCCTCGTCCCCGCGAGCCGGGTCGATGTCTGAGGCGACGCCCGTCCAGCGACCGCGGTTCGGCGCGTCGATGGATATCCGCTACGCCGACGAGGTCGCGTCGTTCGCCGGGTTCCTCCGGCGGTTCGACCTGAACCACGTCGAACTCCGCGCGGGGTATCTGGACGTGCAACCGGGCGAGCGAGACGCCGAGCGCCTACGGGCGGTCGCCGAGGAGTTCGACGTGAGCTACACGGTCCACGGTCCGCACCTCGACGTCGCACCCGGAAACGTCAACGAGCGCCTTCGGAACGCCGCGGTCGCGGCGACGAAAGACGCCATCGAACTCGCCGCGGCAATCGACGCCCGCGGCGTCATCGTCCACGGAGGGACGATTCGGACGCGCTACCCCGACCACGTCCGCGAGCACACCCGCGAGCAGGCGGTCAGAACACTCCGCGAGTGCGCCGAGTTCGCCGCCGAAGTGGGCGTCCCGGTCTGCCTCGAAAACCAGCGCGACAAATCGGGCACGCGTCGGCACACGGCGACTCCGGACCGACTCGCGGCGTTCCTCGACGACGTCGGCGTCGGCGACGAGTTCCTGAAGCTGACGCTCGACGTGGGGCACGCGAAGGCGACCGACGTCGATTACGAGCGGTTCGTCGAGCGGTTCGGTGACCGCATTCACGTCGCGCACCTCCACGACAACGACGGGACGGAAGACGCACACGAGCCGCTCCCGTCGTTCCGGTCGGTCGCCGCGGACATCGGCGCTCCGTACAACGTCTTGGAGATGAAGTCCCGCGCCGACGTCGAGCGCTGCGTGAGCGCGACCGACGCCTGACGGTCGGCGTCGGTGTCGGCGTCAGCGTCGGCGTCGGCGGCGTCGCCACCGCTCGATTCCCGGTTCCGCGCCGTTCTTTTTTCGACGCGCGCAGTTCGTGCAGTCGCATCCGAATCGGTCCGCGAGCGCCGCGGCCGGCCGGCGTCCGGAGCGCGATATACTGCTGTGATTGCTATGTACTGCCACCGATTACTCCACAGAGTATAGTCGGATATACAGTCGTACGCTGTGCTCATACCAACGATTAACCAATTCGCTTAACGACCACCACCCGGATGGTGACAACGTCCAACAACTCGAGTAGTGCGTTCAGTTTCGACCACAGGGACATGATGGCGTTCATCCTCGTCATGTCGCTGCACGGTTTGCAGAGCATGATTACGGAACTCCTGCCGGAGTTCTCGATAGGCGGGTTAGGCGTCTCTATCGGACCGTTCTGGTTCGTCGCGATGTCGGTCGTTCTCCTCTTCCGGTCGTTTTGGGCCTGTCTCGCGATTCCGGTCGGTGGCATCGTCTTCGGTGAGATTCTCATCGGTGACTTCAGCGCGCTCGGCGCGGTCGAGGGCCTCATCGTCATCACGCTGTCGTGGTTCTTCGCGATGTCGCTCATCACGGACCCGAAGAACGTCAAGCAAATCGCGGCGGTGGGTTTCCTCGCGAAGGCGATGGAAGAGACCGCGGCGTGGTTCATCGACGTCGGGAAGTTCTACGTCGGCGTCGAAGAGCTCGAAGCGATTTCGTGGCTCCCCGAGACCGTGTGGGCAACCGAGGGAATCGGGGCGCTGCTCCAGATTATCATCGCCGGCGTCATTTTCGGGGCGATTCCGACGCTGTTTCTCTACCCGCGACTCCGCGGGAAAATCGAACCGCTACTCGGCATGAGCCCCGTCGAGGGCCGCGACGGTCCGATGTTCACGCGCACGTCGCTGAAGCGACTCATCGCGTGGGTGGCGCTGATACCCGTCGCGTTCGCGTTCGAGACGCTGAGCGAGACCAGCGGCGGGCTCATCACGTTCACGCCGGAGTTCGTCGAAACGTACGGCCAAGCGTTCCTGTTCGTGCCGATTGCCATCGCGGCGGTCGTCTCGTTCGGGCTCGTCGCCTACCGCCAGCGCAAGGTCGACGGCTTGCAGGACTGAACCCCCATCTTTTGTTTTCATGAGCAGCAACAACATCGTCGTCGAGGACCTGACGTTTCAGTACCCCGGCGGCGACGAGGCGGTACTGCGCGACGCGAGCGTGACGATAGAGCCGGGCGAGTTCACGGCCGTCGTCGGTGGCAACGGCAGCGGCAAGACGACCCTGTGTAAGACGTTCAACGGCCTCATCCCGCACTTCTTCGAGGGGACGTTCGACGGGCGCGTCAGCGTCGCCGGCACCGACACCCGCGAGTCGGACGTGGCCGAACTCTCGAAGACGGTCGGTTACGTCTTTCAGGACTTCGAGAACCAACTCGTTCAGGAGACGGTCCGCGACGACGTGGAGTTCGCGCCCCTCAACCACGGGCTCGACGACTACGCCGAACGGGCGACCCGCGCGCTCGAAACCCTCGGTCTCGACCACCTCGAAGACCGGTTCATCTGGGAGCTGAGCGGCGGCCAGCAACACCTCGTCGCGCTCGCGGGGGTGCTGGCGATGGACCCCGAGTTCATCTTCGTCGACGAGCCGGCCGCACAGCTCGACCCCCGAAACGCCCGCGAGACGTACGAACAGCTCCGACGACTCAACGAGGAGCGCGACAAGACGATAATCGTCATCGAACACCACTCCGAGTTCATCGCCGACTACTGCGACGAGATGGTGCTCGTCTCCGACGGCGGGGTCGCCTGGAAGGAACCGGTCGAAGTCGGGCTCAACAGGCTCGACGACCTACTCGCACACGACATCCACCCGCCGCAGGTCACGCAAATCGCCGACGGCCTGCCGGCCGAGGTCGGGACCCTGCCCGACGGACGGTATCCCGTGACCGTCGACGAGGCGGCGACGGCGTTTCAGCCCGCCACGGCGCGCGGGTCGCGGGCCGCGGTTGACGGCGGCGCGGTGGCGGCAGCCGGTGCGGGCACCGACGGCGCACCGACCGACCACGAGCGGGACGAGAGCGCGCTGGTGACGATGCGCGGTGTCGGCCACGGCTACCCCACGCTTCGAGAGGGGTACAACCACGTCCTCGATGGACTGGACCTCGAACTGTACGCGGGCGACCGTGTCGCGCTCGTCGGAGCCAACGGCTCCGGGAAGTCGACGCTGTTGCGGTTGCTGACGGGGCTGGAGTCCCCGGACCAAGGGGAGGTGACGGTCCTCGGCCGAGACACGAGCGAGACGCTTCCCGAGCAGTTGGCCGACGACACCGTCTACATCCACCAGAACCCCGAGGAGATGTTCGTCGAGGACACCGTCCGCAAGGACATCGCCTACTACCTCGAAAACCGCGACGCCCCGAACGTGGACGACCGCGTCGACGAGATTCTCGCGTATCTGGACCTCGAACACCTCGCGGACCGCGACGGCCGCCTGATGAGCCTCGGCCAACAGCGCCGCGCGTCGCTCGGCATCGGGCTCGCGACCGACCCGACGGTCGTCCTCTTGGACGAACCCACGGGCAGTCTCGACCTCCAGAGCCGCCGCGAGGTGACCGGCATGCTCCGGAAGGCCGAGAGCCGCGTCGAGACCGTCGTCGTCGCCTCGCACGACCTGCAACTGGTCGCGGCGTGGGCCAACCGCGTCCTCGTCATGGGTGAGGGCGAGGTGCTCGCGGACGCGCCGCCGGCGGCGGTGTTCTCCGACCCGGACCTCCTCGCCGAGACCGACCTGCGCCAGCCGCAGGTGGTCGAACTGAGCCGGCGACTCGGGCTGGAATCCCCCGCCCTCAGCACCGACGCGATGTGCGAAACGCTGGCGCGGTCGCTCGGCGACGACGTGGTCGCAGATGGCGGTGGCGGCGGCATCGACGAGGCCGGCGATAGCGACGACGAAGCCGAGTCCGATGGAGGGACGCGATGAAGTACGTCGACGCGCTCACCGACATCTCGGTCGCCGACGTCAAGGTCGATTTGATGCGGACGGCCTACGACAACGAGGACGCGCTGTTGAACAGCTTCGACCCGCGCGTGGTGCTCGTGTGGACCGTGCTGTTCATGATTATCCCGTGGCTGTTCTACGATACGCTCCCGCTGGCCATCCTGCTCGCGGCGGCCTTCGCGCTCGCCGCGCTCTCGCAGGTCAGCAAGTACCTCCTCGCGTTGCTCCTGTTCGGTCAAGTCACCAACGTCGGCTTCTTCGTGGTGTTGGTCCCGCTCATCGGCGGGGCGATGCGAGCGGTGGGCCACTTGGGTGACAACGCTGGTCGGGTCGTCGAAGGCGTCACGACGGGTGATGTGAGCGTGTTCGCCGAGACCGGGACTATCGTCGCAGCCGCGGTCGGCCGGGGTATCCACACCGCCACGACCAGTCAGGAAGTCGGAATCGACGCCGTCGGGGCGCTCGTCCCGTTCTTCCTCAAGCTCACGATTATCTCGGTCATCAGCCTCGCCGTCTTCTCGGCGATGAGCCCGCAGAAACTCAGCAAGGGGATGTTGCGTCTGGGCGTCCCCCGACAGCTCACGTTCGCCATCGCCTACGGCTACCGGATGATGCCGCTTCTCGTCGAGGAGTACCACGCGCTCATCAACTCCTTCCGCCTCCGGAGCAAGGTTCCCGAGAAACAGGGACTGTTCAGGTGGCGCTACTTCTCCTACCTGCTGACGCTCTCGGTCAAGGCGTTTTATCCGCTGATTTTCAACGTGGCGAAGCGCTCGCGGGTCACCGTGGAAGCGGTGGAGACGAAGGGGTTCTCGCGCTCGCTGGGCGACGAGCGGAGCCAAGCCCTCCGGACCGAGGGCATGATGGTGCGGACCCGAGACGTCACGTTCGTCTTCGGGTCGCTGCTGTTCGTCGCCGCGGTCTGGGTGTTCACCTGAGCTGACGGCATGCGTCGCCCCGCGAACTATTTTCGACTCCGTACGACTACCGAGCACGGGGGACGGCTACCGAACGGAAAGTGAGGCAGACAATCCACATAGCAACCACTTCATCGGACATCGCCGTCAACGAGCGTATGCACGCGAGACAGACGCCGCCGGTCGGACGCGGGAGACGCTCGGGGTGTGGTGAACCGAGATGAAACCCGAAACACGGACGCAAGGAGCGGACGACGAGTCAGCGGGGGCAAGCGAGGAACCCGCCGGAGCCACGCATCGATACCTCCCGTGGGCAGTCGCCGCCGGGTCGGCCGTCTCGGTCGTCGCGCAACTCGCGGCGCTCCCGCCGGACCCGACGACGACGGCGCTCGACCTCGTCGGCGAGGGCGTCGTCGTCGCCGTGCTCTTCGCGTGTCTGTTCGTGGTGCAACGAATCCGCGACCCATCGGTCTTCTATCCGCTGGCGGGCGGCGTCGCGGCCTCGTACCTGTTCGCGCTGACCGACTTCCTCGACGAGTTCGTCGAACAGCCCGTCTGGTTCAGCTACCTGTTCGAAGACGGCGCGCAGGCGGTCGGCGCGGTGCTCCTCGTGTTCGGCCTCTATCGGTGGACCGTCGCGCGCCAGCGACGGGAGACCGAACTCCGCCAACAGCGCGAACAGCTCGCCGTCCTCAACCGCGTCTTCCAACACGACATCCGCAACGACGCGCTGGTCATCCGCGGGTGGGCGTCGGTCGTGCGGAAGGAGGCGGGGTCGGCGGCCGACGAGCGACTGGAGAACATCGTCGCCGCGAGCAACGGCATCATCGACCTCACCGAGAGCACGGCGCAGTTTACCGACGTGCTCACCTCGGACCGCGCCGCCGACCTCGAACCGAAGCCGCTGGCCGAGACCGTCGAGACGGAGCTTCGGAAGGTCCGCGCGGGGCGCGACGCCGACGTGGTCGTCGCCGGCGACCTCCCCGAGGTGAACGTCCTCGCCCACAGCATGCTCTCCGCGGTCTTTCGGAACCTTCTCGTCACGGCCGTCGAGCGGGCGGACGCAGAGTGCCCGCAGGTCCGCCTGCGCGCCGAGCGCGGCGCGGAGACCGTGACCGTCCGCATCTCCGACGACGGAGCGTCGTTCCCCGAGGACGCCCTCCCGGACGCGGGCGAGACCGTCGCGGAGACGCCCGACTCCCGAACCGGTCTCTCGCTCGTCGCCGCGCTCGTCGAGCAGTTCGGCGGGAGCATCGCGGTCGAAAACGACCCCGACGGCGGCACGACCGTCGCAGTCACCCTCAGAACCGCCGAGGACGCGACGGAGTCTCCCACCGACCGGGTCGCTGAGAACGCCGGCGACGCCGAATCGACGCCCGCGGGGTCGCCTGCGACGAGCGTCGGCGGGGACGCCCGAGACGACTTCACCGCCGTACATTCGGACCGCGAATCGTCGGCCGGTCGCGGCGACGCCGCCAACTACTGAGGCTCCGTCTCGGCTTCTCGCTTGCACCCGCTGTCCTCTGTCTCCACCTTCGCACCCTCGCCCGGAACCACGTCTCCCCCCGCGTCAAGCATATGTGCACGCCCCGAATAGCAGTCGGTAGTGAGCGATTCACACGACTCCCCGGGCGGGAAACGCGGCCCCGAGAGCAAGGTCAGCCGACTGCTCCGCGAGCGCGGCTTCGACGGCTTCGGCGCGGAGCTCGAACGCCGCTGGACCGCTGAGGCGGGCGCGCGGTCGAGCCTCCGCGACCTCGCTGACGCGTTCAACCGCCGGCTCCTCCGCGCGGCGCTCGCCGAGCGGAACGAGCGCGCCCTCGACGGCGAAATCGAGACCCTGTACCGCGTGCTCACCGACGACGACGTGTCGAGCGGGGCGCGAACGAAAGCAGTCCACCGACTCGAACGCACCGGCGTCGATGTCGAGCGACTGGAGTCCGACTTCGTCTCGCATCGGGCGATGCGCACCTATCTCACCTCGTACCGCGGCGTGACGCCGCCCTCAGAGACCGACCGCGATGGCGGCGACCTCCGCGAGCGCCGCACCGAAACCATCCGACGCCTGCTTGGTCGCGTCGAGCGCGTCACCGAGAAGTCGCTGTCCGACCTCGCGGCCGCCGACGAACTCGACATCGACCCCGAGACCGCCGAACTGTACGTCGATGTTCGCGTCCACTGCCCGGACTGTAACGCTCACTACACCGTCGAATCCCTCATCGACCGCGGCGGTTGCGACTGCGACTAACGCCGCTTCGCGCATCGTCCTCCCCGATATCGAGCATCCCGAAGCGACTGGGTTCCGAGTTCGAAAGCCGTTCCGAAGCCCGCCGCGGTTCGAAACACGTTCCACCGATATCTGTGGAACGAGTTGTATGCCACCGCCGTCAGACGGAGATACGAGGCAGAAAGACGAATGGCACGAAGGCCGTCGCGGACGAATCAACGACTGAATCGACGATTGACTTCCCGAGACGGCTCAAACCGCGGTCTCGAGACGCCGATACGCGGATTCGAGCTCGGGGCGAGAAACACGTTCCAAAGATATCTATGGAACGAGTTTTGGACTTGTCACCAACTGTTTTCACGGACCCCGGTGTGGTCACTGCATGGCCACGACGAACGCACCGGCCCGCCTGACCGTCGCCGGAATCGGCGGCGTCGACGAGACCACCGTCGCGTTCGAACGCGGCGTCACCGTCCTCACGGCAGGGGATGCCGCCGACCGAACGTCGCTCCTTCGGGGTCTCGTGACCGCGCTGGGAAGCGACGAGCACTCGCCCGACTGCGACGCCGATACCGACGACAGCCGGGTCGAACTCGCCGTCGAGGGCGAGCGGTACGTGCGGACGTTCGCGGGAGAAGGCGACCGGGCCGTCGCGTCCGGCGACCCGTATCTCGACGACCCGGCGGCCGCCGACCTGTTCGCCTTCCTCCTCGGCTCGAACGAGGCCCGACAGGCGGTTACGGCCGAACGCGACCTGCGGAAACTCGTTATGCATTCGGTCGACATCGACGACGTCAACGAGGAAATCGCTGACCTCCGCGCCGAACGCGCCGAGTTAGACGACCGAATCGAGGCGCTCGCGGCGCTCGAATCCGACCGGCCGGGGCTCCGCGACCGCCGCGACGAACTCGACGCGACTATCGAGCGACTCGAAGCCGAGTTAGCGGACCGGCAGGCGACCCTCGACGGAATCGAATCGGCGGCGGTCGACGGCGACACCGACGCCGAGACGAACCCCGAACCCGACGCTAACGGGTCCGATGCAGAAGCGCGACAGGACCGGCGACGGGGGTTGTACGCGGCGCTCGACGACATCGAGTTCGAACTCGAAGCGGAGCGGGAGTCGCTGGACGCGCTCGACGCAGAAATCGACGACATCGAATCGGAACTGGACTCGCGTCCCGCCGACCCGGCCGCCGAACTCGACGACTTGACCGACGAACTCGCGGAGTCACGGGCGCGAAAACGACGACTGGATGCCGACATCACGGACGTGCAGCGGACGCTCCAGTTCAACGAGCAGTTCCTCACGTCGGAGACATCGCCCGTCGCCGCTGCGAGCGAGGTCGAACGCGAGAGCGAGAACGACGAAAGCGACGGCGAGTCGGACGACGGCGACAGCGTCGTCTGTTGGACGTGCGGAACGTCGGTTCCCGAAGCGAGCATCGAATCGACGCTTGACCAACTCCGAGCGCTCCGCGACGACCGCCGCGAGGAGCGCGCCGAACTCGCAGACCGCATCGAACGACTCCAAGAACGCCGGTCCGAACTCGAAGCCCTGCGAGAGCGACGACGGGACCTCGAAACCCGACGCGAGGAGTTACGCCGTGAGCGCGCCGAGCGTCGGTCCCGCGTCGAAGACCTTCAAGCCCGACGCGACGATGTCGAATCGGACATCGTCGACCTGCAACGCGACGCCGAGGACGCCGAGGCGGGCGAGGGCGACCGCGCCGCGCTCCTCGACGCCCACCGCGAGGTCAACCGCGTCGAATTCGAGTTGGAACGGCGGCGCGAGGAACGCAACGCCGTCGTCGACGAACTCGAAGCCCTCGACGCCGAACTCGACCGACGGACGGACTTCGAAACACGGACGGATGAAATCGACGACCGAATCGACGACCTCCGAGACCGCATCGAACGACTCGAACGCGCGACGGTCTCAGCGTTCAACGACCGTATGGCGGACGTTCTCGACGCCGTCGAACACGACCGACTCGCCCGTGTCTGGGTCGAACACCGGAACGACGGAGACGGCGGCGACGACGCGCTCTCGACCGGACGGTTCGTCCTCCACATCGAGCGCCGGACTGACGACGGGAAGACCTACGAAGACGTTATCGACCACCTCTCGGAGTCGGAGCGCGAACTCGTCGGCCTCGTGTTCGCCGTCGCCGGCTACCTCGTCCACGGGGTGTCCGACGACGTTCCATTCCTCGTTTTCGACTCGCTAGAAGCTGTCGACGCCGAGCGCGTCCGCCGACTCCTCGACTACGTCCGCCCGCACACCGACTATCTCGTCGTTGACGTGTCCGGCGAGAGCGCGCGAGCGCTCTCCGAGTCGTACCGACGACTTCGGGCTCTGTGACTCTGAACTGCCGGTCCAAAACGAGCCCGACCTGACAGACGTAGCTCTGTAATCGCAACCGCTGAAAACGAAGTACTCGGGGAGCTGCCCGAAGCCACGCAGGGGTTACACGGGCAGGTCTGTTATGCACGGCCGGTCTTCATCGAAACGACGACGCAGGCTCGGCCGCGCGGTCGAAGGTGGCCTGCGTGTCCTCGAACGATGACTCGAAGGTCACGATACTGTCCACGTCGAACCGGCCCGTTTCGATTCCCTCGATGGCCTCGGAGTACGTGTTACTGAACCTGAACGACCCCTTCAGGTCGTACTCTTGGCCGATGGTCTCGACGATGTCGGTGGGGAACTCGGGTTCGAAGGGGATACCGACGAAGACGACGGTGCAGCGCGCTGAGACCGTCAACGACTGACACCAAGAGAACGCCGAGGCGGGGTTACTACGGGGACCTATTTGTCATTAGTCATGTAGATAACTAGCATATCTAATATCGCCCCAGATGGGTCAGAATATATTTGTATCTCATAATTTGCTATATTAGCACCTCAAAAATACAAAATATAAGTTTGGCTCCGGTATTAGACATAACTACACTACCTTATTCAGATTATTCAAATTATTTAGATTCTTCAGATTATGTTTATTCATTCTCATCGCCAGTAATAATGTTGTTAGTGATCAATATTACTGGTCGCTAAAACCGTGTCGCCGTCGTTTCGAGCAGGCGCAACAGTACGGCGACCGTGAGTAGCTAGCCCGCTGTCGTCCGAAACACATCCCGACGAGGTTCTCACGTCGCGGACGGCCGGGGTCAGTTCCGCTATGAACTGCATTAGTTATCCAGATAATTCGCTCATTACCAGTCGATATACCCGAATTCGGAGGGTTCATCCGTCACCTACCACGGTTTTCTCATACATGGGCATACGTCGTTGTAGCCAGTGGCAGTCTCCCCCTTACCGTCAGCGACCGAGGAGGGAGCGTTGACAGCATGGCGTCGGTCATCGCCGTTCTCGCAATTGCACTCTTGGCGGCTCTGTTTATGTCGTTCACCGTCGGTGCAAACAGTAACTCGGCACCCGTCGCGCCCGCCGTCGGCGCGAACGCTCTTTCGGTTCTCCGAGCGGCCCTCCTCGTCGGTATCGTGGCCGGACTCGGAGCGATTCTCCAGGGTGGCAGTATCTCGGAAACCATCGGCAAGGACCTCGTCACCGGCGTGTCGATTACGCCGCTCGCGGCGGCGGCGGCCCTGCTGACCGCCGCGACGCTCATCACAATCGGCAACACCTACGGCTATCCAATCCCGTCGGCGTTCACCGTCACGGGGGCGATGATAGGTGCCGGTCTCGCCCTCGGCGGCGGCTTCGCCGTCGACGAGTACGTCGTCATCCTCGGGTTCTGGTTCGCGATTCCGCTCGTCGAGGGCGTCCTCGCGTACGGACTCGCGCGCGGCCTTCGAAGCGACGCCATCCCCGAAACCGTCGGGATTCCCGTCCTCGGTGGCACGGTCGGCTACGCGTTGGCCAACATCCAGCTCACGGTCATTCCAACCGCCGCCGGGACACAGGGTTCAGTCGCCCGATACCTCGCCACCACGTACCAGTTCCTTCCGACGGTCGTCGGCGGCTCGTACACCCTCGGGATGGTCGTCGTGAGCGTGGTCGGCGGGCTCGTTGCGCTCGTCGGGACACGGGCGTTGCTCCACCGCGACGAGACTGCGGGCATCAATCAGTTCCTCGTCGCGCTGGGGCTCATCGTCGTGTTCACGAGCGGCGGCACGCAAGTCGGCCTGGCGACCGGTCCGCTGGAAGCCGTGTTCGAGACTGACCTCCAGCTCTCGTCGATTTACCTGCTCGCGCTGGGTGGCGGCGGCATCCTCCTCGGGGCGTGGATTCGAGGGCCGCGACTCGTTCAAGCCGTCTCGAACGAATACGCGTCGCTCGGGCCGAGGCGGTCGATAGCCGCCCTGATTCCCGCCTTTCTGATCGCACAGCTCGCGATTGTACTTGGGATTCCAATCTCGTTCAACAAAGTGATGATTGCGAGTATCGTCGGAAGCGGACTCGCCGCCAGTTCGTCGGGCGGAAGCGGCGTCTCACCGCGGAAAGTCGGCATCACGATCGGGTCGTGGGTCGGGTCGATGCTGGGAGCGGGCGTCATCAGCTACGGCCTGTACCTCCTGTTGAACGCGGCCCCGTTCGTGGGATAGTCAGGAGACGAGTTGGTCGATAATCTCTTCCTCCGCGGCCTGCGTTTTCATCCCTTCCCACGTCTCGAAATCGGTCGTGGCGGCGATATACTCGTTGAGGCGGTCACGCGAGATGTCTTGGGCGTCGTCGATGTCGTCGAATGCCCACGGACTCTGCTCACAGAACCCGTCGAACGAGTCGAACTCGGTGTGGTCGCGCATGAACGACCGCGAGAAGAAGGCGTCCGACTGGACTCGGGCGCCCGCTTGCAGTTTATCGATTCGAGTGAGTGCGTCCCCGACTCTCTCTTCGAGGTCCTCCAGCCCGGTAATCTGAAGTTCCATAGCGGGAGTGGCGTCTCGACGCTGGTAAAAGCCACGACCACCCACTGGCGTCAGTTCAAGGAGACACACAGTCCCCGCGTCCGGTTCGCACCTCGTCGGACCGAAGGGCCTGAGGACTCGTCGGAGCCGGATAGATTCCGAGACACCGAAATGGGCTACGTTCTGGGGAGGCCGGTCAGGGCGTTTGTCCCACCTCTCAGCGTCGAGCGCGGCACAGCGGCCGGCGACGGGACCGGTACACTAGTTCGTGTTCGTGTCCGCAACGTACCGCACGGGCTCGCTGTCGCTCAGTACGCGGTCACGGCCGTGCGTTTGTCGCGCGGCCCCGCGGCGACGACCGGGCGGCGACGAGCACGAGACCGGTCGCCGGTGGCTGTCGTTCCATCGGCTCTCGCTTACGGTTTCGTCGCAGTCAACAGCCAGTCGTTCGGCGTTCGTCGTTCGACGTTGAACCCGTCGATTTCCGCGGGGTCGCGGTCGGTCAGCCCGCCGAGGAACCGCCGGACCGGCGTCGGGTCGCGGTCGCTGACGAGTGCGAACGCTTCGCCGCTCGCCAGCGCGGTGAACCGTTCTGCGACCCGCTCCTTCCGTCGTTCCGGCGGGTCCCCGCGGATGTCGAGTGCGCCGTCGGGAGCATCGACGTCCCACGCGGTCGCCGCCGCCTCGGAGACCGACTCCGCGAGTGTTTCGAACGCCGGTGCGGCGTCGCCGGGCGCGGGCGTCTCCTGAAACTGCGGGGAGAACGGAAGCTCGGCGAGCACCGTCGCATCAAGCCGTTCGCTGGCGGTCTCACCGGGAAAGAGCCGGTGGGTGTCGCCGCAGGAGGGGCAGGCAAACTCGCGCATATTGACGACCGCCCCGAGAACCGGAACCTCGTTGTCCCGGAAGAGTTCGATACTCCGCGCCGTGTCGTCAAGACTCGACTCGAAGGGCGTCGTCACGACGACGACGCCGTCGACGGAAATCTCTTGGAGCGTCGTCAGGACCACGTCGCCGGTACCCGGCGGCAGGTCCAACACGAGCGTGTCGTCAGCGCTCCAGGCGGTATCCGCGAACAGTTCGGTCAGCGCGTCGTGGGCCATCGCGCCCCGCCACGCCAGCGGCGCGCCCGACTCCATCAATCCGACGCTCATCACGTCGAGCGAGGCGTCGGGCCCCGCCACCGAGACGGGAAGCGGGTGGCCCTCGTCGTCCGAGTGCACGGGGCCTTCGACGTCGAGCAACGACGGGACGTTCGGGCCGTGGATGTCCGCGTCGAACAGCCCGGCTGAATGCTCGCCGGCGAGTGCGCACGCCAGACCGGTCGAAACGGTCGATTTCCCGACGCCACCCTTGGCACTGGCGACGGCGATAACGGTATCGAACGCGTCCACGCCCGTCGCACCGCCGCCGGACGACGGCGAGACGGGCTCGACGTGCGCGCTCTCGACCGCGGGCACGTCACGGACCGCCTGCGCCATCGCGCGCATGACCTGCGTCGCGTTCGCGTCGTCGAACTCCGTCACGGCCGCGCGGACGGTCACGCTCCCCCCGTCGACGGCTATCGATTCGACCAGCCCGGCCTCGAAAACGTCGAGGTCGGCATCGGGGTCTCGGACGGCTCGGAGCGCGGATTCGACACGGTCTCGAAGCTCGGACTCGGTGTCTGGCTCGTTGTTCGCCGGTTCGTGGTTCGTCGGGTCGTGTTCGTTCATGGTCAGAGGTTCGGCGTTCGATTGAGGTCGTCTTCGCCGGGCAGGGTGCGGTCGGTCTCGTCGAGGACGCCCGTGAACTGGCGTCGGAAGCTCCCGGAATCGACCGCTTGGGACCGGACCGCCGTTTCTCGCACGACGCTCTGTTCGTCGTCCGCGAGTCGGGACAGCGCCTCGGCCGCCCGGTCGGTTTCGACCCCGCCGAGTAAGTGTGCCGCCCACTCTCGCACCCGCTCGCTCGGGTCGTCGGCGGCAACAACGAGCGCATCGCACGCGTCCTCCCCGCGGAGTTTGAAAAGCGAGACGAGCGCGTTTCGCCGGGCGGCGTGGTGTTCGTCGTCGAGCGCGGCTTCGATGACCGCTTCGTGTTCTGCCCGGTCCAAGCGGTCGAGCGCGACGACGGCCTCGGCCCGAACCCACGGGTCGGGGTCGTCGGTCAGCGCCCGCGCGGTCTCGGCCGCGAGGTCGCCGCCGTGTTTCGCCAGCGCCTCCACGGCGAACTGCCGTACTTCGGCGTCCTCGTCTGTCGTCGCCGCGCGGGACAGCGCCTCCACGACGACCCTGTCGCCCTCCCGTTCGGCGAGCGCGAGTGCGGCCCGCCGACGTTCGACCGCGTCGTCGCCGGCGAGCGACGCAAGCAGGTCGGAGACCGGGTGGTCCTCGACGGGTTCCGTGTCGCTTGCACCGAGGTCGGAGAGCGTCGCCTCGCCGATGGTCACGTCGCGGTCGACCTCGATGTCTTCGAGGCCCGCAGGGTCGACGCCGAACCCGGGGCTCTGCTCGGGGTGGAGTTGGGGGTCCGGCGGTCCGTCGGTCGCCTCCTCTTCGTCTCTCACGCTCGCTCACCCCCGTCGTACGCGACCAACGCGGCCGCGACGACGACACCGGTCGCTCGGAGCACTGTCGCCGGGACGCCGGCCACGCAGAACAACGCGGCTCCGAGTGCGACGGCGGGTCGACCGTCGCGGAGCGCGGAGACGGCGCCGGCGGTTCCGCCGGCCGCGGCGAAGGCGACGAGACTCGTCGGAACGCCGACGACACCGCCGCCGACGAGCAGTACCGCCCCTGCGACGTACGGGGCGCTTGCGACGATTCCGAAGGTGGCGATTCCCGCGGTTATGCCGGCTAGCGCACTGATTCTATCCCAGCCGACAGCGAGCGGGACGACGCCGACCGCGGCGAGCGCGACCCCGGAGCCGAGCGGGCGAAGCGTCGCCGGCACCACGCCGGCGGCCGCCGCGAGCGAGGTCGCCACACCGACCGCGGCGAAGCCGACCGGCGCGGCTCGTCGGACTCCGTTCCACTCTCGTTTCCGTCCGGGCGCGACGAGCCTGTCCGCCGCGACGACCGCGAAGCCGACCGAAACGCCGATTGCAGCCGGCTGCCACGCCGCGGCCGCCGTCCCGAGTGCGAGGATTCCGAACCCGCCGGCGAAGGCGAGTCCCACGCGCTCGACTTTACTGTCGGCGGTCGCCGCGAGGAGCAGCCCCGCGAACGCCGGACCGGCAACGGCCAGCGCCGACCAGTCGGCCGCGAGCGTCGTGACGCCCGTCGGGAGGCCGCCGGGAACGTTGTGACCGACGCGGTACGCCGTCACCGCGGCGAGCGGGACGAGCGCGAGTACCCCTCCTAGTGTTCGAAGCGCTCCGTCGGGCGTTCGAGACCGGAGCGCGGCGACGCCGGACGACCGCGGGTTCGAGCCGACGGCGTCCTCGACACCCCGACCGCTCATGGCCCGTCACCTCCCTCGAACCGCGTGGCAAGCGCGCGTTGGTCGGCGGCGACGAAGCGGTCGAGGAAGCTCGCGATTTCGCCGTACAGACCCGCTCCGGACGTGTCAGCCGCTCGTTCAGCTAACCCCCCGGCGGCGACGTGGAGGTGGCGGTCGTGGAAATCGAGCCGCGCCCGCGCCGCGTCTTCGGCCCGCCCGTCGCCCGGGTCGGCCGCGGCCTCCAGCCGCGCGAGGTAGCTCGCGAACTCCAGTTCGTACGGGAGGTAGTCGTGGTTGTCGCGGGTCTCCCGGTCGATTTCGAGTCCGAAGTAGTCGTAGGCGCGCGCGAGGTCGAGGTTCACGTCGTTCCACGCCGCGTCCGGCCGGTACGACGACTCGTACAGCGAGATACGCGGCCCCTCGCTGTCGAGCGAACCGTCGGTCCGGTCCGCGTACTCGGCGTAGCCCACCGTGAACAGGTCGTTGAACCGGGCGCAGGCCGTCTCGTAGTCGTCGTCGACGGTCAGTTCCGGCGGGGCGACCGACAGCCCGGTCGCATCGAGAAGTTCTCGGACGGTCTCGTTGACCTCGCCGGCGACGAGTCGCTCGTGGAGTCGCTCGTCTGGCTCGTCGAGCAACGTCGCCAGCGCGGTATAGATTGCCGCCCGCGCCGCAGCGGGTCGGTCGACCCCGCTCGAATCGATGCGGTCGGTATCGTGGTTCGTGTCGTGGTTCGTGTCGCTGTTCGTATCGTCAGTTCGCGTCTCCGCGTGGGTGTTCGTGTCCATCTCAGTGACCTCAGTTCTTCCGCACCGCCTCGATAGTCACGAGCGCGACGCCGACGATGGCGAGGCCGGCGACGGTCCACAGTATCGACTCGTATGGCGGCCCCTGCGGTCCGGGGCCGAACGGGAAGTGATACCACTCGCTGACTGACTTCCGGCCGGAGCGCTCCATCTCGGAGCCGTTCCACACCGCGAACGCCACGTCAACGTCGTTGTCGACGGCGAACGAGGTCCGGTTGGCGGCGTCGGAATCGAGCGGGCGCGACATGACGACCGTCCACCGGCCGTCGTCGTGGCTCGCCGTCGTCTCCACCGCCGTCCGTTCGAACTCGGTCGTGGACCCCGGGCCGCCGGCGAGCAGTTCCTCGGTCTCCCCGTCGGCGCTCCAGTACCAGACGTTCACGAGGTTCCGCGTGCTCCCCATCGAAATCGGGGGGCGGGCCGAGGTGTTGACCGGCACCTGCACCGCGGCCGCGTCGAGGAACGACCTCGGACTGGTGGCGTTGCGGTCGGCGGTTCCGTCGGCCCACGAGAGTCGGAGATACAGCCGCTCGTCGGTCCGGGCCGACTGGACGCGAACCGATTCGACGGAGGTGTCGCTCGCGTTCGGAACGCCGCTGGGCGCGCTCGTCAGCGGGACGGTCACCGACGGAACGGTGTCCCACGCCTCGCTCGTGGGCTGTTGGGGTCGGTCGTCGGCAGCGACCGATCCGACGGGAATCTCGTTCGCGGGGCGCGCGGACACCGCCGCGGGGCCGGCCACCGCGGCGAGTAGGAGCACTACCACGACGGCGACTGCGGCGGCTGCGGCCGTTCGACGTTCACTCATCGTCGAACACCTCCGGAACGAGTCCCGGCGAGCCCGACTTCGCTCGCGTGGCTCGCATCAGTCGAACACCTCCAACCGGTACTTCCGGGCCGGGTTGGTGTCGGTCAGCATGTCGAGGAGTTCGCTTTCCCCGCCGCGGTCGACCTTGTCGCGTTCCTTCTCGATGGTGTCGAGCGCGTCGTGGACGCGGTCGCCGAACAGCTCTTCGAGGTAGTTTCGCGGGATGCGGTCCACGTCCACCGTCTCGCCGTCCTCGGAGTGCTGCGGCGGCGCGAACGGCGGGATGTAGTAGACGTTCGGTTGCGTCTGGTACTCCGGATGCAGCGGGAGTGCGACCTCGTACTCCTCGACGAGTTTGTGAATCGGCCCCTGTTCGTCGTCGAGGAACCCGACGAGTCGCAACTGCGGCGGACAGTCTTCCGCGCAGGCGGGGGCGAACGTCTCGCCGTCGGGGCCCTCGCCCTCGATGCGGGGGTAACAGAAGATGCACTTCTCGGAGGTCTTCTGCGTCGCGTTGTAGTACACCTTCTTGTACGGACAGCCCTCGACGCAGTAGCGGTAGCCGCGGCAGCGCTCCTGGTCGATGAGGACGATACCGTCCTCCTCGCGCTTGTAGATGGCCTTCCGCGGGCACGCCTCCACGCAGGAGGGGTGCGTGCAGTGGTTGCAGATGCGCGGGAGGTAGAAGTAATACGAGTTCGGATGCTCGCCCGCGCCTTGGTCTTCGTCCCAGTTCGGCCCCCACTCGGGGTCGCTGTCTGGACGCAGTGGCTGGTCGCCGCCGTTGTACATGACCTCCTCGTGGTTGAACGACCACGCGTCGCCGTAGTCCGCTTGGCCGGGGATGTCGCCGGGCTTTCGCTCGGTGTGTTCGGCGTCTTTCCAGCCGCCGCCGGAGTCCTCCCAGTCGCGCGGGTAGCCCTTCCCGGGCTTCGTCTCGACGTTGTTCCAGTACATGTAGTCGCGGCCGCCGCCCTCCGTCCAGAGCGACTTGCACGCGACCGTACAGGTCTGACAGCCGATGCACTTGTTCAGGTCCATCACCATGGCGACCTGATGGTCGACGCCGTCGGCGAGGTCGACCCCGTCGCCGTCGGCCTGTGCCGCCGGCCCGTCGTCGGCGCTCATTCGGCGTCACCCCCGCCTTTCCGCACGTCGACGCGGACGTCGCTGTTGACCCCCGTCGGCCCCCAGTAGTTGGGGAAGAAGTAGAGGTGTTCGCCGGAGTCCTCCGGGTACTGGACCAACTGCGTCGGCTTCATGTACATCGGGACCAGCGAGTTGAAGTTGGTGTCGCCGTCGAACTGGAACCGCTCCCAGGCGAAGTACATCCGCGCCGTGCCGCGCTGGCTGCTCGGGTAGAGCTTCGCCTGCAGTTCGACCGACGCGAGGTCGTTGAACACCTCGACGGTGTCGCCGTCTTCGATACCGCGCTCGGCGGCGTCCTCGGGATGGAGATAGACCACTGGCTCCCCGCGCTGGAGGCGGAGCAGTTTCTCGTTGTCACGCCAGGTGGAGTGGATCGACCACCGTCCGTGCGGCGTGTTGTACTCCATCGGGTAGTCGCCGCCCGTCTGCGTCGGCCCCTCCTTGTGCGTCGGCAACTGCTCACCGAGTTCGAGGAACCAGTCGTGGTCGATGTAGTACTGCTGTCTGCCGGTGACGGTCGGCCACGGATTCTTGTCTTGGACGAAGTCCTTCCACGGCGCGTACGCCTCGCCCTCCTCGATGTCGGAGGTCCAGTGGTCGCCGGCGGCCAAGAGCCGCTGGGGCTGTTCGACCGTGTCGGCGAACGTTATCTGGTCGTCGCTCTCGGACGGATTCGACTCCTCGGAGTGTTCGAGGATGTACTCGCAGGCGGCGCGGTCCCCGGCGAGCGCGTCGGCTTCGCCGGTTTCCCAGTCGCGGACGTAGTCGTCGTAGACGGACTGAAGGTCGATGTCGCGGTCGAACTTCCGGTCCGAAATCGGGGCGACGCCGCGCTCGGTTGCGACCTCCTGAATCTTCGCGGCGAGTTCACGGAATATCTGCCAGTCGGTCTTCGACTCCCCGAGCGGTTCGACCGCGGGCGTGAAGGGATGCACGTAGCTGTGCATGTCCGTCATCGAGAGGTCGTGTTTCTCGTAGTGGCTCGCGGTCGGCAACACGATGTCCGAGTACAGCGCCGTCGAGTCCATCCGGAAGTTGATGTCGACGACGAGGTCGAGTTTCGGCCACAGTTCCTCTTCGACGGCGACGTTCCCCTTCGCCTGGTTGAAGTAGTTGCCGCGCCAGACGAACATGGTCGTCGGGTCGGGACGAGAGCCGTCGGCGCGTTCCTCGGGGTAGACCGGCATCCACCCCTCGTCGATGGACTCCCGTATCTTCGCGGCCGTGTCGGCGTCGGTGTTGTCGAGGATGCCCGCGTGGTAGTAGGTCCACAGCGTCGTCGGCACCCCGCGGACGTTGCCCGTCGGGAACGACAGCGACTTCCAGCCGTGGAACGTCCATATCTTCTCTTGGCCGACGTAGTGGTCCAGCCCGGTCCCCTGCTCACCGAGGTTGCCCGTCAACGTGACGAGCAACTGGAGCGCGCGGTTCCCGAGGTCGTTGTGGTACCAGTCGTTGACGCCCTTGCCCTGGATTATCTTCGCCTTGTCGGCCTCGGCGAACTCGCGGGCGACGCGCTGGTACGTCTCTTCACCGACGCCGGTCTCGTCGTGGACCGTCTCCGGACCCCAGTTGTCGAGTTCGTCCCGCAGTTCGGCCCACACAGTCCGGACGCGGACGCGCCCGCTTTCGGTTCGGACCGCGGTTTCGCCGTCCAGTTGCGGGTCGAAGTCGAGTTCGATGCTCTTGGAGTAGTCCTTCTGCCCGTCGCGTTCACCGAGCGACCCCGGTGCCTCGCGGAGGCGTCCGTCGGAATCGAGCATGAGCAACATCCACTCCGGTCGGTCGGCGTCGGTCGAGACCGAGGAAACCTCGCTCGCGCGGAGGAACTTTCCGGTGTCCTGCCGGACCAAAAGCGGCATGTCGGTCTGCTCTTTGAGATGGGCCTCGTCGTACAGTTCCTCGTCGACGATGGTCCGGGCCATGCCGAGCGCGAGCGCGGTATCGGTGCCCGAATCGGGACTGAGCCACTCATCGGTGTGGATGGCCGTCTGCGAGTAGTCGGTGAAGACGCCGACGCGCTTCGTCCCGTTGTAGCCCGATTCGAGGAAGTACTTCGCGTCGGGGATGCGAGTGACGTTGATGTTCGACCCCCACGCGATGATGTAGTCGGCGTTGTACCAGTCGGCGCTCTCGGCGTTGTCGGTCTGGGTGCCCCACGTGATGGGCTGGCCCGGCGGCAGGTCGGAGTACCAGTCGTAAAACGAGTGGCTGACGCCGCCGAGGAGGTTGATGAGCCGCGACCCGCTGGCGAACGAGACGGGACTCATCGCCGGAATGGGAGTGAAGCCACTGATGGCGTCGTAGCGACCGGCCTGCACCTCGTCGACGACGTGCTCGGCGATTTCGGTGAGCGCCTCGTCCCACGAGATTCGCCGCCACTTCCCCTCGCCGCGCTCCCCGACGCGCTTCAGCGGGTGTTTGATTCGCTCGTCGGCGTTGACGTAGTCGGTGTAACACGCGCCCTTCTGACAGCCGCGGGGGTTCGGGTCGGGCAGGCTCTCGTCGAACCGCGGGTAGTCGCCGGCCTGCTCTTCGCGCCACACCTGCCCGTTTTTCACGTAGACGTTCCACGAGCAGCTGCCGGTGCAGTTGACGCTGTGCGTGGACCGAGAGACCGAGTCCCAGTCCCATTGCTCGCGGTAGAGGTCCTCCCAGTCCCGGTAGGGGTAGTTCCCGATGGGGTCGTCGACGGGGTTCAGCCCGCCCATCTGGAACAGCGGGTCGTCGTCGGCCGCGGACCGGCCGATACCGAGAAGTGAGGCGATTCCGACGCCTTCGAGGAACCGGCGACGGGAGACGCTCGTCCCTCCGGTCGCCGGCTCTCCCGGCGGGTCACCGACCGCCGGCGGGCCGTCCGTCTGTTCGGGTTGCGATTCGTCCGTTTCCGACTCGTCGTCGGGGGTCGAGGTGTTCGTTCGGTTCATGAATCTATCTGTAAAAAGACGGTCGTTAGTGCCAGTCCAGCGCCCAGAACGCCGAGCGAAATCCCTACGAGCGTGTCGCCGCCCGCGTCGAGGCCGACGGCGACGAGCGCCACGCCGAGAAGCTTACTCGCGCGGTCGAGGTGCCGGTACGTCCGAGGCGAGAGTTCGATGCGTCGCCGCGGAGCCCCGCCGGCGTTCGCGTCAGTCATCGCCGGCCTCCCCCGGAACGCGTCCGGTTCGGCTCTCGTCCGCGTCGTCACCCAGCACGCGGTAGACGAGAGCCGCGGAGCCGATGGGGACGACGAACAACGCGACGGTCAAAATCGGATTGACGACGCCGGTTCCGACGCCGAGCGCCCGGCCGAGGAGGTTGTTCATGCCCGCGATGGAGGCAATCATGATGAACTGAATCGCGGCGACGCCGACGGCGGTCTGCCACGGCCGGTCGAGAGGGTCGGCCGTGAAGTGGACCGACTCGTCGTGGTAATCGACGAACGGCCACACCGCCACCGCGCCGAACACGAGCGTCGGCAGGAAGACCCCTCCGACGAACTCCGTCGAGACGTGGATGTCGGTGAATGGAACGGTGAATCCCATCCACGACGGGAGCAGTTTCAGCAGACCGTAGACCCACATCAGGAACCAATCGGGCATGATGAGTTCCGGCGTCCCCGCGGGGTTGTTCGGCCCGTACTCGGCGATGTTGTGGACCGGGAGGAACCCGGCCAGCATCGCCAGCGTGGCCAGCGTGAGGAAGAACACGACCGCGCTCACGGCCGCCTGATTGGGGAACGCCGGGAGGCCGACGACGACGCTGTCGTCGTCTCTCGGGACGGTCTGTTCGGCGCCGCCGTCGCTCGACGGGGACCCCTCGACCGGGGGTTGCTCTCGGGTTTCGAGTCCTCGCACGTCGTCATCGCGGGGGGCCTCCGTGTGCTTCTGGCGGACGAGAATCGCCATGTGGACGGCGAGAAGCCCCCCGATTGCCACGGGAATGACGAGGACGTGGAGGAAGTAGAGCCGCGGTATCGTCGCGCTCGAGGGGAACTCCCCGCCGAAGAACGCCTTCCCGACCACGCCTCCGACGAGCGGAATCGACGTGGCGAGGTTGTAGCCGATGCCGGTGGCCGTCGCGGCGAACTCGTCGAAGGGTAACGCGTAGCCCGTATAGGCCGCGCCCATCGAGAGTCCGGCGAGGCCAGTGCCGACGACCCAGTTCGGTTCGCGCGGGTTGCGGTACGCCCCGGTGAAAAACACCCTGAGCATGTGCAGCCCGATGGATGCGACGAACAGGTGAGCCGCCCAGTGATGCATCCGCCGGATGAACATCCCGAAGGGGATGTCGTAGGTGATGTGCAGGACGCTCGCGAACGCCTCGGGCACCTCTTGGCCTTGGAACTTCGCGACGCTCCCCTCGTATTCGACGCCGCTCGTCGACGGTTCGAAGAACATCCCGAGGAATATCCCGGTGAGGACGAGAAGCAGGAAGCAGAACAGCGCCACCTCGCCGAGGAGAAAGGAGTCTTCGGCGGGGAACGCCTTCCCGAGGAACGCGCGGCCGCTGTCGAGGGCGAACCGCTCGTCTAACCAGTCGTACGCCTCGTTCCCGGCATCGCCGGCACGGTCAGCGAGGTTGTCGAGTCGAGACATCACTCGCCTCCCGGGCCGACCGGCCCGTTGAAGTCGCCCGTTGCGATGAGGTTCCCCTCGCTCGACAACGTGATTGGCAGTTGCGGGAGCGCCCTCGACGGCGGCCCGCCGACCACCTTCGCACCGGCAGTCGGGTCGAACTTGCCGAAGTGACACGGACAGACGAGCGTCTCTCCGTCCTCGTTCGAGACCATACAGCCGGCGTGGGTACAGACCTTCGAGTAGGCGGCGTAGCCCGACACCGTGTACTCCAGGTTCGTTGCGCCACCGTAGGCGTCCTCCGCGTGCCTCACGAGCAGCGTCGGTGCCTTTTCGATGCCCGGCCGGGGCTCCGGGAACACGGTCATCTTCTCACCTTCGCGCAGGGCGTTCTCGCCGATGCGCTCGCCGTCGCCGTCGACGAGGTAGATGCCGTCCGAGTACACGGGGCCGGTGTACGAACGCTCGAAGACGCGAGTCAGCCCCGCCAACGGCGCCGCGAGGCTCGCAACGGCGGTCAATCCCCCGACGCTGGCGAGCAGTTTCGCGTAGTCGCGACGGGCGAGCGAGGCGCGGTCGTCGGAGAAGATACTCGGCTGGTGGTTGCTGTCGTCCCCGCAGTCAGCGCAGTACTCGTCGCAGTCGTCCGATGCGTGCTGATTGTCGAGTCTCATTAGTGTCCCCTCCGTTCTGCGACCTCGACGTGGGGGAGGAACCACGCGTAGTACGATACGGTGAGCAAAGCGAGCGCGGTGAACATCCCCGCGGCGTAGACGCCGAAGTACTGGGTCCGCGCGAGCGTCAGATACTCGCCGGTGAACAGCGCCGCGAAGACGATGGCGAGGATGGTCAGCCCGCCCATCGCCACGATTCCCTCGATAGCGTCGGAGGCATCGTCGTACTCGACGACCCAGCGGTCCGCCGTCCAGAACCACGGGAGCCCGACCTGACCGCCATCTGCGACGGTCGATTCGTCGCTCGGACCGGCTCTGACCGCCGTGTCCATGAACCGGTGGACGGCGGCGAGGACGCCGACGAGCGCGAAGAGCGCGACCCACACGATGACGCCCACCTGACTCGGCGCGAGTTTCTCCGGCGTGTCGACGATCTCCTGCAGCGGTCGCATCTCGGTGACGCTCTGGTCGATTTCTATCTGTTCGCTCGGCGGCTCGCCGTGCAGCGCCACGTACCACGTCGGCAGGAGCACCGCGGCGACGAGCAGCAACACGACGACCGTCCCGCGTCTCACGGTGACTCACCCCGCGTCCCGACGCGCCGCCTCACGCTCCAAACGAGCGGCGCTCCATTCGCCCGCTTGGCCCCGAGTAAGCTCATGGATATCATACTTCGATTCGTTCGAAAATCTGTACCGAGGCCAGTAACACCCGAACCATAGGGTGCGGGGACTTTATCCCGCCACCGTCGAGAAATCGAATAGAATCCGAATCGAAACCACGTGACTGCGAACGGGTTCGCCAAAGGATATTTCAGAGCTACTGTCGTACGCCGGCCTATGAGTGAGGGCGTGCACGGTGAAATTCACGTGGCAGACCCGTCCATCTGTCGGGTGTCGGAGGCGTCGAAGGAGACCACTATCGACTCGGTCTCGCGGTCGGTCGGCGCGACCGGCGATACCGCCGCAGTCGAGTTCACCGCTCCCTCGTCGGCCGCGATTGACGACGCGAACGAGATATTTCACCACGAACAACAGACGATTTATCGCGTCACCCACTCTCCCACCGAGGAGTCGCGGTGTGCCTGCGAACTCGTCGAGGGTCACGGCTGTCCAGTCCGCCACCTCGAAGCGGACTGCGGCGCGGTCGTGCTGTCGTTCGTCGCCGCGGACCTCGAATCGTTCCGCGATATCGTCGTCAACCTCAAATCGGCGTTCGACGGCGTCTCACTCCGGCGACTCACACAGTCAGAGCCGGACTCCGCCACCGGCTCGCTCGTGTTCGTCGACCGCGACGAACTGACGGCGAGACAGCGGGAAGTCCTCGAGACGGCCCACGAGATGGGGTACTTCGAGCACCCCCGTGAGGCGAACGCGACGGAGGTCGCCGCGGCGCTCGATATCAACCGCTCGACGTTCACCGAACACCTTTCGGCCGCCCAGTCGAAGCTTCTCGATACGATTCTCGACGTGTAGTTGATAACTCGCCTATGTATTCCCGCCCTATGATGGGATGTGATAGATACTGCTAGGAGTCCGTGCTTCGGTCGTGATCGCCGTGCCAGGTCAGTTCGTCTTTGACTGCCCGGAGTGCAGCGTCGAGGTGTGTGTCGACGCGGGCATCCGCGAGCGGATTCTGGACGACGGGTGCGTGTTGTGCGCCTCGCCGGTCGAGACGGACGCATTCGACCCGCACCCGCGCAAGTCGTGACCCGGTCTGCCGACCCTCGCTTCGCGAACGGCGACGGAGATTTCTGTCGGTGACCGCGTTCATTCTTCGGTCGAGAGTCACCGCCTTGATTCCTTGGTCTTCGAGGGGACTCACCACGTACGCGCTTGCACCATCGCGCCGTCTCGTCGACAGCCTGAACTCAAAGCCAGCTCACCCTCTCTAGCCAGCCTCGTTGGAACTCCGAGTCCGACAGTACCAAACTACACCCTCGAAAGCTCCCGGGAGTACAGCATCTACTCGTCGATTCAATTGGGGCAACTCAAAATCAACGAGCAAAAGCACACGCTCCATTCGAGAGGCACAACCCGTGTTTCACGTCGAAAAGTCCCCAGAGTCCGCTCAGGAGCGCCATTGCACAAGATGGATCGTCGTCGAAAAGCCCAATACGAGCAGTCGTCGACGCCTCCCAATTTCGGCGTTGACGAAAATCGAATGCAGTCGATACACCTCACCAACGAGAGGGTGTACTGTCGAATTAGCGTATTGGCGTTGTGTTTAGTGAGCCATTACAGGAGGTGATGTTCTCACTGGCCAGTGTTGTATGTGGATGAGATTCGTGCAGCAGCAGGACTCCTGTGGGAAAACACAAGCGAATTAGAGCTCAGTACTGTCGACTATGGGTGCAGGGCTTGGAATCTAGTTCTCCCCCGAATTCAGGGGTGTAGAATTCCACTAGTTTTGGCCAAGGGTGTCTCCGTTGACTCGACTCGTGATTCCAACGAAGGGGGACATCTTAGAACACTCAGTCTTCCTCTGTGTGCTACTTCTTCTGTGTGTCCTCAGTTTGTCGGCTCTCTAGCTCAGTCGGCAGTGAATACACCGAGCGATAGTAGCGAGTTCACTGATAGTTCACACGAACTACATCGAACCGATGTGACGTGCTTCTGAACATCGCTGACGTAGGTGTGGTTGTCCGGATACCCTCGCTTAGATGGAGGATTTTGGTCATTGGTTTCGAATTACTATTATCTGACGGCGGGAGATACAATAACGTGTGGCAACCAAGGTGAAAGTAAAGCGATACTGAATGCCTCTCAGATCTGATGAGAGCGGTGCGGTATACTCTATGTTCTGAAGAAGTCGGGTGTTTCAGTACGTCTTTGTCCGAGGGTTGAAACAGGATGGTGTATGTACGTCACGACGTATTTTGAGGAGGAAGAGCATCACCATGATCGGAAGCCGCATCTGGTGTTCGTGCTCGCTGATGCGGAGTCGCATGGACTCGGTCGGATCGAGCCTGAACCGTACACGTGCGAATGTGGCGCGGACCTGACTCCAGAGACGCTTGATGCAGGTGATGAGGGGAAAGCTTCGTGGCCGAACTGTAAGTCGTGGCACAACGGGGGGCAGAAGCGCTGTCCGGAGTGCGGTGAGTACCCGTCTATCGGTCGGGAACAACATATTCGAGCGCGTGGCTATCGTCCTACTCCGAAGAGTGAAATCAAGCAGGTAACGGCCAAGCAGCGAGAAGGTGCGATGGAGAAGACGGAAGGTCGATGCTTGGTGTGCGGTGAGGAGGCGTCGTACGTTGTCCGAATGGTTCCGCCTCGATACGGTGGCTCCAGAGAGCTAGAGAATCTCGCGCCGCTGTGCGACCATCATTACGATGACTACGGTCACATGTTCGCAGACATCTTTGTCCCGCCAGAATGGAACAAAATTCACGGTGCTGAGTGGCGACCGCTCGCCTCTAAACTCAGAGATCAGTTCGACGAGATGGGCGTGGACGGGATGGTAGACACGCTGAATCAAGTACTGGCCGCAGACGAAGAGCAAGACTGGAATGACCCGTTCCTATACCTCAATCATCAGTGACCCGGTTCACGGGACTTCATCTACGATGTCGCGCAGTTCATCTGGGCTGGACCAGGCGAAGCATCGGCTGTGGAGTTCGAAGAGGCGGAATTCGTTGAGGTGAACCCAGCTGTAGGAGACGGGTGCGTGTTCGCTGTCGTCACGGTTTTTCAGCCGTTCGATGACGTCTGGTGTTGTGAGGCTGATATCGTTCTTGTTGGCTGTGGCGATGAGTGAGTCCAGTTCCTCTTTAGTAGCCGCTTCGTCGATATCGTCGTTGAAGTAGATGGTCGCAGCAGCGGCGATGACGTCTGCTTCTGTATCGAGGTTCTGATCGGTCATCCACGCGTAGTCCCGCGGGAGGACGTATGATTTGTTGAAGTACGGTGTCGTGCTGATTTTCCCGAGTTCGGTGACTTCACCGCCGGCGTCCTGTTCATACACGGCGACGATGGTGTCGGCGTGCGCGGTGAGGAGGGTGAAGCGGATGCGGAAGACAGGGAGGCGGTCGATATCCAATTCGGAGAGATCGGCCATCAGGAACGGGTATGTGCCGAGTCGCTTGTCCAGTTCGTTCTGGACGATGCGGAGTCGTCGAAGGTACGGGTCGCGGTAGCTGCCGAGGATAAAATACGAGTCTTCCGGGGTGTGGAGGTGCGGAAGTTCTCGGTTGGCGAACCCCAGTATTTCGGAGGTTTCGTGAGGTTCTAATTCGAGCCCTTGGAGCGCTTCGTTCACGCTCTCCATAATCGCTTTCGCGTTCGGAGGCGGGCCGGGGTCAGTCATACTGTGTGCTCCTTGGCGCGTGAATAAATAGGTTGCCAACCAGTATGCCTAATCTGCTGTTCGACCACATCGGTTGACCCAAAGTATTATTCGCGCCGCCGAAGTACTCTCAAGTGAGACTATGAGTGACGCACCTGCCGCAGAGGGTGGCGGCCCGTTCGAAGAGCAGCGGCAGATCTACGATCTCCTGTCCCAAGAGACGCGGCACTTGATCCTGCAGTTCATTCTTGGCCATCCGGAGCATCTCCCGTCACTCGATGAGTTGGCGTACATGATGCCGAAGAACAAGGCCGCAATCCGGGATCAGCTGGAAGTCCTCAGTGACAACGATATTATCGACTGTTACCGGTACCCGCCGAATGAGGATGCGCGTGACCTCCCCTCGCAGTTCTACGGCCTGACTGAATACGGGGTAGAGATTCTCTACGAATACAATTATCTCCGTGGGCTCCCCGTAGCGCGTGCACTCTACGACAACACGCGCCTGTCGGAGAAAGCCCAACGGCACCGTGACGCACCGCGTCCGGAACTCCCAGACAAGGTCAGAGATGCCCTCACGATTGAGGAGGATGACAGCACTGATTTCGACCGCTTGGAGCGGTATATCCGGGAACGAAAGGGGAATACACACAGCGTCGATGATCAGGTAGTCGTCGCAAAGGCGTTCTACAATGCGGAGATCGGTCCCGGCGAAGAGGGTATCAAGCGAACAGAGCTACTGGACTCGCTTGATGTCGACATTGAGTACCAACCGCGGACGGTACTGAATCACCTTGTTGATGCTGGAGTGCTCGCGCAAACCGCTCCTCCCGGGCCGGATGTCTTTGCGATTAGCGAACGGCTTGACGATATCGTAAACGGCCAAGTGACTGAAGAAGCGGAAGCGAACCTGGATGCGCTGATCGCGCATATCGACGATGAGCTGCAGGTCACAGCGCTTTCTGAGGACGCTGCGGAACAGGAAGGTCCACAGACTCGGGTGTCAGCACCGTCTGTCGCCGTCGCTGACGGGGCTGGTCGAACAATCCGTAGCATTTTAGCTTCGGAATTTGGTGTCGAGCCAGAGCAGGTAACCGATTTTCTGCGATCCGGTGATCCAGTGGATCGACTCAATACGGCTGTCGAAACGATCGAGTCCTCTGAAGAGGTCACGAAATCGGAAGATTACGGACAAATAGTGTTCGTTCGGCCGGCGTACCGCTATCGGCTAACTGAGCAGGTGATGGATCTCGTATAAGCGATTTCGTTGTTGGTTCAGATGTGTGCCAGCGGATGGCGTGATTCGACAGAGGAAACGAGACGGCTGCCTCGGGGCTTGACCTCCCGAGGCGGGACACAGGCGGGTGTCGGGGTGATGTCTGCGCAGACGTGCAGAGGACGCCTGGGACGCCTCTGGATGGGTATCCGACCCACCATTTCGTCAGTAATCATCGGGGCCTCGGGTTCCGTCGGCGCAGGACCGACCACCAATTCACTCTCACCTCTCTCGAAATTGTGTTCGTCCATTTGTCTTGTGACTCATCAGTATGGCATAACCCTAACTAGTTATCAATCACTCTAGTCCCGTACGCTATAATTGCTCAACAAGCTAGAGTGACTCTGTTGCCAATATTGACTCGCCTTAGCACTTATACCGGGGATGCTATATGAAAAGTTCAGAAAACAGTTATTTAATACCTTAGCAGGCATTCGTCTTTTATTATTCAAATTCTCGATATATCGTCGTGTAGGAGGTTGGTATTATATAAATTCATTGTATCACTCTATCGCAGCAGATTCCCCACCTGAACTCCTAAGTGGACTGTAATGGGACTGTATTGGAAGATATGTTCCGCTATCTTACTTATCCCGACATTGAGGCCCAAGCATTTATTATGAACCAGTAACTCAACTAGTCACAAGATAGGTTACCAGAAGCTCACGAAAGTGGAACCGAGGGCCCGATACCCGCGCCAACGGGTGCCGGGTTCCCCCGGCGGCACGAGCCCACAAGAACGTTTCCAATCAAACGCTTCTTTCGGGCGTTGATAAATCTGCCGCTGGTGAGATGCTTTACCCAACCCACAGGAGACAACTATCCCAATCAGCGATCTGATCGCGGAAGTTAGACTTGTAAACAGTGGACAGCCGAGTTTGGAAGACCAGGTGAGGGTCATCAAACTCATCGACGACGCAGTTCTTCCAGACGACCGAGACGGGTTCACCGAACGTGAACTCAAGGAGCTAGCAGACGAGCACGGATCCGTTTTCGACTGCGAACTCAAGACTGCGCTCACAAACCTCTGCTCGACTTCGGTCCCACAGACAGACGGTAAGGGCGAGACCAACGTCTTAACCCGGTGGTTCCCGCCTGGCCCCGAGACGTACGTTATCAGCGAACGGCTTGACGACGTCGTCAACGGCGAGTTCGAAGAAACCGTTGTCGATGACCGAGAGGCCCTTGTCGACCACATCCAAGACGACGATGCGCCCGATTCGGGTGACGAGCGAGCCGTCGCCGACGGTGGAGTAACCGTCCGTTCGGTCGTGAGCGAGGCGCTCGAGATTGACCCTGACGGTGTTGTTGACCACCTACGAGCCGGTGAACTAGGTGACCAGGTCGACCGAATCAACGGTGCGATCGATGGAATCGAGAACCACGATGAGGTCGACAGACGTGACACGTACGGACGAATCACGTTCCGGCACGTGGCGTATCGTTACTACTTCACAGAGGACGTCGCCGCGTACCTCCACTAGAGGCAAGCGGAGTACATCCCATTTTTCTGAGGCACACAGTTGTTACAGAGTCGCATGAATACACTCCTGCTCATCAGTATTAGGAAGGAAGGGTTGGGTCAGGATTCAAATGCCGCTTCCAACTTCTCGTACATCTTCCTCCGCCGAGCTTTCCGCTCTTGTTCCCTCGACAGATAGTTCCGAAGCACAACCTCCGTCGACGAACTTCCCTGGTCCTCAGCAACGCCCTCCAGTCCCTCAAGAACCTCACCAACAGCTTCCTGATACGCCGAGTACCAGAACCGACGTCCCATCTTTGGTGTCGGTGTCTCATCATCGACAATCACGCCAGCACGGTCAGCAAGTTGCTTGAATCGCCGCCGAACCGTACTCACGGACACATGACCTGTTGACGACGAGCGAGAGGGGAACAGATACCCGTTCCACGTCTCACGGTCAGAAAGCGAACCAACCCGACCGGCAACGATATCGACCCCATACAGCAACGTCACCTCTCCAGGTCCGTTCTTCCGCTCTCCATCACCGAACGACAGGTGGGGATCTTCTGCATCCAAAACCACTTGGTCCACGTGCAACGCGGCGACCTCGGAAGGCCGGAGTCCCCACCCAGCGAGCGCAACGACCAACAACTCTGCTTCCGGAGAGTCCGCCTCACGATAGATGCGTCGCACCTGCGACGCCGACAGCGCCTGTGGGTCTGGCTCACTGGCTTCCCAGCCGAACTCTTCACCGGCCTCGGCGAGTGGGTTGTATTTCGCGTACTTCCGGCGTTTCACGAACGCGTACCACACACTCTGGCGACGTGCAGGTACTCGAGCTTCGACCGATCAGTCGATAGCTCCTCGTCGAAGACGTCGAGGACGGCGAGACAGCGTTCTATCTCTCGTGGTTGCTGGTCTAACTCGGACAGTGGTTCGAGCAACGCATCTGTCTCGTGCAACTCTCGATACGTCCGAACCCACTTCGACAACCTCGTCCGGTGGGTCTCGACGGTACTCTTTGTACGTCCTCCACGGGTTTCTATCGACGTGAGATACGCTTCGAACGCGTTCACAGTGGCGTCGTGGTCGACGTTCCACTCCCACTCGTCTGAGTCTTCGTCTTCGAGGCCAACCACGTCGACGAAGAACTGTGTGGGCGTCAAATCGTGATGCTCGCGTAGCGCGTACGCGATACCACTGTATCCGTGTTCGGTGAGCCACTCGTAGGTCGGCACTTCGCGGTCCTCATCGAACCCATCTCGATATCGCTTCGGTGCGATGTCTTGCCAGTAGACGTCGGCGAGATCGTCGAGGCTCATCTGGGACCACTTGTACTTTTCTCGTCTCGTTCTTTGAAGCCGTATCTTCCGCGTCCAAACCCTTGGAGTCAGACTGCTGATTCACGCCTTCTCACCGGGGAGTAACCCGTTCGCTGCGTATTGGTGATTCTGAGTGCGAGATTTCCATTACTCTCCGACTTTCTTACATCTAGTTAATACTTTGGCTTATGGTGGAGTGGACCATACACAACCGTAATTAGTAAAATTAAGCAGTAGATTGCCGATAGTGTGGTATACTGCATTTCGCTATACAAAATTCTCGTGAGGACCGACCCCACAGTTTCGGAGGATGGGCAATTTTAGCGTTGATTTTCCACTGAGTTAGTCTAGATTACGGGGAAAGTGCGCTAGAAAACGTGCCAAATCCAGTTATAATCTGTGATTGTCAGAAATCATCCGAAGCATCTGCCCAGAAATAGTGCCACCGCTCACGAGGGGCAAGCCGGAGTGTTCGTTCACTTAGTCCGGCGGAAGCAGCGCCGAAGAGACCAACTCGACACACTCTCCAGCAGTCAAAATAGGAGCATAGTTCATCTCACCGTCAGCAGTAGCTTTCAACAGAAAGTCAGTGAGCCGCCAGATGTTATAGAGAAGCACTACGAACACGAAGTAGAATAATCGAACTCGATAATCCTTCGAGGAAGTCTTCGCGAGGAAATCATGCTTGATGCTCTTGTACTCGTTCTTGATCCGCCAGCGTCGGCTGTACCGACAAGTGAACGTCCCAGCAGCGCCCGACTCGGCTGAGAGATTGTAAAGACCGCTGTTCGTTTTTGTTTAGAATGAGCCAACCTCGGCAAACCAACTAAGACTATCAATTACTATGGCACTCGCTAGTATGACCCCGAGAACCGACGCTAGAAATACATTCAGAAGCGGATTGGAATGATCAATGTATGGGCCAATGGTAGCGTAGGTGCTGGCGGGAATCGTGACTACCGAGACGATGAAAATCTCCTGAGTATACCACTTGGATCTGTCAGTAGTTGCAAGCCTAGATACCACTAGAATTGCCAAGAGTCCTAGGGAGGGCCAACGTCCAAATCCCTGCCCCTGCCAGTTCGATAACCGGTGGCCATAGGATATCTGGACCGAGTGCAACGAACGAGATCCCCATTGCCAGGATAGCTGCGGAGAGGAGGGCCTCCACAGCTCTGCCATACTCGTGATATCGAGACTCAATACTCATATGAAGTATATAATAATTGAGGTCTATTCAATAACTGTTTTTTGGGCTATGAGGTGAGACGGCCCAACTCTTTACTTGACAAAACTTCTCTGGGAAATCTAGCGCGATAGTATTAAACAGATTCCGAGTTGTTCACGAGCAGTCATGACCGTGATGACTTCACCAGTCTCGGACAGTCGTCGACTATTCAAACGACATTCGGTCGTTGTTCGGTCGGTTCGTTCCCCGTTGGTGTGGAGAAACAATCGACCGAATCTGGGCGGAGTCCGGAACGACGTCAAATCGGATTCGGTATCGAAATTTGACTAATCACTGTCCGTGCTCTTGTCAGAATTACTTTGTGACTGTTTCGCCGACGAGACCCAGTTGACGAGCGTGTTCGACGACCCCCAGTCTTCCTCGCGCGTGAGTAGGACGGGACGGCTCTTCTCCAACTGGTATGCGAACCCGATCACGGTCATCAAGGCGAGAAGCGCCATCGGGAGCCCCGCGATAATCGTGAAGCTCTGGAGGATCCCGACACCGCCGATTATCAGGAGTAGCGACGTGAGAAGCCCAATGATCACGCCCCAGACGAACCGGTTGGCGATCGACGGATGCTGTGTTCCCCCGCTGGTGGTGAGGATAGCCAAGCTAATCGTCGCGGAGTCGATGGTCGTGATGAGGAACGTGAACACCAGCAGTAAGAACAGTACGACGAACAGTTCCCCGAACGGCAGTTGCGCCAGAATCGGATACGTAGCGACCGAGATTCCGTAGGAATCGATGATAGACAGCAGGTCGACCTGCCCCGAATGCTGGAGCAGCATGGAGTAGCCGCCCATGGTGACGAACCACGGCAGCGTCGCGGCGGTTCCGCCGACCATCGCACCGAAGATGACCTGTTTGAGTGTCCGACCACGACTGATCCGCGCGATGAAGATACCGGTCATCGGGGCGAAGCTAATCCACCACGCCCAGTAGAACACCGTCCAGGAACCGACCCACGACTGCCCGCCGCCCACGTTGACGTACAGCGACATATCGACGAAGTTCGCGATGTACTTCCCCATGCCCGCGGTCCCGAGGTTGAATATCGACGCGAACGGTGAGAAGACGAGAATGCAGACGAGGATGAACAGGAAGAGTATCACGTTGAACGTGGACACTCGCTTTATTCCCTTTTCGATTCCCAGCACGGCCGAAGCGGTATATCCGACCGTCAGCCCCGTCACGAGGGCGATGATCCCGAAGTCACCGACCGACACGCCGTAGTTGTACGAGAGGCCGGTGATGAACTGCTGGGCGGCGAGGCCGACGGTGACGGTCGCGCCGCCAGCCGCGGCGACCACGGCGATGATGTCGACGACTTTCAGCCAAGTCTTATCCAAGTTGTTCACGCCCAGGAAGGGGGCGAACACGGACGATGGCTTCATCGGTGCGTCCTTGCGGTGGACGTAGTACGCGAGTGGGACCGACAGTATCATGTGATTGACCCACGGCGAGATGCCCCAGTGGAACATCGTGTACTGCATCGCGCCAATCATCGCGCCGACCGATTGAGGCTGCGCGTTCACGAGCGGGGGGACAGTCTCGTAGTGAGACAGCGTCTCTGCGGCCCCCCAGAACACGATGCCCGCGCCGAACGTCGCCGCGAACACCATCATGATGTACGAACCGTAGCTGAACTCCGGTGACTCTTCCGGCTTGCCTAATTTAATCTCCCCCCACGGGCTGATCATCACGAACAGGAAGAATATCACGAGCGCGAAGATCAGCGCCTGGAAGTACCACGAGAGGTTCGTCGTGATGACCTCGTTGACGTTGCCAATCACGGTGCTCGACGCTTTCGGGTAAAAGGCTAACGCTGAGACGAGAACGCCCGTTAGGAAGACCCCGATCACGAACACGGGGGTGTCGATCTCGTCGTACAGGTTGGCGATCTCATCGCGGATTGGTGAGCCTGTCATTGGAATAGTTACGTCCGGGTGATGTTACTGCGCGCTGGCCCGAGTCGGTAGAACGTCTTCTGCGTCTCCGCGACTCGGAGACGGAGTATACGTTCCGCAGTTCCCACAAACTGCCTGTTAATACCTGACATACACTATGTGTGGTCAATCTTTATATATTTAAATCATTTGGATTTCTGCTCAAATTGGCAGTCGCGCACAGCGGTCGCCGCCGCGTCGAGACCGCTCAGCGCTCGACTGCGCCGGCCAGCTCCGCGAAGGCGTCGCGGAGGACGGGGGCGTCCTCGGCGAGCGTGACGTACTGAACACCCGTCTCGAGCCATCTTTCTGCCTGCGTTGGCGTGTCGGCGTACGTTCCCACGACCGTGCCTGAGTCCTTGGCCTTGCGGACGACGGACCGCATCGTCTCGACGACGTCATCGTGCTGCACGTCGCCGGGGACGCCCAGCGACTGCGAGAGGTCGTACGGTCCCAGAAAGAGGACGTCGATGCCGTCGACGTCGAGGATGGAATCGATGTTCTCGACCGCTTTAACGCCCTCTACCTGCAACGCCAGCACAGTCTCTTCGTTCTGCGTCGATTCGAACTCGGGTCCCCCCTCGTACGTTCCGGCGCGGCCGTAAGGCGAGAGCCCGCGCTCACCTACCGGGTGGAACTTGGCCGCGTTCACCGCGCGTCGAGCGTCGTCCGCGGTTTCCACCTGCGGGACCTGCACGCCGTCGGCGCCGACGTCCAGGGCCCGCTGGATTTCGCCCGGCGCGTTCTCCCGGACTCTGACGACCGCCGACCCACCCTGCGACTGCGCGCCGGCACAGGCGCGCATGGTCGACTGAGCGGTGGCGGGGCCGTGTTCTTGATCGATGACGACGAAGTCGAACCCCGCCACGGTCGCGATTTCGGAGACCATCATCGAGTTCACGATCTGAAACGTGCCGAGGACGGAATCACCGTCTACGATCCGCTCGCGGAGAGAGTTTTCATCCATATCGGGGACGTTTCGAGGGGCGAAGTATCAATCTGCCGCTGGCCGTACCGCACCCGAAATTTCGTGTGATAGAACGCGGTTCGGGGCACGGGGCGCTCCGCTCGTCGCCTTCGAGCGCGCCCGAGGGAGCGACGAACGGTAGGCCCGCGCGTCAGTAATCGCGGAGGTTCAACTCGATCCGGTTTCTGACCCGCTTGAGGCGCGTGGGAAGCTCCGTCGTTAACCGCTCACCGACGACCTCCGTCGCGGGCCCCGACGCGCTCAGCGCCCCGATAACCTTGTCATCGTCGTTCAGGACCGGAACCCCGACACACCGCAGCCCCTGTCCGTACTCCTCGTCGTCTACCGAGTATCCTTGTTCTCGTATCTCGGCTAACTCCGAGCGGAGCGTCTCGTGGTCCGTTATCGTGTTTTCCGACCGCTTCGGAAGGCCGTGTTGGTCGAGAATCGATTCGACCCGGCGCTCCGGCAAGTGCGCGAGAATCGCCTTTCCAGTGGCGGTGCAGTGTAGCTCGTGGACCTCGCCGGCTCGCGTCGACAGGCGGATGCGGTCATCGCCTCTCGTCCGGTAGAGGTACACTCCCTTCCCCCGGTCCTCGACGCTGATGTTGACGAGTAGTCCGGTCTCCCGAGAGAGCTCGTCGGCGTGCGGCCGAGCGACCCCGTATATCTCCGTGTTCATGCGGGCGCTCTCGCCGAGTTCCAGAAACCGGAGGCTGAGTTCGTAGCCCCGCTCGCCGTCGACCACGTAGCCGTGTTCGCGGAGCGTGCTCAGATGGTTGTGAGCCGTACTCTTCGAGACTCCCGCGTACGTGGCCACGTCGCTGACGCTCGGGGCCGTCCGCGCTTCCAGCGCCTCGAGTATCGCCAGCAGCGTTTCGTCCGACCGTATCGGCCGGGTCGCTTTCTCGGTCATGTGACTCCTACCGCGTCCAGCCCATAGAATGTTTCTCCCAACCGATAATCGTTCAGTGTGGTCGAACGCTCGTTTGAAAAATTATGGACGCCTTTGGTGACGGTTTGTGACACCGCTGGTGGACTGTTGTTTTGGTACGGATGTGTTTTACAGACATATGCTTGTAATGTATTTGGCGGGCAAACGACCGCTCAGCAGGCACGAATGCGTTCGATGTCATAGAACGCCCCGTCGAAGTCTCGTGGTCTCGTCGTGTTAGTACCCTGTCGAATGTTGGCGCGACACTCTGGAACACTGACGCGACGCTCTACGTGGTCGGGAAAAAAGCAAAAAAGTGCGGGGCGCGTGAACCCGGAACCGGGCTCAGTAGTTGAGGTACACTGTCTTCGACGTCGTGAAGAAGTCGAGGCCAGCGTCACCCTGCTCGCGCCACGTCTCGCTTGACGACGACTTCATGCCGCCGAAGGGCACGTGGAGTTCGAGACCAGTCGTCTTCTCGTTGACCTTGACGACGCCGGCTTCGACGTCGTCGGCGAACTGATGGGCCTCGCTGAGGTCTTGCGTGACGATACTGGCGGAGAGCCCGTATTTCGTGTCGTTGGCGAGCGTCACCGCTTCCTCGTAAGAACTCGCGGGGATGACACCCACGACCGGCCCGAAAATCTCTTCCTGTGCGATGCGCATCTCGCTGGAGACGTCCGAGAAGACCGTCGGCTCGACGAAGTAGCCCGACTCGTGGCGCGGTGCTTCGGGGACGGACCCACCGGTTTCGAGGGTCGCACCCTCCGAGACGCCGACGTCGACGTAGTCCAGCGTGCCTTCGAGCTCGGATTTACTGACGTGCGGCCCCATGTCGTAGCCGTCCAGCGCTGGTCCGATGGTGATGTCCTCCGCAGCGGCCACGAGTTCGTCGACGAACTCGTCGTAGACGTCTTCGTGGACGATAGCTCGGGACGCCGCAGTACAGGCCTGTCCGGTTCCGCCGAACGCGCCGCCGGAGACGATTTCCGCGGCGGTACTGACGTCGGCGCTCGGCATCACGACCGTCGGGTTCTTCCCACCCATCTCGAGTTGGATGCGCTTGCCGTCCGCCGCGGCCGTCTCGCCGACCTGCTGTCCCACGACCGTGCTCCCGGTGAAGGAAATCGCGTCGATATCGTCGTGGGTCGTGAGCGTGCCGCCGACCTCGCTGCCCGACCCGGTGATGACGTTGAGCACGCCGTCCGGAAGGCCGGCTTCGTCGAGGCACTTGGCCACTTCGTGTGCGACGGCGGGGGCTCGGGACGCGGGCTTGAGAACGACGGTGTTGCCGGTGACGAGCGCGGGGGCGAGCTTCCACGTCGGGATGGCGATGGGGTAGTTCCACGGCGTAATCAACCCGACCGTGCCCAGCGGCTCGGTCTTGGTTTCGAGGCGCGTGTCCTGTGAACTCGACGCTTTGACCTCGCCACCCAGGTCCAGCGCCTTCTCGGCGAAGTAGTACAGGATACCGACGGCCCGGCCGACTTCGCCCGTCGCCTCGGGGAGTGCTTTTCCTTCCTCCCGAGCGAGGAGTTCGGCGACCTCGTCGGACCGCGATTCGAGACGCGACGCGGCGCGGCGGAGAATCGCACCGCGCTCGGGCGCTGGGGTGTCTTCCCACGCCGCTTGAGCCGCGACCGCGGCATCGACCGCGTCTCGGGTGTCGTCGGCCGTCGACGACGGGAACTCGCCGATTACGTCGTCCGGGTCCGCGGGGTTCCGCACCTCGAACGTCTCGCCTGATTCAGAGCCTGTCCACTTGCCGTTACAGTAGTTATTGAACACCGGCATGTACTCTCATCCACAGAACCCTCATTATAATATCTGTCGGTCTCGTCAATACGGGCGCCGTCGCGGCCGTTCGCGGTCACCCTCTCTCACGGTCACGCCGGCGGTTTCGGAGTGGCGCGTACCGCTACTGGGAACTCGTTGGGACGTTGAGCACCGGTACTTCGGAACTGAGCATCACGCGCTGCGTGACGCTTCCGAACAGGGCCTTCCCCGTCGGCGACCTGCGTCGTCCCCCGACGACGATGTATCGGGTGTCGACGCTGTCGGCGTACGTCGTGATCTGTTCCGCCGGGTCGCCGACGCGGACGACGTTCTCGATCTCCGCTGTGTCGTGTTCGAGTTCTGCGTTCGCCGCCGCGCGCTCGATAATCTCGGCTCCGACGCGTCTGACTTCGCGGTTCTCGGTAACCGCCTGCCCCTCGACCTCCTTTTCGAGGGTGTCAACGAGATCCGTGCGCTGGAGCACGTGAAGCGAGTGAAGCGGTTCGCCGAGGTCCGCGGCGAGCGCCGATGCCCGCGCGAGAACGGTTGCTGCTCGGTTCGAGTCGTCGACTGCGGCTACGACCGTCATATCTCACGTATGAACGTCGGACAACAAATTTCCTTGGGAGGCGGTATGCTCCGCATCGCCTACTGTGCGAGCAGTATCACCGCGCCGACCGCCAGCGCGATGCCCGCGATTTTGACCTGCCCGAGCGACTCCTCCAGAAAGACGACCGCGAGGAGGGTCGTCCCGAGGAGGTACATCCCGCTGATGCTCGTCGCGACGGCGGCGGAGCCCTGACTGAGCGCGAGGTAGTAGCTGATCGTTCCGAGTCCGAGGAACAGTCCTCCCGCGAGCGCGAACCCGATTCCTCTCGTGGAGACGACGACCGGGCCGCCGCGCCACAGGAGATACGAGGCGGCGGCCGTGAGCCCGGCGACGTACGTGTAGATGACGGCTTGCTCCGCCGGCAGTGACTTCGTTGCGACCTTGGCGAGAAACGCCCAGCCCGCGTAGAGCGCCATCGACCCGAACGCGAAGATAACTGTCTTCGACATAGCGTGCGTTACCCGTATATCAGGGACAACCGGTATTGGTTCTCTGGCTGTCCGTGACGGAACTCACCCGGAAGAAAGCCTGCTCACGTCCCTCTCTCCCCCTCGCTCGGCCGGCGGCCGAGGAACGCGTCACTCGTCGGGTCAATCCGACCCCCGGGGGAGGTAGTACCCGCACGTTCTACAGACGAACTCGCTGTCGTGGTACGTCTCGACGGCGACGAGGGTTTCGTCGCAGTTTGGACATCGCATACAGGTCCACGTCGTTTCGACAGTATGTTAAATCTTTATACGACAAATGTCGAATTAAGAGGGACAGCGACCGATACTCTCGGCGCGTTCGCTTACGTGGACGTCGCGGCCTGCTTAGGCGGCGTCTGTTCTTCGGTCAGCTCGAAGCCGCGCGCTTCCATCATCTCGAAGTATCGGTCGGCGTCCATGCCGCTCGTCTCGGTCACGAAGATACCGTTCTTGTCCACGGCATCCTCGGCCATGAGCTGAAGCGTCACCGACAGCGGCACGCCGACGTAGCAGCCGTACTCTCGCATCATCGAGATTTCGTTGCCGTCGAAGAACGGGAACGGTTGTTCGAAGTGGTAGACTGCGGTCCCTACTTCTCCGCCCGCCGTCCCCGTGACCTCCGACGAGAGAATCGTCTGTGGCGTCCACTCCGTCTCGCTGGAGAGTTCCTCGGGAGCTTGCCACTCGGCGTCTCGCTGTTGGCCGGCGCGCTTGACTTGCGACTGGGCGACTTCGAGGGGGTCGACGGTCTCGCCTTCGACCTCGATGGGGTCGGCGTCGAACGCGTCCATCGCGTGGAGCGTCCGCTCGTATTCGGTCCACTCGTCGTGCCAGACGCCGCGGGTGATGATTCGGTCGACGTTCGTCTCCTGTGCGATGGGTGCCTTCGGGAACGTGATGGGTTCGGGATGGGAGATGACGTACGTCTCCTGTTCCCCGATGGGGCCGGGGAACTCGAACGTCCGCTCCTGAGAGAACGGCGGGAGGTCGTTGATGACCGCTCCGTCTTCCCAGCGGGCCCGCTCGTCGACGTTCGGGTCGTGTTCGTAGGTAACGGTGTCGGTGAGGCCGGCGGTCGTCTGGCTGAGGAGCCGCCACATCCCCCAGTAGAAGTTCACGTCCTCGACGTCGTCGAACTCGCCGCAGCCGACCATGCCGAGCGCGATTGTGCTGACGAGGCCACCATTCGCGAACCACAGCGCACAGCCCGCCTCAGCGAACTCGTCGGACCGGCTGAGTACGGCGTCGAAGTCGAAGGCGTTCAGGTCGACACCGGTGAGGTCGCCGACCTCGACGATGGCGTCGAGGACGTTCTCTTCGAACTGGTACGGGAGCCCGTTCACCACGTATGCCGCGTCGTCGAGGACGCGGGCGATGTCGTCTGCGCTCGTCGCGTCCACGGGTTCGAACGTGACGCGGTCGTCGTCGATTAGTTCGACGAGCCGACGGGCGTTCTTCTCGTCAGCGTCCGCGACGACGATTTCATCGAAGTCGCTGGTTTGGTACAGGTCGTACACGCAGGCGGAGGTCATCGCTCCGGAACCGCCAAGGACTACGGTCTTGCCGCTCATAATACAGTAGGATATGCATGATTAACCGACTTAATTCTATGGGGTATCGGTCCGCCGCAGTCCGCGCCTCCTACAGACCGGAACCCGACCCCCCGTGAATTGGCGAAAGCCACCCGCTGGTCGTCTCGAAGGCCCCGTTACACTTCTTCCCAGGGCATCGGCTCGTCGTGAATCATCAGACTCGACTCGCGCGTGACGGTCCGTCTCTCCTCGTTGATGGCGTCGATTTCGGCGATGTCTTCGGCTGCGAGTTCTAACTCTTTGGCAGCCCAGTTGTCCGCGACGTGGTCGCCTGTCGCCTTTGGAATGGCCGCGACCCGGTCTTTGCTCAGCAGCCAAGCCAGACTCACCCGCGTCGGTGTCGCGTCGTACTTGTCGGCGATATCGACGAGCGTCGGCACCTCCAGCACATCGCCTCCGATGAGCGGCCGATACGCGACCAGCCAGTAGTCGTGTCGCTGGGCGTGTTCGAGGAGATGCTGTTGCTGCAGGAGCGGATGCATCTCGACCTGATGGGCGAAGACGGGAGCGTCGAGAGCCCCCATCGCCTCGTCGAGCATCGGTATCGAGTAATTGCTGAGACCGACGTTGTCGATGAGTCCCTGTTCGTACAGCTCCGTGAACGCCGCCATCGTCTCTTCGACGTCGTAGGCCTTCAGTGGATAGTGGACGTACAGCAGGTCGATGGTCTCGACGCCGAGCGCGTCCAGGCTCTCCTTCGTGCTTTCGAGCACGCGGTCGTAGCTGAGGTTGCTCGGCCGGACCTTCGTCGCGACGAACACCTCTTCGCGCGGAACGTCCGACCGTCGGATGGCTTCACCGACGTACTCCTCCGTACCGTACTGCTGTGCAGTGTCTACGTATCGATACCCCTCGTCGAGCGCGGTGAGAACGCTGTCGATGCACTGCTGTCGCTGGTCCGGGTACCAGGTTCCGATACCCATCTCAAACGTGCTACTGTGACTCACGACGCTAACTACCAACGAGCAAGGTATAACGCTTTGCCCCTCGGAAGCACCTGACTCCGACCAAGTCGGGACCGAGGCGAAGTTTCTTTGCGGTTGCTTGACGAGGTGTGAGTATGACCGACAGTTTTGACACAGACCGCCCTGACGACGTTCCGCCGTGGTGGGACGAGAACGTGGAGATTCGCGAGGAACTCGACCTCCCGGGCTATGACGCACCGAAGTTCGAAGACGACGTCTACGTCCACACGGTCGTCGAGGAGCTCGAAGCGAGCCACAGCTGCAATATCCGGCTCGTCGACCCGTCGCCGTCGAAACTGAGCACGTGGCAGATACGGCTCGACGGCGAACCAATTGAGTCGGTCCACCGGTCGCGCGACAGTAGCGCGAACACCGTCTTCTCTGTCACGTCATCGGCGTTCAAATCGCTCGTCAAGGACGCGGTCGCCGAGCGAGAGTGACCGCGCGTCTTACTCGGCAATTTTAATTGCCAGCGCCGTGGACCGTGACATAACACGCTGCAAGCAGCGCCCGAGACGGTCGCTCGTCTCGTCACGCTCCGGGTGGAGTTCCTACCGCGGCGCGGGTCGCCTCCCCGACCGTGCGAGCAGTTAGCTTCCCGCCCCGACGACCGAGATTCACCCGACGACTCACCCAGACACCATGACACTCCCACACCAATGCCTAGAGACGTTTCGCGGTTACAACGGCAGACAACTGAACCTCCACGCGCTCGGTATCGTCGTATCGCTCTCCGGTCTGCTCGTCGTCGCACCGATGCTCCCGGAGATAATCGACTACTTCGGGGTCAGCGCGGCCGAGGCCGGCGTGTCCATCTCGTTCATGTGGGCGTGCAACGCCGTCGCGCAGTTCCCCGGCGGTCGGTACTCCGACCGCCTCTCTGCCGGCGTCGTGTTGCTCGGCAGTCAGGGCGTAATGATTCTCGGATTCCTCGTCTTGGCGGCGGCGACGACGTTCCTGGTGTTCGTCGCGGGGCTCGGCCTCATCGGCGCGGGCTACGGGCTGTTCGAACCCGCCGGATTCGTCCTGCTACAGACTCACTTCGAGGAGAACCGCGGGCGAGCTTTCGGTATCCGAGACGCGGCCGTCAACCTCGGAAGCGCGCTGTCGGCGGTGCTCGCGGTCGCCATCGTCGGGACGTTCTCGTGGCGAGACGCGTTCGTTCCGGTGGTCGTATTGCTGGCGCTCGTCGGCGCTGGCACGCACAGACTCAACCGCGGCGAGTTCGCCGTCTCGCGCGTGGCGCTCGACCCCAAAGCGGTGTGCTCTCGGCTCTTTCGGGAGCGCGAGACGTACGCCGTCCTCGTCGTCATGTCCATCTCGATGTTCCTCTGGCAGGGCAGCGCGAGTTTCCTCCCGGCGTATCTGCAGGCGGTGAAGTCCTTCTCGTCGTTCGAGGCGACGGTCGCCTTCGCGAGCATGTTCGTCGTCGGCATGGTGGTGACGCCCGTCGCCGGCGCGCTCAGCGACGCGTGGTCTCCCACCGGGATGGGCGTCGCCGCGATGGGATTCGGTGTCGTCGGGCTCTCGACGCTCGTACTCGTCGACACCCCCGTCGGCGTCGGGCTCGGACTCGTCGCTTACGCCGTCGCCATCACCGCCATCTGGCCGGTCATGTACGTCTATCTCAGCGACGTGCTGGCGACGGAGACGATCGGCGGCGACCTCGGCGTCCTCAGAACGGTGTACTTCGCCGTCGGCAGTCTCGGCCCCGCGTACATCGGGACCGCCGCCACGCGACTGGGCTACACGTCGGCGTTCGCGAGCCTGCTCGTCGGCTTCGGGCTTGCAGCGATACCGCTGGTGTGGCTCGGACGACGCTGATTCGAAACGGTTCGTCGGCTGTGTCGTGTCGCTGCCAACGATGCGGTGACAAGAGGGTACGAGGGGCAACCGTATCGGAGACTCGTTTGACTGGTGTCGGTTCAGGCTTCCGCGGCTGGACCGCCGCTTTGCGTGGTCTGTGTGTCGAGGTTCCGCTCGGCAACACCGAGAATTGTGTCGAGCGAAATTGCCAACACCGCGCCGGGAATCGCGCCGGCGAGAATCTGGGGCGTGTTGAACAGTTGGATGCCGGTGACGACCCAGTCACCGAGTCCCCCGGCACCGATGAAGATGGCGAGGTACGCCGTTCCGACGTTCATCACGGTGCTGGTCCTGATGCCGGCGAAGATGACTGGGACGGCCAACGGGAGTTGGATCTGACGGAGGATTTCGCGGTCGGTCATACCCATCCCTTCCGCCGCTCGGATGGTTCCCTCGTCGACATCCTCGATGCCGGCGATGGTGTTCGTGATGATGGGCAACAGCGCGTACACCCACATCGCGAGCAACGCCGAGTTGAAGCCGATGCCGACGAACGGGAAGACGAGCGCAATGACGGCCAGCGGCGGGACCGTCTGGGAGATGTTCCCCGACGAGAGGACCCATGTCTTCGCTCGCTCGTTTCGCGTCGCGAGGATACCTGCCGTCACCGCGACGACTATCGCACCGACCTGCGCGACGAGCACCAAGATGAGATGCTCGCGCAGCAGGTCGACGAACGTGTCGAAGTTGTTGAGCAGGTAGTTCGTCGCCTCGACGAGCAGGTTACTCATGCGTGAGTTCCTCCCGCGTTGGTCCGTTACTGTGGCGGAGGTGTTCGAGGGTCACCGTCCCGACGACGCTGTCGTCTCGGACGACCGGGAGGTCGTCGCAGTCGGATTCGAGCAGCACCGAGAGCGCCGTCTCGGCGCTTTGCCCGGCGGTGACGTACGGCGGCGTTCCCGCGCCGTCCGCCGCGGCGGCTTCGCACTCCGGGCGCTCCCGAGCCAGTTCGGAGACGGACTTCCCTACGAGCGAGTCGTCCGTGTCCATGATGTCTTCGACCGGCAGCACCTGCAGTTTCTTCAGGCCACGGTTCGACCCGATGAAGTCCTCGACGAACTCGTTCGCCGGGTTCTCGAGGATGTTCTCGGGCGTGTCGTATTGGACGACTTCGCCCACGTCGTAAATCGCGATTTTGTCACCCATCTTCAGCGCCTCGTCGATGTCGTGGGTGACGAACAGAATCGTGGTGTTGATCTGCTCTTGAATCTCGAGGAACTCGTCTTGGAGGTTGTCGCGGGTGATTGGGTCGAGCGCCCCGAACGGCTCGTCCATCAACATCAGGTCCGGGTCGGCCGCGAGGGCGCGGGCGACGCCGACACGCTGTCGCTGACCGCCGGACAGTTCCCGTGGGTAGTTCTCCCGGTACTGGTCCGGCGGGAGGTCCATGAGCGACAGGAGCTCGTCGACCCGGCTCTCGATGCGGTCTTCGTCCCAGCCTTTCAGCCGCGGGACCGTTCCCACGTTCTCCGCGACGGTCATGTGGTCGAACAGGCCGATGTCCTGGATGACGTAACCGATGCTTCGCCGAAGGCTCGTCTTCTCGACGTTCTGTACGTCTTCACCCTCGAACCGGACCGCTCCGTCGGTCGGGTCTTCGAGGCGGTTGACGAGCTTCATCGTGGTCGTCTTGCCGCAGCCCGACGGCCCGACGAGGACGGTCGTCGTCCCCGCTTCGACGCTGAAACTCACACCGTCGAGCGCCACTGTCTGCCCGTACTCTTTCCGAACGTTTTCGAACTCGATTGCGTGTTGACTCATGAGAGTATCCTCCAAATCGCGCGGGTCGGTCGTGCTTGGTCTATCTGCTCTCCGTTACGAAGTCTGAACAGCTGCTCGCTGACCGCGAAGCAGTAATCGAACGCCAGCGTCAGCACCACCAACACGACGGTCGTGACGACGATCATCGGGATGTTGCGCTCGCGGATGCCTTGGAAGATGAAATCCCCCAACCCGCCGGCTCCGACGAACGCCCCGATGGCGGCGACGCCGATGATGATGACGACGGCGTTTCGCAGTCCGGTCATGATGACCGGGAGCGCCATCGGAACCTGAATCTGTCGCAGGCGCTCGATACGGGTCATACCCAGCCCCCGACCGGACTGGATGACCGCGTCGTCGACACCGTTGAGCCCGACGTAGGTGTTCCTGACGAGCGGGAGCTGCGAGTATAACACCAGCGAGACGATGACCGGCGGTTCCCCGATTCCAAAGACGGGGATGAGCAGTCCGAACAGCGCGATGCTCGGGACGGTCATGGCGACGCCAGCCAGCCAGAGAACAACCGTGGCCGCGGTGTCGTTGAACGTTATCAGGACGCCGAGCGAGATACCGATGGGTATCGCGAGCAGCATCGAGATAGCGATGATATCAATGTGCTCCAGCGTCAACACGAGCAGGTCGCCGGCGTACCGGGAGACGAACGACTGGTACGCTCCGAGCGTGGAGTTCAACGTCACCGACGTGAGGACGGTGAGAGCCGCTTCGAGGGATGTCGTCGATGACATCTCAGATGAGTCCTTCGGAGCTCAGGTGGTCGCGAGCGATGCTCGCCGGGTCCTTGTCTTCCTCGCTGGCCTCAAGCGCCATCTGCTGCATCTTCTCGGTGGTGACGCTCGGTGCCACCTCGTCGAGCGTCTCCTTGACGACAGGGTTCTCCTCGACGGCAGCCTGCTGGATCATCGGAACGATCCAGTACTTCGAGAAGTGACCCTTGTCGTCGTCGAGGATGCGCAGGTCGTACTTGTATATCTGCGGCTGCGTCTGCCAGCCCGAGGTCGCGACGGCCTGGCCGTCGTTGAGAATCTGGTAGTTCAGACCGCCGTATCCGACCTTCCGCAGTTTCACCTCGTCCCACGCGGACTGCTCAATGCCGTAGTCGTCGATGAGGGCAGGGAGGCCGTCCTCTCGTTCCGCGTATTCCGTGTAGGACACGAACGTCATGTCCGTGTTCCCGTTGTTGACGTGCGAGGCGAAATCACTGATCGTTTCGATACCGTGTTCGCTCGCCCAATCGGGGCGGGCGACGATGGTCCACGACGCGTCAGCCCCCGTGGGTTCCGTCAGCGTCAGTCCCCACTCTTCTTCGGCGGCGCTCTTCGACTCGCTGTATATCTGCTCCCCGTCGGGGATGACGTTCGACTTCCCGAGAATCTGGTGCCAGAGCGTCCCGGTGTACGTCCAGTAGCAGTCGATTTCGTCGTTCTTGAGCGCGTTGAAACACTGGGAGGTCCCGCCGAGTCCCGTCTCGTCGTTGACCGTCAGGTCGGTGTTTTCCCGGAGGGCGGCAATCGCCATGTGCCCGAGAATCTCCTGTTCCGCGAACTGCTTCGAACCGATAGTGATACTGTCGCCGCTACCGCCGCCGTCTACGATACTGGAACAGCCCGCCATGCTTGCGATACCGATTGCTCCCGCTGACTGAAGGAACGCTCTCCTACTGTTGTGCATGATTCATCCTGATGAACTGGGTCGGAGATATTTATAATTTATCCTCAGACAGTTTTTGCCGCCCGAACTGGGCGAATCCTGCGCGTCTTAGATGATGTACGCACGCGCATCCAGAAATAGCAGCTAAGCAACATGAATATCCGCTCTCGCTCCCCGTCCAGCGGATCGGAGCAGCGCCGGACGACCTCGGGAGCCGGTCTCGCGGGAGCGGGTTCGCTCACGACCGCAATCCCGTCTCTCCGAGCGACTGAGTAGCGTGCTGCTCCGTGCTCACCCATTCGGGGTCGCGCCGTCGTCCTTCGCAGGTTGTTATGGGACGCTCCGCTGTCGTCTCAAAAACGCCTAGAACGTCTCGTGTTCCTCGTAGGCGTCGAACGCCTCAACGCCTTCTTCGAGAGCGGCGCGGACGGCGTCCTCGGACGACGCCATCTCGTGTGCGTCCTCGGCGACGTCCTCGGCGATTTCTTGCGGAACGACGACGACGCCGTCTCCGTCGCCGACGACGATGTCGCCGGGTGAGACTTCAACCCCGCCGACGACCGCGTCGGTGCCCCAGTCAAGCAGCTCCCAGCGGAAGATACAGTCTACGGGAGTGGTGTACCGATTGAACACGGGGAAGCCGCGATCTCGAATGACGCTCGTGTCGCGGACACCGCCGTCGATGACGGCACCGGCCACGCCCGACGGTTGGAGCGAGGTCACTTCGAGCTCGCCGAGGTGGGCCGAGTTCGTGTCGTTGGTGTCGTAGATCATGACGCCGTCTTTGGGGACGTCCTCGTGCATTTCGAGGAAGCGCTTGAGAACCTCGTCGGCGTTGACGCTTCGGTTCGGTCGCCCGACGATGGGGAACGCGCTCCCGACCACGGTCATGCCGTCGTCGAGCGGCGTGAGTTCGGGGTCGAGCGTCTGCTCTTCGTACCCGTACTCGTGCATCACGTCCGCCACCGCCGGCGTGTACAGGTCTTCGTACTTGGCGAGCAGTTCCTTGTCGACTTCTCGTCTTCTTTCTGTAGTGGATTGATTGCTCATCGGTTTGGGTTGGTGTGGTGTGGTTGGTGTGTGTGGTGTTCGGATAGCGATTACAGCGTGACGACGACGTAGCCGGACTCGTTACGAACGGGAATGGACCGGAGTTTACAGCCGTCGTCGACGAGGCAGTCGCCGGTCGTAGCGTCGAACTCCCAGCCGTGCCACGGACAGCTGAGAATCTCTCCTTCTCGGCACCACTCGAGCTCGGTCGTGAGCGTGTCCCGGTCGTGTTCCGCTTCGACGGTTCCGCTCACCATCCCCTCACAGAGGGGGCCGCCCTGGTGAGCACACCAGTTCGGGTAGGCGTACAGCTCGTCGTCGATGTTGAAGACGCCGATTTCTTTTCCATTCAGGAGCGCGATGACGCGCTCACCGTCGGTGAGTTCATCGGACCGCGCGACGACGTGCTCGTCGTCGTCGAGCGGCAGATTCTGTGCATTCTGGCTCATGAGACGTCGATGTCGAAGACTTCTGCCGAGTTTCCGTACAACACCTTGTTACGGTCCTCCTCGGAGAAGTTACCGAGGTATTTCAGCAGCGCTTCCGTGTTGTCGATGTCGAAGTGGGGGTGGTCCGTCGCGAACATGAGCACGTCGCCGCCCCACATCTCGACGAGCTGTTTCATCATGACGGGGTCGTTCGGCTCGTCGAGCGGCTGCGTGGCGAAGTAGAACTGGTCACGGACGTACTCTTCCGGCGTCTTCTCCAGCAGCGGGACCTCGCTCCGGCGCTGCTTGTACTCCCGGTTCAGACGGAAGATGAGCGAGAGCCACGCGATACCCGCCTCCTGGAACACGAAGTCGACGTCGGGGAACTTCGCCGGTGTCCCGTTCTCGAAGAGGCTCGTCAGCGTCAGGAACTGAGAGTAGACGTGTGCGAGCGCGTGGTTCGCCATGTACGTCTGTAGTTCGTGCTGGAGCGTGGGGAAGTCGAGGGCGAGCCCCGGAGCCGCCGCCCCGTGGAAGACGACCGGGAGGTCGTTATCCTCCGCCGCGCGGTAGATGGGGTCGTACTTCTCGTCGCCGAGTGGCGTCTTCGTCCCGGTCGAGTTCAGGAACACGCCGCAGATCTGGTCTTCCTTGGCGAATCGGTCGATTTCCTCCGCGGCGGCCGACGGGTCGTGTGGGACGACCGACGCCAGGCCATGGAAGTTGTCGTGTCCGTCGAGGAAGCGCTCGACGAGCACTTTGTTGGCTGCCTCGTTGAGCGCTACTGCCTTGTCGGTCTGCCGGACCATGTTGAGCTCCGGCAGCATGTTGACGATGGGGTAGTCGACGTGGAACTCCCTCGACAGCACGTCGTCGATGTCCTCTTTCGGCTCCGTGACCTGCATCAGTTCCGTCGGGAGTTTCCCGCTCAGGTCGCGGTTGTAGTTGTCCGTCGGGTACATCCCGTCGTACGAGGACGTGCCCGGTTGCAGGTAGTACTCGATTTCCCGCTTGTACGGGTCGTCGAGGTGTTTCAGTAGGTCTCGTTGGATTTCCTCGTTTCTGAAGGACGTGTGAACGTCCATGTCGATGACCGGCACTTCCTTGAGCTGGTCTGCGAGGGGGTTTGACCTGGCTTGCTCACTACGTTCGGCGAGTCGCTTGCTTTGGTCAGCCATACGATTCCAATGTTGGATACAATCGTTATAAATGTTCTCCTCAGACAGAGTGCCAGAGATGACCGGGGATGTTTTGTCACACGAAACAGATTCAGTTCCGAGCGGTTAGTACGTTCCCTCGGTCCGCGTGATATTGAGGCTGATAACGTTCGCCGCACTCTTGACGGCCTCCGCGAGCGTTTTGCGGTAGTCCCCGTTGAATTTCATCGCCGGCCCAGAGACGCTGATTGCGCCGAGCGCGCGGTCGTCCTTGTCGAGAATCGGAGAGGCGACGCACCGAAGCCCCTTCTCGTACTCCTCAAGGTCCAACGCGAGTTGGCGTTCGCGAACTGTTTCGAGGCTTTCTTCGAGTTCCGCGCGGTCCGTGATGGTGTTTTGGGTGTATCTCGTCAGGCCGTGGACGTCCTCGAATTCGTCTAACACCGACTCCGGCGAAAAGGCGAGTATCGCCTTTCCGGTCGCGGAGCAGTGGAGGTCGTGGTACTCGCCGGCGGCTGTCGAAAACCGCACTTCTTGCTCGCTCTGAGTTCGGTAGAGATAGACGCCACGGGCGTGTTCTACGGTCGATAAGTTGGTCAGCTCTCCTGTTTCGTTGGCGACTTTGTCCGCTTCCGGGCGACCGAACGAGAACAGCGGCCCGCGGTTTCGTGCGACCTCCCCCAGTTTGAGGAACCGTAGCCCCAGGTAGTACCGGTCTCCGTCTTTAACGATGAATCCCTGCTGACGGAGCGTACTGAGGTGATTGTGGACCGTGCTTTTCGTGATTCCCGTCTCGTCGGCGATGTCTTGGATGCGCCCTCCGCCCAGCTCGTCCAGTCCGTTGAGGATTTCGAGCAATGTCAAATCGGAGTTGATGGGATTCTTGGCTTTGTGTGGCATATGCTAGCGTCAGTTTCGTGGGGACTTTACTGTTTCGCATCACGAAATATGACGCATCGTGTTCTGAGACACCAGTTCAAACCACGCTTGGGCGCGGTTGTGTTCGTCCTCAGACGAGCATCTAACTGGAGACCGGTTCGGGGCTTTTGTGGATCACCCCGTCTGCCAACCGCGACCGTTTCATATCACGAAACACGAGGTCGCTATCCACTCTCGACACCTTCCGATGAGCGCTCTCGAGCCGAAGTCGCGTGACGAGTTACTGCCGCGGTGGATAGTCGCGCGGCCACCCGCAGTAGCCGAGACACAGATTACATTAGTACTGGTGTAATCTTCTGACCGCTATTTATCTCGCGACACGTCCTGAACTGGCCGGATAACATGGCACGAGACGTTCACGGGTCGTTGCGTGATTCCTGGTGCCGGCTCGTTCGGACGAGTTTGCCGTCAACCCGGCCGCTGCGTACCATTATCTGCACTCGATCAGTGCGATTCTCACTAGCGCACCGAAATTCGCGGACATGTCCGAAATATATCACTGTCTAGTTAAGTCAGTTTGAGAAGCGAGCAGGTCGTTGAGTTTGCTTGGGACAACGCTCACAGACCGACTCAGCGAGTGCTTTGCAGCGGATTTAGAAGAGACTTGGGAGCGTGAGCGGACGGCGACGCGACGAGACGTGCAGCGTCTCGTTTGCCCACCAGAAATCAAAGATTTCTGGGGACGTCCCAAACTCGCAGAGCGAGTTTGTGGGCTCGAAAGACGCCTGTCGGTCAGTTTCTCGGTGGGTGTACGCGTTCTGGGGGGTCACAACACGCCGACTTGCGGTATCTCGACTGTTCTTCCTCTCAGAACGACTATCTGCGGTTCGATACGAGTACGGCACCCCACAGAGCGGGGCTCTGCTCCCACCCGTGACCCTTCGTCCGAGGCCACGAGCTAGCGCGTGGCTGAAACCGGTCTCTGTAGCGCCTTATTCGCGACTCCACTATCTCTGAGATGAATCACCAAGCGAGCTCGCCGTTCGTGGGGAGCGTGCCGATAGGTGCGGTCGGAGAACCCGATATATTCTGTCTTCTGCGCGTATTGGAACTCTCGACGCAGCGCTCTCATCAGCGCCCAAAATATCGATATTCGGATGAAATCAGTCCAGTAAATCACACACATAATTATGTAAGGATTATCTGTGTACGGCCGATGAAAATTCTCAGATAGCAAACGAGGTGTTGGCAACCGATGCCGCTAGTCGAGGGGTCGCTTTCAATTTCGCGTGAGTCGGCTAGAGGTGGTCTCGAAGGAGAACAGAATCGACAGTGACCCGTGTGCTCACGTGTACTTCACCAACCGAACAGTCCGTGGTTGAGTTCTCTCGCCGGGCAAGCGATACTTACTGACGACTCCGGGAGACGAGGTTCACCGAGTAGTGACGGTGACGAATCCGTCGAACTCAAGGATGACTCGCTGCGTGGTGTCACCGAAGATAGCCTTACCCGCCGGCGACCGTTGACGTCCGGAGAGGAAAATATGGTCGCACTCGTTTTCGACTGCCGTATCGAGTACTTCGGTGGCCTTGTCGCCGAGGGACCCGACCGCCCGGTACTCCACCTCGAAATCAGCGAGTACTTCGCGTCCGAGGTCGTGAGCGAACTTCGTCGCCCCCTCTCGCGCGTCGTCGTGTGTGTAACTCCTCGAAGCGCTCAGGAGCGTCTCCATCGTCCCGCGTCGAGCTTTGTACTCGTCTTCCGTCGTCACGTGGATGAGGACCATTTCGGCATCCATCTGTTCGGCCACCGAACCGGCCTCGCGGACGACCTTCTTCGAGGTCTCCGATGGGTCTACGACGGCTAGGACTCGTTCCATACCTCCTACACGTGGGTCTTCTTTGAAGAAACCACGGGCAGCGACTTCGCAGATTGCCTCAGGGAACGGTATATTTCCCCGAACAGTACACATAATCAAGCAGTGACACATAGTAACAATTATTAACTAACATGATTGATCGGAAGACGGATCATGACGGTGGAGCTCGTCCATAGTCCGCTACTTACGTTCGTAGTCGGGCTCATACTAGTTGTACTGTTCCTCGTCGTGTGGGACCTCCCCGCGTTCGTGGGGTTAGGACTCGCCGCGTTCTCCGTCGGCATCGTCAACTCGGTGTTCGTCTCGGACTTCGCGCTCGTCGATGCGGCGACGAGAACGGCAGCGGCGTTCGGAAACGGGATGGAAGGTATCGGCATTCCGATCCTCATGGCGGCAATCATCGGCAAGTCGATGCTCGAAAGTGGGTCCGCTCAACGTATCGTGCGGACGTTCCAATCGCTCGTCGGGAGGGAGAACTCGGAATTTGCGCTGTGGGGGAGCAGCACGGTCCTCTCGATTCCGGTGTTCTTCGACAGCGTCCTGTTCCTTTTGGCTCCGCTCGCACGCTCGATGCGTGCACGCCGCGGAAAGAACTACGCGTTGTACCTCATCGCCGTGGGCGCCGGCGGCTCTGCGGCGCACGTGTTCATTCCACCGACTCCGGGACCGCTGGCAGTCGCTAGTCAAGTGCACGCCGACCTCACCATGACGATGGCTGTCGGTGTGGCCGTCGCGATTCCCTCGGCGACGATGTCCGGTCTCGTCTTCGGCCATTGGGCCAACTCTCGGATGGAGATTCCGCTGCGAGACTCGATGGGGACGACGACCGAAGAACTCGAAGAACGGGCACAGCAGAGCAGTAGCTCGCTTCCGGGAACGTTCGAGGCCGCGCTCCCGATAATCCTCGCGGTCGCGTTAGTGAGCTCGCTCACAATTCTCAACACGCTCGAACCGCTCTATCCGTCTCTCGCGGTCGTCAGACCAGGAATTGCATTCGTCGGAGACAAGAACGTCGCCATGACGCTTGCTGGGCTTACAGCGGCGCTCACGTACCTTCGCTGGTCTGACCTCTCGCGTTCGCTGTGGGAAGACGAGCTTACTGAGGCACTCAAGAGCGGTGGGAACATCGCTGCAATCACCGCGATGGGTGGCGCGTTCGGTGCGCTGCTCGCTGCGTCGGGAATCGGTCCGTACATCGCCGATAGCCTCCGTGGGATTGGCATCGGACTGCTGGTGACCGCGTGGCTTATCGCCGCTATCGTCCGCATCGCACAGGGGTCGGCAACGGCCGCGATGCTGACGACCGCGGGTATCATGGCACCGCTGACGAGCCAGCTCAACGTACACACCGCATACCTCGTTATGGCAATCGGCTCGGGCGGCATCATCTGTTCGTGGTACAACGACTCCGGTTTCTGGCTGATGAAGGAGATCGGCGGTCTGACGCAGATGGAGACGTTGAAAACGTGGACGGCGCTGACGACGATTATCTCGGTCACGGGAATCGCTTCGGTGCTCGTCTTCTCGACTATCGTTCCGCTCGCGTGAATTTCGGCCGTCGAAACCGAGCGTCAAACGGAAGTGATGCACGCACCGAGACCACAACCGCGTAATCTCTGGGTGTCTTTTTCCTCCGTCGCTCGGCAGTGAGCCGCTGTGGACTCCGGAGATGCACGGCGTCGGCGCGTCGTTCGTCACCAGCCACCTGCTGTACGTCGCCGGCGGCGACGCCGTGCTGTAGGCCGGTCGCTCGCTCGTCAGACCGAGGTGAACGTCCACCGCTGGTGTGAACCGCCGTTGTCGCTCCACTGCTGGACGTTGTCGCCGTCGGCGGTGCCCGCGTTCGCCACCTCGGCGAGCAGCCCGCTGTTCGCGTTGACGAGGCGGTACTCACCGCCGCCCGCGTCTTCGATAGTCCAGGCCTGAGTCGGGTGGGTGGTGTTGCTGTACTGCTGAATGTTGTCACCCTCTGCCGTGCCGGCGCTCGCGACCTCCAGCCAGAGGCCGCTGTTGACGTTCGTGATCGCGTAGGTGCCGTCGCCGTTCGCCGTGACGTCCCAGTCTTGACACGCGCTCCCGGTGTCGGCGTACTGGCGCACGTTGTCGCCGTCGGCCGTTCCGGCGTTGGCTACTTCGAGCAGTTTGCCGCTGTTGACGTTCGTGATCGCGTAGGTGCCGTCCGAAATGGGACCGCTTTCACAGCCCGAGGGCTCGCCGGGCACGGGGGCCTCGCTGCTCGGCACGCCGTTGCAGGCGATGACCGGCCAGTCGTTGTTGTCCCACTCGATGCGGTCTTGCATCATGTAGCGCGTTTCGTCGTCGGCGGTCGCCTCCACGTGGTAGAAACACCACCAGTCGCCGTCGGGGCCCCGGAAGACGTCGTTGTGGCCCGGCCCGGTGAACTCGCTGTTGCCCTCCAGAATCGGGACGCCCTGGTGGGTCTCCGTGAGGTCCCGCAGGTCCGTTCCGTTCTGGTTGTAGTACGGTCCCGTGAACGACGTCGCGCGGCCGCATTCGAGGCGGTAGGTGCTGTCGTACCCCTCACAGCACTGCCCCGAGGAGTAAAAGAGGTACCAGTACCCGTTGTCTTGGAACATCACCGGCCCCTCGATCATCTGACCCGCCATCTGGAACTCGGTGCCGGGGACGATATCGTCCATCGCGCCGTTCATCTGGACGGCGTAGATGCCTTCGTAACTGCCCCAAACTAGCCAGGGTTGCCCGTCGACGATTACCGTGTCCGCGTCGATGCAGTTCGTCAAGTCGAGGTCGCCACTCTCGATGACCGGTCCCTGGTCGGTGAAGGGACCGTCGGGTGTATCCGAGGTGGCCAGGCCGATTCCGGCGTTGTCGCTCCCCCAGACCGACAGCGAGTAGTAGAGGTGGTACTGGCCGTCGTGGTATCGGATATCCGGTGCCCAGCAGCCCGGGTCCGACTCCGTGGGGTGCCAGCCCGGCGTCTCCGTGAGCGCCGGCGCGATGTACGACCAGTTGTACATGTCCGTCGACTCCGCGATGGGGATGATGTCTTGGGGCGTCTCCGTTCCGTAGGCGTAGTAGGTCCCGTTGTCCTCGATGATCGACACGTCGCCGAAACCGATCGGCCCGACCGGGTTGTGGTAGTGCGTGGAACTCTCGTCCGCACTGACGGTCCCGCTCAGTCCGAGGCCGCCGACGGTCGCCACCGCACCCGCCCCGAGCGATTTGAGTACTGTCCGTCTATCGATATTGTTGCTGCCATGACGTTTAGTCATGTCTTCTAGCATACAGATGGCGGGTATATAATGCTTGTTGGTAACATTTGTGACGGCTCGGTCAGCGCCGCGGTGAGAAGACCGAACGGCAGGCTGAACAGCAGACCGAACTGCAGTTGAGAGAAGCAGCAAACGGTATCGAGTTGAACAGTCGGGGATACCGACGAGACTGTTTGCTCTGCGACGTTCGGGCCGACTCCAGAATCCGATTCGGCTCTCAGTGCCGGGTTTGCAACGGTTCCCCTGTCGTTACGGCTGAGAAAACGAGAACCGAAGCCAGAAGAAATGAGCCAGACAATAACAGCAAAAAGCATTATGTATGTGTGCCTATACTTTGGCAGTTGCATGCCAGAAGATGACAGTGGCGTGAACAGGCGGAACGTCTTGAAAAGCATCGGTATCGGCGCTCTCGGCTCGACTCTTGCAGTTGCGGGGAGCGGGTCAGTCTCCGCGACGACGGACGATTCGACACACTACCACAACGCGCTGTACGGCCCTCACTTCCCCGACCCCACGATTCATCGGGCGGGAGACGGAACCTGGTGGGCCTACGGAACGAACATGAATCGGAACAGCGACTCCGACGAGTTGCTCGTCCCGATTCTGCGCTCTGACAACCTCCACGAGTGGACCTACGTCGGGGAAGCCTTCGACTCCCGTCCGGGCTGGACGTACGGCTCCATCTGGGCACCGGACATCCACTACTACGACGGAGAGTGGGTGATGTTCTACTCGCTTTCGCCCCGCCCGTGGGAGAGCGGTGAGTTCGGTATCGGCCTCGCGAAGTCCGACACGCCGGACGGCCCCTTCACTGACTACGGCCAGATTATCGGCGACAACGACCACGCCGGCGGTGGGTCCATCGACGGGTACTTCGTCGACTACAACGGCACGCCGTATCTGTTCTGGGGGAGTTTCCAGGGAATCTATCTGGTGGAACTCACCTCGGACCTCCAGGACTGGAAGACGGGGACGCTCCAACAGGTCGCCGGTGACGCCTACGAGGGGACGACGGTCTTCTACCGCAACGGCTACTGGTACCTGTTTGTCGCAACCGGGACCTGCTGTAACGGCTACAGCAGCACCTACGAGGTAGAAGTCGGGCGCTCGACGAACTTCTTCGGGCCGTACACCGACGTATCCGGTACGGACATGATGAGCTACAACAGCGACAACGCCGGCATCGCGCAGCTCACCTCGAACGGTCGGTTCGTCGCGCCCGCCCACGGAGACATCACCACGGACGACAACGGGCAGGACTGGTTCGTGTATCACGCCTACGACCGTACTGGTCCGGAGTACGTAGACGGCGTTCCGGCCCGGCAGTTCTTCATCGACCGCGTCGAGTGGACAGACGACGATTGGCCGGTCATCGCCGGCGATAAGACCCCCAGTCTCCAGTCGGTCGAACCGAACACCAACGACAGCGGCATCCTCGCCGACGGCATCTACGAGATCCAGAACGTCAACAGCGGGAAAGTGATGGAGGTCGCAGATGCCAGCACGAGCGACGGGGCGAACGTTCGGCAGTGGACCGCGAACGACTGCACCTGCCAGCGATGGTGGGTCGAGTACATCGGTGGCGGCGAGTACCGCATCGTCAACGAGAACAGCAACCGCGCACTCAACGTGCCGGACGGGACGACCACGGACGGCGCGAGTCTCCAGCAGTGGCCGTGGTTCACCGGTGCCGCCCAGAAGTGGAACATCATCGACAACGGTGATGGGACCTACCGTATCGAAAACGTCGCGACTGGTGATGTAGCCGAGGTGTACAACGCCGGGACCGCTGACGGAGACGACGTGGTCCAGTGGCCGTGGAACGGCGGGGACCAGCAGCGATGGAACTTCAACTTCATCGGCGGCGTCCAACCCCTCTGGGACGGTCGCCCGTGGTGATCGGCAAGACAACACCGCAACGATGCTAAGCCAGCACGCAGCTTCTGACCCCGTTGCAACGACAGTCGCTGGGCATGGCTCGCGGTTCGGCGTCTCGTCGTTGCAGCGACGCACCTTTTTCGAACGTGGAATCCGCCCCGCACTCTACTACTGGCGCTCGGGCGCGTCTGCTTTAATACGCCACGGGCAGTGGTTCAGCAACTTGGGATTGCTATCTTAGTGATAGGCGTCGGTGTTGTGGTTTGGCCAAGAGATATTCTATCGTTGATACCCGATTCGAGGAACTGAAACCCCCTACACTTAGTGCGGAGACGCTGGCTATGACGACCGACTTGTAAGTTCAGCACGGCCTCTAAAAACTGTCACAGATTGGTACTTCGACGGGGTCAGTAGGTCTGAAGTTCACGAATCCATCCTGAGGCAGCGCCGAAGCGGGTTGCGGTCGACGAAACCGCTGTCAAAATCAATGACGAATGGTCTTGGTTGTGCGCTGCAATAGACATCGAGACAAAGCTGATTCTTGACGTCGGGTTGTTTGGACGACATGGTACTGATCCGGCTGCTGCGCTTCTCCATCGACTCTCGGAGAAACACGATCTCTCAGACGCGGTGATTCTCGTTGATGGCTACGGATATCTGCTGTTCTCTCTCAATTAGGGTGATCGGTTGACTTGACTACATCGAGCGAAATCTCATCGAAAGTGGTTTCACACCCTCAAGATGCGAGCCGACCGCTTCCATAATTCGTGGGTTGGTAGCCACGGTGTCGCCCGCAACTATTTCATATGGTTTGTACAATATACAACATTCAAAGACCTTGGCGAGTCTCGGTGGATAAATACTCGTAGATGAGACCACTAAATAGGCATTCGACTCCGTTGAAATTCTTCAACGTCGATATTAGATGAGCTATTCCTCCAACCGGATTTCGTCGATTCGGTTAGAAACGGCCTTTCAGCAACTCGACAGACGCGAAGTGGGTTTCAACAGAGCCAGGTATTCTTAAATTCGAGATCTATCACTAGGTGACTGTCTAGAGTCACACTCTCGATATCATTTTTGAATATCCACACAATGGAGTATTCACTCCAAGATTCCAAGTTGGAGTAGTCGCACTATTGATTATTAGTGCTAGCGTCGAGACCAGATTCACTTTAGCCCGGAACGCGGTCGAGTGACGGAGGAACGAGACCGCGACAGCCCGGAATGGTCGGTCGCGAGCGAAGCGAGACGCGACCGCAGGGGGTGTCTCGATGCGAACGGTGAGCAGCGCGAACCGTGAGCAAGCGGAGGGCGTCGAGCGGTGCGAGCCGTAACGGTAACACGGGAAAAGTAGACATCGGCTGCCCGCCTATCTGAAAACTCCTCGTGCTGAGATTCGTCTGCGGATTAGACAACGAACTCTTCAATACAGCTGTGTTACTGATCTACGTCCGCGTTGGTTTCGAGAGTAAACTGTTCAAAGAAGGACCCATAAAGTCCCACCGGGATTCTCCAAGGCGTCGGCCTTGGTCTGTATATAACGCGTCAAGTCGCTCGCGTGCCCAGTTACGTACGAGTTCGATGTCCGGTAAGTCGACGTGTTCTGTACCGGCGTGGATGCGTCATCGATAACGGCATACTGATCGCCAGCACGCCCCGAGCGTTCACCGACGATACAGGCGAGTCGAATGACTCCGACTGCACCGGTCGCATCGAGCTTATCAACATCGAAGAGAGGCTCTGTTGAAATCCTATTCTTCAAACATATTCTCACCTGAAACAGCCGGTCAATGAGAGTTGCGAATTGAGCGAACGGTAGCTTATTGTTGACCCAATAGAAGATGTTAGATCAGGACCATGTACCTGCGGAAATTGAAGTGGGGTTTCACCTCTCTGGTCACCCTTCTGGTTATAATGATGCCGATGGGAGCTGTCGCAAACTCCGTCTCGTACCGGAGCGGTCAGCTAATTGTCGTTCTGGGTATTCTCGCCTCTTTGTTTGTTGGATATACACTCACATATGAACTGAACGTATGGTAATTCTCCTTGCTCCGAAGACATCATTAGAGATTGATAGCTCACTACGGAGCCTATATCTAACGTTCAGAGTGCCTTGTCGATGTTGTGAGTAAGACAGCTAATAGCGAGTTCACGGAACTGCTTCCACCACCGCCGTGAGCGGACGAATGCGCCGTACTTCCGTTTAACCCGGGAGTTCACCGTCTCGTTCTGACTACGCTGACCGTAGACATCGGCGTCTAGTCGAGCGTTCTACGCCATGTGAAGTGACGAAAACTCGCGATGCTTGATGAGCGAGAGCGCGATGATGGGTTGGTCGTTGAGGAGAGCCACGGCTGGAGAGTTGTGGTGTCGGAAGAAGACGCCGAGTGAGCGTCTTCGGCTCTGTTGAAATCCTCAGAGAGTTACAGGTTCGACCAGTAGTGTGACCGAATGCAGGCCCTCCCAAAGTCGCGGTTGCTCCGATTTGTTGAGCAGGCATTTCACTTGGCTCGTCGTACGGTTGCTCGTTACTCCTCGAAATTCTCGAAACAACGGTACACACTTCACCAGCACATTGTCCTCCTCTGTCTCAAGGTGCAGAAGAACACGACGTACCGGACGCTTCTTGACGAACTTATCGAGATGCCTCGGATTCGGAGCGCCATCGACCTTGAGGAACTCCCCACACCTTCGACATTGTGTAAAGCGTTCAATCGCCTTGACATGGCTGTTTGGCGGGTTCTTCTCAATCTCTCAGTCACGTTCTCACAACCAACGGTGTCGTCGGCATCGACGCATCCGGATTTGACCGGAGCCACGCCTCAAAACCCTATACGAAGCGAACAAAGCTAACGATTCAGCAGTTGAAAGTTACACTTCTCGTTGATACGAGGGCGAATGCTATCATCGATTCACACGTGACAACGACACGAAAACACGACTCACAGATCGCGCCGTCGCTCATCAAGCGAGATACCGGTGAAGTGGCGATTCTCCTCGATGACAAGGGATACGATGACCAGAAGATTCGCGCGTTGGCTCGTGACGAGGGCGTTCGTCCGCTTATCAAACACCGAAAGTTCTCCTCACTTCACAAAGCGTGGAACGCTCGCTTGGATGCTGATATCTACGGACAACGGCGCCAGAGTGAGACAGTAAACTCTAATCTAAAGCGTAAATACGGCAACTTTGTTCGTTCACGACATTGGTGGAAACAATTCCGCGAGATAGCCATGAAGTGTCTCGTTCACAATCTTGATTCGGCTCTCTGAACGGGAAGGTGACTCACTCCGTGTGAGAACCTCCTCCCGAAGAGCGAAGTAAAGCCGCAACTGAATGATAGAGTTCAATCTCAAAGACATATGCCAAGAGATAGGCGAAGACAACTCCACCAAGATAACCAATAATAGCTGTAACTGACATAGCACGCGTGATGTAGTAATCTGGGAGTGGGTACAGACCAATATCTGACAGTACGATCGGTGCAAAGAGTGTGAGAGACAGGCCCCACACGACTAAGGCAAAGATAAACTCGACTCTTCTTTTATGATCTTGCCGTTCCTGTTGCTTAGACGATGTCTGTGTTGAAACCCAGAGAAATCCACCAATAAGTCCAATAACGGGTGTCCCAACCCAAAGAATCCGAAGGATCGACGCAACACCACTTTGCGAGAGGGGTTGGTAGCTGGTGAGGGTGCCAAATATTACATTAGCAAAAATCTCACCGAGAATTCCCCATTGGAGGGCACCAGTCAATCTTGCAGTGATTGATGTACGGTAATTGTTGGGGGCCATATAATGATGGATGAATGTACATACATATCATGACTTCGGAATGCCGAGAGTTACTTTTCCGTGACCAGCTGAAATCTGGAGATGGATCCAACAACTAATGTAGGCAAAGTAGATTTCAACAGAGCCGCGTGTTCAGGATTGCAGCAATGAGTAAGTAAGCACGTTACCGGTAATGAAGTTACGGACGGTGACTGAGCGAATGAACAGGAAGCAGACTGGGCGAACGCGGAGCCATTCGAAGTCGTCGATGAGACGCCAGAGTTCAGGCCGAGCATCGAACAGGAGACTTAGGCAAAGGTCGATACCCACTATCCAAATGCGCGCATCGAAGATGGACCGGATCATCTCCTCCCTCGATATGGAGACGATGCTCTTGACCTAGGATGGAGTGGCACGGGTTGACGAGAGGACTTAACAAGAGGTTGTCGCCACGGTTCGGGATGAATTGGCTTCGGATACATGATCGATTCGCGCTCTGTAATCAGCAGGGAGGGTCTGACAGATACCAATTAGTTCTGAGCAGCAAACATCGACTGACGCTCTGTCTCTAGAGTTTGAGCCAGTCTGAACGACGCTGAAAGAGAGACAATTTGTTCCAACCGCGGTCAACGTAACTCAGCTCCGAGAGACGGGCCGCAATTGTAGCAGTACGTACGAATACAGCTGCCCCCAACCCAGAGCTTCTGGAGTATGGCCCAGTCGATCGAGTTTTACGACCTCTTTGGTCTTCCGGGGAGGATATGGCGCGATGGTGGCTCTCGTCGCGTATTAGGGGTTCCAAACACAGACTCACACCGTATCTCAGAGCGTTGCAACTCCGCCAGAAAGTCTTCCTAAAATCGAGAGCAGAAGCACTAAAAAACCTCGAAACCGCACACTAAACCACCAACAATCTACGCTACAAGACCGAGGCCAAAAAATTAAATACGTATATAATTAATTCTAATGACATGAGTGTGTCGCTCGCGGACGTGGCTGTGCTATCCAGTTTTCCGGTCGGTATTACGTGTCTGTTGCTCTGTCACGAATTGGGACACGCGCTCCCGGTTCTACTCGCGGGCGGCCGTGCCCACCTCACCGTCGGCAGTCACGACGGACGGACGATAAGTCTGGGGCGACTGACGGTTACGTTGGGTATGAATGGCCTCGGAAGCGTCTTTACGTACGGGACGGTTGAGTCGACAGACATCGACTCGAAAGCCGTCACGGCAATAGGCATTCTCGGTGGACCGCTGGTGACCATGAGCGCGATCCTCGTCCTCGGCGGACTAGTGGTGACCGGTGTGACGGGTTGTGGCTCGTGGTCGTCGTCAATCTCCTCCTAAGCGAGAGTGTCAGGGCGTACCGGACCATCGTCCCGAGAACGTACTCCCGGGGGCGATACGAGGGGACCATGAGTGACGGTAAACGACTACTACAGTTACTTCGCTCGTAACTCGTTCTCCGATGTCTCCACGAGCTCGCCACAGCAGTCGTCGACGTCGGCAGCGAGGTCTGCAAGCCACTGCTCGATTGTGCGATGCATCTCATCGTGTCGGGTGTCGGTCTCGTCGAACGACACCGACGGGGAACTCGTTGTTGCCATTGCTTTCAGTTCTGACGCGTCCCTCCAGGACGCGCCGCACCCCTCTGGGGCGCAGAAAAAACAGGCGGGACGACCTACTGATTGGTGTCCTCGCGCTCGAGGCTACGAAGGTACTGTCGACACTCGCCGAACAGGCCGCTCGCAGTCGCCTCGCCGGTCGTGAGGTGGCGAACCCACTCAATCGCCCAGCAGTACACGGGATCGGACTCACCTGCGCCGTGGATGTACCACCAGCGAGCGGCTTTGAGCACGATGAGCGGGTTCGTCGGCGGTTGCTCGCCTAGGAGGTCCCACGTTATCGACTCGATTTTATCGGGAACGTCGACTCGGGAGAGGTCAGTACTATGTGCGAGTTCGATATCAACTGGAATCTCGTCGATCGAGGTGTCTGACTCTGTCTGTTGGTGACTCATGGAAATCACGTCACACGGACTGTGTCTTCAGCCCGCACCCATCACGGGCACAAAAAATCTCGATGTCGCGCGGGTACCGAGGAGTCTCTCGATCGACGCTATGCGAGGTGCGAGACCGCCTCGGGCTCGGACTCGTCAGCGAACTCGTTGGGCTCGACTGGCGTCCAGTCTTCGGTCGTGGTTGGTGCCCACCAATCGACGTGGTAGTCACCCGGTGCACTGAGAATCTTAACTTGTGCTTCGTCGTCGGGAAGCGGCCGGCGAAGTTTCTCGTCAACGTGGAGATTCCACGTCGTCGTCGCGTCGAATGTGATGATGACCGCCTCATCGTAGCCACGTGACTCGGGCGACTCACGGCACGTCACGCTGGTATTGCACTCTGTGCAGAACACCCCCTCGAAGGGGATGTGTGTAAACGCCTCGGTGCCACACACCGGACACCACAGAAACTCGAACAGCGCCTCGTCGTGACGGAACACGCGCTTGAGACTCATCGAATACTCACCTGCCTGGCGAGCATCGCGAGCGACTGGTGGTGAACACGGGACAACTCAACTGCGAATGTTGGAATCGGCATCTGTTACTGCGCCTCCGCCCCTTCGGGCGGCGCAAAAACAACACCAAGCGCACCCCCTTCCTACTCGGTCGCTCAGTCTGTGTCTGCTGCTAACCCCGCGAGGACGTCGTCGTGTGAGACCGTTCGGACGCGCTCGACAAATGCACGTGCAGCAGCGTCAGTCGCAAACACCGACGCATCGTAGCCGACGGACCCACCGAACACAGTCCACTTGTCGGTCACCGAACCGCCAGACAACGGCGTGTACTCAACTCGATACTTGGCAGTTGCGTCGTCAACGACGAGTCGAACACCGAGACCACGATCAGGAAGCGTCTCTCTCAGGGGCGTCATTGGGCACAGCGTCAACTTAGTAATGAACATCAGCAGGAACAATCCACAGATGGTCGTTCGACTCGACGAGTTGCTCAAGTCGCTCTCGATGCCGAACCCCATCAGCGAACTCGTCGTAGAGGTACACCGCCGGTCCGCGGTACGCCCCGAGATTGTGGCACGCATGCCTGACGAGGTTCTCATCGCGCATGATCGCTGCGGCGTCAAGGTCGTCAACACCCTCTCGAACGCGTTCGAGATTCCGCTCGAACTCACGAGTGGTCGCCTGCCACCCGCGCTCAAGCAGTTCTTGGCCGTCCTCCGAGGCAACAGGGACTGCAACCGGGAGGTCACCCCAGCGGGCGCTGCCGGCGACGGTCGTTGAATCGTCATCGAACGTCACATAGTAGTCGAACACCGCCTCGGCGTGCGGGGCAGCACCCACCAGTTGATCGAACACATCGGCGGCCCGCGAGAGGGCTTCGTCTGTTGTCGATGCAGTCACGAGTGCGTAGATTACCTGGTGCATTCGTCGTCACCTCACCAACTCATGAGTCGGAGTCTGTCCGACCCCCTGCGCCGGCGCCCATCGCCGGCGCTCAAAAAATAGTGCTGACGGCGCTGGCTAGATGTTCTCGATCTTCGACTGGTAGTCCTCCTCTTCGACGGTGATCGTCTGGTTTCCGCTCTCGTAGTCGGCCTCGAACTCAACTGAGAACGTATCCGAGTTGTAGGCGGCGTGGTACGCACGATGTCGCTTGAGCGACCCCGGTCGCCTTGAAGTGGAAGAAGGCAGCAGCCGTGTACGGTTTGCTTGCTGTTTCGATTTGCGCTTCGACTGATGCCGGGAGCGCGATGTGCGGCGTGTCACTGTCGATTCCGGCGGCGAAGGCTCGAGCTTCGTCGACGCTTGCTTGCGAATGTGCTGGAGTCTCACCGCTCAACACATTCACGGGTGTGTCTGTCTGGTCTGTGAACAGTACGTCTTCGAAGGTGTGAGTGCCGAGGATCGCGTCGGGACTCAGCTCACACCCTCAAACGGATCGTTCGATGATTGCTCAGACATTGAATCACGAAGCCCTGAGGGCTCAGTCATTCAGCCCTCGAAAAACAGGATGTCTGGCTCCGTTGAAGACCTCTGTTGCTGGTGGTTTGTTGAGGCCGTGCTGCGTACACAGTAGTGAGAATCAGACGCCTGGGGTCTGTTTGGGTCAGTAAGCGTAGGCCAGCGCCACTATAGGTCCAATTCGTCGAATGCCTGTCCAGGTGGTCGGGGTTTTGCGTTCAGTTCCCACTCCACGTCGTACTTGTCAAGAAAGCTCCGATGGTGAGGAGCATTCTCCTCTACGTTGCACCCGAGGGCGTTAGCACGTTCAGTAATCGCGTCAAATGCTTCCTCATCAACGGCCAGCGCGATGTGGTCGAGTCGGCCAGTTCCCTGTTGACCTGATGCACCCGCGACTGCTAGATAAAACTCATCGCGCCCAAGGAACGACATAGATGGTGTGACTCCCTCTCTAAGAGCTTCGTCCCAAGAGAGGTCGTCTGGAACGGTTCCAGATTCACCTTCGAGCGCTGCCTCGCGGAATAGTGTCTCAAGATCGAACAGTTCTTTGTAGTACGATTCACCGCCTGGAACGTCGTCAACAAGCAGAACGAGGTGATGGACACCGTTGACGTGCATACATACGGACTGTCGGCAAAGCGTATAGGTCTCTGGTATAGCTCACCTGTCCCGGCTGTCCTATCTTAAAAATGCTTCAACAGGTCCCGATTTCCACATTCCGTAGTGAAATCTGTTTTCAGCTACTCCTCTATCGGATTGAGGGTGCTGAGGTCCGCGTGGAGGACCTCACCGTCACGAACCACGTATCGCTTTGCCAGTACCGGGAACCGGCATTTCGTGTACCCCGCGGTCTGGATGTCGAGTTCTTCACCGGGGTCGAGATAGTTGGCCAGTTTTCGGAGGAACTCTTCACAGCGTATACTACCATGCCGGATGGCTGCCGGTATTGTGGATGTCCTACAGTCTCTACGTCGAAAATCAGTTATCGCCCTGATCTCAACACCACAAAATCCTCTATCAAGCTATCACCGAGCTCTCCCAAGAATCCGAGCCGGTCGTCAACACCGGCAGCATCTACAACCGATACGAGATAATCGCCGGAGAGCGTGGAAATAAACCGTTGTTAGGCCGTCGAATCAGCGACTACCTGAAACAACTTGAATAACTCAACCCGATCTCAGCCTACCACTACGGCGGAGAAAAAGGCAAAACACGAGAAATACGGCTTCACCAAGCCAACGGTTAAAACAGTTTAGACAACATACCGGTGACAAATGACTGAGGCCTCCAACACCCTTCACCGCCGTAAACTACTCACTGGAGTTGGGACAGCATTAGCGGCTGGGCTAGCAGGCTGCAACCAGATAACGGGAAGCGAGAGCTCTACTGACGACCAAACCACAAACAGGCCCAATAGCTCCTCCAGCAACCCTAATATCTCCGTAAGCATCTCTACCGAGGCCCAGCCACAGCAACTGCCTAGCATCTGGGAAGATCAGAGTATTGAAGACTTCCAGGCCGAGTTCAAGGTACAATCCACAGGAAACCCTAGCCAGGTAACGGTCAGTAGTGGAAAAGTCGAACTAGGACGGACTCCCAGCAGTGGAACGAGAACTCTGTTACCATCCAGCCAGGGCAGATGACTCCTGGAGAACAAGAATTCACAGTAACAGCCTCCAAAGGAGAAACACAGGCCACGGATACTACAACGGCTTCTAAGCCGACACCTGGCAACTACAAAGTCGATGTAGTACCGGAGAGAAACGAAGAACTACGCAACACTATCGAGAATAACAGTGATGAGGAAAACTACCCGGAAGACCGCGGAGAATTCACCGAACAAGACCCAGTATTCGATACTTACAGCAGCCACGAAGCCTTAGGATTCGACAAACTCGCCGTAGATTTGGTCGCCCAGGAATGGAGACACGACAACGACTACGAAAGCCTAAAAACTGGTAGTCCAGAAGCATCCCGAGAATTCATCCAAAGCATCGGCACCGACACCGGAAACCCTGACATACAGGCAATAAAGAACGCGAATTCAGGAACAACATGGTATCCAAACGGAAACTTCAGCCAGAGAGACGCAGGACACTTCGACTACCAAAAATTCGCAGACGCACAAACAGTAGGAGAAGCACTCGACCAAGTACATCCATACTACTTCAACTGGCAATCAGACATACTCGGCAGAGAACCAACCTCCGCAGTTGACTTCATCGACGCACCAGTCCTCGAACAAGTAATAGAACAAAAAAACCAATACAGAATTAGAAGCCCACGCCTGGGACTTCGACCTCGACGAACACGGCAACGGTCTCATCTACGGAAAGAACGCGGATGGCAGCGACGAACTCCGCATCATGGAAACAGTCGCCAACCCAGTAACAGCATCACCAGCAAACGTCCACGAACAATTCCACCCACTAGTCGAGGAATCAAACTACCTGAATCCTGATCACGACGAATTCAACCGGTACTGGCACCCACTCAGATTCGGATGGGAAGACCACAGCAACAGCACAAGATGGAACTTCGAAGAAGAGAAACGGCGCGCAAGTCAAATGATTCAAAACACGGCCACTTCCGGACACCTAGCCCGCACATCAGGCGAGGGCTCCGGAATGGAAACAACAAAAACAGTAGCACCAACAACAGAATACCTTCAGGACTTCACAGAAAAGCCACGAACATACAACCAAAAAGATACAAAATTCCAAAAACTATATAATCAGGCTAAGATAGCCAATGAACTCATCAGAAGAGACAGTAAAAATTTTGTAATCTACGGAGACACAGAGAACC
>NZ_JBPULL010000003.1:0-348391 GCF_059802635.1 Haloferax sp. SDI50
ACTCTCGGTCTCGGGACCGTCCAGCAGGTCGCGGATATCGTCGGGCGACAGCAGGTCGACGAGGCTCTCGCCCGAGTCGTAGCGCTCGCGCTCGGCGGGCGTGAGATAGTCCGCGAGGTCGCGTTCTGTGAGCAGTTCCTCGAGTCTGTCGTCGAGGTCGTCCGGGTCGTAACCGGGAATGACCATATCACCGAATTGTCGCGAGCGCCCTTATAACACGGCACGCGTCGCGTTTCCGACGAGTTCGGAGGGCGAGCCGCCCGCTCACTCCGCGACGACGCCGTCGTCCTTCGCGTTCGGCGCGCCGACGAACACCTCGCCCGCCTCGACGCAGCGCAGTTGCCGAACCTCGTCGGGCGAGACGACCACGAAGTCGCCCGGTTCGAGGGCGAGGGCGTCGGTCTCCTCGCCGTCGTCGCCGGCGAAGGCGAGTTCGAACGCGCCGGAGAGGACGTGATACAGCTCTTCCTGTTCGCGCTGGTAGTGCATCGGTCCCGACCCGCCCGCGTCGAACGACCAGACCGACGGGCGCATCTTCCGCGGGCGAAGCTCGTAGCCGACGGCCTTGACTCGGGCGTCGGCGTTCTCCACGTCGTGCGGTTCGAGGTCAGCGAGGTTGACGTGTTCGTACATCGGCGCGAGCTACGAAGGGCGGGATAATAGCTGTGGTGACGGTTGCCGTGTGAACTACTGTCTCGCTACTGCGTCTGGGAGTACTCTTCGACCCACTCCTGTAAGCTGATTCCCATCGCGGCCTGCGTGATGGCGTTCGAGGACGCCGAGTTCGCGCTCTTGACGAGTTCGGCTTCGAGCGTCCGGGTCGGAATCTCACCGATGAAGTGGGGAATGGCGCGCTGGACCGCGAGCGGGCAGCCGACCTCGTGGGCGAGGGCGTAGCCCGAAAGCGAGTGCGGAATCTCCCCGCTGGCGTACTCCGGGTCGGGGTCGTCGAGCGCGTCGTCGTCCACGAAGTCGACGTACTCGTAGCACTTGCCCACGTCGTGGAGGAGGCAGGCCGCGCGGACCACGTCGAGGTCCGGGTCCGCGCCGTGGAAGTCCCGCTGTTCCTCGGCGGCGCGGACGGCGATGCGGGTCACGCCGCGGACGTGCTCGACGTTCGTCACCTCGTGGATGTTCCACGCGTAGGGGATATCTTCGATGTCGCGCCAACCGCCGCGGGCGAGACCGAGACACCACGCCTCGACGACTCGCTCGCGGAGGCCGGCGTCCTCGATGTCGGTGAGTTCGGGGAAGGCGGCCTCGACCTGCGCGCGGTAGTCGCGCGACATCGCTCAGCGGCCCCCGCTCGCGTCTTTCTGAACCGTCTCGCGGCCGACGAACCGCGGGCGGTCACCGATGGAGAGGAAGTTGTCAACGTCTTCGCGGGGCGCGTTCGCCTTCGGGTGGTCGGGGTCGTAGTCGCGCGAGGACTCGTGACCGAGGCCCGCCCGGAGCGCGTCGAGGCTCTCGAAGTAGAGTTCTGCGACGCCGTCGAACTCGGCGCGTTCGGGGTCGGTCGGGACGACGCGGGCGTACCGGACCACGCCGGGAATCTCGCGGGCGAGGGGGACGTGGGTGTTCGCCCAGTGGTCGAGGAACTCGTCGTGGCTCATCCCGTCTTTGCGGACGAGAAACGCCGAGTGCTTGTAGCACCCCGTCGTGTCGCCGCCGGTCTCGTCTTTCTCGACGACCTCCTCGCCGATGATTCGGGGGCGTCGCTCGACGTCGAGGAAGTTGTCCACGTCGGCTCTCGCTTCTCTCGCCGTCCCCTTCGCCGGGTCGTAGTCGCGCGAGCCCTCGCTGCCGAGCGCGTCGTGGAGCGCGCCGAGGTCGTCGAAGTAGAGTTCCGCGAGACCGTCGAACTCGGAGGCCTCGGGGTCGACGGGGAGGACCGTCTGGTAGCGGACGACGCCCTCGATGTCGCGGGCGATGGGCGTGTGGTTGTCCTGCCAGTACGTGACGAACTCGTCGTGACTCATCCCCGCCTTGCGGACAAGCAGGGCTACGTGCTTGTACATGCGTACACCTGCCGATTCACGTATGAGACAATAAATCATGAGGTGTGTTCGCAACGACCATCTACAACAAATTAATGTGATAGTCACGAGTGGTGGACGTATGCCTTTCCACGAGCGGGGGTTCATGAGCGGGACCCGCGGGACGATGGCCGTCGACTGGGAACAGCGCATCGACGTAAAGCGGATGCGCGAGGAGCGGAAGGACCGCGCCCTCTCGCGGATGCGCGAGGCGGGTCTCGGGAGTATGCTCCTCATCGACGACCCGAACATCCGGTACGTGACCGGGTTGGCGATGACCGGCGGGTCGGGCGCGGACCACTACTCGCTGCTTCTGGAAGACGGCACGGTCGTCCACTGGGACACCGCCGACCACGCGAGCAACCAGCGGTACAACTGCCCGTGGCTGACCGACGTTCGCTACGCCTGTCCCGGACTGGGGAACGTCCCGCGGGCGTCCGGCCGCGACTCGGCCCGGTCGTTCCTCCTCGACAAGATGGCCCAGACCGTCGTCGACGCCCTCGACGAGTACGGCCTCGCGAACGAGGCGATGGGCATCGACGCCGGCCACGCGGGGCTGCTCGACGCCTTCGAATCGAAGGGCATCGACGCCCGACCGGCCGAGTGCGCGGCGGTGATGGAGGACGCCCGAAAGACCAAGACCGAAGACGAAATCGAGTGTCTGCGGCAGGTCGCGGCCATCTGCGAGGCGGGCTTTCAGGCCATCGCGGAGAACGCGAAGCCGGGCGCGCGGGAGTCGGAGGTGTGGGGCGACGCCGTCCGCGAACTCTGGCGGCACGGCGCGATGGCGCAGGGCGGCTATCTCACGTCGGGGCCGAACACGTGGCCGAAGCACCAAGCGAACACGACGGACCGGCTGATTCGCCCCGGCGACCTCGTCTACGCCGACTTCTACAACGTCGGCTACCTCGGCTACCGGTCGTGTTACTACCGGACCTTCTCGATGGGCGAACCGACCGACGAGCAGCGCGACGCCTACGAGACGGCCCGCGACAACCTCTACGCCGTCCTCGACGAAATCGAGCCGGGGAAGACCACCGACGAAATCGCGGCGGCGTTCCCGGACATGGCGGGCGAACACGCCGACTGGTACGGCGCGGACGACCACTGGCAGCTGACGACCAACCACTGGGCCCACGGCCTCGGCCTCCAACTGTACGAGGTGCCGCTCATCTGGCGCGGCCTCTCGCCGGACCACCCCATCGAAATCGAGGCGGGGATGACGATGGCCGTCGAGACCCAAGAGCCGGCGGGGAGACAGGGCGTCCGCGTCGAGGAGATGGTCGTCGTCCGCGACGACGGCGTCGAACTGCTCAGCCAGTGGCCCGTCGAGGAGATAACGACTATCGAGTACTGATTTCTGACACGATGAAGGAACAGCTCACAAATTTTGAAAATTGTGGAATTTGTCTCCTGCATTCGTCTGAACACAGTTTCAACAGACTTCAGCTCGTCAGGAGAGATTACGGCTCGGTATATCGAACGAGTAGTCAGTAGTGTGGAATACCTATAACGGCTGGGCGCGGCGGGTGAGGATTCCCTGTGTCCCCGAACCAGCGCCCAGCAGACCGACCGACGCTACTCCGCCTTGCCGTCCTCGCGGTCCCGGCGGCGTGCGTCGGCGTCGCGCTCGGCGGGGTCGCCGTAGCCGCCGCCGCCCGGCGTCCGAACCGTGACGGTCGTGCCGGCGGGCACGTCGCGGGTCGTCTTCGACGGGACCGCCTCGCCGTCGACGAGGTTCTGTCCGGTCGCTCCGTCCTCGCCGCCGGCGATGCCGCGGGGGGCGACCCGCCGGCGCTCGGTGAGAAGCGAGACGGTCGCGTCCGCCTCGACCGTGACCGACCGGACGATACCGAGGCCGCCGCGGAACTCGCCGCGGCCGCCGCTTCCCTCGCGGAGGCCGTACGCCTCGACGAAAAGCGGGTACTCGGCCTCCAGCGCCTCGACCGGCGTGTTGAGCGTGTTTGTCATCCCGACCTGCACGCCGTCCATGCCGTCGCCGCCGGCGCGGCCGCCGAAGCCGCCGCCGATGGTCTCGTAGTAGGTGAAACCGTCCGACCCGCCGGCGCGACTGCCGATGGTCAGGTTGTTCATCGTCCCCTGTCCCTGCGCGGGGACGCGCTCGGGGGCCGCGTCGGCGAGCGCCGAGAAGACCACGTCGGTCACGCGCTGGCTCGTCTCGACGTTGCCGCCGACGACCGCCGCGGGGGCGTCGGGATTGAGAAGCGACCCCTCGGGGACCTCGACCGAGATGGGGTCGTAACAGCCCTGGTTCGGCGGTATTTCGGGGTCGGTGACGCAACGAACGACGAAGTACACCGCGCTTTTCGCGACCGCGAGCGGGGCGTTGACGTTGCCGGCGACCTGGTCGGCCGTGCCCGCGAAGTCGAACGCGACGGCGTCGCCGTCGACCGTCGCGGTCACCTCGATGGGGATGTCCTCGTCGGTCACGCCGTCGCCTTCGAGCACGTCGCTGGCGCGGTACTCGCCGTCGGGCAGGTCGCGCAGTTCCGCGGTGACGCGGTTCCGGGAGTAGTCCATCACGGCGTCGAACGCCGCGAGAACGCGGTCGCGGCCGTGTTCCGAGACGAGGTCGGCCAGTCGCTCCTCGGCTCGCTCGTTCGCCGCGATTTGCGCGCGGATGTCGGCGCGGCGCTCGCCGGGGTTGCGGACGTTGGCCAAGAGGAGCGACAACACGTCGTCGTTGGTCTCGCCGCCGGCGACGAGTCTGACCGGGGGGAGTCTGAGCCCCTCCTGATAGATTTCGCGTGCGCCGGCGGGCATGCTGCCGGGCGTCATTCCGCCCACGTCGGCGTGGTGCGCCCGCGAGACGGCGTAGCCGAGCACCTCGCCGTCGACCGAAAGCGGCGACACCATCGTCACGTCGGGGAGGTGCGTCCCGCCCTCGAAGGGGTCGTTGAGGACGAACACGTCGCCGGGTTCCGGGTCGTAGTTGAGGACCGTGTCCACGGCCTCGGGCATCGCGCCGAGGTGGACCGGGATGTGTTCGGCCTGCGCGACGAGGCGGCCGTCGGCGTCGAACAGCGCCGTCGAGCAGTCGCGGCGCTCCTTGATGTTCGGCGAGTACGACGAGGTGATGAGCACCTGTCCCATCTCCTCGGCGACGCTCTCTAACTGGTTGCGCATGATTTCGAGCGTCACGGGGTCGACCTCGCGGTCGCTCATTCGCCGTCACCCCCGCTGGTGAGGACGAGCGTCCCGTCGGCCCCGACCGTCCCGCCCCACGCCGGCGGCACGACGACGGTGCTCTCGTGCTGTTCGAGGATGGCCGGCCCCTCGACGGTCGCCCCCGCGCCGAGGCCGTCGCGGTCGTAGACGGGCGTCTCGCGGAACGCGCCGTCGAAGAAGGCCTCGCGGGTGTCCTTGCGGGCGTCGCCGCCGCCGCGGTAGGTCACGTCGAGGGAGTCGCGTTCGACCACGGCGGTCGCCCGGACGTTGACGAGTTCGACCGGGTCGTCGAGGCGGTAGCCGTAGGCGCTCTCGTGAGCCTCGTGGAACCGCGCTTCGACCGCCTCGGCGTCGAACGCCTCGCCGACGGGGACGGTCAGTTCGAAGCTCTGCCCGACGTACCGGAGGTCGGCGGCGCGCCGGACCGCCGCGTCGTCGGGGTCGGTCACGTCGTCGAGCGTGTCGGCTTCGAGGTCGGCGTAGGCGGCGTCGACCGCCTCCGCGTCGAGGCCGGAAAGGGGTCGGCGGAGCGTCCGCACCGAGTCGTGTTTCTGGTCGGCCGCGAGCAGGCCGTACGCCGAGAGGACGCCGCAGGCCCGCGGAACCACCACGGTCTCGATGTCGAGGCTCTCGGCGAGGGCGGCGGCGTGCATCGGGCCGGCACCGCCGAAGGCGACGAGGCCGAACTGCCGCGGGTCGTGGCCGCGCTCGACCGTCACGGCGCGAATCGCCCGCGTCATGTTGGCGTTGGCGACGCGGTAGACGCCGCGAGCGGCCGCGAGCGCGTCGTCCAGTCCGGCGTCGGCGGCGAGGCCGGAGAGCGCGTCGCGGGCGGCGTCCACGTCGAGCGAGAGTTCGCCGCCGAGGGCGGAACTGCCGCCGATGTAGCCGAGGACGACGTTCGCGTCGGTCACGGTCGGGTCGGTGCCGCCGCGTCCGTAGCAGGCCGGGCCGGGGTTCGCGCCCGACGAGCGCGGCCCGACCCGAAGCGCGTCGCCCGAGTCGACCCACGCGATAGAGCCGCCGCCCGCGCCGACGGTGTTCACGTCAACCATCGGCGTCTTGATGGGCCGGCCGTTGATTTCGGCGTCGGTGGTCCGCTCGACCTCGCCGTCGCGGACGAGGCTCACGTCGCTGGAGGTGCCGCCCATGTCGAAAGTGACGAGGCCGGCGAGGTCGTCGCCGGAGCCTGTTGCAGTCTCCGCCGCGCCGACGACGCCCGCGGCCGGCCCGGACATCGTGGTCGTCACGGCGTGTTCGCGCACGGTCGAGGCCGGGGCGATGCCGCCGTTAGCCTGCATGATTTCGGGAACCGGGACGCCGAGGTCGGCCGCGCGGGATTCGAGGCGGCCGAGGTAGCTGTCGATGGCCGGCGTCACGTAGGCGTCGACCGCGGTGGTCGAGGTACGCTCGAACTCGCGGAACTCGGCGAGCACCTCGTGGGAGGCGGAGACCGGCGCGTCGAGTTCCTCGCGGAGCACGTCGGCGACGACGCGCTCGTTTTCGGGGTGCTGGTAGGCGTGCAGGAGCGAGACGGCGACGCTCTCCGCGCCGCAGTCGCGGATGTCGTCGGCCAGCGCCCGGACCTCCGACTCGTCGACTTCGGTCTGGACGCCTTCGACGGTCGCCCGCTCCGTCACCTCGAACCGGCGGCGGCGCGGGACGAGCGGGTCGGGCTTGTCGGCGGTCACGTCGTAGAGGTCGGGGCGTGCCTGTCGGCCGATTTCGAGCACGTCGCGGAACCCCTCGGTGGTGACGAGCGCGGTCTTCGCGCCGTCGTCTTCGAGGAGCGCGTTGACCGAGACGGTCATCGCGTGGGTGAACGAGTCGATGTCGGCCGGGTCCACGCCGGCGTCGTCGCAGGCCTTCTCGATGCCGTGCACGACGCCGACGCTCTGGTCGTCCGTGCTCGGGACCTTCGCGGTGACGAGGCGGCCTTCGGGAGTCAACAGCGCCACGTCGGTGAAGGTGCCGCCGACGTCGACGCCGATGCGGGTTGCTGCGTCCATCAGAACACCCCCATATCGGTCGCGACCGTATAGAGCGTTCGGAGGCCGAGCCAGACGACGACGAGCGTCACCAGCCCGCCGACGACGTTCTGGAGCGTGGAGTTGGCGTACGACCCGAGGATGTCGCGGTCGTTCATCACGTAGATGAGGAAGACGGCGACGATGGGCAGGAGGACGCCGTTGGCGACCTGCGCGAAGACGATGGCTTGCACGGGGCTGTATCCGACCGCGGAGAAGACGATACCGACGAGCAGAATCGAGCCCCAGACGGCGCGGAATTTCGTGGACTTGAGGTCGGTGTCCCAGCCGAGCGCCCCCGCAGTCGCGTACGCGCCGGCCAGCGGGGCGGTCGTCGCGCTGGTGAAGCCCGCGGCGAACAGCCCGATGCCGAAGAACACCTTCGCCTGCGTACCGACGAGGGGTTCGAGCTGTTCGGCCATCGTGCTCACGTTCTGGATGTTCGTCCCGACGGGGAACGCCGCCGCGGCGGTGACGAGAATCGAGATGGTGATGAAGCCGCCGAGGACGATAGACAGAATCGTGTCGGCCCGCGACTCGTTCAACTCCTCGGGGCCGGCCCACCGCTCTTGGACGCTCCCGGCGTGGAGAAAGAGGTTGTAGCCGACGACGGTCGTTCCGATGAGGCCGGTGATGAGGAACGCCGAACCCTCCGGGACGCTCGGGACGAATCCGCGGGCGAGCGCGCCGAGGTCGGGGCCGATGAGGATGGCGTCGATGAGGAAGGAGACGGCCATGATGGAGACGAGGCCGACCAGCGCTTTCTCGATGAGTTTGTACTTGCCGGACCACAGGAGGACGCCGGCGACGAGACCCATCGCGGGCCCCCAGAGGTTGGCGCTGATGCCGGTCAGCCCCTCCAGTCCGGCCGCGCCGCCGAGGATGTTTCCGGTCTCGTAGGCGGCCGTGCCGACGCCGATGGCGCTCACGACGAGGGCGATGCTCAGTCCCGACAGCGCGGGGCTGTCGAACTGCCCCCGGAGCGCCTCCCCGAGGCCCTCGCGGGAGACGAGGCCGAGTCGGGCGCTCATCTCCTGCAGCACGATAGTGGCGACTATCGAGAAGGCAATCGTCCAGACGAGCGCGTAGCCGAATCGCGCGCCCGTCACGCTCGCGGTCGTGACCGTTCCGGGACCGATGAACGCAGCGGCGACCATCGCGCCCGGACCGATAGATTTCAGACGTTCGATTAAGTTCATGGTTCTACCTGTGAGGTGGATTGACGTATCAAACTCTGGTTGATAAATCCCGGTTGAGAACGCCGAGTACGGCGCGAAGAGCGCGTATGAAGGAGTATGAACGAGTATGAAGCTAGCGGCGGGCGTGGACCGATAACCGAGTCCGGAAACCAGCGTCCGAGTCGGGCCGGGTCCGCGCCGGACGTGCCCCTCACCGGACCTCGGTGAGAAGCACCTTCGAGACGCCCTCTTCGACCTCGATATCGAACGGGGACTGCTCGGTGCTGAGCGCGATGAACCGCGACATAAACCACTTGACAGACTCGGTGGGAAAGACGACGTGGAAGGTGTCGCCCTCGGAGGCGCGGACCGTGAGAAAGCCGCAGAACGACAGCCAGTCGAGGAGTTCAGCCAGCGACTCGAACCGGTCGCGATACTCGTGGGCGTGGAACGCCGCGACCCGGTCGACGGCGTCGAGAAACTCGGGGGCAGGCTCGCCGTCGTCGCCCTCCACGTAGTCGAGAAAGGTGTGCAGGAAGTCCACGTCGAGAAGGACGTGCTCGCCGCTCGACAGCATCCGGTGGTAGGCTTCGAGGTTCGGCCCGGCGTCGGTCGTCGCCGCCTCGAAGTTGGCCGCGTAGAAGACGAGCGCCTCGCGGACGAGTTCGCTTTGAGCCTTGTCGGTCCGACCGGCGAGTCCGTCGAGCGCCGACTGAGCGTCCTCGTCGAGCGACACCGTGACGCGATTCGTGACCATGCGTGTCTAACTCTCGGTGGGGTTCTTAAGGGTGTGTAGACGACCGCCGCGAGTCGCGAACGCGTGACGAACGGCAGCCGGCCACTTACAATGTGTGAAAATTTTAGAAATTGAGACGATGGCGACGGGTCAGTCGTCGCTCCGCTGTCGCTGGGCGGACGGTCTCGCGGTCGTCGCGGTCCGCCGCGAGAAGTTGCGTCTCGAAGGTGAGTCGGTCGGTCTCCGCGCCGTCGCCGAGCGACGCCCGCAGCGACTCGTAGGTCTCGTAGTCCGCGTCGGAGAGGTACGACGGGAGGTGCGAGCCGAGGACGCGGTCGCGGTCGTGGCCGACGAGGTCGACGAACGCGTCGTTGACGTACTCGAAGCGGTCGTCGGCGTCGAGGGAGTAAACCGGGTCGCCCGCGGCGCGGATGACGTGCTCGTCGCGCGCGAGTTCGTCCCGGCGGGCCTGCTCGCCGGAGATGTCCCGGAGGATGCCGACCGAGCCGCGGAACGTCTCGCCCTCGTAGGGGAGATAGCCCATGTGGTCGCGGCACGGGACTACCTCGCCGTCGGCGGTCCGGAGTTCGATTTCGAACTGGGTCGTGTCCGGGCCGCTCGACGAGAGAATTCCCCCGAGTTCGTCGGCCGCCAGCCGCACGTCCGCGTCGTCTTTCACGAGCTCCGGGCCGCTCCCGAGAATCTCGTCGACGGCGTAGCCCGAGAGGTCCGCGAAGGCGTCGTTCACGTAGGTGAAGCGGCCGCGCTCGTCGACGACGTACACCGGGTAGCCGAGCGCTTCGAGAACGGTTTCGTAGCGCTCCGCCCGGCGGGTCGCCCGGTGTTCGGAGACGCTGTTTTCGATGCGGTTGACGAGCAGTTCGTACTGCTCGGAGGAGGGCTGTTTCTGGAGGTAGTCGGTGACGCCCGCGGAGATGGTGTCGCTCGCGACTTCCTCGCTCCCCTTGCCGGTAAAGAGGATGAAGGGAAGCGAACCGTGGTCCTCGCGAACCGTTTCGAGGAGTTCGACCCCGGTCATCGCCGGCATGTCGTAGTCGCTGACCACGCAGTCGATATCGGAATCACGAACGATATCGAGCGCGACACTCGGGTCCGAGCACGTCGTCACCTCGAACGAAGAGAGCTTTCGAAGGTACGTCTCTCCGAGGTCCAAGAGCGCCGCATCGTCGTCGACGTAGACGATATGAGGGAATTCCGAGGTCGTCATCAGTAGGTACCGAAGAGTAACTCTCGCGGTGGCACATAAGTTCGACCGCTACGATTAGGGACCGGAGAAAACACGGGGCGGTTTCGAATCTAATAACGAGAATGACGGCGCGACGGAGGCGACCGAGTTGGACGCGACCGAGTCCGACCGGGTCTCGCTCGGCCGCCCGTCAGAACTCGCCGGCGACGATGTCGGCGACGCGCTCGCGGTCGAACAGCCGTTCAGCCTCGGGAATCTCGGGGTACGACTCGCCGTCGCCGTAGCCGGGCCACGCGCCGAACCGCTCGGGGAAGAGCTGTTTGGCGGTCATCTCCAACTGGAACAGGTTCATAATCGGGCCCTGCATCCCGTTTCCGGACGGGTAGTACCGGCCGTCGCGGAACGCGGGCACCTCGTCCGCGAGGGGGTTCGAAAGCACCTCTTCGCGGTTCGAGCGGAAGGAGTCTCCGAGCGCGGTCCCCCAGTACCGGAGGACCACGTCGGGCGCAGTCTCGACCATCGCCTCGTAATCGTACGAACCGTCCGACCCGGTCTGGGCGTCCGTCGCCGCAAACGCGTTCTGCATCCCGAACGGGCGGAGGTGCGCCCAGAGGTAGCCGTCCCCCGTGAAGTCGTACGGCCAGAACGTCCCGCCGGTGTCAGCGACGACCGCGAGCGACGGGCGCTCGGACGCCGGTGGGAGGTCGGCCCGTATCCGGGCGACGAGGTCGTCCCGGAGGGACTTGAACGCCCGGTAGCGCTCTTCCTCTCGGAACACCGCCGCGATGTGGCCGAGGTACTCCCAGAGCGTGTAGTGCTCGTAGCGGTCGCGGCAGGGTTCCGGCGGGTCGGCGTTCGTCCGGCTGTAATAGTTGCCGAACCACGGACCCACGTCGGCCGCGATTGACGCCACCTCGTCTTCGGTCCAGTCGAACGAGGGACTCCGAAGCAGACACGGGTCGAGGAAGTGCACGTCGCTGTCCAGTTCGTAAAACAGCTCTCTGTCGAGGGCGTTCGGGTTCGACGCCGGCGTAACGCGGCCGAGCGCTTCCCACTCGAACTCCACGCCGTCGAGCGCGTCGTAGTAGTAGTCGACAGTGTTGCCGAACAGTTCCTTGTCGTAACCGATGCCGGTGATAGCGTCGCCGTGGCCGAAGGCGACCGCCGCGTCGGCCGAGACCGGGTAGTAGGTCAGAGCGCGTTCCGGCACGGCGTCGAACTCGACCTCACCGACCGGGGCCATCGACACCGAGTACGACCCGTCGCTCGTCTCAGTGTCCGGCGTCTCAGTCGCTTCTTCGGTATCCGTCTCAGTCGTCGAGACGGCGTCAGAAGTGGTGGTCGTCGCGTCGGAACCCCCGCCCGCACAACCCGCGAGGAGTCCCCCGCCGAGGACTGTCCCGCCGAATTTCACGTAGTCCCGGCGAGTCGGCCCGGACCGACAGTCATCGTTGTCTGCCATATTTTTAGGGCAGCCTAAAGAAATAAAACTGCTTCGTTTTAGGCACGCCTAAATACTTCGCTCGCGAGCGAGGAGTCGTGGATATTTTAACAATGAGTTGAGACGTATTGAGCGTGTTCCCCGTTACGGATTCCCTCCCCTGCGTCTCGACGAACAGTATCGAGCGGTTCCTCGCGGCCTTCCCCGTCGGACGCGTCGCGAGGCGGTGACAATCGGACGCGTCTGCACACCATGCGAACCTCACACGTCTTCGCTCTCGCTGTCACCGTGTTCGCGCTCGCCACGCTTGGACTCGCTGCCGGGTCGCTCGACGCCGCGCAGCCGGACGAACCGACCGTCTCGGATTCGGCCGACGAGTCGATACCGCTTCGCGAGCAGTCGGGGGCGAGCGAGCAATCCGACCGTCCGAACCGACCCGCAGTCGGCCAGCTGGTGCTCCCGGAAGACGGCGTACTCGACAGTTTCGGAGCGCAGTCGTCGCCGGACGGCGGACTGCGCTCGCGCCTCGCCGTCGGGGTCGCAGTCGTCGTCGGTGCGGTGATGCTCGTCTTCCGCCGACTCACCGACGACGACTCACGAGCGCCCGAGACGACGAAAGAGCGGGGCGGCGCTGACCGCAAACCGTCGGACCGGCGCGCGCCGGACCCGTCCGGATGGGGCGGCCCGCCGGCGAACGGCGTCTCCCACGCGTGGTTTACGATGGTGTCCGCGCTCGGCTCGGCGGCCACCCCGCGACAGACGCCGGCCGAACTCGCCCGGACAGCGGTCGATGCCGGCCTGCCCGCGGGCACGGTCGAATCGCTCACCGAGCTGTTCCGCACAGTTCGGTACGGCGGAAAGCGGCCGACCGACGAGCGCGAGCGACGGGCCGAAGACGCGCTCGACGCGCTGCGGCGAGACGAGAACTGGCCGAACGGGCGCGAGCCGTGAGCCGCACTCGCCGCGGACTGTTGGTCGTCGGTCTCGTGTCGGGCCTCGGCGGTGTACTGTTCGTCGCCTCCCCGGGCATCGTCCGTGGCGTCTCACTCACGGGAGCCGCCCGAACCGCGCCCGTCGCCGTCGTCGGCGTCGCCACCGCCGTCCTCGCCGCCCGCTCGCTGTTGAACGGTCTCGGAGACGACGCCCCGGACGACGGCGAGGGAAGGACAGCCACCGCAGGTGCGTTCCCCTCGCCGGAGCGTCGTCCGCGCTACGACCCGCCGGGGACGGAGTTCGCCCGGCGAGTGGACGCAATCGGGTGGACCGACCGGCGCGACGCGGAGCCGGCGAACCGCCGGGAACTCCGCGGCGACCTCCGCGACGTGGCGGCGAGCGCGCTCTCGCGGGCTGACGGGGCGAGCCCGAGCGAGGTCGAAACGCGACTAGACGACGGGAGTTGGACGGACGACCCGGTCGCGTCGGCGTTCTTCGCCGGCGACCTCGTCCCGTCGCTGTCGCCCTCGGGATACGTCCGCGCGCTGGTCCGCGGCGAGCCGCCGTTCGCGCGCCGGGCGCGTCGCGCCGTCGCCGCGCTGTCGAAGCGGTCCGGAGCGGACGACGTGACGCCGGCCCCGTCGGCCGACCTTCGGACGGCGTTCGAAGACGAACCCGCCGTGCGAACGAGTCGATACCTCCCGAGCCGCGAACGCGAATCAACGACTGACCGGGTCCGCGGAGTGACCGCCGCAGCGCTCGCGGTCGGCGGGCTCGGAATCGTCACGTTGCGACCGGGACTGCTCCTCCTCGCACTGTTCGGAATCACCGTCTCGGGGTACGCCCGCGCGGTCTCGGCCCCATCGCGGGCGGTAACGGTCGAGAGAGTCGTCAGCGACTCCGAGCCCGCGGTCGGTGACGAGGTCGAGGTGACCCTCTCGGTTCGGAACGTCGGCGACGCGACGCTCGCGGACCTCCGGTTCGTCGACGGGGTTCCGCCGGGCCTCGCCGTCGTCGACGGGTCGCCGAAGTTCGCGACTGCGCTCCGACCGGGAAAGCGTGCGAGCGTCACGTACACGGTCGAAGCCGTCCGCGGCGACCACGCGTTCGACCCTGCGCTCGTCGTCACGCGCGACGCCCTCGGGGTACGCAAGCGGGAAACGCTCGTCGACGCCGAGACGACGGCTTCGTGTCGTCCGCCGGCGAAACCGCGTTCCGGTCGTGCCACCGCGAGAACGACGACGCGAGCGGGTCGGTCACGGTCGGACGCCCCGGGGCCGGGCGTCGAGTTCCACTCGGTCAGAGAGTACCGGCCGGGCGACCCCCCGTCCCGAATCGACTGGCGGCGGAAGGCCAAGACGGGGGAGTTCTCGACGGTGGCGTTTCACGAACACCGACGCCAGCGAGTGCTGGTCGTCGTCGACGCGCGGACGGAGGCCTACGTCGCATGGGGTGACGAAGCCGATGGGAGCGGCGGAAGCGATGGGGGCGGCGACGGTGAGCCGGTCGTCCAACGGGGCGTCGCCGCGGCCGACGCCCTCGTCTCTCGCTTCCGCTCTGCGGGCGTTCCGGTGGGTCTCGCGGCGCTCTCTCCGCGGTCCTGTTGGCACCCACCCGGTCGCGGCGGCGACCACCACCGCCGAATTCGCGAGACGCTGGCGAGCCATCCCGCGTTCGGGTGGGAGGCCCCGGACGGCGAGGTGGACGCGTCCGCGGCAGTGCACGAGATTCACCGACGAGTACGGGCGGACACGCGAGTCATCTTCGTCTCGCCGCTCTCAGACGACGCGAGCGTAGTCGCCGCGCGGCGGTTCGACGCGCACGGGCACCCAGTTTCGGTGCTCAGCCCGGACCCGACGGCTCGGACGCGCAGTCGTGGCTACGAGTCCGGATACGCGTCACTCACGAGGGAACGCCGGCTTCGGCGGCTTCGAGCGGCCGGTATCCCGGCGAGCGATTGGAACCCGTCCGAACCGCTACGGGAGGTGATGCGAGATGGCCGAAGCCGTGCCACAACGTCCGGATAGCGCCCCGCCGCTCCGGAGTAGCTGGAGTGCGCTCGCGGCAGCGACGGGTGCCGCCGTCATGACCGCGGTCTCGGTGCCCGCGCTCGCGATGGGCGCGCTGGGGCTGCTCTCGCTCGCCGGTGCCCTCACGTTCGGCGTCGAATCGGCCTACACGCCGGGCATCGCGCTCCTCGCGGGGTCAGTCGTGCTCGCGGGCGTTCTGGGTCTGACACCGCCGTTCCTGCTCGCGGCCGCGTACCTCGTACTCCTCGCGTGGGACGTGGGGAAACACGGGTTCGGCATCGCGCGAGAGGTCGGGCGGGAGCCCTCGACGCTCCGAATCGAGGCCGTCCACGGACTGAGCAGCGCGCTCGTGTATGCGGCCGGTGCGACGCTCGGCTACGCGATATACGCCGGCGTCACCGGCGGACGGTCGGTCGTCGCGCTTCTCGCACTCCTCGTCGGGGCCGTGACGCTCCTGTTCGCGTTACGGACGTGAGAGAGAAAGGCGGGGTCGAGGGCGGAGCCCAGTCACGCCGTCCGACCGACGGACGCGCGTAACACGGACCGGTCGACAGACCCGGGAAGCGCCCGCAGAGCCGCGAGCGCGTCCTCCTGCCGCCGCGCTGCCCGCTCCCGGAGAAGCGATTCGTCGCACTCGGGCGGGGAAATCGCGGTCGCGGCGGGGTCGGACTCGCAGATGCGACGGAGTTGATGCGCGACGCTAGCCTCGCGACCGACGCGGCCGAGCAGTCGGCGCTGAGCCTCGTCTGCGTCGGCGAGCAGTGAGCCGAGAACGGACGCGGTCTCGCCGAGCCGACCGGCCGTGTCCTCGCAGTACGAGACCACCTCCGCCTCGGTCCGAAGCGAGGCCCGCTCCGCAGAGCGGAACGTGCCGACGAGTCCCCGAGCCGACTCGTTGAGCCGTTCGACACACGCGCCGAGGTGCGACGAGGGGACCGAGCTAATCGAGGAGTAGGCGGCCGCGTGGAGATAGTCGCCGGCGAGGAGCGCCGTCGTCGAGTCCATCGTGAGCGAGTGGGTGCGAGCGTCCGAGAGTTGAACGAGTAGCCGGCCTCGAAGACGGTAGTACCCCCACAGGAGCTCGACCGCCGACCCCGCGGCGTGCACGGAGCGAGCGTCGACGGCGTCGTCGGTCTCGGCGGCGGCGTCAACCGTGTCGGCGAGGAGGTCGGCGTACCAGCGCGTCTCAGACTCTTCGACGACCTCGCGAGCGGTCGCCGCCGCCGACTCGTCCAAACCGGCGAAGAGCGACCGGACCCGGGATTCGACGGCGGAATCGAGGTCAGACGAGCGACCCGCCGCGTCGGTCGCGTCGGTCGCGTCGGTCGTGTCAGTCACGTTCGAGTCCCCCCTTCGGCGGCGTCAACATCGACTTCGGCCTCGGAACCGGGGACCGAACCGAGTTCGGTCGCACACCACTGACAGAACTCAAGCGACGGGTCGGCGGCGCGGCGACAGTTCGGACAGACCCGGCCGTCGCGGCTCTCGGACCGCTTCGACGCGCGGTTCTGGACGCGCGCGACCACGTACGCGTCGAGAGTGGCGAGGAGGGTAACGACGAACAGCGGCGCGGCGCTCCAGAAGTCGCCCGCGCCCTGCAAGTACATCGCAACCGCGTCGGGACCGCTCAGAGAGCCGACGCCGAGGAAGACGGCGGCCCACGCGAACGCGCGCTTCCAACGGCGGAGATACAACTGTCCGAGCCCCGCGACGAGCGACGAGAGGAGCGCGGCGAGAAGCGGGCGTTTGACTGTACGTTGATTCATATATTGAATTTCTGTTCAACCACGTATAGCGGTTCGGGTCACCGAACCGCGGTACCGCTACCGGTAATTTAAATATTGAATTAATATTCAACAGCGTCGTGGGAACACGATGAACGACACAACGACGCGGAGATATCTCGCGATTGGCGGACTGAGCGCGGTGCTCTCGCTTTTCGTCCTCCCTATCGCGGGGTTCGTCTCGGTCTACACCGGCTACAAAGTACACAGACACACGAAGAACATCTACAGCTATCTGCTAGCCGGAGTGGGCTCGCTCTCGGTGCTGTTCTGGGTGGCCTACCTGATTCGGCTCTGACCGCGGTCGGCGGCGAGTCATCCCGCTGTCCGCGACGACCCGAAAGCGACACTTCCGTCGAACGCGAACCGCCGGATATGACGCAGGACGGCCGCGCCGAGGAGTTGGAGCCGGCGAAGCGACGCATCATGGAGGCGACGTACAGGGCGCTACAGAAACACGGCTACGGCAACCTGACGATACAACACATCGCCGACGAGTTCGAGAACAGCAAGACGCTCCTGTACTACCATTACGACGGGAAAGACGAGCTGCTGGTCGACTTCCTCGACTACGTCCTCGCGCAGTTTCTGAACAGCCTCCCTCGAGGGGACCGCACGCCCAAAGAAGAACTCGAAACCCTCGTCGACACGCTCCTCCCCGAGACGCTCTCAGAGGAGGCCTACCGGCTCCAACTGTCCATGTTCGAACTCCGGGTGAACGCCCCGCACGACGAGGGCTGTCGCGAGGAGTACCGCCACGTCGACGCCGAGCTCACGGAGCTGCTGCGGGACATCCTCGTCCGCGGCGTCGAGGCGGGCGAGTTCGACGTCGACGACCCAGAGGCCGAGGCCGAACTGTTTCTCTCGATTCTAACTGGGACGCGCGCCCGCCGGCTGACGGTGTTCAAACCCGACGAGTCAATCGAGCCGCTCCGAGCGGCCATCCGGTCGCACATCGACCGCATCTCGGCGTAGTCGCCGCCGAGTCGGCCGCCCGGGTCGCGGTCGCGCCGGTTCAGGCCAGTTTACCGCCGTCGACGGGGAGCGCGTGGCCGTTGATGAACGACGCATCTTCGGAGGCCAACCACGCGACGGCGCTCGCAATCTCCTCCGGTTCCGCCATCCGTCCGAGCGGCTGTTCCGCGGTGATGGCCTCGACCGCGCCGGGGTTCGCTTCGAGCGACCGCTCGACCATCGGGGTTCGGACGACGCCCGGACACACCGCGTTGACGCGGACGCCCTCCTCGGCGTACCGCACGGCCGCAGACTTCGTCAATCCGACCACGCCGTGTTTGCTCGCGACGTAGGGTTCGCTCCCGTCGGCAGCGAGTCCGGCGATTGACGAGGTGTTGATAATCGCGCCGCCGTCGCTCTCCATCAGCGCCGGAAGCTCGTGTTTCATGGCGAGCCAGACGCCGGTGAGATTGATTCCGAGCACTCGGTCCCAGTTCTCCCGCGACTGCTCCGGAAGCGGGTCGTTGTCGCCCTCGATGCCCGCGTTGTTGTGCGCGATATCGAGGCCGCCGTACGTCTCGCGGGCCGTCTCGACCATCGACCGCGCGTCGTCGGCGTCGGTGACGTCGACCGCGACGAACGTCGCGTCGCCGCCGTCGGCCTCGATTTCGGAGACGACCTCGCGCCCGCGCTCGGCGTCGATGTCACCGAGCACCACGTTCGCACCCTCGGCGGCGAGCCGCGTAGCGCTCGCCCGCCCGATACCGCTGCTCGCGCCGGTCACGACCGCAGTCTTGCCGTCTAATCGGTCTGCCATACGCTGTTGAATATTTTGTCAATATATAACCTATGGGGTTCGAGAACGGCGTTCGAGAATCGCTCGTCGCCGTCCGTTCCGCCGAGAGGTGAACCCTTATTCGCCCGGCGTCCGTCGGTTCCGACCATGACACCGCGACCGTCGACCTTCTCAATCGTCGCCCGCGACCCCGAACAGGACGCCATCGGCGTGGCCGTCCAGTCGAAGTTCGTGAGCGTCGGCTCCGTCGTCCCGTTCGTCAGCGCGGACGCCGGCGCAGTCGCCACCCAGAGCTTCGCGAACGTCGCCTACGGCCCCGACGGACTGGACCTCCTGCGCGAGGGGCACTCGGCCGAGGAAGTCGTTTCCGAACTGACCGACGCCGACGACGAGGCCCCGAGCAGGCAGGTCGGCGTCGTCGGAGCCGACGGGAGCGTCGCGGCCTTCACCGGCGACGAGTGTTTCGACGTGGCCGGCGACATCCAGGGCGACTACTACACCGTTCAGGGGAACATCCTCGAAAACGAGGCGACGCTCGACGCGATGGCCGAGGCGTTCGAGACGACCGACGGCGGCCTCCCGGAACGCCTGCTCGCGGCGCTTCACGCCGGCAACGACGCCGGCGGCGACAAGCGCGGCGAGCAGTCCGCAGCGATGTATATCGCCAAGCCCGAGGGCGGTTACGACGGCGGCAACGACCGCTGGGTCGACGTGCGCGTCGACGACCACGACCACCCGATAGCCGAACTCGAACGCGTGTTCAAACTGTACGACATCACGCTCTTGGAGCGCGAAGCGCCCGCGGAGACCGTGTCGCTGTCGGACGAGACCGCCGAGGCGGTCCTCGAAACGCTCTCCGAACTCGGCTTCTACGACGGGACGCCGAGCGGCGAGTTCGACGACGAGGCCGTCGAGGCGCTCGAATCGTTCCGGGGCATGAACAACTTCGAGAACCACTCGCTTTCGGTCCTCGAAGACGCCATCGCCCGCGGCTGGGATGAGGTCGAAACCGAGGACGAGACGGCGGCTGGCGACGGCGCGACACACGAGGACGAATTCGACGGGGAAGCGCGGCTCATCGAGGCGATTTGGCAGGGCCTCAGCAGGCTCGACAGGAAGTAGTCGATTCCGAGACGCGGAGAGAAACCGACGCCTACCGGCCCGTTGCGATACGGAGCGAGTAGGCGATACAGCCCAGTCCGGCGAGCTGCGTCAGTCTGACGAGCAGCCGGAAGACCCCTTGGAAGTGGATGGGAACGAGGCGGAACGCGACGAGGCCCTGCCCCGCGACCGCGAGCGTGTAGGCGACGCCGAACAGGAGAATCATGCCGACCGAGAGCCACCGCATCGACCGCTCGTCGTTTCGCCGGAGGCCGCGGTAGGCCTGATAGCCGATGTAGAGGCCGACGAGTGCGGAGAGCGTCGCCGCGCCGCCGGCGAGCAGCCCGAGGGGAGTGCCGAAGCCGGGAAGCGCCATCAGAACTTCCCCCACAGGCGCGTCAGTTGGTCGGCCACGTCGTCGCTCCGGCGGTCGAGTTCCCACGAGAGGTCGCCGTCGCGGACCGTCACCTCGAACCGACCCAGTTGGGAGACGTACGCCGTCTCGTGGTGACCGTCGGCCCGGGGTCGCGTCCGCTCGGCGACGAGGTCCGCGTCGACGAGTCGGTCGAGACGGCGGTAGATAGACGAGGTCGAAAGCCCGCAGCGCTCGCTGAGTTCCTTCGCCGACCGCGGCGACTCGCTCGTCGCGACCAGAATCGACCGCACGTGCTCGTCGTCGAGGAGTTCGACGACGGTCGCCAGGTCGACATCCGACATCTCGTCTCTACGGGTCATCCGACTCGTCCATAGGTGCTGTGTCTCATCGTCGGTGTGGAAATCGAAGCTAGTCGTACCGCCGCACGGGGAAAACGCCGGGCGCGGCGGGAGGCGAGGCCGGTGGGGGGGAACAGAAGGCTGGCACGGGGAGGGATACGGGTGTCGAGGGCGGCCGACCCGGGCGCACGAGACAGCGTCACGCATCGGTCTCACCGCCGAGTTCGCGGCCGAAGAGGATGGTGAAGTGCGTGCCTCCTATCGAGTACACGACGCTCACATGGTCGACACCGGGAGAGTCACCGAGGTCGATGGTCGCCTCCGCGCCGGGCGCGACCGTCTCGGCTCCCGGCCAGAGCGGCTTTTTCTCGACGCGCCCGGGGGCTTCGGGAAGAGAGAGGTCGTAGAAGAGTCGGTCAGCGGGGACGGTCTCGCCTGCCTCGTGGCGCACCGTAACGCGGTCGGCCGCCTCGTCGTAGGCCACCCCCCACGTCACCTGCGGAAGCCGGTACCGCGGGTCGATTTCGCCGTCGGGACGGAGCGGCACGCGCGTCTCGACCGTGGCGAGTCGGCCGTCGACGTACACGTCGAAGGTGTCGGCGGCCTCGGCGAAGCGATAGGAATCGTCCCTGAGCGCCGATTCGAGTGCCTCTTTCGTCGGAACGCGGTCGGTCGTGTACCGGTAGTGGACGATTTGGTAGGCGTTGTCGCGGTCGAACCGGAAGCCGTCGGCGAGCATCGCCGGGTGGTCCGTGGGGTCGCGGAGGCTCGTGTTGATGCCGACGTGGGACGGCTCGCCGGCCGCCGCGGTCAACTGCTCGAAGTCGGAATCGACCTCGTGGTACCGGGGGCGCTCGCCCGCGCCGGTGTCGACGAGCGCCTCCAGATTCGGTTCGCCGTGGAGATCCGCGCTCGTGAACACGATGGTGTCGTCGCCGACCGCGACCCGGCGAGGCCCGTCGTCGCGGGCGAACACGTCGTAGCCGCGGTACGTGCCGACCCGCTCGTACCCGCTTTCGGTGAGCGTCCGACCGACGGACGAACGCTCGAAAGACGCCTCGATTACGCTTCCGAAGACCGAGTCCACGAGGTGGTCGTAGCGGTCGAAGCCGATGCCGAAGTAGTCCAGTTCTGCCCTGGAGTACGCCTGTCGGGCGACGAACAGCCGCGGCGCGTCGGACCGAATCCCCGGCTTCCGAGACGAACTGAAGTAGTACCGGTCTGGCGGTCGCTCGAGGCTCGACGGGGCGGGGAGCCAGCGCCGATACGCCGGGGCGGACGTCGGGGGGACCTCAAGGCGGCCGTAGCGCTGAGCACCGCCGAGCGGGGGAAGGTCCGAGAGGCAACCGGCGGTCAGCGCGGAGAGCGACGCGGCCGCGACGGCGGTTCCAGTGGCGAGGAACTGTCGTCGCGTCGAGCCTGTGGAGGGCCGAGAGTCGTCGGGGGACATGGGGCAATGTGACCGGCGGGCGACAGGAGCATATAACCGAGCTATCGAGTGCGGACGGGCGCAACTCGACGACAGCTATAAGTGGACGTTCGGACGTTCGAACGCTCGTTCCGGTACCGTCGTCGGCGCAGGGGAAGTAGTAACACCGCGAAAATCAGTCTCGTCGGTCGGAGTGTATTTCATCCGTCGAAGCGCGCCGAGTGCGGTAGAGTTGGTGGGTCACCGCGGCGCACCGACACGGCCGCGCGGGGGAAGGATGTCCCGCTCAGCCGAGGAGGTACTTGAGTACGGGGCGCTGCTGGACGAACTCCATCTTCTCGATGATGGCGTCGAGGCCGAGGATGCGGCCCGCCGCGAGCGTCCCGACGATGACGAACATCATCAGCCCGAACAGGTCGCCGTTGACCACGCCGTGGCCCCACTCGGCGTTCCCGAGGTAGAAGAACACCATCAGGACGCCGCCGAAGAAGGCGGCGAGCCGGACGAGTGCGCCCACGATGAGCCCGAGACCGATGAGAGCCTCACCCCACGGAATCATGACGTTCGTGAGGTCGAGGAGCCACGGGGTCGCGGCGGCCCACGCGAAGAAGCCCTGGAGCGGCGAGGCTGCGGGGGCGTTCGCGAGGTAGCCCGCGGCGCTGAACGGCTCGCCGACGATTTTCGTCACACCGGCGTGGAGGAACCAGTAGCCGGTGATGAGGCGGGTCAACACGAGCACGTAGCCCGTGACGCCCTGCGAGTAGTCGAAGTCCATCCTGTTCCCCAGCATCTCGATTTGTGAGTTAGCGGCCATTGTCTTTCACCTAACAAATGAACGAACGGCCGTCGAGAGCATATAAAGGGGTCGTGATTTTCGAATCTAAGGAATCGAGAACGACCGAAAGAGAGCGTCTAACATTCAGCGCCGGGCGATGAGGTCGCGCGAGATATCGGCGCGCTCGTAGACGGCTCCGTCGTGCGCGTCGGCGAACGCCTCGGCGTCGCCGTCGTCGGAAAAGGGGACGAAGTCGGGACCCATCGACCCGTTGACATCGGTTCCGACGACGTAGACGAGGTCGTCCATCGGCGCGAACGCGTCGGCGTCGAGGTGCGCGGAGATGAACGTCCGGCCGCCGTCGTCGAACAGGTCGTACTCGACAGTGCTGTAATCCGTGAGGTAGCCGCCGGCGCGATTCCACCCGTCGTCCTCGCGGTCGAGCGCGTAGGAGAACGTCTCCCAGGCGCTACAAAATCGCGCCGGGTTGTCGTGACCCTCGGGGCTGTGGTCGGCGTAGAACAGTTGCCCGGCGGGGCCGGGGTGTTGGTCGATGACCATCCCGCAGGCGTCGCACTGTTCGCCGCCGGTCAGTGCGACTGCCTCGGGAGCGTCGCCACCGCCGTCGGTTCCGAGACCGCCCAGACACCCTGCGGTGGCGGCGACGCCCGCGACACCGACGGCAGACAACACGGCCCGACGAGCGAGTTCCCGGTCGCAGTGGTTGCACATACGCGACGCTAGCCGATGGGCGCTGAAAGGGCAATTGGTGCGGGAACCGAACCAAGCGCCGGGCGTGTGGTCAGCCCGCCACGTTCCGGCCGAGCCGAGAGCGCCGTGACTCGGCACAGTCGCCACGGGGTCCGCGGTCCGCGCCCCCGGCGACGAGTCGCGCGTACGTCAGTCGGAGCCCGCCGAATCGGTCGTCGTTCGGTCCGCCGACCGCGTCACGAACTCGAACCGCGCGCCGCCCTCAGCCGACTCGGTGAGCGAGACGGACCAGCCGTGGGCGTCGGCGATGTCGCGGACGATTGCGAGACCGTAGCCGGTGCCCTGCGGCATCGTGGTGTAGCCGTGGTCGAAGACCTGCTCGCGGCGCGTCTCGGGGACGCCGACGCCGTTGTCCGCGACGTAGAAGCCGGCGCGGTCATCGAGCGCGCCGACGCGGACGGCGAGCGGGTCGTCGGGCTGCTCGGGGTGTTCCACGGCGTGGTCGGGAGACTCCCGACTGCCTGTGGAACCGTGTTCTACGGCGTCGTCGGATGAAGACCGACCGCCCGTCGAGCCGTGCTCGACCGAGTTTCGAAACAGGTTCTCGAAGAGCCTGAGCAGGCGGCCGTCGTCGCCCTCGACGACGAACAGTTCCTCGCGGACAAGCGTCGCGTCACCGGTGTCGACGAAGCGCCACGCGTGGTCGACAACGCGCGCGAGGTCGACGGGTTTAGCGTCGACGACGGGCGTCCGCTGGCGGGCGAGGTCGAGCACCTCCTCGACGAGTTCGGACATCCGGTCGACCGCGTTGGCGGCGCGTTCGAGGTGCGCCCGCTCGCCCGACTCCATCCCGAGGTCGAGGTAGCCGGTGGCGACCGCGAGCGGGTTACGGAGGTCGTGGGCGACGATGGAGACGAAGTCGTCGAGCCGCTCGTTGGCCGCCGCGAGGTCGGCCTCGCGGTTCCGAAGCTCCTGTTCGCGGACGGTCCCCGAGAGCGCGGAGGTGACCGTCGAACCGAGGAGTTCGAGCAGGTCCTCGTCGACGTCGAGGAACGCGCCGTCGTCGTCGGTCGAAACGATGAGCAGGCCGTGGCCCCCGAGCGGGACGCGCAGGACCGACTTCCCGTCCGACTCGGGGGGGAGAAGCCGGTCGTCGACGTCGGCCGCGTCGACCCGGCTAACGGCGTCGGACTCGAAGCCGCCGGGGGCGGTCTCGATTGGCGTCTCCGGGTCGAACTGCTCCGCGGTCGAGGCGGCCGGCGACAGGGCACCGCGGTCGTCGGCGAGCCAGACGGCGGCCGCGGCGTCGGGCACGAGTTCGGGGACGATATCGACCGCGAGCGCCGCGACCTCCTCGACGCTCTCGGTGAGGATGAGGTCCTGCGTGACCGCTTGCAGGGTCCGGAGGCCGTCTTCGAGTCGCGCGCGGTTTGTGACGTCGATGGCGACGCCGAGGAGCCTCGACACCTCGCCGTCGTCGTCGAAGACGGGCCGGTACCACGCGTCGTACACCGCGCCGCGGTACTCGATTCGGGTGTCGACCGCCTCGCCCGACAGGCCGCGGGCGATGGCGTCGGTGGCCGCGGGTGTGTCGTCGTAGAGGTCGAACGCGGAGCGACCGACGACCTCGCCGGGCTCGCGGCCGAGCGACTCCAGTCCGGCCCCTTCGGACATGGTGAACACGCCCTCGGCGTCGAACGCCGAGAGGATAACCGGGAGGTTCTGCAACACCGTTTCGAGGCGCTGGTTGGTCGATTCGAGGGCCTGCAAGTAGCGCTTCCGCGTCGTCACGTCGCGGAAGTAGACCGACAGCCCCGACGGCGAGGGGTACGCGCGGACTTCGAACCAGCCGTCGTACGGCTCGGAGTACGTCTCGAACGTCACCGACTCCTGGGTCCGCATCGCCTCGTGGTACTTCTCGTACAGTTCGGCGCTGTCGGGCGACGGAACGAGGTCCCAGATTCGCTCGCCGAGTTCGGGCTCTCTGACCTCGCTGAAGATGTCTCGCGCGCGGTCGTTGAGGTAGACGAACCGCCAGTCGGTGTCGAGCGCGAAGAAGGCGTCAGTCATGCGTTCGAGCAGTTCGCCCCGCTGGGTGGTGGCGACCTCGCGGTCGGTCACGTCCCGCGGGATGCCGACGACGCCGGTCACCGCCTCGCCGTCGCCCGCCGGCGAAAGGGAGAGTTCGAACAGCCGCGAGACGCCGTCGGCGTCGACGAATCGAATGTCGAGGCGTTCGGTGACGCCCTCCGAGAGGACTCGCGAGACGGCGTCGCGGTAGCGCTCGTACTCGTCGGCGGGGAACAGTCCGGCGTCGACGAGCGACTCGAACCGCTCGCCTCGGAGCGCCTCGGACGCGCGCCCCGTTATCGCCTCGATTCGGGGATTCACGTACTCGACGCGGCAGTCCTCGTCGAGGACGAACGCGCCGTCTTCCATCGCCTCGACGATGACGCGGTAGCTCCGCGTCTCGATGGGGCGGTCGTCGGCGTCCCGGCCTAAGACCCCCCGGACCGACTCGACGAGGGCCGCGTGAGAGTCGTCGGTCTCGTCGCGGACCAGGTAGTCGTCGACACCGAGCGAGACGGCGCGGGCGGCGAGCGCCTCGTCGCCGGCGGCGGCGTAGACGACCACCGGAGGCCCGACGCGAGCGTCGGCGGCGGCGGTGACGAGCGCGTCGAGGTCGAGACCGTCGGGGAGGTCGGCGGCGGCGACGAGACAGGAGACGGTGCGCTCAGCGAGTGCCGAGCGCGCGGCCGCGGCGCTCTCGGCGCGCTCGACCGGGCGCTCGAAGGCGTCCCGGAGCGTCGAGACGACCGGACCGGAGACAACGCCGTCGGCCGCGACGTAGAGAATCGCGCCGACGGAGGTGCCCCCAGCACTCGGGGGAAACATGTTAGAGACGAGATATGCAGAGAGGCAATAATCTTGCGGGCGAAGCGGCCGGACCGCCGGAGGAGACGGCGATGGGACGAGACGGGCGTCGGGTCGTCGAATCGCAGAGTCGCCGTCAGCAGTTATCCCTGCCCGACCATCCGCTCTTCGTCGTCCCACTCGCGCTTGCGGAGTTCGTACTTCTGAATCTTGCCGGTCGCCGTCTTGGGAATCTCCGCGACGAACTCGAACTCGCGGATGGCCTTGTAGCCGGCGAGGCGGTCGCGGGTGTACTCGGTCAGTTCCTCGGCGGTGACGCCGGGGTTCTCCACGTCGCCGTTCGCGGGGACGACGAACGCCTTGGGCGTCTCGCCCCATTTCTCTGACGGCGCGGGGATGACCGCCACGTCCCCGACGGCGTCGTGGTCGAACAGCGCGTCCTCCAGTTCGACCGAGGAGATGTTCTCGCCGCCGGAGATGATGATGTCCTTCTTGCGGTCCTGAATCGCTATCATCCCGTCTTCGTTGATGACCGCGAGGTCGCCGGTGTGGTACCAGCCTTCGAGGCGGTCGTTGAACGCGTCGTGGGTCTCGTCGGGCTTGTTCCAGTACTTCTCCATCACCTGATTGCCGCGGACGACCACCTCACCGATAGTGGCGTCATCGCGCGGGACCTGTTCTCCATCGTCGTCGACGACGCGTAGGTCGGTCCCGAGGGGGGCGACGCCCTGCCGCTGTTTGAGCGAGAAGCGCAGGCCGCCCTCGTCGGGGATGAGTCGGTTCGCGTCCGAGGTGGCGATGAGCGGGCCGGTCTCGGTCGCGCCGTACAGTTGGGTGAACTCCCAGCCGAACTCGGACTCGGTGTGGCGAATCGTCGCGCTCGGCGCGGCGCTCCCGGCGGCGGTCACGCGAACCGGGTTGTCGCCGGCGTACGCCGGGTCGTGTTCCTCGGCGTACTCGCGCAGAATCGACAGCACGGTCGGCGCGCAGCAGAAAAAGGACACGTCTTCCTCGGTGATGGCGTCGAACACCTGCTCGGCGTCGACCCCACGAGTGCAGACGTGCTTCGCCCCGCGGCCGGTGACGGCGTAGATGTGGCCCCAGCCGTTGACGTGGAACATCGGGAGCGTCCACAGGTACACGTCGTCGTCCGCGATGTGGTGGTGAATCGTCACCAGTTGGGCGTGGAGCGACTCGGTGCGGTGGGTGCGGCAGACGCCTTTCGGGTCGCCGGTCGTCCCCGAGGTGTAGTTGATGGTGATGAGTTCGTCCTCGGACATCTCGGGGCGCTCGTAGTCGTCGGCGTCGGCCCCGTCGAGGAACGCCTCGAAGTCGAGCCAGTCGCCGTCGACGGCGGCGGGGTCGTTCGTCACGAACACCTCGGCGGGCACGTCGTCGCGGACGGCCTCGATTTTCCCCGCGTACTGGTAGTCGGCGTACACCACGGTCGCGCCGGAATCCGACAGCAGGTACTCGTAATCCTCGGTCGTGAGGCGGTAGTTCAGCGGGACGTGGAGCGCGCCGCACTGCATCGCGCCGAAGGCCGCTTCGAGGTGGTAGTGCGTATTGGGGTCGAGCACCGCGACCCGGTCGCCTTTCTCGACGCCGCGGGATTGCAGCGCCGCCGAAAATCTGTCCACCCGCTCACCGAACTCCGCGTAGGTGAAGCGCTCGCCGTCGACGCCGACGACCGCCTCGTAATCGCCGTAGTACGTCCGGGCCCGGTCGAGGAAGTCCGTTACGAGTAACTGTTTCTTCATTCATGATAGACCGGGCGGGCGAGTGAACTAAACGCACCACTTCCGGCAACATTTCACAGGGCCGACGTGACTACCACAGTATGACGGGGAACGTCGTTGAGGGGGTCGAACGCGCCGCCCGGACGCGGCGGGGGCGCGCCCAGCCGACGGCGAAACGAACACCTTTGAACCGCGCGGCCCTGACTCCCGGCAGATGACGACGCCGACCCTCCTCGTCGCGGGGACCGCGAGCCACGTGGGCAAAAGCACCGTCGCCGCCGGGCTCTGTCGCCTGTTCGACGACCGCGGCCTGTCGGTCGCGCCGTTCAAGGCGCAGAACATGAGCAACAACGCCCGAGCGGTGGCGACCGCCGACGGCGACGGCTTCGGGGAAATCGGCGTCTCGCAGTACGTGCAGGCCCGGGCCGCGCGGGTCGCGCCGACGACCGACCACAACCCCGTCTTGCTCAAGCCCCACGGCGACGGGGCGTCGCAACTGGTCGTCCACGGCCGGGCGGCCGGCCTCAACACCGCGAGCGACTACTACGCGACCCACTGGGAGGACGCCCGCAAGGCGGCGGTCGAATCACACCGTCGGATAGCGGCCGACGCGGACGTGGTCGTCGCCGAGGGGGCCGGCTCCATCGCCGAGATAAACCTCCACGACCGCGATTTGGCGAACATCGAGACCGCCCGCTTCGCCGACGCGGACATCCTCCTCGCGGCCGACATCGAGCGCGGCGGCGTCTTCGCCAGCCTGCTGGGAACGCTCGAACTCCTCCCCGAGGACGTGCGCGACCGCGTCGTCGGCGCGGTCATCACGAAGTTCCGCGGCGACCCGAGCCTCCTCGAACCGGGACTCGACGAAATCGAAGAGCGGACCGGCGTGCCCGTCCTCGGCGTCCTCCCCTACGACGACCCCGGCCTCCCGGAGGAAGACAGCCTCGCGCTCCCCGCGGCAGGCGAGCGCGCCACCGTCGGCGACGACGACGGCGTCGCGGCCGAACACGCGGTTACTATCGGCGTGCCGCGACTCCCGCGCATCTCGAACGCGACGGACTTCGGCCCGCTGTCCGAGACGCCGGGCGTCCGGGTCGCCTACCTCCCGCTCGATGCGACGCTCGACGGCATCGACGGGGTGGTTCTCCCCGGAAGCAAGAACACGGTCGACGACCTGCTCGCGCTCCGCGACGCCGGTTTCGACGACGAACTCGCCGGCTTCGACGGCCCGGTCGTCGGCATCTGCGGCGGCTACCAACTGCTCGGCGAGCGTATCGAAAACGCCGACATCGAGGGGTCGGGAGGCGACGAGACGGTCGCGGGACTCGGTCTCCTACCGATAGTCACGCGCTTTTCCCGCGACAAGCGGGTCGAACCCGTCGCCGTCGAGTTCGAGGGCGCGGGACCCTTGGCCGGCGCGACGGGAATCGTCGACGGCTACGAGATACACATGGGCGACAGCCGCATCGTCGGCGGCGCGACCCCCGTTTCGGGCGACGGCGCGGCGCTCGGGAGCGTCGCGGGGACGTACATCCACGACCTGTTCGCCAACGACTCGCCGCGGAACGCATTCGTGGACGCCGTGTACGAGTCGGCCGGGCGCGACCGGCCGGCGTCGGAGTCGGCCGAAGCCGACGCGGACGCCGGCGCGTCGGGCGACCCCTACGACCGCGCCGCCGCGCTCGTCGCCGATAACCTCGACGTGGCGGTGCTCTGTGACTCGCTCGGGTTAGAGTGGCGGAGTCGCCAACGCGGCGACACGTAAACCCGTCTCCGACGAGGCCGGTGACACGTCCGTAACCACCTGACATCGCCGTCAGCGAGCGTTTAACATCCGATAGGCGCTACACGTTGTCGTCGGAGCACCCACCGACTCCACCACCACACTCACATATGTCTCAACAGAAATCCGACTACGTAGACGACGCCGACATCGACGCCGACCTCGACCAACTCCCCGACGACGAGACAGTCGAAGCGACCGTCGAGAACCTCGAAGCGAGCGGGTTCGACGTCGTCGTCGTCGACACGGCCGACGAGGCGCTCGAAACCGTGCAGTCGCACATCCCCGCGGGCGTCTCCGTGATGAACGGCCACTCGACCACCCTCGAAGAAATCGGGTTCGACGACTACCTCAGCGAGGGCGACCACGACTGGGAGAGCCTGCCGGACCAGATTTGGGGCATCGACGACGACGCGGAGCGACAGGCCGCCCGCCGCGACTCCCAGACCGCCGACTACTTCCTCGGCGGCATCAACGCCATCGCCCAGACGGGCGAACTCGTCGCCGCGGACCTCTCGGGGAGCCGCATCGGCGCGTACCCCTTCGCCGCCAGCAACGTCGTCATCGTCAGCGGTATCAACAAAATCGTCCCGACGCTCGACGACGCGCTCGACCGCCTCGAATCCGTCGCGTACCCCCTCGAAAACGAGCGCGCGAAGGAGGCCTACGGCGTCGAGTCGATGATTGCGAAGCAGCTCATCTTCCGGCAGGAAGTCGAAGAGGGACGCACCACCGTCGTCCTCATCCGCGAGCAACTGGGCTACTAACGTCGGACGCCCCCGTCCCCCTCGACGCGTCCCCGCGCTCCTCCGGGGCGGCTTCGCCGCCGCTCCGGACGACCCATCACCACCGCTTCACCGGGTCCCCCACCACCACTGCCCCGGACCCACCGTTTTGCGCGTTCTGCGTCCCACACACGAGTGGCGACTGTCGTCAACGAGGGTCGACCAGAGGCGACGAAAGGCATCTAGAGACGACGAGGGACGACGAAACAACCCGAACCGCGGAGGTCTCGGGAGTGTCACGGACTACGATATATCGAACCGTAGAAATGTTCTTGGGACTGGAGCCGCATCGTCGTGTATGGCCGAATCCGCACACCTGCTCGGTACGTTCGACGAAGAAGACTGCACCTACTGCGACGGCGACCTCGTGACGGGAAGCTACAAAGACAACGAGGCCATCGTCTGCGACGACTGCGGCACGCCGGCGGTCCAACTCTGGTAAGCCCCAAACGAGGACGAGCGAGTCGGCCGTCGCCGTCCGGCGGCGAAGGCGGTCGCCTCAGTCGCCGGTGACGATGCCGGCGACGCGCTCGCGGTCGAACAGCCGTTCGTCTTCGGGAATCTCGGGATACGCACCGCCGTCGTACGCCGGCCACGCGCCGAAGCGGTCGGGATAGAGCTGCTTGGCGGTCATCTCCAACTGGAACAGGTTCATAATCGGCCCCTGCACCGGGGTTCCCGAGGGGTAGACGCGGTCGTTTCGGACCGCGCTGAGTTCGCCCCCGACGGGGTGGTTTTCGAGGGTCTCGCGAATCGACGCCACGTCGTAGTACGAGTCGATACCGTAGCTGTGGAGCAGCACGTCGGGGTCGATTTCCAGCATCGCCTCGAAGTCGTAGGAAGTCTCGAACGTCACGTCGCCGGCCGCGAACGCGTCGGTGACGCCGAGCGGGCGGATGTGCGAGGTTGCGAAGCCGGGTGCGTCGATTTTCGTCGGGTAGAACGTCTCGTCCATGTAGATGACGACGCCGACGGTCGGGCGCTCCGACTCGGGCGGGAGGTCCGACCGAATCGTGTCGAGGAGGTCGCTGTGGACCGATTCGAGCGCCGCGTAGCGGTCTTCCTCCCGGAACACCTGCCCGACGTTCTCGACGATTTCCCAGAGCGTGTAGTACTCGTAGTCGTCGGCGTACGGCTCGGGCGGTTGGGCGTGCGTGCGACTGTAAGCGTTACCGAACCACGGCGCGACCTGCTCGCGAATCTCCTCGACGTCCGACTGGTCCCAGCCGTCGAAGCTGGCCACGAGCGCCGGGTCGACGAGGTGCAGGTCAGAGTCGAGTTCGTAGACGAGTTCCTTGTCGATGTTGACGTTCCCCGACCCCGAGTTGAGCTGCGCGAGGTCGCTCCGGTCGAACGAGACGCCGTCGAGGCGCTCGTAGTAGGCGTCGAGCGTCCGGCCGCCGGCGTCGCTGTCGAAGCCGAGGGAGTTCACCGCGTCGCCGTGGCCGAAAGCGACCGCGGCGTCGGCGTACACGAGGTTGTACACCATCACGTCCACCGGGACCGACTCGAACGTCACGTCGCCGGCCGGCGACATCGACACCGTGTAGCCGGCGGCGTCGCCGTCGGCGGCCGTCTCCGCGTCGGTCGTGGTCGTCGCCGCGGACGTCTCGGTCGCGTCCGGCGACGACTCCGCGTCGTTCTGCCCGGCACAGCCGGCTAACAGACCGCCCGAGAGCAGTGCGCCGCCGCCCTTGAGGCACGCGCGGCGCGTGGGCGTCGCCCGGTCGGTGAGGTCCTGATCCATGCGTTTGGGCAATCCTAGACGGATAAATCCGTTTCGGAATTTCGGCGTGCCTAAATCGGTACGTCTATATGTATTAGGTCGCCCTAAAAGCACGATGACAGACAGCGACGGACCAACGCGCAGGAAGTTCTTGACCTACGGCGGTTCGGTCGCCGCCGCCGGACTGCTCGCCGGCTGTACCGGTTCGTCCGAGTCGGACGCGACGGCGACGGACGCGGCCGCGACGGACACCACCGCGACCGCCGACGCGACGGCGACGAGCGACTCGACCGCGGAGTCGACGGCCGACGGCAGTTCGTACACGGTGTCGATGGCACCGATGGGCGACGTGACGTTCGAAGGCGTCCCCGAGAGCATCTTCACGCGGCTGACTCACCACGCGGGGATGGCGTTCGCGCTCGGCCACGGCGACGCCGTCAACGCGATGCACGCACCCGACTACTACGACGCGCTGTGGAACCAGTTCACGCCGCGTCTCCCCGGCGTCGAACTCGACTGGACCGGCCTGTACTCGTCGTGGGAGCCGTCGAAAGAGCGGCTCTACGAACTCGACAGCGACGTGCATCTGGCCGACCCCGCCAGCGTCTCCGCGCTCGGCAGTTGGAGTCAGGCCGACCTCGACGAAATCGAGGAGAACATCAGTCCGTGGTTCGGCAACAGCTTCAGCGCGCGGCATCAAGCGCCGCCGACCGAGTGGGCCGACGCCTACGAATACTACGGCCTCTGGGAGATATTCGCCAAGGTCGCACAGGTGCTCCAAGCGGAGGCGAAGTACGAGGCGCTCGCGGCGGTCCGCGAGGAGCTGCTCGCGACGATTGCGGCGGACCTCCCCGCGGAAGAAGACCGGCCGACCGCCGTGCTTCTCGGCCCGAGCGACCTGGAGTCCATCTACGCCTACAACCTGAGCACGCCCGGATTCCTGACCGCCCACACCCGTCCGTTGAAGCCGGTCAGCGCGTTCGGAGACGACGTCGAGTCCGGGTCGACCGTCGACTTCGAAACGCTCCTCGAAGCCGACCCCGACGTGATTCTCACGCTCGGCGGGATGCACCCGGACACGAGTATGCCCGACATCCGCTCGGGCCTCCGCGACGACCCCGTCGGAGCCGAGATTTCGGCCGTGAAGAACGAGCGCGTCTACGCGCAGGCCGGCCGGTATCAGGGGCCGATTCTCAATCTGTTCCAGTTGGAGATGACCGCCAAGCAGCTCTATCCCGACCGCTTCGGCGCGTGGCCGGCGTACGACGGCGGTGCGTATCCCGAAATTCCCGAAGACGAGCGGTTGTTCGACCGACAGCGCGTCGCCGACGTCATCAACGGCGACCTCTGAGGCGGCGAAAGCGGGAGGGGAAGGGAAAGCAGCCGGCAGCGGGGGAACTGCCGGCGCGCTCGCTCAGCCGGCGAGGTCGGCGTCCGCGAGAGCCGCGCGAATCGCGCCGAACCGGACGAGGTCGGCCGCGGTCTCCAGTTCGCCGTCGAGGCGGCGGTCCTCGTCGAGCGGCGGAACCACGGACCGAATCGCGTCGCGGACGGCCCCCGTACCGGTCCCGAGTTCGAGGCCCTCGTCGAGGAACTCCGCGGCTTGCGACCCACAGAGGAGTTCGACGCCGACGATGGTCGCGACGTTCTCGGCGACCGTGCGGGCGTTGAGGGCGCTCTGGCCGCTCATGCTCACGTGGTCTTCCTGCCCGCCGCTGACGGGCGTCGAGTCGATGGAGGGGCGACCGAGCGACCGACACTCGTTGAGCAGCGCCGCGGCGGTGTACTGCGCAATCATGTAACCCGACCGGAGCCCGCTGCGTTCGGTCAGGAACGGCGGGAGGTACGACTCCTGTACGTCCGGGTTGAGCATCCGGTCGGTCCGGCGCTCGGAGATGGCCGCGAGTTCGGTCAGCGCGCCCGCGGCGTAGTCGAGGCGGAGCGCCAGCGGTTCGCCGTGGAAGTTGCCGGCGGAAACGACGGCGGCCACGTCGGTGCCGGGCGCGCGCTCGTCAACCGCGCCCGCCGGGAAGACGAGCGGGTTGTCGGTGACGCTGTTGAGTTCGACTTCGACGGCCTCGCGGAGGTGCGAGACGGCGTCTCTGACCGCGCCGTGGACCTGCGGGAGACAGCGAATCGAGTAGGCGTCCTGCACTCGCTCGCAGTCCTTGTGCGATTCGAGGACGGTCGAACCGGCGGTGAGGCGGCGAATCGCCGCCGCGCTCTCTTGCTGGCCGGGGTGGGGACGAACGTCGTGGATGGCGGGGTCGCAGTTCGCCGTGGTACCCATCGTGACTTCGGTCGCGAGCGCGCCAGCGGCGTCGGCCGCCTCGACAGTTCGCTCGGCGTCGACGACGAACAGCGCGGCGAGACCGACGGTGAGTTGCGTCCCGTTGATGAGCGCGAGGCCCTCCTTGGAAGCGAGCGTCACCGGCTCCAAGCCGACTGCTCGCAGGGCTTCGTCGCCCGGGAGTCGCTCGCCGTCGACGCGGGCTTCGCCCTCCCCGATGAGGACGAGCGCCATGTGCGCGAGGGGCGCGAGGTCGCCGCTCGCGCCGAGGCTCCCGCGGGAGCGGACGACCGGCTGGACGCCCTCGTTGAGCATCGAGACGAGCAGGTCGACGACCGAGGGTCGGATGCCCGAAAAGCCCTTGGCGAGCGTGTTGGCCCGACTGACCATCATCGACCGGACCTCCTCGCGGGTGAGTTCGCGGCCCGCGCCGGCGGCGTGGCTGCGGACGAGGTTCGTCTGGAGGCGCTCGATGTCCTCGCGGTCGATGTGCGTCTCGACGAGGTGACCGAAGCCGGTGTTGACGCCGTACACCGGTTCGCCGGAGTCGAGGACGGACTCGACGCGCTCGCGCGACTCGCGCATCCGCTCGCGCGACTCGGCGGCGAGTTCGACTGGGGCGTCGTGGCGTGAGACGGCGGCCACGTCCTCCGGCGTCAGCGACTCGCCGTCGAGGACGACCGAGTCGGGGAGGCGTGAGCGGTCACTCATAGACGACCACCCCCGATTTCAGCACGGTCGAAACGGGGTTCGTGTCGAACCGGTACGAGAGGTGCGACGCGGTCGGCACGTCGAGCACGACGGCGTCGGCGGGAGCGCCGGCGCGGAGCGTGCCCGTGCCGTCGTCGCGGTCGAGCGCGCCCGCGGCGGCGCTCGTGATTCCGCGAATCGCTTCGTGCGGCGTCATCCGCATGCCGACGCTGGCGAGCGTGGCGACGAATCCCATGCTTCGGGAGAAGCAGTTCGGGTTGAAATCGGTGGCGAGCGCGACCTCGTGGCCCGCGTCGAGGAAAGCGCGGGCGTCGGCGTAGTCGGCACCGAGGCCGAACGCCGTGCCCGGGAGCATGACCGGTGTGACGCCGGCTTCGACCAGCGTCTCGCGGCCCCCGTCGTCGGTGTGGAGCAGGTGGTCCGCGCTGGCCGCGCCGACCGCGGCCGCAACGTCGGTGCCGCCGATGGCGGCGAACTCGTCGGCGTGAATCTTTGGCGTGAGGCCGTGGTCGCGGCCCGCCTCCAGAATCCGACGGGACTGCTCGGCGGTGAACACACCGCGCTCGCAGAACACGTCGCAGAACTCGGCGATGTCCTGTTCAGCGACCGCCGGGAGTTGGTCGGCCACGACCGACTTGGTGTACTCCTCGGTGTCCACACCGCGCGGGACGGCGTGCGCGCCCATGAACGTCGGAATCACGTCCACCGGGTGGCCCGACCCGGCCGCGTCGATAGCCGAGAGCATCCGCAGTTCGGTTTCGGTGTCGAGGCCGTAGCCGGTCTTCACCTCGACCGTGGTCGTCCCGTGGGCGAGCATCGCGTCGAGGTGCTCGGTGAGATTCGCCGCCAACTCCTCGTCGGAGGCCTCGCGGACCGCATCGACGGTGCGGAGGATGCCGCCGCCGTCGGCGAGAATCTCCTCGTAGGTCGCGCCCCGTAACTTCGCCACGAACTCGTCGGAGCGGTCGCCGGCGAACAGCGCGTGAGTGTGCGGGTCGACGAAGCCCGGCAGGACCGTCTTGCCGGTCGCGTCGACGGCGGTGTCGGCGTCCGCGACGGGGTAGTCCGCGAGCACTTCGTCTGTCGACCCGACGGCGACGACTTCGCCGTCGAGCGCGGCGAACGCGGCGTCTTCGAGGACGACGACGCCGGTTCCCTCGTCGGGGCCGACGACCAGTTCGGCCGCGTCGTGGACGACCGTGAGGCCGGCCGTGGAACCTACGTCAGTCACGCGACGTCACCCCCGCGAGGAAGTGGGCGACTGCACGGGCGGCCGCGGCGACGGTCCGTCCGTCTTCGTCGTCCAGCGGCGGCGCGCACTCCACGACCTCGAAGCCGACGACGCGGGGGTCGGCCGCGACGCGGCGGAGCATCGAGAACAGTTCGCGGGTGGTGACGCCGCCGGGGGTCGGCGCGCTCGCGCCCGGCGCGGCCGTCTGGTCCAGCACGTCCACGTCGAGGCTGACGAAGACGCGGTCGCAGGCGGCGACGGCGTCGAGGGCGAAGTCGGCCGTCTCGACGGGGCCGCGGCCGACCTCGTCGGCGGTGAGGATAGTGCCGCCCGAGTCGCGCAGGAAGTCGGCGTAGGCGGTCGAAGTCTCGAAGTGTCGCGCGCCGACGACGGCGAGGCGGTCGAGTCCGGCGTCGAACAGTTGGCGGTAGGGCGTCCCGCTCGTCGGGCCGTCGGCGGGGTCTCGGCAGTCGAGGTGGGCGTCGAAGCTCACGACCCCGACCGAGTCGTCGCCGCCGAGAAGCGGCGTGACGTTCCCGACGGTCAGGGAGTTGTCGCCGCCGAGGAACACCGGGAGCGCGCCGCGCTCGTAGACGGCCGCGGCCTCGTCAGTGACGACGGCCTGTACGTCCGCGACGTGGTTCTCGGGGTCGTCCCCGTCGTTGTACGCCTCGATTGGGAGGTCACCGAGGTCGGCGACGCCGGCGACCGCCCCCTCGTCGAAGTGGTGGGTCTTGACGCCGGCGAGGGCGCGCCGAATCGCGGCGGGGCCCTCGCGGGCACCGCGCCGGCCGATGACGGCTCCGTCGTAGGGTTCGCCCACGAGGACGGCGCGGAAGTCGCCCGCGTCCTCGATGTCGGTCGGGGAGACGACGTGGCCGAACTGCTCGTCGTTCGGGTCCGACGAGGGGCCCTCCCACGCGGGTGCGTCAGTGAGAGTCATTCGTCACCTCGGCCGGCGGATTCGACATCTTCGGCCGCGCGGCCGGCGCGCTCGGCTGCGTCGTGGTCGCGCATCGGAATTCGGACGTTCGACCGGGTCGCCTCGTCGAGCGCGTCCTCGTAGCCGGCGTCGGCGTGGCGGACGACGCCCATGCCGGGGTCAGTCGTGAAGACGGCGCGGGCCTTCTTCGCCGCGAGGTCGGAGCCGTCGAGGACGACGTGGTTGTTCGTGTGCAGCGAGTTGCCGATGCCGACGCCGCCGCCGTCGTGGACGCTCACGATGTCCGCGCCCGCGGCGGTGTTGAGAAGCGCGTTCAGGATGGGCCAGTCGGCGACCGCGTCGGTGCCGTCGCGCATCGCCTCGGTCTCGCGGTACGGGCTGGCGACCGACCCGGCGTCGAGGTGGTCGCGGGTGACGACGACCGGTGCGGACACCTCGCCCGACGCGACGAGGTCGTTGATTTTCAACGCGAAGCGGGCGCGCTCCGTGAGTCCGTCGTCGTCGGTGGCGTAGCCGAGCCAACACACCCGCGAGGGAAGTCCCTGAAACGACACCTGCTCCTGTGCGAGGTCTATCCAGCGCATGAGCGACTCGTGGTCGGGGAACAGTTCTCGAATCGCCTCGTCGGTGCGGTGGATGTCGGCGGGGTCGCCGGAGAGCGCGGCCCACCGGAACGGCCCGCGCCCGCGACAGAACATCGGGCGGATGTACGCCGGGACGAACCCGGGGAAGTCGAACGCGGTCGTCATCCCGCGGTGGTCTTGGACCTGCCCGCGGATGTTGTTGCCGTACTCGAAGGCGATTGCGCCCGCGTCCTGCAAGTCGAGGATGGCCTGCACGTGGCGCTCCATCGTGTCGAGGCTCGCTTCGACGTACTTCTCGGGGTCGTCCTCGCGGAGCCGGTCGGCTTCCTCGACGGTGTAACCGCTCGGATAGTAGCCTTCGAGTTCGTCGTGGGCGCTGGTCTGGTCGGTGACCACGTCGGGAATCTCGTCGCGCGCGAGCAGTTCTTCGAGCATGTCGGCGGCGTTCATCTGGACGCCCACGCTGTAAGGTTCACCTGCGTCGATGGCCGCCTTCGCGTTTTCGAGCGCCTCGTCCAGCGAGTCAGCGAACTCCATCAGGTAGTCCGTCTCGACCCGGCGCTCGATGCGGTCGGCCTGCACCTCGGCGGCGATACAGACCCCGCGGTTCATCGTCACCGCGAGGGGCTGTGCGCCGCTCATGCCGCCGAGGCCGCCGGTGACGACGAGCTTCCCCCGGAGGTCGGCGTCGTAGTGCTGGCGGGCGAGTTCGGCCAGCGTCTCGTAGGTGCCTTGGATGATGCCCTGCGTGCCGATGTACGCCCACGACCCGGCGGTCATCTGGCCGTACATGATTTTCCCCTCGGCCTCCAGTTCGTGGAAGTGCTCCCAGTCGTCCCAGCGGCCGACGAGGTTGGAGTTGGCGATGAGGACGCGCGGGGCGCGCTCGTGGGTCGGGAACGTCCCGACCGGCTTGCCCGACTGGACGAGGAGCGTCTCGTCGTCGTCGAGGTCGCGGAGTTCGGTGAGAATCGCGTCGTAGGCGTCCCACGAGCGGGCGGCGCGGCCGGTCCCGCCGTAAACGACGAGGTCCTCGGGGCGCTCGGCCACCTCGGGGTCGAGGTTGTTGTTGAGCATCCGGAGCGCCGCCTCCTGTCGCCACCCCTTGCACTCGATGTCCGTCCCGGTGGGCGCGCCCTGGTACGCGCGCCACTCGTCGCTCGGGTCACCGAGTCGGTCCCGGGTTGCCGACGATTGCTGGTCGTGCATACCGCAGAGTTCGGGCGCGACACGGGTAGCAATTCACCCACCGTGCGGTGTGGTGTTTATATATTATCGCCGGACCAACGGTCCGCGTATGTACGAGGCGAGCCTCCGAATCAGAGACGACAGCGCCTACGCGGCGGCGACGGCGGGCAACGCCGCGAGCGTCGAGTTGTGGTGCAATGAGCACTGCGATATGCTCCACGTCAGCGGCGAGGCCGGAAGCGACGTGCTCGACCGCGTCCGCGACACCGTCGGCGTGGCGGCGTCGGTCGAGCGCGGCGACGAGTTGGTCGTCGTCACCGCCGACTGCCTCCGCGACCACGAGATAGACCACATCGAGGGCTACGTGCGGAACCACGGCCTCCTCCTCGTGCCGCCGCTTCGCTACCGCGGCGGGGCCAAAGTGTGCCGTCTGCTCGCCGTCTCGGCCGACGACCTGACGGCGTGCTTCCGCGACCTCGTGGACAGCGGCTTCGACGTGAGCGTCGAGTCCAAGCGCGCGGTGTCGTTCGCCAGCGGGAGCGGCCCGCTTTTGGCCCCCGCCGACGCGATGCCCGCGCTCACCGGCCGCCAGCGCGAGGCGCTTCGACTGGCCCACGCCGGCGGCTACTACGACCTCCCGCGCGGCATCGAGACCGCGACCATCGCCGACGAGATGGGCGTCTCGCGGCGCACCGCCGAGGAACACCTGCGCCGGGCGGAGCGGAAAGTGATGGACTCGGTCGCGCAGTACGTGCTGTAAGGCTCAGCCGTCGTCGGGTGCGGCTTTCAGCTCCAGCGTGTAGCCGAACGGGTCGGTGACGTACACCGCTGGCGCGACGCCCGTCGCCCCGAGGGGTTCGAGCTGGCGGTCGATTTCGACGCCCGCGGCGTCGAGCCGGTCGCGGAGTTCGTCGATGCCGTGGGCGAACTCGATGGCGACGTGGTCGAAGGCGGTTTCAGCCGGCAGTTCGAAGTTCTCGGCCGGCCGGAGGTGGATGACGCTCGCCGGGGTGAGTCGCACGGAGAAGAAGGGCTTGTCGCCCGATTCGTACAGGTCGCGGTTCTCGATGTCGAAGCCGAGCGCGTCGCGGTAGAACCCGACAGCGGCGTCGAGACCGTCGGCGGGGATGCGGAGATTCACGTGGTCGATTGCCGTCGCGTCCATGCCCGCACCGTCGCGGCCGCGGGTGGTAAAAATTTGTGCGGCGGCCATCGGGGACGGGGGGCTCTGAACCGAGAAAATAAATCAAGTTAAGTTTAAAACTGTGAAGTTTTTAGAAATTGTAGAATTTGTAGAAATTGTTCCGTTTAGAGCGGGTTAGAAACACAGTTACGCACTGATTACCCGATAACGGATTTTTGAATAAACTGCATATTGTTTATAAGACGATCAGTCCCTCGGGGGAACCGCGACGCCGACAACCGGAACCGGCGTTCCGCAATCGTAACCCATTGGTAGCAGGTCGGTGTACCGTGGGTGTGAACCAACAGCCGACATCCGACGAGCGCTTGCTTGCGGGCTACCCGGGTCGGATGTTAGTCACCGTGTCGCTGGCGTGGGCGGTCCTCCAGACGGGTCGGTTTCTCTTGTCGCCGCTGCTGCCGACGATTATCGAGGAGTTACAGATAACGGAGGCGACCGCCGGCATCGCGCTGGCGCTGTTTCAGGGCGTCTACGCCGTCACCCAGTACCCCGGCGGCGAGTACTCCGACCGCTGGACGCGGGCGACGCTCATCGTCCCCGGACTGGGTATCCTCGTCCTCGGCTTCCTCACGTTCGGTCTCGCCGGCGGCCTCGCGGGCTTCGTCGCCGCCGCGGTCGTCACGGGACTCGGGAAGGGGCTGTTCGCCATCCCCTCGCGGGCGCTCCTCTCTGACCTGTTCGTCGAACGCCGCGGCCGGGCGCTCGGTCTCTACGCCGCCGGCACCGACCTCGGCGGCCTCGTCTCGTCGGGGCTCGCCATCCTCGCGCTGACCTACGCGACGTGGCGGACGCCGTTCCTGCCGGTCGCCGTCGTCCTCGCGGGACTCACCGTCCTCTACGCGCTCTGGTCGAGAGACGGCTACGCCGTGGGGTCGCCCGAACTCCACGTCTCGGGGACGCTCCGACGCCTCTTCGCCAGCGCGGAACAGCGCCGGACGCTCCTCGCGTTCGGGCTGTTTTACTTCATGGTCGGCGGCTTCATCAACTTCTTTCCGACCTACCTCATCGAGGCGAAGGGGTTCGACCAGCAGTTGGCGAGCGCGACGTTCGCCATCGTCTTCGCCGTCGGCATCACCATCAAACCCGTCGCCGGCGGCCTGAGCGACCGGTTCCGCCGCGAGTCAATCGCCGTCGTCGGGATGCTCGCGGCCGCGGGGGCGCTCGCCGTCCTCTCGGCCGTGGCGGCGCGCCCGCTCATCTACGTCTCCGTCGTCGCGCTCGCGGCCGGCTACAAGACGGAGTTCCCGCTCGCGGACGCCATCATCATGGACAACGCGCCCGACGCCGACCGCGGGGCCGACCTCGGGGCCGCGCGGGCGCTGTTCCTCGGCGCGAACGCGATGGGGCCGGCCTACGTCGGCATCGTCGCCACCTACGCGAGCTACGTCGCCGCGTTCGCGGGGCTCGCGGTCTGTCTCGTCGTCGCCGCCGGACTCCTCTACTGGGACGCGCGCAAACGGTGAGCGGTCGGAGGGGTGAGAAAGCGGAAAACAAACGTCGCAGAATGGCGTTCGCGGGTGCCTCTGTACGGTCGTCAGTCGATGCGTCAAGCCCGTGCCGTGAGCCGAATACCCGCTCAGCCGTCGAGTTTCGCCTTCGTGTAGGGTTTCAATCCCCCTTGTTCGACGAGCGACTGGAGGAACTGGGGGAGCGCCTCCGCCTCGTAGGTTTCGTCTCGCGTGTGGTTCGTCACGACGCCCGCGTCGAGGTCGACGTGAATCTCGTCGCCGTCCTCGACGGCGTCCGCGCCGGGGCAGATGAGCACCGGCAGGCCGAGGTTGATGGCGTTGCGGAAGAAGATGCGCGCGAAGGACTGCGCGACCACGGCCGAAACGCCCGCGCCGACGAGCGACAGCGGCGAGTGCTCCCGTGACGACCCGCTCCCGAAGTTCTCGCCGGCGACGACGAAGTCGCCCGTCTCGACCGACTCGGAGAAGTCGGGTCTGAGGTCCTCGAAGGCGTGGGTGGCGAGTTCGTCGGGGTCCGACGAGACGATGAAGCGCGACGGGGTTATCTGGTCGGTGTCGATGTTGTCGCCGAACACCCACGCGCGGCCGGGTTCGGCGGGGTCGGGACGGCCGCCGTCCGCGCCGTCGGCGGCTCCCGTCATGGCAGCACCTCCGCGAACACCGTGTCGTCGTAGCGTTTCGTCTCGACCTCGCGAGGGTCGGTGATTTCGCCGTACAGCGCGCTCGCGCCGACGGTCGCCGGACTCGACAGGTAGACCGACGACTCCATCGACCCCTCACGGCCGGGGAAGTTCCGGTTCGCCGTGGCGAGACAGACGTCACCGTCGCCGAGGACGCCCTGATGGTAGCCCGCGCAGGGACCGCAGCCGGCGCTCTGGATGACCGCGCCCGCGTCGGTGAGCGTCTGGAAGACGCCCGTCCCGAGCATGTGCTGGTAGACGGACTTCGAGGCGGGGACGACGACCATCCGGACGTTCGGGGCGATGGTCTCGCCCGCGAGGATGTCCGCGACGATTTTGATGTCCTCGTACCGGCCGTTCGTGCAGGTGCCGACGAACAGCTGGTCGACCTCGGTGCCCGCGACCTCGGTCACGTCAACCGCGTTCTCGGGGTTCGACGGCTTCGAGACCTGCGGGGCGAGGTCGGCCGCGTCGTAGCTGTGGACCGCCTCGTAGTCGGCGTCGTCGTCGGAGACGAACGCGTCCCCGAGGTCGATTTCGTTCCCCGTCTGGCGTTCGAGGTACGACTCGGTTCGCTCGTCGGGCGCGACGAGGCCGGCCTTGCCGCCCATCTCGATTGCCATGTTCGAGAGGACGAGGCGCTCGTGAATCGGCAGCGACTCGATAGTGCTGCCGGCGTATTCGGCGGCCATGTAGGTACAGCCGTCGAAGCCCACGTCGCCGATGAACCGAAGGATGAGGTCCTTCGCGTAGACGCCGTCTCCGAGGTCGCCGTCGACCTCGAAGCGGAGCGTCTTCGGGACGCGGAACCAGAGTTCGCCCGTCGCGAGCGCGGTCCCGAGGTCGGTCGAGCCGACGCCGGTCCCGAACGCGCCGATGCCGCCGTAGGTCGTCGAGTGAGAGTCCGCGCCGATGACGAGGTCGCCGGGACCGACGAAGCCCTCCTCGACGAGGACGGCGTGGCAGATGCCGTCACCAACGTCGAACTGGTGTGCGCCGTGTTCCGCCGCGAACTCGCGGACCGCGTTGTGGTTGTTCGCGGCCTGCACCCCGTCGGCGGGGGCGTGGTGGTCGATGGTAAAGACGGTGCGGTCGGGCGCGAACAACTCGCCGTCGTCGCCCGTCACCTCGTCGAACGTCTGGAACGCGAGCGGCCCGGTGATGTCGTGGGCCATCGCCACGTCCACGTCGGCCTCGACGTAGTCGCCGGCGCGGGCGTCGGTACCCGATTTTTCCGACAGCAACTTCTCCGCGAGGGTCTTGCCGGCCATCTCAGCCCGCCTCCCCGTCGGCCGCGACGGTGTCGAGGACGCCCTCGACGGTGCCGCCCGCGAGGACGTGGCTCGTCAGGCCGAGACCCAGTCGGTCGGACACGTCGTGGGCGGCCGCCTCGATGCGGTCGAAATCGACGCCGTGGCCGACGCCCATGCGGTCGAGCATCTGGACGAGGTCCTCGGTCGGCGTGTTGCCGACGCCGGACATATCGCCCGGGAGGACGACGCCGCCGCCGAGGCCGCAGACCGAGGCGTCGAAGCGGTCGACGCCGACGGCCATCGCGGCCAGCGTGTTGGCGAGGCTCATCCCGTTCGTGTCGTGGAGGTGCAGACCCATGTCGAGGCCGGGGTGGGCCTCGAACGCGGCGGTGAACCGCTCCGTGATTTCGACGGGGTTGGCGAGGCCCATCGTCGTCGCCAGCGTCACCTCGTCGACGCCGGAGTCGACGACGCTGTCGACGACCGCGAGCGTCTCCGCCGGGTCGATTGCGCCCTCGTAGGGGCAGTAGAAACTCGTTCCCATCCCGGCTTCGACCTCGATGCCGTGGTCGTGGGCGAGGTCGACGATGTCGTCCATCTCCGCGAGCACCTCCTCGCGGGTGCGGTTCTGGTTTTTCCTCGTGTACGTCTCGCTCACCGTGACGAGCGCGTTCACCTTGTCCACCTCGGCCTCGACGGCGCGCTCCATGCCCCGGAGGTTGGGGACGAGCGCCCGGTAGGTCACGTCGTCGCGGCGGGTGATGCGCTTCGCCACCTCGTCTGCATCCCGCAGGGTCGGGACGGCCTTCGGGTGGGTGAACGACGAGAGCTCGATTTCGTCCACGCCGGTGTCCGAGAGGGCGTCGATTATCTCGACTTTCTCGTCGGTCGGGACGAACTCGTCGAGGCGCTGGAACCCGTCGCGGGGCAGCATCTCGACGACGTGGACGCGCTCGGGGAGCGAGTCGAGGAGGCTCATATCACGTCCTCCGCTTCGAGGTCCGAAAGCACCGACTCGTCGTAGCCGAGTCGGTCGCGGTAGACCGCGTCGTTGTGTTCACCGAGCGACGGCCCGAGGTGGTCGACCCGCCCCGGCGTCTCCGAGAACTTCGGGAAGGCGTTCTGGACGACCGCCTCGCCGAGGTCCGGGTCGTCGACCGTCAGGAACGCCTCGCGCGCCGCGTAGTGTTCGTCGTTGAGGATGTCTTCGACGTTGTAGACGGGCGCGAGCGTCGCGTCGGCCTCTTCGAACGCCGCGAGGACCTCCTCGCGGCTGTGGTCGTCCATCCAGTCTTGGATGATGGCGTCGAGTTCGTCGACGTGTTCCAGTCGGTCCTCGTTGGTCTCGAACCGCGGGTCGTCCTTCAGGTCGGGGCGGCCGATGGCGTCGAAGGTCCGCTCCGCGAGGGGTTGCGCGCTCGCGGAGATGGCGACCCAGCGGTCGTCGCCCGTCCGGTAGACGTTCCGCGGAGCCGACGAGGTCGAGCGGTTGCCCGACCGCGACTCGATTTCACCGAGTTGGTCGTAGCGGAGCGGTTGCGGCCCGAGCAGGCCGAAGATGGGTTCGATGAGGCTCGTGTCGATGTACTGGCCGCCGCCGCCGTGAACGTCGCGGTGGTAGAGCGCGAACATCACCGCGAACGTCGAAAACAGCGCCGCGATGTTGTCCGCGAGGCCGGTCGGCGGGAGCAGCGGGGGCGAGTCGGGGAAGCCGTTGAGGTAGGCGAAGCCGGACATGGCCTCCGCGAGCGTCCCGAATCCGGGGCGCTCGGAGTACGGGCCGGTCTGACCGAAACCGGACATCCGGAGCATCACGAGGTCGTCGTTGACCTCGGAGAGTCGCTCCCAGCCGACGTTCCAGCGTTCGAGCGTGCCGGGTCGGAAGTTCTCGATGAGGAGGTCGGCCTCGCCCACGAGGTCTTCGAACACCGCCGCGCCCTCGTCGGTGGAGATGTTCAGGGTGATAGACTGCTTGTTCCGCGAGAGGTACTTGTGCCAGAGGCCGACGCCGTCTTTCTGTGGACCGAAGCGGCGGATATGGTCGCCGAACGCCGGATGTTCGATTTTGATGACCGTCGCCCCGAAGTCGGCCAGGAAGCGGCCGACGGTCGGGCCGGATATCATCGACCCGGCTTCGAGGACGACGAGGCCGTCGAGTGGTCCGTTCGTGTCGTTCGTCATGTCGTGTGTGTCTTCTCGTTCTGTGTCGCGTGTGGTGGTCGTCTGGTGGTGCGTGTTCGCGTCCGCGTGCCCGGTCGCGGGCGGCCGGTCGTCGGTGTGCCCGGTTCCGCGTGGCCGGTCAGTCCGCGTCGTCGGTGGGGTGGGTCGGTCGAGTCGGTCGGGTGGTGGCTCCGGCCGTCCGACGGGGTCACACCGGCCGGTCGATGTGAGTTCCGTGCCCTTTCGTGCCGACGATGTCGCCGTCGTCGTAGGCGAGTTCGCCCTTCACGACGGTCTGGGTGGGCCAGCCGGTGACCTCCCGGCCCTCGTAGGGGGAGTAGCCGCTGACGCTGTGTAACAGTTCCGGCGTGACCGTCTTCGTCTCGTCGAGGTCGACGACGGCGAGGTCGGCGTCGCTGCCGACCCTGACGGTTCCCTTCTTCGGATAGAGATTGAACGCCTTCGCCGCGTTGGTGCTCGTCACCTCGACGGCGCGTTCGAGCGAGATGCGGCCCTCGTTGACGCCCTCCGAGAGGATAAGCGGGAGCATCACCGGCGTCGAGGGGAAGCCGAGCAGGCTGTCGCGGATGCCCTCGCCGAACTTGTTCTCCGCGAGGTTGGCGCAGTGGTCGGTCCCGATAGTGGAGATAGTGCCGTCCGCGAGGCGCTCCCAGAGCGTCTCTTGGTCCGCTTTCGACCGAACCGGGGGGTTGACTTTCATTCGCTCGTCGCACTCCTCGGTGGTGAGCGCGAGGTAGTGGATACACGTCTCGCCCCACGCCCGGTAGCCCGCGTCGTGGAGCGCGGCGAGTTCGTCTGCGGTTCCCCCGGCGGAGATGTGGACCGCGTAGAAGCGGTCGTCGTAGCCGTGGACCTTGGCGAGCGCGGCCCCGGCGACCATGCTCTGGGTCTCGGCGTAGCCGGGGAACTCCTCGACCATCACCTCGTAGCCCTCGTCGGCGTCGGCCTCGGTGTCGTCGGACTCGGAGGTGACGTAGACGTTGCCGCCGGCGAGCGCGTTCGTGATTTCGACGTTCTCGGAGTGGTAGCCGAGCGTCGTCGGCACGTCCTGTTCGGCGAGTTTCCGGACGAACGCGTCGCCGAAGTCGTCGTGCATGTCGCAGTCGACGCCGAACTTCTCGCGGGCGGCGTCTTTGTAGTTCATGTACCACTTGAACGTCGTGATGCCGAACTCCTCGATGATAGCGGGTATCTCCTCGATGTGCGCCATCGAGAGCAGGCCCAGCGAGAAGAAGTAATCGTGGTAGTAGTTCGGCTCCGCCTCCTCGAAGTAGCCCGGCATGATGTCCTCGTAGGCTCCGGCCCGGCGGAAGTAGTTCCCGATGGTGGTCACGCCGCCGACGAGGTCGGACTTGGACTCGGACTCGGCGTCCGCCTCCAGCCCGCGGTAGATGCCGTGGTGGGTGTGCGGGTCGATTGCGCCCGGGAGCACGTGCTTGCCCGTCGCGTCGATTTCCGTCTCGCCTGCGAGCGTGCCGGGCGCGGCGATAGCGGAGATGGTCTCGCCGTCGGCCGCCACGTCGGCCTCGAAGGTGCCGTGTTCGGGGGTGACGACGGTGCCGCTCGAGATGACGAGGTCGTGGTCGTGGGTCATAGCGTCTCGACCCACTCCTCGACCGCCTCGGTCTCCAGCACCTCGGCGTACTTCATCCACAGGTCGAGGAGGCCGATTTTGTGCGACGCCTCGATGCGGTCGAAGATGCACTCCTGCGGCAGGACGACGCTGAGGCCGTTCTGCTTGGCGTCGACCGCGGTGGCCCGGACGCACCCGCTCGTGGAGTTGCCGACGATGATGACCGAGTCGTGGCCGCCGCGGACGAGCCGCGAGAGCAGGTCGGTCCCGTAGAACGCCGACGCGTAGGACTTGTCGACGACGGCGTCGCCCTCCTCGGGCGCGACCGGGTCGACGATGTCTAGGTTGGGGTGGTCGGGGTCGTCGTAGCTCGACGGGACGACCCGCGTGTACGTCACCGGAAGCCCCTGCTCCCGCGCGAAATCGAGGAACGGGTCGATGTGCTCGATGGCGTCCCACGCGATGTCGCCCATCGCGGTGCGGTACTCCTCGATAGCGTCGAGGATGGGAACGTTCTCGCCGACGATGAGTCGTTGCATGTCGATGACGAGAACCATCGGGTTCTCGCCCATGCCGCGGGACTCCCACGACGAGGCGCCCTCCTTGTCGTAACCAGCCTTCGTGATGACCTGTTTATCCTGTTCGGATAGCAGGTCCTCCCAGATACGGTCTGTCATGACTCGCTTCGCCTGAGATGCGGTGGCATCCAGCATAAAAGTACGGCACGGTCCGGCGTGGTCATGTTACGGAGCGAACACCTCCAGCGTCCGCGCCACCCACTCGCGGTCGACGCCGGCGGGCGCGCGGACGACCGGGAGGTCGACGCCCATCTCGCGGAGTTCGACGAGTCGCCCCCGCACGTCGTCGGGCGTGCCGACCAGCGCCACGAGGTCGAGGAAGTCGGCCGAGAGTTCGCGCGCCCCCGCCTCGGTCGTCGGCGCGGCGCGGACCGCCTCGACCTCGTCGGCAAAGCCGGCCTGCTCGGCCGCGCGGTCGTAGTAGCCCGGCACGTCGCGCAGGTAGTAGGCGACGTGTTCGGCCGCCGCCCGCCGCGCCTCGTCGGGGTCGTCGTGGACGGCCGTGAGGACGTACATCGCTACGTCCACGTCGCTCCGGTCGCGCCCGGCGCGGGCGGCCCCGGTGTCGAGCCACTCCAGCGCCGCCTCGAACTGCGGGCGGGGGTAGAGGTTCGGAAGCCAGCCGTCGGCGACCTGCCCGGTGAGTCGGACGTTCGCCGGGCCGAGCGCGCCGTTGTAGATGGGTATCTCCTCGCGGACGGGGTCGAAGGCGTCCCAGAAACTCGTGCGCTCGGGCGAGAAGAACTCGCCGTCGAAGGAGTCGGCCTCGCCGCGGAGGTAGCGCCGGACGAGGTCGACGTACTCGTGGAGCCGCGACAGCGGGCGGTCGAAGTCGACGCCGTGGAACGTCTCGACGACGCCGGGGTGGGCGACGCCGAGGCCGAGAATCGCGCGGCCGTCGGAGTGGTCGTCGAGGGTCGCCGCGGCCGCTGCGAGCGCCGCCGGCGTCCGCGAAAAGACGTTGACGATGCCGGTCGCGAGGCCGATTTCCTCGGTGTTGACGGCCCAGCGTTCGAGCTTTCCGAAGGCGGTTTTTCCCTGTCCCTCGGCGGCCCACGCCGACTCGTAGCCGAGTTCCTCGGCGCGGACGACGAGCGAGGGGTCGTCGCGGAGCGCGAACAGAACCGCGGTTCGGTCGCTCATTCCTCCGCTGGGACCGTGGGTGCGTCCTCGACCGGAACGACACCGTCGACCGCGAGGTCGTTCCAGATGTCGAGGCGCTCGATGAGCCCCCGGCGGACGACGTAGATATCGACGTAGCGAACGTCCGAGAACTCCGCGCCGCCGTTGGCGACGCCGTAGAGCGACCCGGTGCTCACGACGGTGTCACCCGCCTCTATCCAGCGGTCGAACTCCTTTGCCGCCCACTCGTACCGCGGTTCGAGGTGCGCGAGGAAGTCGTAGGCCGCGGTCGGTCCCTCGAAGGTCGCACCCGGCAGGGAGATGACGGCGTCCTCGGCGAACAGGTCGCCGACGGTGTTCCGGCGGTCGTCTGCCATGCGGTCGAAGAACTCCTCGACGATGTCTCGTGGCGAGTCCATGCGGTATGGGTGTTCTCGACACACATAGTTTTTCACTCCGGGATTGCTGACTGTCTGCCGTTCCTGACCGTTCGAGTCGGCGCGACGGCAAACGCCGCAGGAGACGGGGGATTGTTCTCACGCGCGCGACCGAGAAAACCGGCGGACTCGGCGGCGACGCAGGGTGAGAAACGGCGACACCACCGCCGCCGGAGGCGGTAGTTTTACGATAGAGTCTACCTAGCAGACTGCATGGACGAACTAGCCCGGCGGACGCCGAGCGACGGCGTCACCGAAGTCGTCTCGATCGACGACATCGAGTGGGACATCGACACGGACGTGCTCGTCGCGGGGGGCGGCGGCACCGGCCTCGTCGCCGCGCTCGCGGCCAGCGAGAACCCCGACGTTCGCGTGACGGTGCTGGAGAAAGCGCCCGAGTGCGGCGGCAACACGTCGCTTTCGACGGGGATGGTCCCCGCGGCGGGGACGCGCCTCCAGCGCGAGGCCGGCATCGAAGAGACGCCCGCGGACATGGCCCGCGACATCTTGGAGAAAAACGACTACGAGGCCGACGAGGAGCGCGTCCGGTACCTCTGCGAGGAGAGCGCGAACCTCATCCACTGGCTCGTCGACGACTGGGATATCACGCTCCACATCGTGGACGACTTCAAGTACCCCAAACACTCCGAGTACCGGATGCACGCGCCTGAGGGCCGAAACGGCGAGAACCTCGTCGCCGAACTGGTCGAGCGCGTCGAATCGACGCCGAACATCGAACTCCTGACGAACGCGCCCGTGAAGCGACTGGTCGCGGAGGACGGCGCGGTTCGGGGCGTCGTCGCCGGCCTCGGCCACGACGAGGCAATCGAGGCCGAGAAGGTCATCCTCGCCACCGACGGTTTCGCCGGCAACCGCGAGATGGTCACCGACTACTGCGAGGAGGACATCGAGCGGGCGCTGTACTTCGGCGCTGACGGCAACACCGGCGACGGCGTCCGCTTCGGCGCGGAACTCGGCGGCGAGCTCGCCTCCATGGACGCCTATCAGGGCCACGCGACGGTAGCGAGCCAGACGGGGATGCTCTCGACCTACGCGGTCACGATGAACGGGGGCATTCTCGTGAATCAGGACGGCGAGCGGTTCGGCGACGAGTCCGCGGGGTACAGCGAGTTCGCCATCTCGGTGCTCAAACAGCCCGGCGGGCAGGCGATTCAACTGTTCGACGAGCGCATCTTCGAACGACTCCGCGGCCAGTTCGAGGACTTCGACGAGGCCATCGAGCAGGGGACCTACCACACCGCCGACTCCGTCGCGGCCCTCGCGGAGCGACTCGGTGCCGACGGCGAGGCCGCCGCGGAGACGGTCGCCGCCTACAACGAGGCGGCCGCGGCGAGCGAGCCGGACGAAGTCGGTCGGGTCGACGGCGCGAACCCGCTGGAAGCGCCCTTCTACGGGGCCAAAGTTACCGGCGCGCTCTTCCACACGCAGGGCGGCCTCGTCGTCGACGAACACGGACGCGTCCTCCGAACCGACGGGAGCACGGTGGAGAACCTCTACGCCGGGGGCGGCACCGCCTGCGGCATCAGCGGTCACGGCGCGGGCGGCTATCTCTCCGGCAACGGACTGACGACCGCGCTCGGCTACGGCCGCCTCGCCGGCATCCACGCCCGCGAATCGCTCGACTGACGCGGGGAGTACGGCTGACGTGGCTGGCGCGGCTGGCGCGGCTGAGACCGCAGGGAGACCGAACGAAACGCACGGCAGAAACGACTCGTTTTCGACTCAATTTCCCGACCCGTACTCGATTCGTTGCAGGAATATCCGCAGAACGTGACAACACGAGTACGGGAGGATTTATTACAGTAGGCACTAACCTCGATACCGATTGCCATGGGTAAGACTCTCAAGTCTTCGACGAGCAACAGGCGACGCTTCCTCAAAGCAACGGGCGCGAGCGTCGCGGCACTGACACTGGCCGGCTGTGCGAGCGACGACGCCGGAAACGGCGGCGGGTCGGGCGGCGACTCCGGCGGTGACTCGGGCGGGTCCGGCGGCGACACGGGCACCACGACGGGAACGCCCGAGCAGTCCGTCGACGAGGTCGTCATCGGGTCGAACCACCCGCTTTCGGGCAGTCTCGCCGCGACGGGCGTCGGGATGAGCAACGCCATCAAACTCGCCGCGATGCGGAAAAACGAGGAGGGCGGCATCGAATCGCTCGACGGCGCGGAAGTGACCGTCATCGAGGGCGACAACCAGGGCGCACAGGAGCTCGGCGGACAGGTCAGCGAGGAACTGCTCAGCGAGGGCGCGGACGTCCTCACCGGCTGTTACTCCTCGCCGGTGACGACGGCGGCGACGCAGGTCGCGGAGCGACAGGGCGTCCCGTTCGTCATCTCAATCGCGGCGGCGGACAACATCCTGCAAGGCCGCGACTTCAACTACGTCTACCGACCCCAGCCCCCGGCGCGCCGGCTGGCGAGCGACTACGCGGACCTCGTGCCCTCGGTCATCCGCGACGGGGGCGGCACCATCGACACGGCGGGGCTGTTCTACATCAACAACAGCTACGGGCAGGCGATTCGCGACAGCCTCCGCGAGTTCCTCCCCGAGCAGAACGTCGAAATCGTCGAGGAGACGGCCATCGAGTTCGGCGCGTCGAACGCCAACACGCAGGTGTCGCGGCTCCGGAGCGCCGACCCCGACACCATCATCGCCACGACCTACGTCGCCGGCGGCGTCCTGCTCGCCCAGGCGTTGCAGGACCAGGACTACCGGCCGCCGTACCTGACCGCCTCGGCGTCCGCGACGTTCACCGACGACGACGCCGTCAGCGACATCGGCGAGTTCGCGAACGGCGTGCTGGACAACAACTACGCGCTGAACCCGACGGTCGACAAGACCGCCGAGGTCCGCTCGCAGTTCCTCGACAACTACGACCAGGAGTTCTCGGCGTCGGTCGGGATGGCCTACACCGCGGCGGAGGTCATCATCCAGGCGGTCGAGGAGGCCGGCAGCGTCGACCCCGACGACATCAACGAGGCGCTCAAGGGCCTCAGCTACGAGGACCACATCTCCGCGATGGGCGCAATCGAATTCGACGACCAAGGCGAGAACGTCAACGCGCTCGGGCCGGTGAACCAGGTCCAGGACCTCTCGGTCAAGGTCGTCTACCCCGAGGAGTACGCGGAGGCCGACCCGCAGGTCTAACCGCTACCCGCGACCGCCGTCACGTCAACGAACCGTCTCGAAAGATAGCCACCTTTTATGGGGGTTGCCAACAATTCCCGAGCGTAGAAACCGCATGGGACACCTAGTCACATCGGTCGCGCCCCTGCCGCTCCAGGGCGGTGGCCTCGGCCGATTCATCGACCCGTTCGTACAGTTCCTGACCGACATCACCAATCTGGAGCCCGTCCTCCTGCAGCTGCTCGCGTTCGGCCTCCTGCTCGGGGGCGTCTACGCGCTGACGGCGCTGGGGCTGACGATGATATTCGGCGTGATGGACGTCATCAACTTCGCCCACGGCATCTTCCTCGTCGTCGGGATGTACTCGGTGTGGTTGGTCTCCGAGACGGCCGGCATCAGCCCGTTTCTCGGGATACCCATCGCCGCCGCGGTGCTGTTCGCCCTCGGGGTGGTCGTGCACATACTCACGGTCGAGCCCATCATCGAGGCCCCCCAGCAGAACCAGCTCATCGCCACGCTGGGCGTCCTCTTCATCATCCAGTCGGCCATCGAAATCGTGTTCACGCCCGACCCCCAGCAGGTCGAACTGTCGCTCGGGTCGGTGCAGGTCGGCGACGTGTTCATCCCGCTCGGACAGTTCTACGCGCTCGTCATCGCGCTCGGGACGATGCTCGCCGTGCGGGCGTTCCTGAACCGGACCGACCTCGGCCGGAAAATCCGCGGCACGGCCGACAACCGCGACGGCGCGCGCTACGTCGGCATCAACGTCCGCCGCATCAACTACCTCACCTTCGGTATCGGCGCGGCGCTGGCCGGCGTCGCCGGCGGCTCCATCGCGCTGTTCCAGCGGTTCGACCCCTTCACGGGCGAGACGTACCTCATCAACGCCTTCGTCATCGTCATCCTCGGCGGCCTCGGCTCGTTCCCCGGCGCGTTCGTCGGCGGCCTCATCGTCGGGCTGATTCAGGTGTTCGGCGGCTACTACCTCCCCGGGACCACCGCGCAAGTGCTCATCTTCCTGCTTTTCATCGGGACGCTCCTCGTCAAGCCCGAGGGACTCTTCGGAGGTGCTGAGGCGTGAGCGCAATCGAGTCCGTCCGCGACCGCTACCGGACGTTCGACGACCGGCGGTACGCCCCGCTCGTGAAGGGCGTCGCGCTGTTCGGCCTGCTCGCGGCGCTCCCGACGCTCATCGAAATCGACGTCGCCGGGATGGAAATCGCGGCGCTGTTGAGCCTGAAAGTGCTCATCCTCACGGTCATCTACGCCTACACGGCGCAGGCGTGGAACATCATGTCCGGCTACACCGGGCAGTTCTCGTTCGGGCACGCGGCGTTCTTCGGCGTCGGCGCGTACGCCACCCAGGCGCTCGTCGTCGATTTCGCGGTGAACCCGTGGGTCGGCATGCTCGTCGGCGGCGTGCTCGCGGCGGGGTACGGCCTCGTCATCGGCGCGCTGTCGTTCCGCTTCAACCTCCAGGGCCACTACTTCGCGCTGGCGACGCTGGCGTTCGCGGAACTGCTCCGCTTCGTCGTCACCAACATGTCGGAGCTACGCGGGGCCAACGGCTACTTCAAGCCGTTCCCGCGCGACTACGGCGCGGAGTACGGCCTCGTCGCCTTCCAGTTCCAGAACGACCTGCCGTACTACTACCTCATCGTCGGCTTCCTGCTCGTCGTGACGCTCGTCTCGTGGCTCATCAAGAACTCGTGGGTCGGGCTGTACTTCTTCGCCATCCGCGAGGACGAGCGGGCCGCCGCCAGCGTCGGCGTGCCGAGCTTCCGGTACAAGCTCATCGGCGTCGCCGTCAGCGCCTTCTTCACCGCCCTCGGCGGTGCCTACTGGTCGATGTACTTCAACACCATCCGCCCCGACACCGTGTTCGCGCTGTTCAAGAACGTCGAACTGCTCCTGCCCGCCGTCGTCGGCGGGCCGGGGACGCTTCTGGGGCCCATCGTCGGCTCGTTCATCGTCACGCCGGTCAGCGAAATCGCGCGGACGACGTTCTCCGACATCAACGGCCTCGACCGCATCATCTACGGCGCGTTCCTCGTGGCTATCGTCATCTACTCGCCGCGCGGCGTCGTGAGCTGGCCGAGTCAGGCGCGCGCCCTCTGGAACCGCGTCCGCGGCGACGAGGAGGTGAGCGAGTGATGTCGGCAGACGAGACGAACGCGCCCGACGCCGACGCGGAATCCGCGGACGTGCCGGACGCCGACGCGCCGCGGAGCGACTCGCCCGACGCCGACGCCGACATCGACCGCGACGGCGAGCGGATTCTGTCGGTCGAAGGCGTCGGCAAGCGCTTCTCCGGCCTGCAAGCGCTCGACGACGTGGACATGACCGTCAACCGCGGCGAGATTATCGGCCTCATCGGGCCGAACGGCGCGGGCAAGACAACGCTGTTCAACTGCATCAGCGGGGCGTTCCCGCCGACGAGCGGGACCGTCAGACTCGACGGCGAGGTCATCTCCGGCCTCCCGGCGCACAAAATCGCGCGGGCGGGGCTGGCGCGGACGTTCCAAATCACGCGCCCGCTGGAGGAGCTGACCGTCGTCGAAAACGCGATGGTCGGCGCGCACATCCACACGCGCCGCCGGAGCGAGGCGCGCGAAATCGCCATGGAGAACCTCGAATTCGTCGGGCTCGCGGACAAGGCCGACGAGGAGGCGGGCGAACTCACCGTGGGCGCACAGAAGCGCCTCGAACTCGCCCGGGCCGTCTCGACGCGGCCGGAAATCCTGCTTCTCGACGAGATTATGGCGGGGCTCACCCCGTCGGAGTCGAACCAGATGCTCGACCTGTTCCGCCAACTGCGCGAGCGCGGGACGAGCCTGCTCGTCATCGAACACGACATGAAAGCCATCATGAACATCTCGGACTACGTGAAAGTGCTTGACCAGGGGAAGGGAATCGCCTTCGGCGCGCCGGAGACGGTGGTCGAAGACGACCGCGTCATCGAGGCCTACATCGGGGGGTTCGACGTCGATGCTTGAACTGAACGGCGTCCGCGCCGGCTACGACGACATCGAGGTGCTCCACGGCGTCGATATGCACGTCGACGAGGGCGAAATCGTCGCGCTCATCGGCTCGAACGGCGCGGGCAAGACCACGACGATGCGCACCATCTGCGGCATCCTCTCGCCGAGCCGCGGCGAGATAACCTACCGCGACGAGGCGATTCACTCGAAGGCGTCCCACGAAATCGTCGAGCGCGGCATCGTGCAGGTCCCGGAGAACCGCGACCTGTTCACCAACATGACCGTCATCGACAACCTGCTTCTCGGCGCGCAGACCGAGGAGGCGAAGGCGAACCGCGAGGAGAACCTCGACGAGATGCTGGAGCTGTTCCCCCGGCTCGCGGAGCGCAAAAACCAGCGCGCCGGCACGATGTCCGGCGGAGAACAGCAGATGCTGACCCTCGCCCGCGCGCTCATGGGTGAACCCGACCTGCTCATCCTCGACGAGCCTTCCATCGGCCTCGCGCCGCACCTCGTCCAAGAGGTGTTCGACGTCATCGAGGACATCCACGCGCAGGGCATGACCGTCCTCATGGTCGAACAGAACGTCCAGCAGACGCTCAAGCTGGCCGACCGCGGCTACGTCATGGAGAACGGCCGCATCAGCATGACCGCCGACGGCGACGAACTCCTCGAAGACGAGGGCGTCGTCGAGGCGTACCTCGGGGTGTGAGATGACCGACGAAGCGCTCGCGTCGTTCGTCTCCGACCTCGACCGGACCGACCTCCCCGCGTCGGTCGTCGAGCGCGCGTCCCTCGTCGTCGCTGACACCATCGGCGCGGTACTGGGCGGCGCGTCGGACCCCGCGGTCGCCGCGTTGGCGCGCCGCTGGGCCGACGAGAACGGCGGCGAATCGACCATCATGGGGACCGCGGGCGAGCGGACCACCGCGTACCGCGCCGCGTTCGTCAACGCGGCCGCCGGGAGCGTCCTCGAACTCGACGAGGGCCACCGCTTCGCGGCCGGCCACCCGGCGATTCACGTCCTGCCCGCGCTCCTCGCGGACGGCGAGTCGGCCTACCGGAGCGGCGACGAGTTCCTGACGGCGTTCGTCGCCGGCTACGAGGCGGCGGTCCGCGCCGCCGGGGCGGTCGTCCCGCTCGCCGACGGCCTCCACCCCCACGGCGTGTGGGGCGGCGTCGGGACCGCCGCGGCCGTCGCCCGGCTCCGCGGCCTCGACGCCGAGACGACGCTCGACGCGATGCGCATGGCGGCGAACTACGCCCAGCACACCCGGTTCGAGGCGGCCACCGAGGGCGCGACCGTCAGGAACGGCTACGTGGGTATGAGCAACCTCTCGGGGGTCCTCGCGGTCGACCAAGCCGAATCGGGCTTCACCGGCCTCGACGACGGCGTGGTCCGCCACCTCGAACCCGTCGCCGCGGACGGCCCCGACCGGAGCGCCCTCGCGGACGGCCTCGGCGAGCGCTGGGAAATCGAGCGCGGCTACTTCAAGGTCCACGCGGCCTGCCGCTACACCCACGCCGCCCTCGACGCCGTGGCGCTCCTCGTCGAGGAGACGGGCGTCGGCGCGGCCGACATCGACGCCGTCACCGTCGAGACGTACCCCGCCGCGGCCGCGTTATCGGAGCCGGCACCCCAGAACGCCCTGCAAGCGAAGTTCTCGGTTCCCTTCGCCGTCGCCTCGGCGCTGACGGCCGGCGAGACCGGCAAGGAGGCGTTCACCGACGAGGCGCTGACGAAGACCGCCCTCGGATTCGCCCGGCGCGTGGACGTGGTCGCCACCGAGGAGTTCGCGGCCCGCGCCCCCGACGAGCGCGGCGCGCGCGTCACCGTCGAAACGGTCGATGGCGAACGGTACGCCCGCGAGGTGCGCGCCGCCCGCGGCGGCGAACGCGACCCGTTCACCGAATCGGAACTCCGAGCGAAGTTCGACCGACTCGTCGCGCCCGTCATCGGTGACGACGGCGTCGACGGCCTCTGGACCGCGGCGACCGAGCCCGCCGCACCCCGCGTGCTCTGCGCCCTCACTCGGGCCTGAGCCGCCCTTCGACCACGCATTCAGACCATGATTTCACACGAGCCAGTCAGAGACTGGGAACGACAGCTGTACGGCTTTCTGACCGACGAACTCCCCGACGACGTGCGCGCCGACGGCGAGCGAATCGTCGCGGACGTACTCGCGGCGACCGTCGCGGGAGCGGCCGCGCCCCAACACGCGGGCGTCTTCCGCGACGCGAAACTGGCCGACGGCCCGGCGTCCGTCCTCGGGACCGACCGCCGCGTCGACCCGTCGCAGGCGGCGCTATTGAACGCGACGGCGGCGATAACACAGGAGATAGAGGAGGGCCACAACCGCGGCGGCCACGTGGGCGCGAGCGTCGTCGCGGGCGCGGTCGGCGTCGCCGAGGCCAACGACGTTGACGGCGAGACGTTCGTGGAGGCCTGCGTCCGCTCGTACGAGCTGTGCGCGCGCTTCGAGTACGCCATCTTCGCGATGAAGGCCCGGATGAACGAGGCGATACCGTGGCTCGTCCGCAACCCGCACTCGACGTGGACGACGCTCGGCCCGGCGCTGACTGCCGCCGTCTGCGCGGGGCAGTCGCCCGACGAGGTGCGTGAGACGGTTCGCACCGCGCTGAACCTCGCGGTCGTCTCCATGCACGACCCCTTCGCGGAGGGCGCGCCGTCGCGGAACGTCACCGCCGGCTTCTCCGCGCAGGCCGGCGTGAGCGCCGCGACGCTGACCGCCGCCGGCCTCCGCGGGTCGCCCGCGGCGATGGAGGCCGTCTACGACCCGTTCGAAACGCTCCTCGCGGACGGCGAGTTCGCCGCGCTGTTCGACTCGCTCGGCGGCGACTGGTGGCTCACCGAGGCCTACCAGAAGCCGTACCCGTCGTGTCGCTACACCCACGCCCCGCTCGACGCGCTTCGGGACGCCGGCGCGGCCGACCTCGCACCCGACGACGTGGACCGAATCGACGTGTACACCTACCGCAACGGCGTCGATATGAGTCACGCGCGGCCCGAGACGCTCACCGCGGCGAAGTTCTCGACGCCGTACGTCCTCGCCCGCTGGGTCGCAGACGGGCGCGTCGAACTCGACGACTTCCTCGACGACGCGCTCGACGACGAGGCCGTGCAGGCGCTCTCGGAGCGCGTCCACCTCCACGCCGACGAGGCGTTCGAGCGGGCCTTCCCCGACGACTGGGGCGCGCGCGTCGAAGTGACCGCCCGCGACGGGAGCCGCTACGTCGGCGAGCGCGAGTACCCCCGCGGCGACTCCCGCGACCCGCTGTCGGAAGCCGACCTCGCCGCGCGCAACCGCGCTTTGCTCGCGTTCGGTCTCGGCGAGGACGCCGCGGACGCGGCGCTCGACGCGCTCTCGTCGGTCGGTTCGAGGCCGGTCCGGGAAACCGTCGCCGCGCTGACGCGGCGATAAACCGAACACTCGTTCGTCCAGTCCGAACGAGACGGTAACAATTATTACCGCACTCGATTAGTGATAACTATGAACACGGACGGAAACGGTGCGGCGGGAACAATCGGCGCTACGAAAACCTCGTTCGGCATCGTCGAACACATCAGAGACCACGACGCGAGCGGGGTGTCGGAGATAGCGAACGACCTCGGCATCTCGAAGAGCACGGCCCACAACCACCTCAAGACGCTGGCGGAACTCGGCTACGTCGTCAGGCAGGGCGACGAGTACGCGCTGGGCCTGAAGTTCCTCGACCTCGGCGACCACGCCCGGACGCGACACGCGCTGTACCACGCCTCCATCGGCGAGATGGACGACCTCGTCGAGGCCGTCGGCGAGCGCGGGCAGGTGATGGTCGAGGAGAACGGCCGCGGCGTCTACATCTATCAGGTGAAGTCCGAACAGGGCCTCCAGACCGACTCGCACATCGGCACGACCGTGGACCTCCACACCACGGCGGTCGGCAAGTCCTACCTCGCGTTCTGCGACGAGGAGCGTCGAAACGAGATACTCGACGGCGAACTGACGCGCCTGACGACGAAGACGATAGATGACCGCGACGCCCTCGAAGCCGAGTTGGCGACGATTCGCGAGCGCGGCTACGCCTTCAACGACGAAGAGCGCATCACCGGCATGCGGGCGGTCGGCGCGCCGATTCTCTCCGACGACGAAACCATCCTCGGCGCGATTAGCGTCTCCGGCCCGACCACCCGGATGAAAGGCGAGTGGTACCACACGGAGGTCCCGGAGATGGTGACGCAGGCCGCCCGCGTCATCGGCATCCGCGCGACGTACTCGTAGCGTCTTGTTGTGAGGAACAGTTGTTCGGCAGTGCCGTATTCCGAGCGATAGTTGACGACGGACGCGTCGGTCTCAGCGTCGCTCGGACGAACCGACGAAGTCCGATTTGAATTACAAAGATAGCTCTGTAATGGTAATCGAATCGACTCGGCACGACCCGTGACACGGATACGGGCGTCACGCGCCACGGCCGGAGTCGAGCGAGCACGTCGGCGGACATATCACTAAGGTTGGAACACATGCGAGTATGATATGTTTCCGTCACCGACTCTCGTGAGGAGAGGACACTCGATTTGAGGTCAGCGTTTCGACGGCCGGGGGCGAGTTCCACTCGGGGCGACGCAAACGGGACGAACGATGCGTTTTGATGCTACACGCGGTGTATTCGAGCGAAAAGTCGGTTGTCGTCGTGACGAGTGATTCGGTGAGGGCGGCCCGTTTTCGGTTCGGGTGTCGAGCGTTTCGAGTCGGTCCGGGAGTATATATCGACTCGAAGTACGTGGCAGTTTTCAAAAATGAACGTAGGAACAGCGGTTAATCTGACAATCGGACGAGCGCGACGCTACCGACGTGTCGAGGCGAGCGCTGTCGCTCCGCGAGGGCGCGGTCGCCGGCGTGGCGGTTTCACCCTCGCTCTATCGCGTCGCATCGCGTCGCGGGTCGGCCGCGACGACGCCGGAGTCAGTCGGCCATCGGGGCCTGCAACTCGCGTTCGGCCTCCTCGTCGATCTCGACGGGACCCTCGGCGAAGACGACGCCGTGTGCGCCCTCGCGCTTCTTCGCGCTCGCCGCGACGCGGACGAAGGAGGCCTTATCCCGGGCGTCCGCGAGCGTGTGACCGCCGCAGTAGCTCACGCCGGAGCGAATCCCGCCGAGGAACTCCTCGACGAGCGGTTCGACCGGTCCCTTGTAGGGCGTGAGCGCCTCGACGCCCTCGCCGGCGTCAACGTCGCTCTGTTTGTCCTCGCGGTCGGCGGCGGCCTCCGTGGAGGCCATCCCGCGGGAGCGCTTGTACGTCTCGCCGTCGACCTCGACGACCCGGCCCGGTGCCTCGTCGGTCCCGGCGAAGAAACTACCCATCATGACGGTGTCCGCGCCGGCCATGAGCGCCTTCGCGGCGTCGCCGGAGGTCCGAATCCCCCCGTCTGCCATGACGTGGATACCGAGGTCGTGCGCCCGCTCGGCGCACTCCGAGACGGCCGTGAGCTGCGGATAGCCCGCGCCCGCGACCTCGCGGGTCGTGCAGTGCGACCCCGGCCCGACGCCGACTTTCACGCAGCCCGCGCCGGCCTTCCAGAGGTCCTCGACGGCCGCCGGCGTGACGACGTTGCCCGCGACGATTTCGGGGTCGAACTCGTCGCGAATCCGCGCGACTGCGTCCAGACACCGCTCCATGTGGCCGTGAGCGATATCCATCACAATCGCGTCCGCGCCGGCGTCGAGGAGCGCCTCGGTCCGGTCGAGGTAGTCCTCGTTGATGCCGACCGCGCCCGCGACGGTCCCGCCCGCCTCGTCGACGCGTCGGACCTGTTCGGCCTGCTCGTCCACATCGAGGAAGCGGTGGACGACGCCGAGGCCGCCGAGGCCCGAGAGCGTCCCCGCGAGGTCGGCTTCGGTGACGGTGTCCATGGCCGCGCTGACGAGCGGCGTGTCGAGGCGCAAGTCGGGCGTCACGTTGGTCGAGAGGTCCACGTCGCTCCGGCTGTCGACCGGGGAGCGCTGCGGAACCAGCAATACGTCTCCGTAAGAGAGTCCTGTGCGAATCTCCATCGTAACCCTCCACAGCCGAAGGGTGCGAGGGTGATAACGCCGACGAACGCGGTTCGCGTCGCCGCGGAACGAAACTATTACACGTTGGCGTTCGTCCGTTCACTAACACACGGCGCCGCGTTTCGTGCGAATCTCCGACCCATCGTAACCCCAACACAGTCGCCGTTCGCGGGCCGTGTGGTTCGAACCGTCCACGAGCGACCGCACCGCGCGAGAGCGAGCTATCGGACTCGAATCCGGCGCGGAGTTCGCAAGCGTTTTGGTAGGCTGATATTGACGGATAGTTGCCGTACCGGCCGTGCCACCTCGAGTCGGTATCGGTAGGTGGATCAGAGGCAACCCACAACGTCACGATTGGTCCCCGCCTCAGTACTTCTCCGACCGAAGACATTTCTTCCGCGCAGTCCCTTAGGAGGGTATGCAGACAGTCATTCTCGCCGCCGGCCGCGGCACCCGGATGCGTCCGCTCACGGACCGCCGACCCAAGCCCATGCTCCCCGTGGCCGACAGGCCGCTGGTCGCGCACACCGCCGACGCCGCCGTCGCGGCCGGCGCGACGGACATCACGCTCGTCGTCGGCTACGAGGCCGCTGACGTGCGCGACTACTTCGGCGACGAGCGCGGGGGCGTCCCCGTCGAGTTCGCCGTCCAGTCGGAACAGCGCGGGACGGCCGACGCGGTCCGCGCCGCGGCCTCCCACCTCGACCCCGACGAGCCGTTCGTCGTGCTCAACGGCGACGCGCTGTACGACGTGCCGTCGCTTTCGACGCTGTACGAGGGGACGCCCGCGGTCGGGTCGTTCCGCGTCGACGACCCGAGTTCCTACGGCGTCCTCGACACCGACGACGGCGGCTTCGTCACCGGCGTCGTCGAGAAGCCCGCCGACCCACCGTCGGACCTCGTCAACGCCGGCGCGTACGTCTTCCCCGCCGAGGCCCACGACTGGCTCGACGTGGCCGAGAGCGACCGGGGAGAACTCGAACTGACCGACGTGCTCGCGGCGACCTGCGAGGCCTACGACGTGCGCGGCGTCGCCTTCGACCGCTGGCTCGACGTGGGGCGGCCGTGGGAACTCCTCGAAGCCAACGAGTGGAAACTCGACGAACTCGACCCGCGAATCGACGGCGACGTGTCCGAGCGCGCCGAACTCGACGGACCGGTCGTCGTCGAGGCGGGCGCGACGGTCCGCTCGGGCGTGGTCATCGAGGGACCCGTCCTCGTCCGCAGCGGGGCCACGGTCGGGCCGAACGCCTACGTCCGCGGGCGCACGCTTATCGGCGAACACGCCAAGGTCGGCCACGCCGTCGAAGTGAAAAACAGCGTCCTGATGGAGGGCGCGACGGTCGGCCACCTCTCGTACGTCGGTGACAGCCTCCTCGGCCGCGACGCGAACTTCGGCGCGGGGACGAAGGTGGCGAACCTCCGCCACGACGGCGAGCCGGTCCGGCAGATGCTCAAGGGCGAACTCGTCTCCTCGGGTCGCCGGAAGTACGGCGTCGTCCTCGGCGACGGGGTGAAAACCGGCATCAACGCCTCGCTGAACGCGGGCGTCAGAATCCCGACCGGCGGCACGGTCAAACCCGGCGAGTCCGTCCTCTACGACCGCATCGACGAGCGAGAGGCTGCGGACGAGACGGACGGGAGAGACGAGTGAGCGAGGCGTGAACGAACACGCGTCGGATAGGTTTTGACAATCGGATAACAGTTAATCTGCCAAACAGTTATCAGACAGACCGCCGAACAACAGCCACAGCGCATGGACGTAATCGAGGGGGAGTCGTCAGCGATACGCGTGCTCTACGTCGATGACGACGAGGGGCTGTTGGCGCTGACGAAGCGGTTTCTCGAATCGTCGGACGACGGTATCGAGGTCGAGACGACCGACTCGCCGCGGCGGGCGCTGCGACTCCTCGAATCGGAGTCGTTCGACGCGGTCGTCTCCGACTATCAGATGCCCGAAATGTCTGGACTCGAACTGCTGTCGGAGCTCCGCGACGGGCGCGACTCCGGCATTCCCTTCGTCATCTTCACCGGGCGGAGCCGCGAGGAGGTCGCCATCGAGGCGCTGAACCTCGGGGCGGACAGCTACCTCCAGAAGGGCGGCGACCCGACGGCGCAGTACGGCGTCCTCCGGCAGACGCTCGTCCGCATCACGGAACACCGGCGCGCGGAACGGCGACTCCGCGAGCGCGAGGCGTATCTCCGCGTCACCCTCGATTCCATCGCCGAGGGCGTCGTCGCCACCGACGCCGACGGGACGGTCGTCCAACTGAACCGGACCGCCGAGGAGATAACCGGCTACGACGCCGAGGCCGCCGTCGGCAAGCAGCTTTCGGACGTGCTCCACCTCGTCGACGGCGCGACCGGCGAGCGCATCGACCCGGTGCGACGCGTCGCCGACGCGGACGGGCCGGTCGAACTCGCCGCGGGAACGAAACTCGTGACGAGCGACGGCGACGAGCGCTACATCGAAGACAGCATGTCGCCCATCAGGACCGACGACGGGTCGGTCGAGGGCGTCGTCGCCGTGTTCCGCGACGTGACCGAGGCCTACCGCGAGCGAGAGCGACGGGAGCGCCAACAGCGGGCGCTCATCGACCTCGCGACCGACGAGACGGTCATCGCGGGCTCGTTCGAGGACGCGCTGCCGCGAATCACCGAGACGATGGCGACGGTGTTAGACGTCGAGCGCGCGAGCGTCTGGCTGTTCGACGACGCCGAGACGCTCCGCTGTGTCGACCAGTACGACCGGTTGTCGGGCGAGCACAACGTCGGGACGACGCTGACTGCCTCGAACTACCCGTCGTACTTCGCGGCGCTGGAGACGAATCGAGCGCTCGGCGTCGACGACGTTCGGACCGACCCCGCGACCGCAGAGCTTCGGGACGGCTACCTCGAACAGAAGGACATCACGTCGCTGCTCGACGCGACGGTCAGGTCGGGCGGCGAAGTCGTCGGCGTCGTCTGTCACGAACACGTCGGCGAGCCGCGACGGTGGCGGAGCGACGAACGGCGGTTCGCCGCCGAGGTCGCCGACAACGTGGTCATCGCGCTCATGCGAGCGACCGACGTCGACGCGCTCCCGACGAGCGCCGACGAGGACGGCACAGACGAGACGCGACCGGGACGAGACGAAGGCTGAATCGGCCGTCGCGCTGAGCGACCGGCCGACGGCACCACCCCGAGTCTCCGTTTCGACGATTCGAAGCCTCCATTCGGTCAGTTCTCGTCGTCGAAGCCGAACATCGGGTCTCCGAGTCGAGAGAGGGGTTGAGAAACGTCGGTTCCGCGACGAATCCGGCGAAATCGGCGCAGCACCGTGAAATCTAAAATGCCCGTAGCTCCAAAGAACGTGTATGTCGAACAGCAGCCGATTCGTCGTCGCGACGCACGTGCTGACTAACTTGGCGGTGCGGAGCGACGAGCGGCTGTCTTCCGACCGTCTCGCGTGGAGCGTCAACACGAATCCGGTGGTCATCCGGCAGCTCCTGTGTTCGCTTCGGGAGGCGGACCTCGTCGATTCCAAGCGCGGCCCGACCGGCGGCTTCACGCTGGCCCACGAGCCGGACGCCATCACGCTTCGCGACATCTACGAGGCGGTGGAGGACGCCGAGCCGTTCTGTTTCCACACGAACGAACCGAACGACGAGTGCACCGTCGGCGAACACATCCAGCCGGTGCTCGGCGAACTGCTCGAACCGGCGATTCAGGCGATGCTCGACGAACTCGACTCGGTCACCGTCGCGGACGTCCACGCGGAAATCGTCGAGACGGCGGACGGCGACCCGCTCGAAGCGTAGCGCGGCGCGGAGCGCGGTTCAGGCCGTCGACTGCACCGTCTCACTCTCGGCCGACTCCTCGCGCTCGGCGTCGAGCCACTCGGTGGCCCACTCCTGTATCTCGTCGAACACCGGGCACAGCGAGACGCCCTTGTCGGTCAGCGAGTAGTACGTCGCCACCGGCGCGTCCTCTTCCATCCGGCGGTCGACGAAGCCGTGTTCCTGCAAGTCGTCGAGGACGCGAGAGAGCGTCCGCGAGCTCGCGCCGGTCGAACGCTTCAGCTCGTTGAACCGCTTTTCACCGTCTTGGAGGTCGTGGAGGACGATGAGACGCCACTGCGACCCGATTTGCTTCAGCGAGTCGATGATGGGGCAGGGGGCGTCGTCGAGGGTCATATCCGTGGCCATATCCCCACATCGAGTTCGACCCTCTTTAGCAGTTCGGTTAGTACACCTGCTTTCGAAACGTTACCTGATTCGGCTCCGGACCGACAGATCGGCCGGCCGGCTTCCGACTGACCCATCACCGACCGACTACCGGCTGGCTGCCGACCAGCCGACCGGGTCGCTCAGGCGAGCAGCCGCGAGAGGAGGAGAAACACGCGCTTGAGGTTCTTCGAGAGGCTCGATTGATTCTCCGAGTAGAGCGTCACGCCGTCGTCCGGCCCGTGAATCTGTACGCAGCGGCCCCGGTCCGACAGGTCCTTCAACTCGATTCCCCGGACCGAATCGAGCGGGATGACGAGGTAGCGGTACTCCTCGTCTTGGATGTCGGCGTTACAGTGGTCGCCGTAGACGTGGATGCTCCGCTCCGTGACCGCGAGTTCGTAGCCGACGTAGCTCATCCCGGCGATTTCGGCCCCGGCGCGACCGCCCTTGACTTTGCCTTTCAGGTGCGAGGCGTCGAGGAGAATTCCGTCAACCATACGCCCGATTCCAAGCGGGCGCTCCTAAGTATTCGCGTCCAGTTCTCCGAATTGATTTTCTTGGTTCCGGGGAGCACTCGGCTGCCGACGAGAGCTCGGTCAAGCAGTCAGCTGGCAGCCGTCGTCCGCGTCGTCGCCAGAGCCATCGGATTCGATAATCGAGTACGACGAGACGAGGTGGTTGACGATGTAGTCGACCGTCGAGGGGTCGTACGTCCAGAAGCCGGTGAAGCCGAACCCCGGTTCGGTCTCCTCGGCGACGAGCGCGCATTTGTAGTCACCGACGCCGTTGCCGTCGTAGGCGACGAACCAGGAGCGCCGAATTTCGTCGGAGCGCGCGAGATGGAGTTGGAACTGGTCGGCCTGCGGGACCTCGCCGTTCGGGTAGATGTACGCGTGGACCGAGAGGTCGTCGCGGCTGCCGAGGCGGCGGTACGTTTCGAGTTGCGGGCGGAGGTTCCCGCCCGACTGGAAGCCCGAGTGGAGTTCGCCCGCGCCGACGCGCCACGCGCGGTCCTCGATTTCGCGGGTGGCGTTGAGCATCTGCTGCCGGTCGTAGGAGGTAAACAGCGTCTCGTCGAGGTGGTCGAGAATCGGCGCGTACGAGTCGCGTTCGAACCCCGGTTCGACGTCCTCGGGGTGCGCGAGGAGGTCGTCGACCGAGACGGCCGTGTGGAACTCGTCGCCGGTACCCAGCACCGCGTAGTTCGACGGACCCTCGTCGGAACTCGCAGACACCACCGAGACGTTTCGCTCCGCGAAATGCTCGGCGAGTCGCTCGACGACGCCTGGCGTCGGATTGAACACCGTCAGCGTTCGTTCCGAGGCGGCGACGCCGGAGATGAGTTCGCTGAGAGACATTACCGGGAGAACGCTACAACGGGTTATCATTCTTTGCAATAATATGGTATGCGAGACCGGCGAGTCGGGACGCGAAACCGGTCGACTCGCCCGGAAGGAAGTCGTTACCGGGAGAGAACAGCGTCCTAACTATGCCCCACAAGCGTGTACGTTCAGTATGATTTCCGACGCGCCCCGTTCTCGGACCCCCGCGGAAGTCGACGACGAACTCGGGGCCGACGTTCGCTCGTGGTTCGCCGCCGAGGTCCCCGACATCGTCGCCGGACTCGAAGCCTCGCAGTCCATCGGTCCGGTCACTGCGGCGGCCGCCCGCCAACTCATCGCGGTCGGCCGCGCGAGGGACGCGCTCGCGCTCGTCCTCGGCGAGGTCGACGGGTCGTGGCGGCGATAGGGTCGCTCGTCGCGGCGAGCGACGCGGACTCGGCGGCCGGCGGATTACTTCTCGCGCGAATTCGTGTCTCTGACGTACAGTTCGACCAGCGAGTCGAGCAGGGTCGGAGCCAGTCGAAACCGAACGTCAACGCTGTTTTGCTCGCGGTCGTACGCGAGCTGCTGGACGTCTATCGCGGCCAGAAGCGTGCGCATCGCGTCGACGACGTAGTTGCTCGACCCCGCCTCGACGCGGAGGCCGTCGCCGAGGTGAATCGAGAGGCCGTCGACGGCCGTCTCGTAACACGTCTTGCTCGGCGCGTCGACTCGCTGGGTCCGTTCGACCAAGCCGAGGCTCGAAAGCGTCTCCAGTCGGCGGTAGATGGTCGATTCGGAGACCTCGCAGCTCTCGGCGAGCTCCTCGGCGGTCATCGGCGCGCGGTTGCACGCCAACAGCACGCTCCGGGAAACGTCGTCTCCGAGCGCGTCGAGGAGGTCGTCGTCGGACGACTCTGGGGTGATATCGGTCTCGTCGGCCGCCGCCGCGGCGTCGCTCTCGTCGGTCAGTGGGCCGGGAGGCCCGTCAGAAGCCGAAAGAACGTCGTCCACGAGGTCGCGTCGGGTCATCGCATGTTACCTGACGCGGGCGGGTAATATGTAATCGGTGCCTACAATCGAGATAAGCTTCGCTTATCCACGAACAGTCTCGAATCTCTGAAAACAGCGACCGGGGACCGAAACCGAACGACTGCGGCGAATTAATGGGTTCGAAACGTCGGAACGCGCCGGTGAGACCCGCCACGACCGCACCGCTCGCTCACGGCTCACTCGACGGTGACGCACTTGGCGAGGTTGCGCGGCTTGTCGATGGGTCGTTCGAGCAGGTCCGCGGCGTGGTACGCGACGAGCTGGAGTTGGACGTTGGCGAGGACGCCGGCGATGTCGGGATGCGTGTCCGGGATTCTGAGTACGTGGTCCGCGAACTCGGTCACTTCGCCCGAGCGGTCGCTCGTGATGGCGATGACGGGCGCGCCGCGAGCTTGGACCTCCTTGACGTTGCTCAGCGTCGCCTCGTCCTCGTGGCCCGTGAAGATAGCGAACACCGGCGACAGTGGCGTGACGAGCGCCAGCGGGCCGTGTTTGAGTTCGGAGGCGGCGAACCCCTCGGCGTGCTCGTAGGAAATTTCTTTGAACTTCAGCGCGCCTTCGAGGGCGACGGGGTGGGCGACCCCGCGACCGATGAAGAAGTACGCGTCGCTGCCCTCGTACTCGATGGCGATTTCGCGGGCCATCGAGGTGTCGAGCACCTCCTGTACGTCGCCCGGGAGCCGCGACAGCGCCTCCATCAGGTCGCGCGCGGCGGGCGACTTCGCGCCGGTCACGTCCTCGACGATGCGCTCGGTGAGGAGCGTCAGCGCCGTCACCTGCGACGAGAACGTCTTGGTGGCCGCGACGCCGATTTCCGGGCCGGCGCGGATGAGCAGTTCGTCGTCGCACTCGCGGGTTATCGACGAGCCGACGACGTTCGTGACCGCGAGGGTCCGCGCGCCGGCGGCGCGGGCGCGGCGCACGGCGTCGAGGGTGTCGGCTGTCTCCCCCGACTGGCTGACCGCGACGACGAGCGTGTCGGGCGTCACCGGCGGCTTGATGACCGAGTACTCGCCGGCCATGAACGCGTAGGCGGGGATGCCCCGGGAGTTGAGCAGCGACGCCGCGTACATTCCGGCGTGGTGCGAGGTGCCCATCGCGAGGAGGTGGACCTGCTGCACGTCGGCGAACGACTCCGGCGGGAACTCCTCTAGTTCGACGCCGCCGGCGTGGGTGTTCAGCCGGCTCTGGGTGGTCCGCCGGAGCGCGCCGGGTTGTTCGTGAATCTCCTTGTACATGTAGTGCTCGTAGCCGCCCTTCGTCGCCGTCTCGGGGTCCCACTCGACGTGTTCGACGGGGCGGTCGACCGCGCGGCCGGCCGAATCGGTGATTTCGTAGCCGTCCGAGCGAGTGACGACGAAGTCGCCGTCGTGGAGGTAGATGACGCGCGCCGTGTGCTGGATGAACGCGGGCACGTCGCTGGCGAGGTAGTACTCGTCGTCGCCGACGCCGAGAACGAGGGGCGACCCGGAGCGGGTCGCGAAGATGGCCTCCTCGTCACCGATGATGGCCGCGATGGCGTAACTCCCCGAGAGACTGCCGACCGCGGCGCGGAACGCCTCCTCGGGAGTCGCGCCGTCGCGGAGGTTCTCCTCGATGAGGTGCGGGACGACCTCGGTGTCGGTCTCGCTGCTGAAGACGTGGCCGCGGGCTTCGAGGTCGCTCCGGAGCGATTGGAAGTTCGAGATGATGCCGTTGTGGACGACGGCGATGCGGCCCGACTCGTCGGTGTGCGGGTGGGCGTTGCCGTCGGTGACGCCGCCGTGGGTCGCCCAGCGGGTGTGACCGATGCCGTAGTCGCCGGCGATGGGGTTCTGCTCGACGGCCGCGACGAGTTCGGAGACCTCGCCGACGCGCTTCGTCAGCGAGATGCCCGAGCCGTTTTTGACGGCGATACCGGCCGAGTCGTAGCCGCGGTACTCCAGTCGCTGGAGGCCGTCGACGAGCGAGTCCACGGAGTCGTCCGCGCCGATGCAGGCGGTGATGCCGCACATCAGTGAGTCACCTCCACGCGCTCGCGAACGTCGCCGTGTAAGACCGTGCCGGGGCCGACGACGGCCTCAGCACCGACGCGACTCCCGGGCGTGAGCGTCACGTTCGCGCCGACCTCGGCGCGGTCACCGATGATACTCCCGAGGCGGCGGTCGGTGTAGAGCCGGCCTTCGAGGATGACATCGGCGCGGCCGCCGGGCGAGACGACGCCGTCGCCGACGGTCGCGCCGGGGCCGACGACGGAGTCGCGGAGGACGACGCCCGCGCCGACCCGCGCGTCGGTCGAGAGAATGGAGCGCTCGATGACGCTGTTCGCGCCGACGGAGACGTTGTTCTGGAGGCACGAGCCACCGCTGACGACCGCGCCCGGCCCCACGTCGCAGTCGTCGCCGACGACGACGTGGTCGCCGAGGAGCGCGCGCTCGTGGACCCGCGCCGACGCGGCGACCGCGTCGTCGTGTCTGCGCGCGAGGAGCGTCTCGGTCACGGAGAGGAGCCCCCACGGGTGGGAGGGGTCGAGCCAGCCGCCGTTGACGAGGACGGACGTGACGTGCCCGTCGAGGTAGTGAATCACGTCGGGAAGCCGCGTCTCGCCGTCGTGCGGCGGGGTGCGCCGGAGCGCCTCGAAGACGGCGTCGTCGAAGACGTAGACGCCCGCGTTGACGAGATAGCCCTCGCTGTCGACGGCGTGTTCGTCGATGTCGGCGATGCGACCGTTGTCCTCGACGACGACGCCGTACTCCTCGGGCGTGTCGGACTCGGCGACCGCGATGGTCGCCACCGAGTCGGTCGTCGAGAAGCGTTCGAGCGCCTTCAAGACGATGTCGGCGTCGATGACGTTGTCGCCGTTGCAGACGACGAACGGGCCGGTGACGAGCTCCTCGGCGAGGAGGAGCGCATGACCGCTTCCGAGCCGGGTGTCCTGGTGGACGAACTCGATGTCCGCGTCGGGGTACGTCGCAGAGAGATGCGATTGGATGCGGTCGGCGCGGTGGCCGACGACGACGACGGCCCGCTCGATACCGGACTCGAACAGCGCGTCGAGGACGTACTCGACGACCGGTCGGTTTGCGACCGGGAGCATCGGCTTCGGCTGGAAGGTGGTGAGCGGGCGGAGCCGCCGCCCCTCGCCGGCCGCGAGGACGACCGCCTCGGTGAGACGGTCGTTCATGCGCACCCTCCCGCGAGCGACGGGCGTTCGGAACGTGACCGTGACGGTGTGCGAGTCATGAAAGCAACAGGGACCGCGACGGGGATTGTTATACAGCGAGTTCCCCGAACCGGTCTCGCGTTAGGGTCGCGTGTGAGACTGTTGCAAGCGGAGACCACAGTCCGAAATCGACGGGGCAGACGGTTCGGACGCGCCTAATCGGAGGGTGTCCCCCCGACAGTGTCGCGGCGCGACGAAGCCGCCGCGTCGGTCGCATGGACTGCGAATCACACCCGCGGAGTGAGAGCTGACAGCGGTGGGGGAGCCGGGGAGAGCTGATTCGGCGGGAGGAGGGAAAAGGAGGGCAGACAGCGGGGAGAGGAAACGGAAAGAGTCGGGCCGAGCACCGCGGCTGTTCGAAAGCGGAGCGAAGTAAAATCCGGGTGCAGTCGTTCGAAATCGGTATCGTCGCGGACGCGACGAGGACTGACCCACTCAGAGGTCGAGGCGGTCCTTGTACGACTCCATCGCGGTGACGGCCATGAGCGTCGCGGTGCTCAACACGGCCCAGCCGGCGGCCGGGACCTGTTCGAGTCCGGGGACGCCGAGCAGTCCGCCGGAGACGGTCGCGGCCACGCCGGCGGCGATAGCGAGGTTCCGCTTCGGCGACGCGGCGAGCGACGCCGACTGCTCGTCGTCGGCGTCGGTGCTGACGATGTCGCCGTCGAGGTACTGGTCGAGCTGTTTCGCGGTGTCGAGAAGCGTGATGTCACCGCGGTTCTTCTCGAAGTCGACGATGCCCGCCGAGTCCATCTTCGGCAGGTGGCACTGGTACAGACCGATGTACACGCGCTTTCGTTGACTCGACGACAGCGCCTTAATCTCGATGCCGTTTTCCTTCGCGGCGATGAACTCGGCCATGTCGCCGAGCTTCGCTTCGCCGTCGTTCTCCTTGAGATATCGGAGCGCGTCGCGTCGGCGCTGGTTCTTCAGAATCTCGAAGACGATGTCCTTCGAGAGCGCTTCAACTTCGGGTTGTTGCTGCTGTTCTGCAATCGCGTGAGACCCACCAGTTGTCTCCGCGAGCTGTTCGTTCGTCGTCTGGTCAGCAACGTCGGTGTCGGCTTGCAGTGAATCGGTAACCATTGTTCCTTCCTCCCCCACTGTGTAGTCGGGTGCTACCGCGTGACATGGTCGTCGAGAGGGGAGACCACGAGACGCGTTGCACAGACCACAACCTTTGGATGCGCCCCACCAAGCGCGCCCCAGATACAGAGGGTCAGTGAACTAATAGGTTAAACGAGGATATATACTTGTCTGACAATCCCACACTCTGATTTCTCCGACTGTTAGGGTCTCAAAATCTGCGAGTAAAGTGGCTGTAACAATCTATACCAACTCAGACTTTCAATAGATCCGATAGTACGGAAATCCTACCAGGAGACGACGACGTGTGTCGGTTTCTCGTGCACACACATGGTCACCGAGCGGGGAGTTAATTCTGGGCTGTCAGTTAGGGACGTGAACACGACGATTGGACAGTAGCATCGACTGAGAATACGCGAACCGTCCAGGACGGGGCTTTCGGGCGTCGTGAGAAGACGGTGTTTATTGCGCGGTTATTCCACGAGCGCCTCGAAGGCGTCGGCCGAAGTTCCCCCGTTCCGTTCCGAGAGATACTGCGCGAGCACCAACGCGAGAAGCGCCGCGGAGACGAACACCGCGACGGCGCTCCACGAGACGAGCGCGAATCCGGGGAGCCCCGCCCACAGACCGAGAATGAGCGCCCAGCTGAGCGCGCCGAGCAGCGCGTAGTACCGACTCCACGACTCGCTCGCGCCGGACTGCATCCAGAAGAACCCCCGCTTGGCGACGTTCGGGACGAGTTCGACCGACCGCTCTTCGTCGTCGTAATCGACCAGCCCGGCGCTTTCGAGCTTCGGGAGATGCGTCTGGTACAGCGAGATGTACACGCGCTGTCGCTCTTCGTCGGTCACGTCTTCGACCGCCGTTCCGTTCTCCCGAGCAGCGACCATCGCTGCGAGTTCCTTCAGCGAGATCGCCTCGCCCGCCCGATGGAGGAAGTAGAGAATCTGCCTCCGCCGGGAGTTGCTGAGGATGCGGAATAGCTCGTCTTTTGATAGCGTTTTCATCGTCGTGTGCGGGGGTGGTCCCGCACGCGGTGCGAAAGGGGGACCTGACCCGGTTGGGTCGTACTACACCGCACCCGACCTTTGTTATCGTGACGTTTCCGGGAGGCAACGAGTCACTCACTCTCGGATATTAAGCTCATCTTCACGCGATAGTTACCGGGATGCAGACCGTCAGCGGGAGGGAGTTATCTCGGTCTCGGAGATGATTACACATCTCGTGGATTTCGAGAAAAGCCCTCACGCCGAAACGGGAGCAAACTCGCGACAACGGCGGTAAGGAAGCCAATTGTCCAGTATAGAGGTGGCTAACAATACCCGATGGCGGCGATACTTAGATTCGAGACTACATGTTCGAACTGACTGGCTTCCAGCGCGACCTGCTGTACGTGATCGCCGGCGCAGAGCGCCCGTCCGGGCAGGAGATTAAAGAGATGATCAGCAAGGACGTCGGGGAGGTGAATCACGGTCGGCTCTACCCGAACCTCGACGCCCTCGTCGAACAGGGGTACGTCAACAAGGGACAACACGACCGTCGGACGAACTTCTACGAGATGTCCGAGAAAGGGCGCGAGTCCATCGTCGAACGCCGAGACTGGGAAAACCGACGCGTCGGGTTCCTCGGATAGCGCACGCCCGCAGAACAGAAGAACCGTCCGTTCGAACGCTCGCGGGCGCGAGTGGGACGCTCGCCCCCGAAGAAACCGAAGACGAGAACGGCTCGTCGCTGGTGGCCGCATCGGTCCCCGCGGTCTCGTTTGGCCCCCTCCTCCTTTCGCCGCCGGTTCGACCCGAGCGACCGCACCGAGCGCTGATTCCGTCCGACCCCGTCGAGAGCTGACCGCACCGAACCCACACCGAGCGCGACCGCATCCGACGACGCTCGACGCCGAGCCGCCCCGGCCGACCCGGTCGGAGTGTAAGCGGAGATCGAGGCGTGAAGCGGCGTGATACCCGCGGGCAGCGGACTGCGGCGCACCACGCCGAGCATTCGTATCAGAAGTTAGTACACTCAGGGAACGCCAAAAATATCAGAACTCGGATATTCGAACCGGCGTCCTAAATACGGGATTAATGCGGCCATAAGAAACGGATTAATTCGAGAATAAGAGAGCGCAGTCAAGCGTTTTCGTCCCTCGAACGAATCGACAGGATTTGTCGTCAAATCGAACAGTAACACCGCCAATAATATCATCGATAGACATTCATGTATTCCTACTAATGTAATTATCGCAACATTTATGGGTGTAATCCGCAACCCCTGAGACATGGTAAGAGAACGGTCCACCGGGCAGGACCCAGAGACGACGACTGACGACGACGTCGGTAGACGCAAATACCTCGCGCTGTGCGGGTCGGTATCGGCCGCCGGCGCGCTCGCGGGGTTCTCTGGGCTCGGCTCGGCGACGGAACAGACAGGCGAGTCGGCCGACGGCGACGGGCACACGCTCGTCGTCGCCGGCACTGGCTCCATCTCGTCGTTCGAAGTGACGGTCAGCGGGTCCATCTCACCGCTCCAGTCGAACGGCGCGCTCAGCACGACCGGAACGGTCGGGCCCGCCGCCGAGGGAACCGTCAGCGACGACTCGCGGCGCTACCAGTTCGCGGGCGACATCACCGACTTCCGGTCGACCGACGCGGTGTCGGTCTACGTCGACGGCGTCCGCGTCCCCGACAACTCCTTCTGAGCGCCGCCGAGCGGCTCGTTGTTTTCACCCGACGACAGCGGCGGTGCGAGGCGCTACGACCGCATGTAGCCGCGAAGCCACTCGGGCGCCACGTCGTCGAACACCACGGTCTTCCCGCCGTGTTCGGCGGCGAATCCGTCGGCGTCGGACTCCGACGAGAAGGGAATCAGGTCTTTACCCATTCCTCCGAGCACCTCGCTTTCGACGACGTAGGTCATCTCGGTGGCGTCACCGAACGTGTCCGCGCCGGTGTGCGTCGAGATGAACGTGTCACCGCCCTCGGTCGAGAGTTCGTAGTCGACGGTCGAGTAGTCCGTGACGTACACCGCCGTCGCCTCCCAACCCCGCTCCCGGTGTTCGAAGTAGTACGGGAACAGCCCCATGCTGAGGGTGTGGAACCACGCCGGGGTATCGTGGCTCTCGGGCGCGTTGTCGCGGTAGAAAATCTGTCCGTTCGGGCCGGCGTGGAGGCCGATGACCATCCCGCCTTGGTCGTCTTCCTTCCCGCCCGAGAGGTCGACCGGTTCGGGCGTCGGCCCCGCGTTCGAACCGCCGCCGAGACAGCCCGCGAGGGCCGCGAGCGCGCCGAGTGAAACGGCTTTCGTCGCGGCGCGGCGCGTGAGCGAACCCGTCGAACAGTCGCGCGGCGGAGAGTCGTGGTGCATCGTCGCTCTACGCGGAGGTCGGGCGTCACGGTACATAAACCGTGAGAACGGTCGCTCGCGTGCGCGAACTGAACTACCCTCGGGCGAGGAGGCGGACGGGTCACAAAATCGAGCGCTTCAGGCGACGATGCGCGCGCCCTCGACGAGCGAGCGAACGTCCTCGAACAGGCGGTCGGCGTCGTCCTCGTCGCGGGCCTCCGCCGTGATGCGGACCAGCGGTTCGGTCCCGCTGGCGCGAACGAGGAACCAGCCGTCGTCGGTGTCGACGCGGATGCCGTCGATGGTGTCGACCTCGTCGTAGGTCGCGTGGATGTCGCGGGCGATGCGGTCCATCGCCTGGTGTTTGTCGTCGAACGAGAGGCTCGCGCGGCGGGTGGCGTACCCCGCGCCGCCGAGGTCGGCGACCTGTTCGGACAGCGGCGCGCCGCGGGCAACGAGGTCGGTGAGTTTGAGCGCCGCGTAGTGACCGTCGGGCGCGAGCGTCTCGTCGGGCCAAATCCACGCGCCGGAGGGTTCGCCGCCGAAGACGTAGCCGGGTTCGGCGACCGCCTCGGCGACGTGGACGTCACCGACCGGGGTGTAGGTGACGCGGCCGCCGGCGGATTCGACCACGTCCTGCACGAGGAGGCTCGTATCGACGGGGACGGCGACGGCGTCACCCGGGGAAACGGCGTCGCGCGCGAACAGCGCGAGCAGTGCGTCGCCGGGGACGTACGCGCCGGTCTCGTCGACCGCGACGAGGCGGTCGGCGTCGCCGTCGTGGGCGAGGCCAACATCCGCGCCGAGCGCGGGGACGGTTCGGCGGAGCGCCGTGAGCGTCTCGGCGTTCGGCTCGCTCTTTCGGGCGGGGAACCGACCGTCCTGCTGGCCGTCGATGGTGTTGACCGTCGCGCCGAGTTCGTAGAGCGCGTCGACGGAGACGCGACCCGTACCGTTACCGAGGTCGAACGCGACGGACACGTCGTCGAGGTCGTCGAACGACGAGACGAGGTGGCTCACGTGGCGGGCCGCCGCGTCGGGCCACGCGCGCTCTGCTCCGAGTTCGTCCCACGGGGCGAGCGACACTTCGTCGCGGTTGAGCCGGTGGACGATGTCGCGCGTCTGGGCCTTGTCGAAGGCGCGGCCGCTGGGCGTCCAGAGCTTCAGGCCGTTATCGGCGGCGGGGTTGTGAGACGCGGTGATTCCGATGCCGGCGTCCGCGCCGGCCCAGCCGACCGCGCGGGCGACCGTCGGAGTCGAGACGACGCCGAGTCGGACCACGTTCGCGCCGCACTCGCGGACCCCGGCGCTCACGGCGTCAGCGAGGACATCGCCGCTGAGCCGAGCGTCCTGGCCGACGACGACGGTGCAGGCGTCGCAGCCGACCGCGCGGCCGATTCGAAGGGCGAGTTCGGCGGTCACGGTTCGGCCAACCGGACCTCTGATTCCACTCGTTCCGAACATACCGTGGGAGACGGTGACAGGACGTTTTGGTATGTTTCGCCTACTGTCACGACCAGTCGGTCAGGCGGCACCTACCGCGAGCGCGGACGAGTCGCGGGGTCGGCGTACCGAATCGGGGGCGCGTCGCCACTCGTCGGGGCGAGTGAGCGGTGAGTGGTCGGCGGTTAGGCGGCGAGTCGCCTCACTGGAGGGGCTGGGAGTCGCCGATGGGGACCACTTCGATAGAACCGAGCGCGTCGAGCGTCACGCGGTAGCCCGCGTAAGAAAAAGAGAGAATCGCGTCTTCGGAACAGCCGAACACCGTTTCGAGGGCGTCGGGGTCGATAGTCTGTGCGAGCGGCGGAAGCTGCGTGGGGCGGACGCCCTCGATTGCCGCAATACTCAATACAACGTTCGTGCTGAGGAGTTCGGAAGAATCGCGGTCGACCCGGTATGAGCCGGTCGACTCGTCGTACGTCACGCGCGAGTCCTTCCAGTCGTTCGTCTGTGCCATCATGGGTGCCTTAACAGGCGTCTGTGTGCGACGGTGACCCTTAAATCCATGCTATTTGTGAACAGTTGTAATTCGTGACTGTCACGGAATCGAACGGATACAGGAGTGGTACTCGACGCGGGGAATCTGGTGCCGAACATACACAATCAAAAACCATGATAGTTTTGCGGTGACGACGGTCATCCCTGCCGGGCACGAAGCGTTTGGACGGTGTCTTGCGCCTCTTCGACCGTGATTTCGCGCTTGTAGAGCGCCGAGCCGGGCTCCAACAGTTCGCCGCCGGAGACGAGACCGCCGACGTCGACGGGGCCGAATCCGATGTCACGGATGAGACCGGCGACGCGCGTTTTGGCGTCCGAGTCGTCACCGGCGAGGAAGACCGCGAGGCGCTCGGATTCGGGGAGGTCCGGGTGGCCGAGGTCCCGGAGCGTCTCCCAGTGGATGGTGTTGAACGACTTGACCAGCTTCGCGTCCGGGAGTTGAGACGCGACGAGCTCCGAGGAGGTGTCGTCGCCGAGGTCGATGACGTGGAAGTTCTCCGTGTAGGGGTTCATCGCGTCGACCACGATTTTCTCCGCGAACCGGGCCGCGTCGGGCAGCGAGTCGCGCTCGCGGAACGGAATCGCGAGAAAGACCACGTCACCGAACCGAACGGCTTGCTTCGGTTCCACCGGGCGCAGTTGCGGGCCGAGCGTCTCCGAGAGGTCTTCGAGCGACTCGACTCCGCTGTCGTTGGCTATCGCCACCTCGTGGTTCGACTCCACCAAAAGCTGGGCCAACGTCCCACCGAGTCGACCAGCACCGAGGATTCCTATATCCATGAACAAAGATGTATGTTAACGAAGTTCAATCTTTGTGTGGTCGGAGGCGGAGCGACCGGCCACCAGCCGAACTGGTTACACTGCCGTTAAAATGCCGTATCGGCGGCTCAGACCGTCTCTATCGCGGGGCGCACCCGGTATCTGAGCGTCAGGCCCCGCCGGCGTACGCCGCGAACTCCTTGCCGCGAAGGGCGAAGTAGACCACGCCGACCACCCCGACGAGCGACGCGACCGAGAACGCGAGCGTCGGGTCGCGCGCGTAGAGCCAGCCGCCGAGGGCCGCGCTCGGGATGACGATGGTGTTCCGCACGAAGTAGTACGCGCCCGTCACCCGCCCGCCGGCGTTTCGCTCCGCCGGGCCGACGATGAGCGCCTTGTGCGCGGGGAGGCCGGCGAACCGGAGCCCGGAGAACGCAAAGAGAGCGACGACGACCCACTGGTCCGCCGGCGCGAAGATGAGGAGGACCGGGAAGACGGCGTACACCGCGAACCCGAGGCCGACGACCGGCTTGAGTCCGGTTCGCTCGGCGAGCTTCGAGACGGGGAGCTTCGTCAGGAGCGCGACGACCATCTCCACGCCGAGGAGGACGCCGAAGAAGGCGTCCGGGCGGAGCGAGACGCCGAAGCCGGTGAAGCCGACTTCGAGGAACTCCGTGACGACGATGACGAAAAAGACGTACACCATCCCGTTTGCGAACCGGACGAGCGTGTCCGCGACGAGGAGCGGCCGAAGCGTCTCGGGGAGCGACCGGAGGTCGTCGCGGAGTTGTGCGAGCCCCTCGAACGACTTGCCCAGCGAGTCCTCGCCCGCGTTGTAGAGGAGGTGCTGGGCGACGGTGGCGACGATGCCGAACGCCGCGGCGACGATGAGAACGTACCGAAAGCCCTCGACGAACGTCGCCGTCGCCGCCAGCAGCGCGGCCGCGATGAGCGGTCCGAGGAGGAAGCCGATGCGGCGGAACACCTCGGTGCTGGCGAACCCCATCGCCAGCCGCTCCGGCGGGACGCTCTGTTTGACGATGGCGAACGTCGCGCCGAGGCCGAACGACTTCCACGCCTGCGTGAGAAACAGGCCGACGAAAATCCAGAGCCACGGTTCGAGCGAGACGCCCGCGAGCGTCACCTCGGGGACCTGCGGGGCGACGAACCAGAAGAGAAAGCCGGCCGACGAGAGTGTGCCGAACAGCGTGAGCGAGAGGCGGGACCCGAGTCGGTCGGAGAGCGCGCCGCCCGGATACGGGTACAGCGCGCCGATGAGGTTGCCGACGCTCCCGTAGAGGCCGACGACGGTCGCGCCGGCTCCGAGCACTCGGAGGTACTCGGGGACGTACCGCCCGGTCATCTGAAACGAGAGACTGAACGCGAACATCGCCACCGAGAGGACGAGCACGTCGCGTTCGAGCCCGATGAACTGCCGAAAGGAATCGAAGCTATCGACGGCGGCATCCCGACGCGTATTCATCGTCCGAGTGGTTCGCGGGAGCGTTCAAGAAAGTACGGTGCGGTCGGGCTGCAACCGTGCCGGCCGACCTGCTACGGTGCGGTCGGCCTACTCGTCCGCCGGCGGGTCGACCCAGACGACGAGGCCGTCGTCGGTCCTGACGACGCCGCGGGTGAGTTCGTCACCGAACGGCGCGTCGTCGACGGCCTCGGGGTCGATTTCCGTCACGCGGTCGACCTCGTCGACCAGCCAGCCGAAGGCGGTCGCGTCCTCGGCGGCGGCGTCGAAGACGACGACGCGGGAGGCGTCGGGGTTCGAACCCACGCCGAGGAGCGAGGCCGTGTCGACGAGCATCGTCGTCGCGCCCCGGTAGTCCATCGCGCCGACGACGTGCGGCGGCGAGTCCGGCAGCGAGCGCGCCGATGTGCGGTCGATGATTTCGGTGACGGCGTCGAGGATGACGCAGTACCGTTCCTCACCGAGTTCGAATTCGAGGACCTGCGTCGGCTCCGCGAGCGCGCCGTCGGGCGCGTCGGTGTGCGACATCTACGCACCCCGGGCGAAGCGCCCGTCTTCGGCCGCGTCGAGTTCGTCTTCGAGGTCGTCCACCTCGTCGTCGATGTGGTCGACGAGGAGCGCGACCTCCGAGATGTTCGCCGTCTGCTCTTCTGTGGCCGCGGCGACCTGGTCGATTTCGTTGGCGACCTCCTCCGCGCCCCGGGCGGTCTCGTCGACGAGGCTCGCCACCTCCTCGGTGCTCGCGGCCTGCTGGTCGGTCGCGCGGGCGACCTCCTCCGCGCCGGCGGCCGCCTCGCCGACCGCGGCGTCGATGTTCCGAAGCGCGGAGACGGCCGCGTCGACCTCAGAGATGCCGTCGTTGACCTCCTCGTTTGCCTCTTCGATGTTGTCGACGGTCGTCTCGGTCGTCTCTTGAATGTCACCGACGACCGCCTCGATTTCGGAGACGCTGTCGCGGGACTGCTCGGCGAGGCTCTTGACCTCGTCGGCGACGACGGCGAAGCCGGCTCCCGCCTCGCCGGCGCGAGCGGCCTCGATGGAGGCGTTGAGCGCGAGCAGGTTCGTCTGGTCGGCGATGTCGTTGATGACCTCGACGACGCTGTCTATCTGGTCGACTTTCGCGCGGAGGGCGGTGATTTCGTCGTACACGTCGGTGGTCACGTCGTCGACGGTCTCCATCGCGTCCGCGGCGTTGTCGGCGGAGCTTCGGCCCTCGGCGGCGAGGTCGCGCGCCTGGTCGCTCATCGCCTTCGTCTGGTCGGCGCTGGAGGCGATTTGCTCGACGCTGGCGCTCAGGTTCGACACCTCGCCGGCGACCTCCCGCATGTTAGTGGACTGGTCGCCCGCGAGGTCGCTTATCTCCTGTGCGCTGACGGCCACGCTCTCGGAGGCGCGGGAGAGTTCGGCGACGGCCGTGCCGATTTCGTCGGTCGCGTCGTCGACGTCGTCCACGTCGTCGAGGACCTCGTCTGTCGCCGCGCCGGCGGCACCGGGGCCGGAATACGCGTCGTGCTGTCGGGAGGCGGGCCCGTCTCCGGCGGCCGGTTCCCGGTCGTTTCGCTCGAGTTCCATACGAACGAGTGTGAGAGTAAAGTGATAAGTATTCGCGAGCGGTATCAAACGAGATAACCCCGTATTGCCGCTAATTGCCTTGAGGCGGCCTGAGAACACAGATACGGGAGGGATATTGCAATATGGATACCAGACTACCGGCGCTGATAGAACCGGAAATCGTCGGGTCGTGGTAAAATCAGTTGTTCTGGCAAGGTCGGCGTCGCGGCGGGGGTTCTCCGGAGTCGCAGCCGGGCTCTCCGGAGTCGCTCTGGAGTCGGCGCGGCCGGGGTTCGGTGGGAGGGCCGAAACGAGGCGCGTTCAGGCCAGACGGCGGCCGGCGGCGACGGCGACGAAGCCCGCGAGCGCGACGAGGACGATGGAGCCGCCGGCGGCGAGCCCGTAGAGGTACGCGACGGTGACGCCGGCGAGACCGGCGAGTTCGCCCGCGAGAACGCCGTACAGGAGCGACTGCTTGAAGCTCCGCCCGAGCCGGGAGGCGGTGACGACGGGGATGACGAGCAGCGCCGCGACGAGGATGACGCCCATGATTCGCATCGCGCTGACGACGACGAACGCGGTGAGAATCGACAGGAGCGTGTTGACGGCGCGGACGTGGAGCCGCGAGGCGCGGGCGGCCGTCTCGTCGAACGTGACGTAGACGAGCGGCCGGTAGGCGACCGCGACAGAGCCGACGACGACGAGCCCCATCGCGACGAGGAGGCCCACGTCGGCCCGCGAGACGGTCGCCAGCGAGCCGAACAGATACTGGTTGATGCCGACCGAGATGCCGCCGCCGGTCAGCGAGATGAGCACGCTCCCGAGGGCGAAGCCGCCGGTCAGAACCATCGCCAGCGCGGCGTCGCTCCGGGCATCGGTGTACTCGATGAGCGCCTGTACGACGAGCGCCGCGACGACCGCGACGACGAGCGCGCCCAAGAGCGGCGGGACCGCGAGGCCGAGCGTCGCGTCGAGAAAGAGCGCGAGCGCAACCCCGGCGAAGGCGGTGTGGGCGAGCGTGTCCCCGACCATCGAGAGGTCGCGGTAGACGAGGAACGACCCGACGAGCGGGCCGACGACGCCGATACAGAGCACCGAGAGGTACGCCCGCTGCATGTAGGGATAGCCGAGGAAGTCGAGGCCGGTGACGCCGGCGAGCCACGAGAACGCGCCGCCAACGACCGCCGTCAGGAACCAATCGAACAGTCCCGTGAACGCGTCGGCCACGAGGAGCGGCGGGAGGGAGTCGGACGCGAGAAAGTCGGACGCGAGGAAATCGACTGCGAAAGGGCCGACCGCGAGGAGGTCGGTCGCCGCGAGCGCGACGAGACCGGTCACGGGTCGCGCTCCGGTTCGGTGTGGGCGTGACCGTGGTCGTGGTCGAGCACGCGCTGGTTCGCGCCGTAGGCCGCGGCGAGGGCGTCGCTGTCGGCGAAGTCGTCGGGGTCGCCGTGGAAGTACAGCCGCTTGTTGAGACAGGCGATTCGGGACGCGCGGGCCGTGACGACGCCGATGTCGTGTTCGACGAGGACGACCGTCATCCCACGTTCGTTCAGGTCGCCGAGGAGGTCGTAGAACGCCGCGCGGGACTCGGCGTCGAGGGCGACCGTCGGCTCGTCGAGGGCGAGCAGGTCGGCTTCGGCCGCGAGCGCGCGGGCGACGAACACGCGCTGTCGCTGGCCGCCGGAGAGCGCCCCGACCCGGCGGTCAGCGAGATCCGCGATATCGACGCGGTCGAGCGCCGCGGCGACCGCCTCGCGGTCGGCGGCCGAGAAGCGGCCGAACAGGTTCCGCGGGTAGCGCCCCATCCGAACGACTTCGCGGACGGTGACGGGCATGTCGCGGGCCGCGTCCGTCGCGTCCTGTGCGACGTAGGCGACGCGCTCGCCGTCGGAGAACTCGTGGGCGGGGCGGTCGAACAGTCGCACCTCGCCGCGGGTCGGGCGCTGGAGGCCGAGCATCAGCGTCAGGAGCGTGCTCTTTCCCGACCCGTTCGGGCCGACGAGCCCGAGGAACTCGCCTTCGGGCACGTCGAGCGAAACCCCGTCCACGACCGGGACGTCGCCGTACGAAAAAGTCACGTCGCTGAGCGAGACGGCCGTCATTGCGCGCCGAGCGCCGTCCGGAGCGACGGGAGGTTCACCTCGCGCATGATGTCCACGTACCCCCAGTCGTTTTCCTCCCACTCAGTCATTACGCCGGGAAGCGGCGTGAGCGGGAGCACGTCCTCGGCGTCCGTCTCGGAGACGAGTTGCTGCGCGGCGCGGTCGGACTCCAGCGGGTCGGCGAGGACGTGTCGGATGTCGTGTTCCTCGACGGTCGCCTGCGCCCGCTCGATGTCCCGCGGCGACGGCTCCTCGTCCGGCGAGATGCCGGTGAGCGCGACGATTTCGAGGTCGTAGCGATCGGCGAGGTAGCCGTAGGCGTCGTGGCCGGCGACGAGAAGCACGTCGCGGTCGCGGTCCGCGAGGCCGTCTTCGAACGCGGCGTCGAGTTCCGAGAGCGTCTCGCGGTAGGACTCGGCGTTCGCGGCGTAGGCGTCGGCGTTCGCGGCATCGACCGACTGGAAGGCGTCGCGAAGCGTCTCCGTCGCGGTGGCGACCCGCGTGGGGTCAAGCCAGAAGTGCGGGTCGAGTGCGCCGTGGTCGTGGGTCTCCGACTCCTCGGCGTGCTCGTCGTCGTGGTGTTCGGTCGCCTCGTGGTGCGTCTCGTTCGTATGCGTCTCCTCGTGCGTCTCGGTCGCGTGCGCCTCTTCGTCGTGGTGTTCCGTCTCGTCGTCGTGGACGTGGCCGTCCGCTCCGATTTCGTGGAGTTCCACGTCGGCGGAAGCGTCGACTTCGGAGACACCCGAGTCGTCGGCTTCGAGCGAGGTGCGGATGTCGTCGGCCCACGACTGGAAACCGGGCATTCCGTGGACGAACAGGTCGGATTCGAGCACCCGACCCTGCACGTCCGGGCCGGGTTCCCAGCCGTGGCCGTGCTGGCCGATGGGGACGAGCGTCTCGACGGACGCGGCATCGCCAGCGACGTGGCGCGCCACGTCGCCGAAGACGAAAAAGGAAGCCGTCGCCGTCGTCTCCGAGGCGGCGGGTGAGTCGGTCGAACCGGCCGAATCGGACGAGTTATCACCGCCGAGACAACCCGCGAGGCCGACGGCGGCGCTTCCGGCGACTGTCGCGAGGAACCCACGTCGGGTCTTCGTTCTCATGTTATTAGAAAATCTGTTAAAGATAATAAGTGCTGTTATTCTGTATCCATATATTGTTATTTTGTGCTGGTGACGGATTCGCCGGTGAGCGCCGCTGTTCGTGGTGGTGAGCGGAACGTCGATAAGAGAGAATGCGCAGACTGCGAGGCGACCGACCACCCTCGGACCGGCGTCAATCCGCGGACGAGGCGGCCGCACCGGACGGCCCGCGTTTGTACTTCCGGATGGCCACGAAGATGAGCGGCGTACCGACGACGGTGGGCCAGAGCCACGCGGCGACGGTCGGGAGGAAGTCGAAGTTGACCGACGAGAAGGCGGTGACGGTGGCGATGTAGCCGCCTCCCATGCGACCGATGTGCTCGAAGAACCACTCGCGCGACGCGGCGCGCTCGCGGCGGAAGGTGGCGAGGTCGCGGACGCCGAAGCCGGTACCCGCCGCGCCGAACACGAGCATCACGGTGGCGAAACCGTCACCGGCGAGGAACCGGAGCGCGCCCATGGCGAGGAGGCCGACGCCGGCGGCGGTGAGCAGGCCGACCGCGACCCAGTCGAGCGGTTCCGGCCCGTCGGTCGGGCGCTTCCGCGAGAGGACGCGGTCGCCCGAGAAGACGAAGTAGTAGCTGAACACCGCGACGAGCGCGAGGAACGTCCGCCCGCGGGTCGGCGCGAGGGCGAACAACACGAGCGACGTGACCGCGACGACGGTCATCCCCGCGACGTAAATTCTCCCCGCACGCCGGTGGCGACGACCACCTTTCGTCGTGACTATCGCGCCGAATCCGGCGAACAGCGCCGCGAACCCCGCGAGGATGTGGACGCCGAGCGTCGCGTCCTCGACGAACGTCATCGGGGAACTCCGAGAGCTGTGGCCGGGCGCGGATGCCGGGTTCGATGTGGCGGGACGCGGACGCTGAACGGGTTCGGCATGGAACCGAGTCGTTCGAGAAGCGATATAAATCTACTGAGTAAGTACTTACTTAGAGACGAGTAGGAGTGCGACGGGGGATGAAATCGTCGCGTCGAGCGCGTCTGCTCGGGGCGTAGTCGTCTGAAAAGTCGAGGTGTCGTCTGCCGCTACAAACAGCAGTCGCGTCTCGGTGTTACTGCCGAACGACGTTCGCCGCGCGGGGGCCCTTGGGCGAGGACTCGATGTCGAACTCGACTTCGGTACCTTCGGTGAGGTCGTCGCCGCCGACGTCTTCCATGTGGAAGAACACGTCTTCGTCGTCGTCGAGGTCGCCGTCGTCAGTAGAGATGAAACCGTAGCCGCCAGTGTCGTTGAAGAAATCAACTTTGCCGTGTGCCATTACAAACAAATCAATGGGTGGACGACGGATAACCCTTCCGAGGGTCAAGGTACCACGACTCTTCGAAAGACATTCGTCCACCCGATTACGGCCGTTTCGGTAGATGAGTGCCAGACCGAGCGGGGACGACGGAAACAGACGGGCGCGCTCACGCGACGACCAACGAGTCGATGTACGCCGACAGCGACGCTCGGAGGTCGTCGCCGACGCCCTCCATCCCGAGCGCGAGGGCAAAGCCGGTGTAACCGTCGGTCGCCGAGAGGACGAACGCGGCCGTTCCCTCGGGGTCGACCTCGCGGAAGACGCCCTGCTCGACGCCGTCGCGGACGATGTCGGCGATGACGCCGAGGGTGTGGCGCTCCATCCTGAGCAGGGGTTCGCGGAGCGTCTCGTTGTGCGGCGCGTGCGAGAGGAGTTCCATGACGGCGATGTTGACGCCGGCGGCGGCCGCGTCGCCCTCGTCGACGAGGAGGATGTCGCAGACCGCTCGAAGCCGCGCTTCGGGGCCCTCAGCGTCGATATCGTCGAGGCTCCGCGCGAGATAGTCCTCGGAGGTTTCGAGGAACGCGACTATCATCTCGTCTTTCGAGTCGTAGTAGTAGTACAGCCCCGCCTCGCTCTTGTCGCTCTCCGCGGCCACCTTCTTCGTCGTCAGCCGAGCGTAGCCGTGCTCGGCGAGCGCCGCGCGGACCGCGTTCGCAATCTGTGCTTTCTGCTCGGGCGGCACGGAGTCGGCGGGCATGGTGAGTGAGTGTTCGCTGGCTCGACTACTTGTGCCCGTTGCTCCGGGGGTGAAACGCGGGACGCGGGACGCGACCGCGGCCTCACTCCACCGCCCCGTCGCGTGCACCCGCGACTAACTCCCCGAGCGCCCGGCGCTTGATGAGCGCGAAGCCGGCGAAGATGGAGACGAAGCCGAGCGCGGTCACGGCGTCGATGAGCTGGCCGAGGAAGGCCCAACTGAGAAGCGTCGCGGAGACGGGTTCGAGGTAGCCGATGAGGTTTATCTGCGTCGGACCGAAGCGACCGAGCAGTTCGAAGTAGATGAGGAACGCGCCCGCGCCGCTGACGACGGCAAGGTAGAGCAGGGAGCCGACGGCGACGCCGGACCACTCGATGGTCGCGAGCGACTCGCCGGTGGCGACGCCCGCGACGGACAGGAGCGCGGCCCCGAACAGCATCGCCCACGCCTGAAGGGTCCGCGCCGGGATGTCCGAGGAGAAGGGGCGCGTCAGGACGGCACCGAGGGCGAAGCACGCCGAGGCGACGAGGACGGTGGCGACGCCGACCACGTCGCTGGAGAGGAGCGCGCTCGGGTCCGGTCGGGCGACGAGGCCGACACCCAGAAAGCCGAAGCCGAAGCCGAGGACGCCGAGCGGGGAGATGCGGTCACCGAGGATGCCCGTGGCGAACAGCGCGGTCAGGACCGGCCCGAGGCTGATGACGATGGCCGCCACCGCCCCGGGGACGTGCTCCTGTCCGAGGTAGAGAAACGCGTGGTGCGCGCCGATGAGGAGGCCGCCGGAGACGCCGACGAGCGTCCAGTCGGTCCGGCTGTGCGGCCGCCAGTAGTCGGTCGAGACGGCGGCGTAGCCGAGGACGATGAGCCCCGCGAGGAAGAACCGAAGCGCCGCGAACTGGAGCGGCGGGAAGTACGCGAGGCCGACTTCGATTGCGACAAACGAACTCCCCCAGAGCAGTCCCAACAGGACGAACAGTCCGGCGGCGACCCGGCCGTTCACCGACACCACGCTCCGCTCGACGGGCGGCGGCGCGGCCGCGCCCGACTCGTCAGCCGCGTCGGTTTCGTTTCGACACACTCGCGCTCTGTTGGAGGTATATCCAGCATGTGAGCGTATCGTTACCACACAATCGATAATAGTCGTTTTGTTCGGTTCGAATTTCGAACCGCTCGCGGCTTACAGCGAGCCGCGGAGAACCTTCGCCGCGGTCAAAATCGGGTCCCAGACGGGACTGAAGGGCGGGGCGTAGCCGAGGTCGAGACGCTCCACCTCGGCGACGGTCAACTCGGAGGCGAGCGCGGTCGCCACGGTGTCGATTCTGACGGCCGCGCGGTCGGCTCCGACGATGGTGCCGCCGAGCAGTCGCCCCGTGTCGCGGTCGGCGACGAGCGTGACGGTCGTCTCGGCGGACCCGGGGTAGTAGCCCGACCGCGAGCCGGCGGTGATGGTCTCCGAGACGGGGTCGAAGCCCGCGTCGCGCGCCTCGTCGAGGTCGGTCACGCCGGCGCGGCCGCATTCGAGGTCGAACGCCTTCACGACCGAGGTGTTCGCGACGGTCCCGATGGGTTCGGGGTCGCCGGCGACGGTCTGCCCGATGGCGCGCCCGGCGCGGTTCGCGGGCAGGCCGAGCGTGTTCCACCTCGGCTCGCCGGTGACGACGTGGTCGATTTCGGCGCAGTCGCCCGCGGCGTAGACGCTTTCGGCGCTCGTCCGCCCGTAGTCGTCGACCGCGATAGCGCCCGTCTCACCGAGGTCGACCGCGTCGGCGACGAGGTCCGCGTTGGGGCGAAGGCCGATGCCGACCATCGCCGCGTCCACCGCGAGTTCGTCGCCCTCGCAGACGACGGCCTCGACCCGGTCCGCGTCGTCGCCGCGGAGTCGCTCGACCGACGCGCCGAGGTGGAGCGTGACGCCGTAGGCTTCGAGATGCTCCTCGACCCGCTCGCCCACGGCGTCACCGAACGTACCGAGGACGTGGCCGGAGCGCTGGAACAGATGCACGTCGAGGTCGTGGGCGGTGAACGCCTCCGCCATCTCGACGCCGACGAAGCCGCCGCCGACGATGGCGACCGACTCGGGCGGGTCCATCGCGCCGAAGCGGGCCGCCCGCGCCTCGTCGACGAACCCGCCGCCGCCGAGGTCGGCCACCGAGGCCTCGTCCGGGTCGGTGAGGAACGACCGAATCGCCGCCGCGTCGTCCAGTCCGTGGAGCGTGAACGCGCCGTCGAGGTCGATGCCGTCTATCGGTTCGCGGAGCGCCCGCGCGCCGGTGGCGACGAGGAGGTCGCCGTAGGGCTGTTCGAACGTCCCCTCGGGGCCCTCGACCGTGACGACTCGCTCGTCGGCATCGACGGCGACGACCTCGTGTTCGCGCCGGAGGTCGATGCCGCGGTCGGCGGCCGCCTCGGGCGACAGCGAGAGCATGTCGGTGAGCTTGTCGACCTCGCCCTTGACGAAGTAGGGCGTGCCGCAGTGGGCGTAGGAGACCCAGCGGCCCTTCTCGAAGACGACGACCTCGCGGTCGGCGTCGGCGCGGGTGAACTTGCTCGCGGCGGAGAGTCCGGCGGCGTCGCCGCCGACGACGACGAATGGTTCGGCAGACATCGTGAGAGAGTGGTACGCCCGCCGACACCTAACTTCCTTGGCCGAGCGAGACGGCGGTGTTCGGATAAGGGGGAACGGAGAAGCGTAGCATTTTCCGAACACCTGCCCGAAAACGCTAGTCTCGACGGTGTTCTCGGCCTGGGTCTTCAGAACGCCAAGGCAGAAGCGACCAGCGACTGGCTCAGGTCGTCCGTATTCGCGTGCTACGACCATCCAACGCGACTGTATTCCGCCTAGTCGTAGACCTCATCGGGGTCGTAGACCTTTTCACCAACTTCCTCGCCATCAATCGTTCGCGAAAAGCACGAACGATAGCCAGTGTGACAGGCACCGCCCTCCTGCTCGACGCGGTAGAGGAGCGCATCTCTGTCGCAATCGACCCGAATCTCCCGTACCTCTTGGATGTGCCCGCTCGTCCCGCCCTTCTTCCAAAGCTCATCTCGACTCCGAGAGTAGTAGTGGGCCAATCCCGTCTCCCGCGTCGCAGCCACCGCATCCGGCGAGGCGTACGCGAGCATCAGAACCTCGTCAGTTTCCGCGTCCTGTGCGACTGCTGGAACCAGCCCGTCGTCCCCGAAGTCGAGTTCGATGTCTACCGATTCGTCAGCCATACTGGATTGTACGAATACCGAAAGATACCAATTTTCATTCGTGTACTCTCAGGAGACCCGACAGCCAGGCGGACCATCGCTCCCGTCGTGTCGTGTTCGGACTCTCAAGCACCCAGCCAGCGGCAGTAGCAGCGGCTTCGAGACGGAGATACTCCCAGCGCTGGGAAGGGAGGTACGCCGGCCGATTCGAAGCGGTACCGACCAGCACGTACCTCCCCGTTTCGACCCGTGAAGAGAGCTCTCGAAAGCTCGATGCGGTCGGTCCCAGTTGGAAATCTCGGCGGATCAGGTGCGTAGCGCTGAACGCGTGAGCGGCCTCGGGGTTCGTCGAGAGAAGCCCGACGTATTGCGCCCATCGGCGAGCGTCGGCGACCACCGCCTGCGGGTCGCGAGTCCGCCGAAGCGCGGCCAGTTCGAACGCGAGCGTCATGTGTTCGTCGACCATCGGCTAGAAGAGGGCCGCACCACCCCACCCGATGAGGAGCGAGAAGCCCGCAGCGGCGGCGGCCTGACGGAGCAGCATTCGACCGGCGTATCTCGGTGAGAGCTCCCTCGCAACCGTAATCGCCGTGACCAGACAGGGGAGCAACACCCCCGCGAGGTAGACGGCCGTTAACACCTGTACGGGAGTCATCGCGGAGAGCGTCGCGCTGAGTCCGTCCGACTGCAGCAACAGCAGACCGTCCTTTCGAATCGACCCCAGCACGACGACGAGTGCCGTCTCACCGGGGAGGTTGAACAGCGCCATCACCGGCGAGAGGGTCGTGCCCATCGCGTCCAAGGTGCCGAGGTAGTCGAGGAGCGATGCGAGAACGACGATTCCGACGAAGACGGGAAGCGCCTTCAGGAAGAAGCTTCGGACCACGGTGCTGGCTTCTCGCCACACCGAGCGCGGACTCGGCCACTGGATGAACGCGCGGTTTTCGGCGGCGAGAGACGCCGTCCGCGCCCGTTCGGGCGCAATCAAACGAGCGTAGACGAGCGTCGTAGTGGCGAGAACACCGACGTAGGGGAGGACGAGCCACGGCATGTCGACCGCCGCGAACACGGCGAGGGTCGCCGGAAACTGGTAGGAACAGGCCGACCCGAATCCGATGGCCGAAACGGTCGTCCGGCGCGTGCAGTCCGAACACCCTCGGGTGCTGGTGACCGCCGGGACGTTGCACCCGAATCCCATGACCACGCGAACGAGGTCGCGACCGGTGAGGCCGACGTGTCGAAGGGAGGGGTGGAGCGACGCGGTAATCCGCGTGACGAGCCCGCTGTTCTTGTAGACCGCCATGAACAGCGCGAAGAGGAGAATCGTCGGACCGGCCCAGACGAACAGGAACGGTCCCATCGACAGCAGACCGTAATCGCCGCCCAACACCGCCGCGAGTGGACCCGGGAGGTCGCTCGTCCACCGGACCGCGGGGGCCAGCAGTGAGCGTACCCCCGGAGAGAGTTCCGCGGCGACGGCGTTCGCGAAGTGGACCGCGGCCGCGGCCGGCAACAGGAGCAACGCGATGCCGACGAGTGGCCCGGCGAGCGGGCGTTCGAGAACCGTCGCCGGCGGATCGAGATGAATGCCCGTCCGCCGGGTGACCTGCCCGGGGAACTCGTCGGCATCGCGGAGCGCGCTGACGAGGTGCGTCCGCTCGCGTCCGTCGACCGCCGACCCGCCGCCGTCGGTCGCGGCGCGGGAGACGTTTCGCGCGTCCACCGGAACGAGCGGCACCCCGAGGTCGTCGGCGAGCGCGTCCAGTTCGTCGCGAGCCTCGGCCTGGTTCTCGACTTTGTCCCAGAACGTCACGGCAATCGCGCCGACTTTTCCCTGCACCAGCGGCAGCAGGTCCCCGAGGTCGTCGTCGATGTTCGTCGCGCGAACGACGAGGAGCACCGTTTCGGTGTCTTCGACCGCGCTGATCGCCGTTCGAGTCGTTTGGGTGTCGGTCCCGAGCAGGATTCCGGGCGTGTCGACGAAGACGAACTCGTCCGACTCGTATCGCTCGACGTCGACGGTCGTTCCGCGGAAGTTGCCGGTCGTCGGTGTCGTTCCGGTCAGGCCGGCGACGAGTTCCGACTTGCCGACGCTCTCTTTGCCGACGACGACGACGGTTTCTCTCCGGTCGCTTCCCGTTCCGTCACGCCCCGCCGCGGGGCGACTGTCCGACCGGGGCCGTGTGTCAGTCATATTTTTTGAACCCCATGTTCGGCGCGAGTTCACGGAACGACTGCCGACAGAGCCAGATGTCGTACTTACTGACGAGGCCCTGCTCTCTGCCGGTCATCCGACACGCGTGTCGGTCGTCGTCTCGCGCGTCGTTCGGGCGCTCGGTTCGGCTGTCGGGTTGTGATGATTGTCGTGTCACGGTTAGCAGTCGCACATATCGGGTTCGCAGCAGGACGCGTCCTCGAGGAACATATTCTTCTCACGGTACTCGTCGAGGGGAGCGCGGTCGACACCGAGTCTCGCGGCGACTTCGTCGGCGACGACCGCGAACCGCTGTCTGAACTTGTAGATGAAGCAGAACTGTTGACCGTTGTGCGCGACCTGGGGGCCGACGAGGAACAGACCCGGCGTGTCCGTCGATTCGTCTCGGTCGGTCAGCCGAGGGTGGCCGTTATCGAACTCGAAATAGCTGTTCGCCGGGCCGAGGCCCGACTGAAACCCCGTCGCGAGAACGGGTCGGTTCCGCGTCGTGAGCGTCTCGCCGTTCGTACAGACGACGTCGAACGAGCCGTCGTCGCTGTCGACGCGTTCGACGCGGGCGCCGTCGGTGAGAGTGATCGGTCGGTCCCGTTCGAGCGCCTCTCGGAGGCGTTGGCTGGTGTACGGGGACAGGACTTCGCTCGGGTCTGGCCCGCGATACTGCCACGGACCCTCCTCGTCGAGGACGACTACCTCGCGGCCCAGCTCGGTGAGCGTGAGCGCCGCGTCGATGCCGCTTTCGTATCCGCCGACGACCGCGACCGGGTCGTCCACGCACTCGTCGGCGAACGCGTGCCACGAGTCGATTCGGGAGTTGTGGACGCAGTGAGCCGCGCCGGGGAACGGCTCGTCGTTCGGTCGGCCGAACTGTCCGGCCGCCCAGATGACGAACCGGCTCCGGACGACGCCGGCGGACGTGTCCAGAACGAACCCGTCGTCGTGGCGTTGGAGGGATTCGACATCCACGCCGGTCCGGACGGGAAGGGCGTGAAATTCGACGACCCCGCGGAGGTACTGCGCGTACTCCTCGCCGGTCGGGTGTTCGCAGTCGAGCGCGAACGCGGGTGACGTGTCCGTCGTGACGGCGTTCAGGTCTCGACAGCCGAAGCTGTTGCTTGGAAACGAGGGGGTGATGAACCGCATCTCCTCGGGCCACTGTCGAAACGACGCGCCGACCTCGTCTCGCTCCAGAATCGCGTAAGAGTCGAGGTCGAGGGCCTCGAGAACGACGCCGATACCGACGCCAGCGGCTCCTGCGCCGACGATTACCGCGTCGAGCGACTCGTCCGTTCGGGGGGTAGTTGGGGCCTCCATTAACAAGAGAATAATCTAGTTAGCTAATTATAAATAAGATACGGTCTAGAGTTAATAACAAATGAGTCGAAAGACGATTCCCGTTACCGTGCTGAGCGGCAACCTCGGCGTGGGGAAAACGACCGTGTTGAACAACCTCCTGAACACGCGAACGGACCTCGATATCGCGGTTCTCGTCAACGACATGGGCGAGGTGAACGTCGACGCCGACCGCGTCGCCGAGCACTCCGATATCTCGGAGGGCGACGAGGAGTTAATCGAGCTGTCGAACGGCTGTATCTGTTGTGAGCTCCGGGGCGACCTGCTCGACGCGCTCGCAAAGCTCGCGAACGACACGAGCCTCGCACCCCCGCTTCGGGAACGGGCCCAAGAAGCGCTCTAGGTCCGGGAGGGGAGCCGACCGCAGCTCACTCGAAGCGGGTTTTTTCGCGATAGGGCCACTCCTCGTCGGCGTCGATGGTCGACGTAAGCTGCCAATCCGCGGCTGCTGCGGCGTCCGTCACCGACTGGTACGTCCAGTCCGGAACCCGCGCGACGACCTCGCCGGTTTCGTCCGTGCCGACGAAGACGTACCGCGCCGTGTCGAAATGCGTTCGCACGCTCGTCAGCGCCTCCTCTATCGAGCGCGGCCCCGACAGGAACTCCTGTTCGTACCCGGCTTCCCGGACGCGCCGCCGTTCGATGAACGACGGTTCCGAGGAGACGATACCGAGGTGGCTCGTCCACCGCACGGCGTCTTCGAGCGCGCGGCTCGGTCGCGCGAGTTCGTCGAGCGCCCGCAACGAAATCGCGAGCGTGAGGTCGTTCGACGGCATCTCAGGACCGCCCCCGTGACGGCGGTGCGGCGGCCTTCGAATCCACACCGTCGCGCGAGTCGAGCAGGCGCTCCGCGGCTCGGCGAGCGCCGACGACGTTTCGGGCGAACGGGCCGACGCTCATCTCCGCGAGCGCGCCCGAGACGTACAGCGCCGAATCGGCGCCGTCGCTCCGCTGCCACGCGAGCGTCCGGTCGTCGAGGACGGGAAAGCCGTTCGCACCGCGTTCGAGCGACAGCGACTCGGCGAGCGCTCCGACGAGCGGGTGCTTCGGGGCGGAGTCGTGCCCCGTCGCGAGCACGACCTGTGCGTCCGTCTCGGTTGTACCGTCGTCGAACCGGAGGTGCAACCCGTCGCCAGACGCGCGTGCGCACTCGATTTCGCCGTGTCGAACGTCGAGAGCGCCGCAGTCACGGGCGTCTGCCAGTCGGCGCTCGACGTACGGCGGTATCGTCGCGTCGTGACGCGCGGCGCGAATCCGGTCGCAACGGGCCGCGGAGCCCGGCGGAAGCGAGTGAATCTCCTGTTCGATGTGCCGCCAGTTTATCCAGCGGGAGTCGGCTTCGGTCAGTTCGACTTCGAGGTCGTGACGCGAGAGGAGCGTCACGTCCGCGCCTTCCGACAGCCGACAGGCGAGCTGCGCCGCCGTGATACCGCCCCCGACGACGAACGTTCGGCCGTCGAACGCCGCGGCCGTCGTCGGGTCGAAGTCGTCGTCCCAGACGTGCGCGAGTCTCGCGCCGTCGGGGAGCGACGTCGCCCACGAGGGGACCGTCAGCTGACCGCCGAGCCCGACGGCCAAAACCACACGTCGAGCACGGAAGGTCCCGCGGCCCGTTTCCACGCGGAGCGGGCCCTGCGATTCGGGTCTTTCGATATTCGTCACTGCCGACTGGAAGTGACAGTCGTCGATACCGCGCCGGTCGATAACGTACCGGACGTGGTCGAGGAACAGGTCGAGCGTCGGTCGGTTCGGATAGTCCTCGGCCGGGACGAGTTCGTGTTCCCGGTGTGCACCCTCCGCGAACGAGTCGAGTGAGAACGGCTCGGTGTCGATGTGGTGGACGAACGTCGACCGAAGGGTCCGCATCCCGCACTTGCGGGCTTTCGTCTCGAACGACCCCAGTAACCGCTCGTGAGGGTCAATTAGGCACAGTTCCTCGTGGTCGTACCCGCCCTCGTCGAGGAGGTAGTTCGCCACGCAGGTCCCGTGAACGCCGCCGCCGACGATTACGTACTCGTACGGCCGGCTGGCGGGCGAAGCGCGGCGGACGCCGGGTTCGTCGACGTTCATTTTCGTTCGCCTCCGTGGACGTGGGTGGTCGGGGACGCGAACCGTTTTTGCGTCGCTGTCGTCGTCATCGGCAGTCGCTGAGGTCGACGAACGAGTCACCGTACGCCGTTATCCACGTGGTCGTCCGGTACGGAACCGCAACATCTGGTGGATAGAGCGTGCAGACCGGTCGGTCAGCCGAGCCGACGACGAGGGACATCAGTTCGGAGCGCGGCCGAGCGGACGAGCCGGGCTCGGCGTCTCCGAGCCACCTCGGTTCGGGGTCCGAGACGTCGGTTGGTCGGTCGGTCATGCTGTCTCAAAGACCCCCGGTAGCGTCTCGAACGGAGCGTTCTCCACGGCCTCGACGTCTCTTCGGTCGTCATTTTCCGACCCCGGACTCCGACCGGGAACCAGCATTGACAGGCGCTTCTCCGCGGTGCCGGTCTCTGCGGCGAGTGTTGTCATCCCCCAGTCTTCGGGAGAGACACGACCGTACCGGCGGCCTGGTTCCGAGGGGAAAGTTGTGGTGGTACGGAGACCACTCACAGCGAATCGCCGCGCGTACTGGAACATCTAGTATTAAAACTATATATAACTATAATAAAAACTGTGATTATGATTTTCATGATTAACAACTTTCGTGGGCCGACAGGTCGTGAATCGGCTAGTTCGTTTATAACAGGAACTGCGGACACAGGCTGGAGGGAAGGGAAGGGAAGGGAAGGGACAGAAGGGGAAGGAGAGGAGAGAGCGGAACACTCACCCGTCGATGGAACCGACTACTGCCGTATCGCTGAACGTCAACGACGCGTCGCATCCGCCATCCAGCGGCTCGCCGGAAAGGAAGAGACGAGCGCGACTAAAATGGCAAAACGGATAACTATAATAACACCGAGTATAATTTTAATAATGATGTCACCGAACGTCGAGAACGTAACGTGGTTACGCGGTCGCGCCGCGGACGCGCTGTGCTCGCAAACGGGGCGCGGTAGCGATGCCGACCGTGGGGGGAACCGGCCGTGAAGGAATCCGAACAGTCGCCCGAGGAAGTCAAAAAATCGGTCCAAGCCTACTGGAACGACAGAGCCGAGACGTACGATGACGACAGTCACCACGCGCTCCACAGCGAGGAGCAACGCGCGGCGTGGTTATCGGTGTTGCGTAGCTGGACCGGCGAGTCGCCCCAGCGCATACTCGATGTCGGCTGTGGCACCGGCGTGATTTCGTTGCTGTTGGCGGAGTTGGGTCACGAGGTCACGGGAGTCGATTACTCGGCCGGGATGCTCGAACAGGCCCGCGAGAAACGCCGGGAACGGGACCGTTCCATCGAGTTCCGCGTGGGAGACGCCGAATCGCTGAACGCGTCGGACGACGCCTACGACTTTGTGACGGCTCGACATCTCATCTGGACGCTCCCGACGCCACCACAGGCGATACGGGAGTGGTGCCGGGTCGTCCGCCCCGGCGGTCGTATCGTCCTCATCGAGGGCCACTGGGACTTTTCGGGTCCGTTCGATGGATACGAACAGATTCACGAAGACCTTCCACTGTACGACGGCCGTCCTCCCGAGGAGTTGGCGGAGCTGCTGAGAGAGCACGGTCTCGAAAACGTCACCCACGAACCCCTGATGGAACAAACGCTCTGGGGAGAAGTGCCGGAGTACGAGCAATACATTATCGGCGGAGACGTGCCCTGAAGGCCGTTCGATTCTAAGCTCCTGTTCGACTCAATCACCGTCGTGGCGGTTTCGTCGGCCGTCCCCGTAACCTATCGGAGTAGATGCGGGAGGAGCTGACGGCCGCCACGCAACTCTCACCGAGGTCGTACGTTCCGCACCCCGTGAGAGTACATCGTAGGATGAAGCGTGAAGTCCTCGATGCGGTTTCGAATCCCCGTGACGATCTCGCTGTGAGTTAACATCCCAAGCGGGGTATCGTCACGAACGAGTTCCTGAACCCAGTCGTAGATCCGTTTCCGTTCGTCGACGCCCGTCGTTCGCCGCCCCCGTTCGATCAGGTCGTCTACTTCCGAATCCTCGCACCCGGTGTAGTGTTGTGTGTCCTCGGAGTGGTAAAACGACATCGCCCGGTCCGGGTCCGGAACCCAGAAGAGTTCTCTCTCAGAGTACGGGCTGGAGGTCACGAATCGGATTGGTGAGGTCACCGTTCCCCGTCCATTCTGCGGTCGTTCGTCCGGGAACCGTCTGAGATTTGGCCGGCGTAGTGGCACCGCGATCGGACATCGCGGACCCGTTCGAACCCGGGGTGATGTCGTTCACACTGCTCATCCGCGTACGAACACCGGGGGTGAAACGGGCAGCCGGTCGGTCGGTTTGACGGGACCGGCGGGGAACCCGGCAAGGGCTCCGGCGGCGGGTCGGCCGGGTCGTCGCTCGGAATCGCGCGCAGTAGCGCTTCCGTGTAGGGGTGGCTCGGCCGGTCGAAGACGTCCGGTGCGGGCCCGCGTTCGACGAGCTCTCCGGCGTACATCACCGCCAGTCGGTCGGCGAGATACCGGACGACATCGAGGTCGTGAGAGATGAACAGATATCCGACCTCGTGTCGGCGCTGGAGGTCCGCGAGCAGGTCGAGAATGGTGGCCTGAGTGGCTACGTCGAGTCCGGAAACGGGCTCGTCGAGCACCACGAGATCAGGGTCGTGAGCGAGTGCACGTGCGATACCGACGCGCTGGAGCTGTCCGCCCGAGAGCTCGCTCGGATACCGTTCTCCGACCTGTGGGTCGAGACGAACCTGCGCTAACAGGTCTTCGACGCGGTCGACCGTCGCGTCGGGGTGCTGCTCGTGGCCGAACGACTCTGCGAGAGACCGCTGAATCGACCACCTGGAGTCGAAGCTTTCGCGGACATTCTGGAACACGACGCCGACGCGGCGGAGCTGCCCGTCGGTCCGGGTCGTGTAGCCACCGACGGGGTCGCCATCGAGTAGGACGGTTCCACGGTTCGGTGTCAACAGTCCGGTGACGAGCTTCGCGAGCGTCGACTTGCCGCAGCCGCTTTCCCCGACGATTCCCACGGTTTCTCCCCGGAGGACCGAAAGTGAGACTCCGCACACAGCTTTCGCAGGCTTCGGGTCGTCAAGCAGTCGGTCGAGGACCGACCGAGCCGTCTCGAACTCCTTTTCGACGTTCCGTAGTTCGACGACCGGCACGTCGCGTTGCCGACCGAGGCTGCTCGTGGTGGGCGCGTTCACTCGTCGTCACCGCCGTCGGGAGCGACCCTGTTCCCGTTCACACGACCGCCGGTGGCGGTCGGTCCTTCCCGAGACTGCACGGGCGTCTCGATGCAGGCCACGCGGTGGCCGGGGGCGTGTTCGATGACCGGGATATCCCCGCTTCGGCAGTCGGTGGTCGCGAGATCACAGCGGTCCGCGAACGGACAGCCGTCGTGACCGCCGATAACGTCAGGCGGGCTTCCGGCGGGCGTCCTGACTCGGTCGCCACGGTCGAGGGTCCGCGGTGAGCACTCGAGGAGTGCTCGGGTGTAGGGGTGCTTCGGCTCGGTCAACACGTCCTCGACCGGTCCGGCCTCCATCACCCGCCCGCCGTACATGACGACAACCTTGTCGCAGGTCTGAGCGATGACGCCGATGTCGTGAGATATCAGGAGGACGCCCAAGTCTCGTTGGTCACGGAGTCTCCGTATCTGTCGCAGTATTCCCGCTTGCGTCGTCGTGTCCAGTGCCGTCGTCGGCTCGTCTGCGATCAGGAGGTCGGGGTCGCTGGCCACCGCCACGGCGAGCATCGCCCGCTGGCGCATCCCGCCGGAGAACTCGTGGGGATACTCGTTCGCGCTCCCGGTCGGATCCGGAATCGCGACCTGTTCCATCAACTCGACTGCGCGCTCCTCGGCCCGTTTCCACGCGGTGCGGTTTCGGAACGGCGGGACGCCCAGAAAATCGAGGAGCCCCTGTGAGTGGTCCTCGTCGTGGATTCGAACCGCCTCGGCGATCTGTTCCCCGACGGGGAACACCGGGTTCAGCGTCTCGTGGGGGTCCTGAAACACGATGGAGACGTCTTCGCCGCGAACGCGACGAAGCGTCGCCTCGTCGGCATCGGTCAGGTCCCGCCCGTCGAAGTTGATCCGTCCCGAGACGATTTGCCCCGGGTCTTCCAGTCGGACGAGCGACCGGGCGGTGACCGACTTGCCGCTCCCGCTTTCGCCGACGAGGCCGACGATTTCGCCGCGGTCCACGCCGAAGGAGGCCCCGTCGACGGCGTGGACTGTACCCTGGTCTGAGTCGAAGTGCGTGTGCAGGTCCTCGACGCGGAGGAGTTCGTTCGTCATAGTTGCTCGATGTGGGCCGACTGCGTCGGCGAGAGCACGACTCTGAGCCCGTCACCGAGGAGATTGAACCCGAAGACGGTGAGCATGATCAGAACGCCGGGTGCGTTCACCAGCCACCAGGCGGTCCGCAGATGGTTCCGACCCGACGCGAGCATCGTCCCCCACTCGGGCGTCGGCGGCTGCGCGCCCAGCCCGAGAAAGGAGAGGCCCGCCGTTCCCAAGATGACGCCGCCGACATCAAGCGTCGCCAGCACGACCACCGGTGCGACGACGTTCGGAATCAGGTGTCGGCCGAGCACGTGAGCGCGCGAGCGGCCGAGAAGCCGCGACGCGGTCACGAACTCTCGCTCTCGAACCGACAGGACGCTGCTCCTGACCAGTCGGGCGTAGGAAGCCCAGCCGACGACCGCGAGTGCGACCATCACGTTCGTGAGGCTCGGTCCGAGAATACCGGCGATCACGAGCGCGAGGACGATACCCGGGAACGCCAACAGCGTGTCGACGAGTCGCATCAACGCCTCGTCGACCCAGCCACCGACGTATCCGGCGACGAGTCCGACCGCGGTCCCGAGAGAGAGCCGCACGGCCGTCACGGCGATGGCGATACCCAGCGAGAGACGGGCCCCGTGGAGCAGCCGGGTGAGCACGTCGCGCCCGAGTTGGTCGGTTCCGAGCGGATGCGCGAGCGATGGGGCCTCCAGCCTGTGTGAGAGCGCCTGTGCGGTCGGGTCGTACGGTGAGACGATCGGGCCGAACACCGCGAGCGCGAACAGGGCGCACACGAGACCGGAACCGAGCTGCGTGAGCCGTGTCGTCGTCAGGGCCTCGTACCACCGTCGCCAGCGAGCGTCGGCAGGTCGGTGGGAAGTTCCGTTCGCGACGTCTTCGCTCACGCCGGCTCACCCCTGCGGTCGATTCGCGGGTCGAGATAGCGGTAGGTCAGATCGACCGCCAAGTTGGTCAGAACGAAAATGACGCCCACGAGAAGGGTCGCTCCCTGAATCACCGGATAATCCCGCGCGAAGATCGCGTCGACGAGTAACGTTCCCAGTCCCGGTCGCTGGAACACGGCTTCGACGACGACCGCCCCGTTCAGGACGTAACTGAGCTGTAGCCCGGCTATCGTCACGACGGGGACGAGCGCGTTCCGTAAGGCGTGTTTGTAGACGACGATCCGCTCGCGCAGACCCTTCGAACGGGCGGTCCGGATGTAGGGCGCGTCGAGAACGTCCAGCATCGTCGTTCGGACCAACCGGGCGATGACCGCGGACATACCCGACCCGAGCGTTACCGCCGGAAGGACGAGGTGGTCGAGACCGCCGGAGCCCGCGACCGGGAACAGGTCGAGCCAGAGGGCCGCGACGATGATGAGCAGGTAGCCGAGCCAGAAGTTCGGCATGGAGACGCCGACGAGTGCGCCGAACTGGGCCGCGTAGTCGATTCGACCGCCCGGATTCACCGCGCTCGCCACGCCGGCGGGTACCGCGATAGCGATCGCGATGACCATCGACGCGGCGGCGAGTTCTATCGTGTTAGGCAGACGTTGGACGAGCATCGACGCCACGGTTTGCTCGGAGCTGTACGACTGCCCGAGGTCGCCACCCAGCACGTCGGTCGCCCAGTCCGCGTATCTGATCGGGAACGGTTCGTTCAGGCCGTGTTGCGCTCGGAACGCCGCCACCGCCTCCTCGGACGGTTGATGCCCCGTCTGTTCGACGAGCACGGCCACGGCGGGGTCTCCCGGCGTGAGGGCGGTCATACTGAACGTGAGGACCGACACGCCGACGAGAACCAGCATCGTCGTCCCGAGTCGTTTCAGCAGGTATCGACTCATTTTCCTGATCTCGGACCGTTCTGAAGCGGGATGTCCGGCGAGCGATGCCGTGCATTCGCCGTATCGGTCGCACGGGCGTTTCCGTCCGCGCCGAACTCGATATTTTCCAGGTGATAGCACGTCTCCGTCGGCAGCGGCTTGTATCCCGTAACGTCGGTGTCCACCCCGACGACGTTCGTGACGTAGGTCAACCAGCCGATGGGAACGTCGCGTTGGACGATCGACTGCACTTCGTCGTAGCGGCGCTTTCGCTCCGCGGTGTCCGTAATCTCCCTCGCTTCCGCGAGCAGTTCGTCGACTCGATCGTTCGCGTAGCCGCTGAACATCGTCGCATCTTCGGAGTGAACGAAGTCCGTGAGTCGGTCCGGGTCTGGATACCACAGAAGCGAGTTCGACCACATGACGAGGTCGAACGCCTCGCTGTTGGCGCGCTCCTCGATGGTTCCGTAATCCATCACTCGGAGGCTGACATCGAAGCCGATCTGCGACAACTGCGCTTGAACGGCCTCGGAGACGATGGGCAACGCCCGCGCGTCGTACGTCCAGAGGTCGATTTCCAACGGCTCACCGTCCTTCTCTCGCGCGTCCCCACCCGGCTCCCATCCCGCGTCAGTGAGTAACTGCCTCGCAGTCTGGGGGTCGTACGGGTACGGTTCGAGGTCGGTGTTGGCCCAGTCGGTGACTTCCGGTGGGAAGGGGCCGACAGCGGCCGGCCCGAGACCGTTCAGCACGCTCTCGACGATCTGTTCCTGATCGATTGCGTGCATCACCGCGCGGCGTACGTTTCGATCGTCGAACGGAGACGACGTCGTGTCGTACACGAGGTAGCGAGACCGAGGAACCGCGTAGGTGACCGGGTCTACGTTAGGTCGGTCGTTCAAGGTCGAAATTGCCGACCCGGAAAAGGCTCGTGCCATCTCGAGTTCGGCGTTTTCGAGCTTCAAGAGTCGCGTCTGGTCGTCCGGCACGCTCTCGTAGACGAGGGTGTCGATGGCCGGCGTCTGACCGCGGTACGATGGGTTCGACACGGCGGTGATTCGCTCGCCTGGCTTCCACGAGTCGAACTGGAACGGCCCCGTTCCGACCGGCGCGGTGACGTTGCCGTCGTCGTCGTACGAACTCTCCGCGATGATGCTGGTCGGGGCGCGGGTGAGATGTGCTGGAAGCGGTGCGAACGGGGTGCTCGTTCCGATCTCGACGACGCGTTCGCCGCCGCCGGAGACGGACTCGACCGGGAGGCTCGCCAACGAATCCGATTCGAAGCTCCGCCGGAGGGAGGCGACGACCGCATCGACGGTCAGCGGCGTTCCGTCGTGGAACGAAACGCCCTCCTTGAGGGTGAACTTCCACGTCAGATTGTCGTCGCTCGTGGTCCACTCGGAGGCCAACCCCGGTTTGACCGATGCGTCGTACCCCGCGGTCGTGAGCGGTTCGATGACGTTCAGCTTTCGGAACATCCACCCTTTGACGAGCGGGTCGAGAGAGTCTGGATTCCACGGCGTCCCGACACGAAACGTCGTCTCCCGTTCCGTCTGCTCCGAGGAGGAGGTCCGCTCACCGTCCTGCGAGATGCCGCTGCAACCCGCGAGTCCGATGAGGCCCGCCGTCGCTCCCTTCAATGCGTCTCGTCGACTGAGTCTGCGGTTTCGTAGCGTTAGCATTCTTCGCGGTCCTCGCTTCTCTGCCGGCCGGTCGAAGGCGCGTTTTGATCTCCGAGCCATGCGATGAGTTCCAGTAGCTCACCGACGGCCGTCTCGAACACGTCCCGGCCGGTTTCGGCGGTCGCGGCCGTCGGGTCTCCGACGACGCCGTTCTCGCTGAACTCGTCGGTGTACGTTGCGACTTGTGCGCCGTGGACCCACTCGCCCCAGCTATCGGCGTCGCCCGGCTGTGGCGCGCCGACGTGTTCGGGGACCAAGTGTTGCAGCACACTCGTCTCGATCTCTCCCGCGTGCTGTACGTCCACGTCGACAGCCTTCATCCACTCCCAGTACTGTGCATCGAGCGTGGTCTCGTCCGAGAGGCGTCGGCAAACGTGCTTGAGCGGCTCTCGGTTTCCGCCGTGTCCGTTGACTATCAGGACAGTTTCGACGCCCCACGCGTCCACGCATTCCAACAGGTGGAACACGTACGCCCGAAACACGTCCGGAGGGACGTGAAGCGTCCCCGGGAAATGGCGGTGATACGGCGCGACACCGATGTGTACTGGCGGTAGTTTCAACGCTTCGGCGCGTTCGACGGCGGCGTCAGCGATTGCATCTGCGACAAGCACGTCGGTTCCGAGCGGGGCGTGCGGCCCGTGCTGTTCGATGCTCCCGACGGGGAGGAGGCAGACATCAGCGTCGGACCCCTCCACATCGACCCACGTCTGTTCCGTGAGGTTCACGAACGACCACTCCGCGTCATCCAGTCGGCTGCCGCGTAGCAGGGGACAACGCCGTTGTGCAGTTCCACCCCTGTGAGGATGCCAGGAGACGCAATCGTGGGCGGAGTCCCTTCTCCGCCACGACATCCTGTAACGGCTCCCGTAGCCCCGGCTGCGGGGTCAGTATGCGACTTCTGTCTCGAACATCGACCGGGCATGAATAATAATTTATAAGCTGTATATAATAACTCTTACTAAATTAGGAATACTTTTTCATAATTTGGCGTGGAGGGAGTACTAAAACACCCGCTGTGGAGTCCGGCAGACTGCTGCCTTAAGCGTCTCTCCGGCACGAGTTACGAACTCTATACAATTCTAATAGTTCTTTCTAAACTCTATTTGTTTTCTAGATGTGTCGACGAGAGGGAGTTATCGAGCGACCAGAGTGGTCGCCAAAAGTCACTCAGTTCTCATCGGTGTGTGTGTCGGGTCGCGAGTCCGGCGAGATGCGGTGCTTCCGTAGAGATTATTTCGGTGGTTGCGAGCCGAACGGCGTTTTCACTTCCGGGCAGTACGAACACGGGGACGCCGCGGGTGATACCCGCGGTTGCACGGGTTGAGACGATGCGCGTTCGAACCTCTCCCCACGAGAGCCACCGGAACGCCTCGCCGAACCCCGGCAGTTCGCGGTCGAAGAGATCGCCGACTGCGTCCGGTGTGACGTCGTCGACAGTGACCCCCGTTCCGCCCGTGGTAATGAGGATATCGACGTCGGATCGCTCCAGACACTCGCTCACGGTCGTCTTGATTCGGACGTAGTCGTCCGGGACCGTCCGACGCGCCGTGATGACGTGACCCGCTTCGGCAAGGATACTGGCGATGGCATCGCCACTAGGGTCTGAGAGGTCCTTTTCCACGTCAGTCCCCCGGGATGACGACACCGTCACGATGGCGACGCCGAGCGGGTCGATACAGTCGTGGCCGTCGGCGTCGGTCGTCCGTCGCGACTCTATCGGTGGGAGTTCACGACTGGCACCGTTCATTGCTCCCCACCAAGGATGAGCCGCTGTTCGGTCGGGGGCTTCGAATACGACCGCTGGCCCGGGAAGCGGTTCTCGAAGGCGCTCCAGTCGGCGTCCATCTCCTCGTCGGTGAGGAGACAGTCGTCGAGTTCGTCGGCGATACCGATCGAGTCCATTCCGGCACCGATGAAGACGAACTTCACTTCGCGGTCACCCCACCGGTCGTCCCACTGGAGTCCCGGATGCGACTCGCGGTACGACTCCTGCCGAGATTCGGAGAGCGTAGCCGCCCATCGACCGTTGACCTCAACGTGGATCTGTGCGCCCGCTTGGCTCAGGTTGAGGGCGTAGCGGTCGCGTCCGGCAACCCACATGTGGCCTTTCGCCCGGACGACGGAATCGGGGAACGAGCGGAGCCATTCGTGGAACCGCTCGGGGTGGAACGGTCGGTGACGCTCGTAGACGAACGACTCGACGCCGAACTCCTCTGGTGGGTGGAGGTGGTCGTGGTCGTCACCATGGTCGTGGTCGTGATCCTCGCCGTGCCCATGGTCTGTGTCCGTCCCGTTATCGTCGTGCTCGTGCGGCTCAGCGTCCGTATCGTCCTCGTGGTCGGTTGAGATGACCTGTTTCCACCGGGCGGCGTTGCTCGCCTCGTCCTTGTCGAACTTCCCGGTTCCGAGGATTCGATCCGGGTCAACAGCGCTTTCGGTCGTCCGGACGATGTCGACTCCGGGGTGGAGTGTTCGGATGACGCGTTCGACCGCCTCGCGCTCCTCGTCAGAGACGAGGTCGCACTTGTTGAGGACGAGGACGTCGCAGAACTCGACCTGCTCGGCGAGCAGATCCGAAAGCGGTCGGGTGTCGTCGTCGCTCGACGTGAGCGTCTCCCCGAGGACGAACGCCCGGTGGAACTGGTGGGCGTCAACCACGGTAACGGTCGTGTCGAGGTCGTACAGCGCAGAAGCCCGCGCGGGAGAGACGAATCGTCGCGCAATCGGGACCGGGTCGCTGATTCCCGAGGCTTCGATGACGAGGTAATCGAACTCCTCGTCGAACGCGAGACGGCGGAGCTCTTGATCCAGTTCGTCTTGGAGCCCACAGCAGATGCACCCGTTCGAGAGCTCCGTGACGCCGCCGTCGTCCATCGAGAGGTCGGTTCCGCTCTCGATGAGGTCGGCGTCGATATTCACCTCGCCGACGTCGTTGACGAGGACAGCAATATCGTACTGTTCTCCGCCAACGGTGAGGAGGTGGTTGAGCAAGGTGGTCTTGCCGGCCCCGAGGCCGCCGCTCAGAACCGTGACTGGGGGTTGGTTGTCGAGGCTCATCAGTCGTCGGCCAACGCCAGTTCGCGCTGCTCATCAGACCCGAACGGGTCCGGGTACGTGCCCCAATCCTCGTCCATTTCGGCGTCCGTGAGGAGACAGTCGTTCAGCCGTTCGACCAGTGATTCCTGCTCGAACTCCCGACCGATGAACACGAGTTGGACCCCGCGGTCACCCCATTTGTCGTCCCAGTCCGCCTTGATACCCGGCCGGGCGGCGAAGTATCGCTGCCGTTGGGCCTTCGGGAGCGTGGCGATCCACGTTCCTTTCGGGCCGGCACGGACAGACTGGCCCGCCTTGTCGAGGCCCATAGCGATGTCTTCGCGACCCGCCGACCAGAAAAAGCCCTTCGCGCGGACGACACCGTCGGGGAGGCCGGCGAAGAGGTCGGCGACTCGCTCGGGGTGGAACGGTCGGTCCGCGTCGAAGACGAACGAGGTGACGCCGTGTTCCTCGGCGGCGGCATCGTGATGGTGGCCCTCCTGTAGTTCGCGCTTCCATCCGGCCGACTGGCTGGCGCGGTTGAAGTCGAACCGCCCCGTGTTCAGGATTTCTTCGGGGGCGACGGTGCCGTGTTCCGTTCGGATGAGCTCCGCCCACGGCTGGAGGGTTTTCAGAACAGCCTCGATCTGCTCCAGTTCGTCATCGGGTACGAGGTCGCACTTGTTCAGAAGAAGCACGTCACAGAACTCGATTTGATCCATGAGCGCTTCTTCGGGGACGCGATTGCCCTGCGGTTCGATGGAGTCGTCAGTAAGTGCCTGTCCCGAATCGAAGCCCCGCCAGAAGCTGTGCGCATCGACGACGCTCACCATCGTATCGAGTTCGTACACGCCCGTGGGGTCGAACTCCGCGTCTTCGAAGCCGCGGGCGAACGTCTGGGCGACCGGAATCGGCTCGCTGATTCCGGACGACTCGACGAGGAGGTAGTCGAAGTCTCGTTCTTCGGCTAATCGCCCCACTGCATCGAGCATGTCTCCGCGGAGCCGGCAGCAGATACAGCCGTTTGATAGCTCGATGATCTCCTCGTCGCTTTGAGTGAGTTCTGATTCCTGCTCGACAAGCTCGGCGTCGATATTTACCTCACCCATGTCGTTGACGAGCACTGCGGCGTTCAAGTCCCGTTCGCTACCGAGGAGGTGGTTCAACGTCGTCGTCTTTCCGGCGCCGAGACTGCCGCTCAGGATCGTCACCGGAATCGGGTCGTTGTTGACCGACATACGAAAGTTATGAAGCTACTACACTAAAATACTAATTATTATCCTCTAACTGCTGATCTAATATCAATAATTAATAATATCTAAGTGTATTTTAGTATATAGGCGTTACTCGACCGTATCGGCGAGCTCGCCGACGAACACGAGTACAGCGGTCGGAGCGAGGTCGTGCACGGAGGAGCACGGGTGTTGCTCGAAGAATTTGACGGAAGAGCGTGCGACGGGGCCGCACGTAGGAACAGTGACCGTCGTCTTCGAATATTGTCACTCCACGGTTCAACAGTACCTCGCGGAGATACGACACGAAAATGGCTCCGTCGTCACCGCGACCACCCACGCACACCGCGTGAACCAGTACTGTATGGGACTGTTCGTCTTGGAAGGGAGTCAGAAGCGCTTTCTGCGTTCGTGGACTCCCTTGGGCGGTGTCGGATGCACGGGCCGTTGATTACTCGCTCACGTCGCTCGGCGAATCGCATCACAACCACCCGCTCCGATCGTGAGCGACGCTCAGCGCTTGGCGAAGTACAGCAGTTTGACCCGATTTACCGCATCGAAATCGCGCAACCGGTACGTGAGTTCGCGGACACGCGCTGCGGGGCCACGACAGAAGATCGCCTCGAGGCACCATTCATCTTCGTGAACGTGGTTTGTGGCCGTGATGACGCCCTGAAATCGGTGCTGCACGTCGTGGATGGTCTCGATGACCGCTTCGTGTTCGTAGTCGAAGGCGATGGTAACGACCACCTCGCCTTCGACACCTTCCAATCTGGTGTGTCGCTCGATGTACTCCTGCATCGCTTCGCGGACGCCGCGCGAACGCGAATCCAGTCCCTCCGCTTGCCACGTCACGTCAAAGTCGGAAAGGAGGTCGTCGGAGACGTTGAAACTCGTGCGCATCGAATAGTAATCTACTGTATAGATATATGAATCACTAGTAAATTAATCTATTTGAATAACATATTCGGCACCGTGGCAGCTCTGACGGCGCGACAAACAGTCGAGTTCGTCGGGCCCAACACGGCACATCGAAGAGTACGACTCGGCAAGAGGCCGACGAAGGCGCTCAGTCGCGCCCGCGGCCATCAGGAGCGGGAGTCCGTGCAGCGTCCAAGCCGCCCGTCTCCGTCAGAAGAGACACGAGCTCCGCTTCCGTTACTGGCTGTGCCGCCGCCAGCCCTGCATCGCGGGCCACACGAACCGCACTCGGCGGGTGCAGGTTCGCTTCGGCCAACAGCGCGTCATCGTAGAATACCTCGCTCGGGGTCCCGCCCCCGACGACATTGCCGTCGGTCATCACGCAGACGCGGTCGGCGACCTCGGCGGCAAAGTCGAGGTCGTGCGTCGAGAGGACGACGCTGATGCCGTTCGCGTGAATCTTCTGGACCCGCTCGGCGACCAGTCGCGACCGCTCCGGGTCCAAGCCCGCGAGCGGTTCGTCCAGCACGACGACGCTCGGTTCGAGGACGAGCACGCCGGCGAGACCGACGAGGCGTTTCTCGCCGCCGCTCAAGTAGTGCGGAATCCGGTCTTCGAGGTGACCCGCCTCGACCGTTTCGAGCGCCTCGCGAGCGCGCTGTTTCGCTTCGTCAGCGGGGACGCCGTAGTTTTGGAGGCCGAACATCACGTCATCGAGGACCGTGGGTGCGACGAGTTGCGTATCGGCGTCCTGGAAGACGAAGCCGACTTCCTTCCGCGCGCGTGCCTTGTTGGCTTCGCTGATCGGTGTGCCGCAGACGGCCAGTTCGCCATCGTCGGGGACGAGCGTGGCGTTCAGGTGTTCGAGGAGCGTCGATTTCCCCGCGCCGTTGCCGCCGACGAGCGCGACGACCTCGCCGGGGAAGACGCTGAACTCGACGTCGTGCATCCCGACCGTTCCGTCCGGATACGTATGCGCCTCACACCGGAGGTCGACAAGTGGCGTCTCAGCGTGAGTCACAGTCCCACCCCGGTGACCGAGACAACGGCGTATCCGACGACAACTGCGTACGAACCGACCACGACAAGTAACTCGCGAAGGGGCGGCCGCGAGACATCGCCGTACAACGTGATGTCGCCGTCGTAGCCGCGGGCTTCCATCGATTTGACGAGCCGTTCGGACCGCTCGATGGCCGATAGCATCGTCATCCCGAAGATTCTCGCGTACAGTCGTCTGTTCGACCAGAACTCCGAGAGATTCGCGCCCCGAGAGAGCACGGCTTGCACCAGGTCTTCGAGCGTCTCGACCATGACGAACGTGAACCGATAGGTGAGGAGCGCGACCTGGTCGATCGGTCGGGGGAGCAAGCGCCCGAGCACGTACGCAACCGCGGTGTACTGCGTCGTCATCGACGCCGCCAGCGTGAACGTCACGACTGCCAGCGACCGGAAACTGAGTTCACAGAGGAGTTCGAGGCCCGACCACGTGACCGAGAGTTCACCGAGCGGTGTCGAGAGCGCGCCGCCGATCGGCGTGCCCGGCTCGAGGAACGCCAACGGGCCGGCGACCGAGACGATAAACAGGAGCGGAAGCGTGTACCAACCGGCCAGGCGTCGGTACGGAAGCCCCGCTAACCCGTAGACTGCGAGGACCACGCCGTACAGTCCAGCGAGGAGTACAACGCGGTCGAACACAGTGACCGCGAGGACGAGTGCGCCAACGATCCCCACCTTGGTCCAGGGGTTGACGCGGTGCAGCGGTCCGTCTCGCCGCTCGGCGAACGCCGTGATGAGCCGCGGGTCGGGAACGTGGTTCGAGAGCGTCGTCACGAGTTACTGTGCCGAGCGTCCCTCTTCGCCGAAGCCGCCGCAGCGGTCGACGTAGACGTACAGTCCGATACCGAGGACAAACAACAGGGCGACGAGTCCCCCGAATTCGAGCATCATCCCGCCCTTCCGAATCGGCCCGGCGACGACGATGCCGCGGCCGAGGTCGACGAGTGCGCCGCCGCCTTCCTGCACCCCGCGTTGGAGCGCCTTCGCGGACCGCTTGGCCCACGGGAGCGCGCCGCCGGTCGAGGTGAACCCCCAGAGCCCGGCTGCGAAACAGACCGCGATCAGACCGAGGAGACCCCCGTACTGTTGCCAGCGCTGCATCACGCGGTCACCCCGGTTGACTCCTCACGAGTCTCTTGGTCGGTGAGGCCGACAAGATCGGGACGGACCGACGCGAGGAACTGGACGACGAAGCCCGTCAGGATACCTTCGATGACAGGGACGCCGAGGTTGAGTCCGACGAGGCCGGCGACGGCGATTGTCAGGTCGCCCCGGGGGAGCGCACTCCCGTTCACGCCGCTGATGACGATGATCGCGCCCATCAGGACCGCTCCTGCCGACAGGCCGAGTGTCGCGGCGCTAGCGCTGGCGGGGAAGACATCCCAGTCCACTCCCATCAGCGCCTTGAACGCGTAGTAGGCGACGATAGCTTCAGCGGCGTTGATGAGGGTGTTCGCCCCGAGCAGGCCGACCGCACCGTGTCCGAGCGCCGCCGAAAAAATGTTCACGACCAGCGCGATGAGTCCCCCGAGCAGCGGGCCGGCGAGGATACCCACTAGTCCGGTGAGGTTCATGTGGATGCCGCCCCACACGGGGATATTCAGCTGGAAGACCGCGAAACTCGCGGCCGCACCGATACCCGCGAGCGCGATCTGACGCGTCTTGATACCGCCGTTCCGGATTCGGTACACGATGGCGCTGATTAGCCCGGCGCCGACGAGCGTCCACAGAAGGAGCGCCCACAACGGGAACGACCCTTCTCCGAGGTGAATGTGTGCCATAGCGTGCTTACTAATCTGGTGATTCTGAATAATAAATATATTGTACTGAAATTCATAGGATAATAAGTATAGCTATTAGAGATTATTTCATTAGTATTTCGGACTAGCTCTGTCGACCCGCCACCGACTAGTGCTTACCCAAGTTCGAAGAGGGCGCCGGCTCTCTCGAGTCAAAACGAGTCCGAGTCACTGACTTCGGCACTCATCACGTCGACGGGGACGAGGGTGTATTCGACGGAGACTGACTCATCCGCCCCCCGGACAGTCGCAATGAACCGCAAGACATCGTCGTAAGCGGCTTCGACGACGAACGTCTCAACGCAGCCCGCGTTGTCGCCGAGGCAGTTGTGCGAGTTCGACCGAATCGACGCTTCGAACGTGTGGCGGATTTCCATCATTCGGCCCTCTATCTTCGGTTTATCGTACCCAAAGACGGCGGTTACCGTCGCTAAGACACGTTGACCTTCGTGATCGGTCTCTTCGTACTCCGCAAGGAGCGACTGGCACGCTTCACGAATGACCTCGCTTCGGCCGCTGTATCCATGTTCCGCGGCGAACGTATCGAGGTTGTCACGGAGTCGCTCATCCATCGAGGAGCTTACAATCGGCATATATTAAATATATATTCCGAGATGATAGAGATAGTGGTTAGTCACACTAGTTTTTAATATCGGATGCGTGTCTGGGCTCGTCGCTGGGAACCTATCAACAACACCCCAAGCTCGTGGAAAGCGAAGTTTCCGAGGTCTACGGCACCAAAGACAGTGAGTGTCACGCATAGTATCGCTGCGGGTCTATCGACCCATTTACCGCGGGAGTCACGACGAAGCTACACACTAGCGGTGACGCTGTTTCTGACTGATGTCTACCGGACTTCCGAGCTCGTCTCTGATTCTCGCGACGTAGTCGACGAACTCGTGGGCCGTTCGTTCGCGTGGCCGCTCTGAGCCGATGGAGATGGTCGACTGAACGGTCCCCGGGTCGGCGTCCATCACGACGACGCGGTCGGCCAGCGTCACCGCTTCGTCGATGTCGTGGGTGACGAACACGACGGTCTGTTCGGTCTGCGCCCAGATATCGAGCAGTTCAGCGTGTAGGCGGTCACGCGTCCGCGCGTCGACGCTCCCGAACGGTTCGTCCATAAGTAGAATCTCCGGGTCGACAGCGAGGGCACGAGCGATGCCGACGCGCTGTTTCATCCCGCCGGACAGCTCCTTGGGGTAGGCGTCCTCGAAGCCCTCGAGGCCGACGAGATCAACCAGTTCGCGGACCCGCGCTTCGCAGTCCGCGCATTCGCAGGCGGGGCGGTCGAGGCCGAATCGGATGTTCCCGCGGACGGTTCGCCACGGGAACAGGGCGTACTCCTGAAACACCATGCCCCGGTCGAGACTCGGTTCGGCAACCGGGTCGCCGTCGACCAGAATCGAGCCGCTATCCACGTCGTCGAGGCCGGCGATGGCCCGCAGCAGGGTCGTCTTTCCGCAGCCGGACGGCCCGACGACACAGCAGAACTCGCCCTCCGGGACCGAGAACGAGACGTCATCGAGCGCGTTCGTCGACTCGTACGCCTTGCTAACGCCCCGGACACTGATCTTTTCCTCGGACTCTCGGTCGGCGGCTGGGAGCTTGCTCATCGCCACGCGAGCACACTCCGTTCGACGAGGCGAAATCCGACGTCCATACAGAGGAACGCCAGACTGATCAGAAACATGTAGGCGACGCTGGTCGCCATCGCGAGGTTGTTCGAGGCGTTGATAATCTCGTAGCCGACACCGGGCGCGCCGAACAACTCGGCGCCCACGACGATCATCCAGCAGCGTCCGATGCTCGTCCGGAACCCCGTCAACACTTGGGGAGCCGCGCTCGGGAGTGCAACGAGTTTCAGCATCGAGCGGTCCCGTTCCACGCCGAGCGTCGACGCGGCATCGGTCAGTTCGGTCGAAACGCCCTCGACACCGCCGTACGCCCCGTAGAAGTTAATCCAGAACGCGCCGACGAAGACGATGAACGCCGCCCCGGTGTGGTGGATGCCGAACCAGACGATGGCGAAGACGACCCACGCCAACGGGGGAATCGGCCGCAGCACTCGAACGAGCGGCCGCAGCCAGTCGTCGAGCACGCCGTTCCAACCCATCGTCAGCCCGAGCCCGATTCCGCAGCCGGCACCGAGAAGCAGGCCGGGAACGTAGTGGAACAGCGTCTCCGCGAGGTGCGCGAGCCCCGTCGGTAACACCAGCTCCGAGCCGACCAGGGGAACCGCGATTGCGGCCGAGGTCGTGAACAGGGTGACGAAGGCGCGGACCGATTCGAGCGGCCCCGGGACGAGATACGACGGCTGGGTCGTTACCGCGCCGATCCACCAGACGAGGAGAAACGCGAGCAACCCGCCGAAGCCACGTAGATACCGCTTGCGGTCACCCCCGCCAACAGCGGCGGTCACCAGCTTAGTACCGGTCGTGCGGGTGCTCATTGCTGGATAGCGTCGTAGGCGTCGACTGCGAACAGGTCATCGGTCGCGACCGGCTCCTCGATGTTGCCGACGTCGGTGACGAACTCGCCCATCGTGGCGGCTTGCTCGGTAACCGCGTGCGGGTCCGAGAGGAAATCAGACGCCCGCGAATCCATCGCGGCCTTCGCGAGGTCCTCGCTTACACCGGACCCGATGACCGACGCGGCATCGGCGGCGGCGGCGTCGGGCGACCCGGCCGTGAACTCGGTCGCTGCGACGTGCTGTTCGACCAGCGCCTGCGAGACGTCGCTGTCGTCGATGACGCGCTGGTTGGCGAACAGCACCGTGACCGGGTGGTCCTCCAAGATGTCTCCGGACCAGGCAAGTTCGCCGAAGCCGTCTTCGCGGCCGATAATCGTCGCGAACGGCTCTTGGATAATCGTCGCGTCGATGTCGCCCGACTGGATGGTCTGGACCGCCTTCGCCGGCGGGACTTTCGATTTGTTGATGACGGCGTCCATCTCGCCGAGGTCGAGGACCTCCTGAATCCAGTACCGAAGCACGATGTCCGGAACGCTCCCGTCCGGCGGAGCCCCGAACCTCACCTTGCGACCGTGTTCCTGTTCGAAGCTCTCGAACGCGACGTTCCCCTCCCGTTCGTAGCGGTCGACGAGATCGGAAGTGCCGAGGATTTTGAACCCGTTTCGCGAGTTCGCGGCGAGGATCCCCGCGTCGGTTCCCTTGTCAGCGAGGACCATCGCCGGCGTGATTCCGAAGAGCGCAACGTCGACGTCCCCGCTGGCGAACGCCTTGACGACGCTCGGCCCGGAGCTGAACCGCTCGATGGTGACATCCGCCGGGAGTTCATCGTAGTAACCCTCCTGTTCCATCACGTAGTGTTGCATGTTCGGGTAAATAGGGACGTACGCGACAGTCAGAGAGCCGAGTGAGTCGCCACCACCCCGACCGAGACAGCCGGCGACTCCCGTCCCAGCAACCGCGCTTGCGCCCGCCCCCCGTAGCAGTCTTCGTCGCGTGAGTTCGACCATCGTGTTGCTAACTCTGGACTAGGATATAATAACTTCTGTGATTCTAACATTAGGTATTATTAAATTGGGAGTGACACGGTCGAACGATACACCGACGACGACACCTCTCGCCGGTCGAACAGAGCATCTACCCGTTCAGCGTTCGCTACAGCGGTCCACTGATGAAGAGAGAGCCCCGATAACAAACTACCCAAGCGCTACGACCAATCTGTCCGGGTGAGGCGACAGCGTGGGGTCCGAACGTGGGATAGAGAATTCAGCGCATATCCGCGAGCGGACCGAAGTCGTCGACCGGAAGCACCGAGTAGTCGACGGTAAGCGTATCTTTCGTCGCTCTGATTTTTCCGACGAACGTCGAGATGTCTTCGAGCGACCCCTCGAGAACGAACAGTTCCATACAGTGGTGCCCGCCGACGTGGCTGTGGAAGTTCGACGCAACGATGTCCTCGTGCTCGTGGCGGAGTCGCATCATCTTCTCTTCGACGCTCGTCGTCTCGTAATCGAAGACGACGGTGACGACGCCCATCAGTTCGCGGTCTTCGAGTTTTTTGTCCTCGAACTCACCGAGGAGGTTCCGACCCGCCTCTCGGAGCACTTCGCTCCGACCCGTATATCCGTGGTCCTCGGAAAATTGGTCGATTCGCTCGAGTAGTTCCTCCGGCATCGAAACGCTAACGACGGCCATATAACAATCAAACCGCCATCAAATGTTAAACCTTATTACCTGATTGGGTAGCGTTGCGACGGAGGACACCCAAACGTTGCCAATCTCCCGCGTTCCACCGAGGCGAGGAGGTGCTATCTAAGGAGCACCTCACCCGGTGTTCGTCCATCGAGCGCTCGACTCGGTCGAGCGCGATAGTAGTACGCGGATTGCATGAACCACTTGTGGGCGCCCCATGACTCGCCGTCCACGAGTTATCGAAGCGGTCGTCTCGAGAGGTTTCGAGAGTCGATGCAGAGACGCGACAGTCGGACCGGTTACCGTCCAAACAATTCGCGGGGGCGAGCACAAAACGAAGGGAACGGCCCGTCACCGGCCGACGCCGCCGCTCTCGGCCGCGAGCGTCCCGATCACCCACGCGCTCGCACCGGGCGTCTCGCGCGCGGCGAACTCGGTAGTCGCGTACTGCGCGAGCGCGTTTCGCGCGGCCCGAGGGTCGCCGTCCTCGTAGTAGTCGTCGCGGAAGTAACCGTCCCCGCGGCCGATCTGGTGGGCGATATCGACCAGCGCGCGCCGCGTCAGGTGGGGGTTCGACCTGTCCGACCGAGCGGCTTCGAGGGCTTCGAGCGCGCCGAGTTTCGCGTCCCTAACCGCGGCGGCGGACTCGACCGACTCGTACCGGCCTCGCTTGATTGCCGTGACTGCGTCCTCGAACGCGCGGCGGTGCGTCTCGGCGGTGTGGGCACCCACGAGTGCGGTGGCGAAGCGGTCGCTTCGGAGGGCTTCGCGGACGGTGCGGACGCCCGAACCGAACTCGACGAACGTCTCCACCAGCAGGTCTTTGGCCGGCATGGATTCGAGTTCCTCCGTGTCGAATCCCTCGGCCTCGACGACGGGTTCGAGCCCTTCCTCCTCGGGATACTCGGACAGGCGGTCCGCGATAATCTCGGCGAGCGAGGAGGCCGTCGCCTCGAACGGGCCGGTGAAGTCCACCGGGTCGGCAATCGACGCCAGATAGCGGTCGCGGACGTGGCGCGCGCCGTCGAGCGACGCCCGCGCGGACTCGACCGCGTCGAGCAGTTCACCGACTCGCGGGGCGCTGTCGGCGTAGCGGCCGTACTCGTCGGCGTTGTCGAGAGACCGGACCGCCCCCGCGACGAGGTTCTCGACGGCCTCGTACACGACGAGCGCCCGGTCGGGGTCGTCACCGAGGTAGCGCGTGGCGCGCTGGAACGACTCGATATCCGCGCGGACCGATTCGGCCTGGTCACGCACGTCGGCCTCGGTGAGGTCACCGACCGCGGCGTCGTAGGTCCCCTTCGCCATCGCCGCGGCCCCGCGAGCGTAGCGCAGTCCCCGAAGCGCCTCGAAGGGCGACTCGTCAACCGCCGTCCGTTCGAGGTCCTCGGCGGCGTCCGCGTACGCCTCGGCGTAGGCGTCTCGGACGGCCTCGTTCGGGACCTCCTCGGGAGACATCGTCTCGGGGACGGAATCGAGGAGTTCGCGGGCGCGAGCGCGGCCCCGTTCGAGGAACGACTCGGCAATCGGGGCCGGAACACGGGCCGGGAACGCCGGCGACCCGAGTTCCATGACCTCCCGGAGCGCCGCCGGGTCGAGGGCCGGGTCGTCCGATTCGGATTCGCCCGAATTGAGCGCGGTACAGCCCGCGAGCCCGGCGACGCCGACTCCGGCGAGCGAGGCGAGCACGTCGCGTCGCGTCCGAGGCATCTCAGGCGTCCTCCGTCTCGGTTCGGAGCGACGGCGGGAGGCGACAACTGCTTCCGCCGCCGTGTCCCCAACTCGACTCGCCTTCCGAGGAGTAGGGCAGTCGGACCAGCGAGGCGACGACGTGACGGTCCTCGACGGAGCACTCGACCGACGCCGGCCGGAGCGGGTAACAGAAGTCGAGGTGGACGGCGCTGTCCGGCGGGTGCGTGACGTACAGCAGTTTCACGCGATGGCAGGCGTCGGTCCGGTGCTGGGTGATGACGAGCGTCTGCGCGTCGAAGTCCGTCTCGTCGACGAACGCGCGGGCCTCGTCGATGCCGTCGGGCTCGGCCGCGAACTCAACGTCCGCGCGTTCCTCGTCGGTGGTGACGAGGAAGTCGTCGAGGTACGATGATTCCGTATCCTCGTCTTCCCGGGCGGCGTCCCGGAAGATGGCGCTCTCGGCCTCGTTGCGAACCGTCAGAGCGTCGTAGTCAGTAACGAGTTCGTCCGGGGTGGGGCCGTGCGGCCCGTCCGAACTGGAACTCGACACCTCACCAGAGCACCCGGCGAGTGCGGCGACGAGGGACGCGCCGCCAGCCTGGAGGACCTGTCTGCGGGTCGGCAGGGACATGTGTCTGTTTTCCAACCGGACGCCGGCGGTATGTGCCTTCTGGTGTGTCGGGCCGCCGGCGGGCGAACCGCGGGACATTTCCCCGACGGCCGCCTCGTCTCGACCGACAGATGCGCGAGGACGAGTTGGCGACGCGGGTGGTCGAACATTTCCGGGCGGCCTTCGACGACGTGGAGATTCACCTCGAAGAGCCGTACGACCACTACGGGAACCGCGGCGTCGCCGACGTGTACGTCAGGGTGCGGACGCCCGAACCGGTGGACTACCTCATCGAACTCAAGGCCGACGCCGCCGTCCGCCACGCCACCGGCGCGAACGAGATACTCCGCCAGTACCGCCGCATGGAGCGCTACTTCTACAAGGACGACGAGCACGCCATCCGGACGAAACTCGGCCGCGAGGGGCCGGGCGTCCACGCGCTGCTGCTGTTCGCGCCGACGAAACGCTGCGTCGAACACGTCCGGGAACACGCCGCCCTGTACGAGTCGGTCGACCCCGAGGCGACCGTCGAGGGCGTCGAGGCGGTCCGCAAGGTGGCCTTTCTGACCAACCTCGACCGCGCGCCCGAGGGCGAACTCGGCTTTCTTTCTCTCAACGGGCCGCTCGCGTTCGACTCGGTCTCTTTCCGCGAGGCCGTCCCGTCGGGGTCGCGCCTCGCCGACGCCCTCTGGGGCGACGACTAGCGGACACGCTCATACACCCCCCGTTCGTAGGGGCGGGCATGGGAACGATTCGAGAGTCGGTTCGAATCCCGTTGGGGGACCTCCGTCAGCAGGTCGCTGACAGCTTCGGCGTCGCGGCGTCGCTCGTCGAGATACACGGCATCCGGCTCGAAGACGGGGCGCTCGAAGTCGATGCGAGCTACCCCGACGGGGAGGACGTACCGGTGGTCGAACTGTTCGTCACCGACCCGAACGGGAACACCGAGTCCTACGTCACCGAGTTGGACGGCGCGAAGAACCTCCTCATCGCCGGCGAGGACGTGCTCGTCGAACTCGTCGACTACGACCCCGAGCGCGGCGAGGTGTTCGTCTCGGTGAAACACCGACAGGACGGCGAGATGGTGACCGTCCTCGGCTGCGGCGAGAAGTGGGTGATTCCGGTCGAGCGCGACGGCGTCGAGGAGTCCATCCGCTGTCGGATTCAGAGCGCCGTCGGCCCGACGGGCGACGACTCCTGACCGCGACCGCGGTTCGGAGCGTTATCCCTCGTATTCGACGTAAGAGACGCAGTAGCCCTCGGGAGCGATTTCGCCCGCGACGATGGCGCACGCGCCCGCGCCGTCCCCGTTTTTATCCTCGATGTAGTACCGGCAGGTCGAACACTGCTTGCCGTCTTTCGGCTCCTCTTGGTACGAAACGGCCTCCTGCGACGAGAGGCTGTCTGGGTTGCGCTGGGTGCCGTCGAGCGAGGTGGCGGTCGCGTACGCCTCGGGGACGCCCCCTGTCGAACCCGACGACTGCGTCGTGGTTGCGGTCGCGGTCGTCTCGGCCCCGCCGCCACCGCCGCCGGAACAGCCGGCCAATCCGGCCATCGCGGCGGTCCCGGCGAGCCAGATGAACCGTCGTCGAGTGCGGTCGGAATCGCCGGCGTCGCGGGCGTCTCGGCTCCGCATCGGTCGGGCCGGTCGCTCGCTCGCGTCTCTGCGTGGCGTCCGCTCGTCGTCTTCCATGCTAATATCTGACTCGTGGCGTCGGGAAAACCGAACCAGCCGTTTCTCGTGTGGCAAGAATTGCGGACGCGTTGATAGTGTCACGCCACCGAGTGGCACAGATACGCGAATCTGGCAGGGACGGACGGAAAAGACGGAGACGGTCAGCCTCCCGCGACTCAGTCGTCCGGGCGAATCCGAGCGAGTCGCATCGCGTTGCCCGTCACGCCCATGGTCATCCCGGCGTCGCCCGCGAGGACCGCGAGCGCGACCGAGACGTAGCCGAAGGGGACGCCGACCGCGAGGACGGCCTTGATGGCGAGCGACGCCCAGATGTTCTGCCGGATGACGTTGTTCGCCCGGTGGGAGAGTTCGTAGAGGTACGGGAGCTTCGAGAGGTCGTCGGCCATGAGGGCGATATCGGCCGTTTCGAGGGCGGTGTCGGTGCCGGCCGCGCCCATGGCGACGCCGACCGTGGCGGTGGCGAGCGCCGGGGCGTCGTTGATGCCGTCACCGACCATGGCGACCGAGCCGTACTCGTCGAGGAGGCCCTCGACGGCGGCGACCTTGTCCTCCGGGAGGAGGCCCGCGCGGAAGTCGTCGACGCCGACCTGCTCGGCGATGGCGCGGGCGGTCCCCTCGTTGTCGCCGGTGAGCATGACGACCGAGAGACCGGCCTCGCGGAGCTTTGCGACCGTCTCGCGGGCGTCGGGGCGGACCTCGTCGGCGACGGCGACGACGCCTTCGAGGTCGTCTTCGGTCCCGACGACGACGACCGTCTTGCCCTCCGACTGGAGGCGCGGAATCGTGTCCTCGACGAGGTTGAGACAGCCGTGGCGGTCACAGAGCTGTCGGACCTCCGCCGAGAGCTCCTCGCCGGGGCCGGTGACGTGGACGTGTTCGAGGTCGAAGCCGAGCTCCTCGAAGAAGCCGGGCTTGCCGGCGAAGTGCGGGACGCCGTCGAGGTCGGCGCGGACGCCCTTGCCGGTGACGCTCTCGAAGTCGTCGACCTCGCGGGCGGCGACGCCCGTGCCCTCGGCGTGGGAGACGATGGCTTCGCCGATGGGGTGTTCGCTCCGGGCTTCGAGGCCGCGGGCGCACCGCAGCACGTCCGCTTCGGAGTTGCCGTTGAGCGGGACCACGTCGGTGACGGTGAGTTCGCCCTTCGTGAGCGTGCCCGTCTTGTCCACGGCGACGGCCTCGACCGAGCCCATCGCTTCGAGGTGCGTGCCGCCCTTGATGAGCACGCCGTTTTTCGCGGCCGACGTGATGCCCGAGACGACGGAGACGGGCGTCGAGATGACGAACGCGCAGGGGCAGGCGAGCACGAGCATCGTGATGCCGTAGACGAACCACGTCACCCAGTCGAGGCCGAACGCGATGGGCGGAATCGCCGCGACCGCGACCGCGACGACGACCATGACGGGCGTGTAGTACGACGAGAAGCGCTCGACGAACTGCTCGCGTTCGGTCTTGTTGGCCTGCGCGTCCTCGACCATCGAGACGATGCGCGAGAGGGTGTCGTCGCCCGCGGCGGACTCGACGCGGACTTCGAGGTAGCCCGCCTCGTTGACCGTGCCCGCGAACACCTCGTCGCCTTCGGCCTTATCGACCGGGACGGACTCGCCGGTGATGGGAGCCTGATTGACCGCGCTGTCGCCTTCGACCACCGTCCCATCGACGGGAATCTTCTCGCCGGGCTTGACGGCGACCACGTCGTCGACGACGAGTTCCTCGACGGGAACGACCGTCTCCACGCCGTCGCGGAGGACGGTCGCTTCGTCGGGCGAGAGGTCCATCAGTTCGCGGAGGGAGTCGCGCGTGCGGTCCATCGAGTAGCGTTCGAGCAGTTCGGAGACGCTGAACAGGAACGCGAGCGTTGCGGCCTCGAAGTAGAGGCTCGTCGGCCCGGAGATGAGGCTGGCGGCCACGGCGCTGAGAATCGCCGTCGACATCAGGAAGTCGATGTCGAGGCTGCGGTTCTTCGCCGAGTAGTAGCCGTTGCGGAGGATGGCCTGCCCGCCGACCGCGGCCCCGAGGACGTACAGCAGTTCGGCGGCCGTGAACGAGACGCCGAGGACGCTCGCGACGACGAGTTCCAGCCCGAGCAGGTACTCAACCGTGATGCCCGCCGCGAGGAAGCCGCCGCTTAGCCACGTTTTCACCGCGCGCGTGCTGCGCCAGACGCTCTCGCGGTCCGCGTCGGCGTCGCCGCCGCCGTGGGAGTGCCCATAATCCTCGTCCCCGTCGTCGGCGTCGGTTCCGGTGACCTCGTAGCCCGCGCCCTCGATGGCCGAGACGACCGCATCGAGATCCGCGTCGACCGCGAGCGTGACGACGGCGGTCCCGGTCGTCGGACGCGTCTCGTACGACAGTACGCCCGGCGCGCCGCGGAGCGCGTTTTCGACTTTCCCGGCGCAGGAGGCGCAGTCCATGTCCGGCACGGTGAAGGAGACCTCGCGCGTCGAGGGGCCGTCTTCGACGGCGTAGCCCGCGCCCTCGACGTTGCCCCGGATGTCGTCGGGCGTGGTCCGGTCGGGGTCGTACTCGACGACGAGTCGGCCGGTCGTCGCCCGCGGGTCGATATCACCGACGCCGTCGAGTTTCCGGACGCTCGTTTCGACCTTGCTCGCACAGGACGCGCAGTCCATGTCGGGGACGCTGAACTCCGCGCGGACCGCACCGGCGGATTCGCCGGCCGAGTCGCCGGACTCCGAGTCGCCGGACTCCGTCTCGCCGGGCACTCCCGATTCCGACGCGCCCTCGACCTCGCAGGCGTCGTCGCACCCGCAGTTGTCGCCGCCCTGCGGGTCCGTGGACGCGTCCGCCCCGTCACCGGGTCCGGGGTCGCGTCCGTCGTGTTCGCTCATACTCGGCAGTAGTCAGCGACTGGTTAATAATTCACCTGTTAGAAAACGGGGGTTAGATATTGTGTCTTCACAAATTGAAGCCAATCAGTTAATAATCAGAGGAACGGGGGGTTCGCGGTCGGCAGCGAGATGAGCCACAGGCTGAGAATCGTGTAGAGAATCATCACCGCGACGAAGGGGAACTGGCTCCGGACGGCTTGCAGTCTGCTGGGGAAGGTTCGGTAGGCCTGCGAGTGCGCCACCCACACCGCGAGCAGGTGGCCGAGGAGAACGAACGCGATGTTCAGGCCGCCGAACCACGCGGGGAGCGTGAGCACGACCGGGTTCGCCGGCGACGACAGCGGCGACGACAGCGCGTGGACGAGCATCGGTGACAGCGAGACAAAGAAGCCGACGTAGTGCGCGAGGTGGTAGCCCGCGGCGATGGCGAGCAACGAGGGCGCGAATGTGACCGCGAGGTCGAGCGGCGTTTCGAAGGTGTCGATGCGGCGGGCGGTCACCCGCGCGGCGAGGACGTAGAGACCGAGGAAGACCCCGAAGCCGCCGAGGTAGAGCAGTCCGTAGACGAAAAGCGGCGGGAGGCCGACGCCCGCGAGCCACCGGATGGCCGCCGCGCCCTGTTCGGTCGTGACGAAGCCGCTGAAGGTGAGTTCCCAGACGAGGACGACCGCGACGGCCACGTCACCGAGGTCGGTCAGGTCGTCGTCGGTGACGAGTCGCATCCCCGGCAGACGGAACGAGAGGCCGTCGTCGTCGAGGCGAACCGGCGCGACCCGGCCGTAGAAATGGAGGAAGACCGAGACGGGGTCGACCTTATCGAACCAGGCGTCCGCGCCGAGGGTGACAGCGCCGACGAGCGTGACGACCGAGTAGGCCACGAGCGCGGTCGCGAGGACCGACGGCCGGGTCGTGACGGCGGTCGCGGTCTCGACCCAGACGAGCGCGAGAATGCCCGCCACCGCGGGCCAGCGACCGAGTCGTTCGGGGTACGAGACGAAGCCGTTCGGAACCGCCGAGACGACGGTCCGCCACGGGTTCAGCGCGCGCCACGTATCAGCGACGAGATACGAGAGCATCGTGTAGCCGGCGCGGAGCCCCGCGAAGACGACGATGACGGCGAAGTTGACGGTCGGGACCTGCGGGCCGGTGTAGCCGAGGGAAACCGCGAGCGCGAGGAGCGCGAGGCCGAGGACGCCGCCCGCGACTCGGAGCGCGCGCAGGAGTCCGTCCGAGACGCCCGCATCGGGACCGGTCTGCCACAGGTGGACGCGCTCGATGAATCGGCGGTCGGTGACGAAACTGGCGAGGAGCGCGGAGGCTCCGACGGTCGCGCCGCCGGTGGCGAGATAGAGCCACCGCGGGACCGCGAGGTTGTCCTGCGACGCGCCCGCGAGTCCGACCGCGGCGTTGCTCGCGGCCGCCGGGTCCGCGAGGAGCGACAGGAGACTCGCCAGCAGGAGACCGAGACCGAATCGTCTGAGGGAGATGGGTCGGAGTCGGGTCATGATGCGAAGACGATAAACAGCATGAGGAAGCCGAAGTACAGCAGCACGATGACGCCGAGCGCACGGACGCGGAACGACTTGAGTTCCGCTTCCTCCTCGTGGTACGCCTCGCGGTACGCCTCGACCTCCGCGGCGTCGAGGTCGTCGGGGTGTCTCGCGCCCCGGTGGAGGACCAGCAGTCGCTCGGTCGGGTACGCCTCGCCGCACGCTGTGCAGGTGTGGCGGTCGCGCGTCGCGTCTGTGTCCGTGGTCATCCGAGAGTCACCGAGAGTTCGGGGTTGTTGGCTTCTGAACGTTTCCATCGCGGGCGTCCGCGTCGGGGTGTCCGGGTCGCCCGACGGGGGGGTGAGGCGGCGACGAAGCGACACCTCAGACCTCGAACCGCATCGGCTCGAACGCCATGAACGCCGTCTCGTAGCCGTCGTGGCGGGCCACCTGCGGCGGCACGTCCACAGAGAGCGTCAGCGCGTCGCCGGATTCGACGGCCTCGACGCCCGTTCCGTAGTGGTAGCTGAGGTCGGGGTCGAGCGTCCGGGCGAGTCGCGCGCCGTCGAGGGTCGTCGTTCCGTCGCGTTCGAGCGTGGCCCGAACGCCCATCATCGGCAGGACGAACTCGTTGTGCGGCGTCCGCGCCGACACGTAGAGGTACGCACCGTCGACGCCGAAGCGGGAGCCGTCGTCGACGACGAAGGCGTCGAACAGGGCGTCAGCGCTCGTCCGCCGGCCGAGGTGGCGACCGGGAAGGTCGCTGACGGCGGGGGCTTTGCCGGTCGGAACGCCCATCATCTCCATCGCCGGGACCGCGCCGCGGGACCCGGCCTCGTCACCGAGGCGGCGCAGTTCCACGTCGTAGAGGTCGTCCGTGTCGAACGCGAACTCGAACGTCGCCGTCTCGGCCGACTCGAACCGCCCGGCGAACGAGCCGGTTCGGGAAAGCGAGGTGCCGCCGACGTGGACGCGGGCCTCGTAGTCGCCCTCGCCGTCGAGGACGTAGTTCGAGCCGTAGTGCATCCCCATCTGCTGGGAGAGCATCGGGTAGGCGACCTCCTCGCTCACGAGGTCGCCGTCGCGGAGAATCTCGATGGAGACGCCGGCGTCCAGCGGGAGGACGGTCCCCGTCTCGGCGTCCCACAGCGACGCCATGAGGTGAATCGAGTCGTCGGCCTCGACGACGGTCTTCCCGAGGTCGGAGCCGGCGGCGGTCCAGAAGCGATGGGGGTACGAGTAGGTGAGCGCGACGCCGTACGGGCCGGCGGTCGTCTTGCCGTACATCTTCATCCCCTCGGTGACGGCGGGCAGGTAGACCGCCGCCGGCCGGTCGTCGACGAGCGGCGGGTCGCGCCACGCCGACTGTTGTTCGAAGCCGCCGAGACAGCCCGCGGTGGCGGCGAGTGCGCCGATGCCGAGTGTCTTGAGTGCGTCTCGTCGTTTCATGGTGTCTCGATGGCGTCCCGCCGGCTCGTGGTGGGCATGGTTACGATGTCGCGCGTCTCGGGAAGCGGTAGTCACCGTCGCTAGCGTCCCGGTGGCAATGTCGGTTGCGCTTCCGCGTCGGGTTTCGAGGGGTGGTGCCGTCGTTATCAACCGCCGGATTACCGCACCACGTTTATATTTTCGCTCGCGCTCCGTTCGGATGATGAACGACTCGCCGCTCGACGGTCTCGACGCCCGCGCCATCGCGCTGGCGTATCTCGGCTTCGGGACCGCGGGTATCCTCGGCGGCGAGCTACTCCTGTCGGCCACGCTGGGTGCGCCCCCGGCCCCCGAAGCCGAACTCGTCAAGGGACTCGCGTTCGTCGCCGTCTCCACCGCGTTCGTCTGGGCGCTCGTCTCCCGGAAGAACCGTCGAATCGAGCGCCAGCAGGCGTCGGTTCGGTCGTCGCTGGACCAGCTTCGAACCGTGGTCGCCGCGTCCCCGGTGCCGATTATCGCGGTCACGCCCGAGGGGCGCGTGACGAGGTGGAACGACGCCGCCACTGAGACGTTCGGCTGGGGGCGCGAGGAGGTGCTCGGCGGACCGCTCCCCTACAACGCGGGCGAGGACAGCGAGGATAGCGAGGAGATTATCCGGCGAACCATCGCAGAAAACGGCCTCTCGGACGTTCAAGTCGAGCGACAGCCGGCGGACGGCGACCTCCGCGAGTTTCGGCTTTCGACGGCGGTCGTCCGCGACGCCGACGGCGAGGTGGCCGAAGTCGTCGGCGTCTTCGTCGACGTGACAGAACAGCAGCGGCGGGAGCGCCGCCTCCGCGAGTTCGAGCAGGCCGTCGAGCAGGCGGGCCACGCGATTTACCTCACCACGCCGGACGGGGAGATTACGTACGTCAACCCGGCGTTCGAGGAGACGACGGGCTACGACGCCGCGGAGGTCATCGGCGAACCGGCGTCGATACTCAGTTCGGGCGAGATGCCGGAGACGTACTACGAGCGACTGTGGCGCGCCCTCCAGTCCGGCGAGACGTGGCAAGAGCGAATCATCGACCGACGGAAAAGCGGCGAGCTCTACACCGCGATACAGACCATCGCGCCCATCGAGAGCAACGGCGACATCGACGGCTACGTCGCCATCCAGTCCGACGTCACCGAGTCGGAGGTGACCAGACAGCGACTCGGCGTCCTCAACCGGATGTTCCGGCACAACCTCCGAAACCGGATGAACGTCATCGAGGGCTACGCGGAGCTGATTCGCCAGAACGAGGCCACGGACACCGACGAGGAACTCGCCGAGGCTGCCGAAGCCATCGTCGAGGCGGCGGACGACCTCGCGTCGCTCTCCGAGAAGGCGCAGACGGTCTCGGACGCCCTCGAATCCGAGGGGACGCCGCGGCGCGTCTCGACGCTCGTCGAAGACGCCGTGTCGAGGGCCGAATCGACGTATCCGGAGGCGGCGGTGCGGACGGACATCGAGACGGGGCTCTACGCGCGAGTCGACAGCCGCGTCGGCGCGGCGCTCGACGAGCTAATCGCGAACGCGCTCAAACACGGCGGCGAAACGGTCCATATCGACGTGTGCCGAACCGAAGCCGACGACTCGAAACTCGTCGTGCGCGTCGACGACGACGGGCCGGGAATCCCCGACGAGGAGTGGCGTGTCATCAAGCGCGGCGAGGAGACGCCGCTCGAACACGGGACCGGGATGGGCCTGTGGCTGGTCCACTGGGTCGTCAAGAAAGCGGGCGGGAGCATGGAGTTGGAACCGTCTTCCCTCGGGGGGACGGCCGTGACGCTGAAGCTTCCAATCGGGTCGGAGCGGCCGCGGGCGTAGTCTCCGACCGACGAGTGACCACACTACCGCCCAGTATTGCAGTTCGAGAACAATTCGACGGCGAGTTTCGAGCGGCGAGCCCGTCGAACGAAGCGGCCGGGTCAGGCGTCGAGGAGTTCGACGAGATTCCCTTCGGGGTCGCGGACGAACGCGATTCGCGTGCCGGTTTCGGTCGTCTGCGGTTCGCTGAGCGTCTCGGCGTCGGCCGGGAGTTGAGCGACCGCGGCGTCGACGTCCTCGACCGAGAGCCCGAGGTGGGTCGCGCCGGGACGGTTGAGCGTCGGTTCGTCGGTGTCGGTGCCGACCGGGTCGTACTCGACGAGTTCGACGCGCACGTCGCCGCCGTCGAGGTGGGCGAAGCGCGCCGACGCGCCGTCGACGGAGACGGCGGTGGCGAACTCCTCGCCGCCGACTTCGAAGCGAGAGACGACCGGCAGGTCGAGCGCGTCGCGGTAGAATTCGAGCGTCGAATCGAGGTCGCAGACGGTGAGACCGACGTGGTGTGCGCTGGAGTTCACGGTTCGTCTGCGCGCGCAGAGCCCCAAAGGCGCTTCGCTCGGAACGCGGGGCGACGCGAGTCGGTCGGTGTCCGGACCCGCGCCGCCGGAGACCGTATCGCATATACCCGCTCGGCCGCCCAGATAGGGTACGATGGAACCGACAGGTGCGCGACGCGAGGTGGTGCGACCGTGAGCGAACCGTTCGTCGAGTCGCTCCCCGGACGGGCCGTCCCCAAATCGTTCGTCGCCGAACTCGAGACGAAGGAGGCGATTCAGCAGGCCGTCGCCGTCCGCGGCTACAACATCGAACGCGACGGCGAGACGGTCCAGCACGCCTACCAACTGGTCGTGAACGTCCGCGGGAAGTACATCCTCGGACTGCACCTCACGAACGGGACGTGGCGCGTCGTCTTCGACACGCGCGACCACCCGAAACTCGCACAGGAAGGCCCGCACGCGGCCTACGAGGCCGTCCACGACGCGCTCTACGAGCGCGCGCCCTCCGACGCGAAGATAGATTTCGAGTCGACGCCGCGCTTCTGGAACGCCTCCCAGTAGGCCGTTTTCCCGACGTTTTCGACCGCCTCGGCGTTTCGAGTCGCGTGAGCGACGCGTATGGGACGCGCGCCGCGGCCGACACCCTCCCGAACCCACACCACCATGTCCGCAGAAATCGGGAGCGCAACAGTTCGAGCGGGTGCGTCGCGCGAGCGAGAGAGTCGGATTCGCGTGTGTAGCGCGTCAGGTCGGCGGTTCAGCACCGACCGCCCCTTCGGGTGGTACGCAGGTGGGATGGAACGGCTTAAATCCCGAATTCGGCGGTTAGGAGCGCCCTAACCCCTCGAATAGACCGGTAAGCCGCTGCGAAATTAAATATATCCGGAACATACGGAAGGCCAACAGGAGCCGGAACATGTGGCCGCTCGAAGTCCCGTGCAGGTGGGCACGAGGTGGGTGGGTCAGAGGCCGGTCCTGGGTAGAACAATGGATATCAAGAACTTCCTTAGCGAATCACGCGCAGTCTCGCCGGTCATCGGCGTCATCCTCATGGTCGCGATTACCGTCATCCTCGCGGCCGTCATCGGTACCTTCGTCCTCGGTCTCGGCGACCAGGTCGGTGACACCGCCCCGCAGGCGAGCTTCAGCTTCGACTACGACGGTATCGACACCGTGACCATCACGCACGAAAGCGGTGACGCAATCGACTTCGAGAGTCTGAGCGTGTCTGAAACTTCGGACGAGACCAGCAGTACGGTCGACAACGACGGAGACAGTGACGGCAACATGGATGCCGGTGACAGTATCGAAGTCACGTTCGGCGGCTCGCTCGACGACGGCGACGAAGTGCGCCTCGTCTGGACCTCCGAGTCCGGCTCCAACTCCGCGACCCTACAAACGTACACGCACTAAACGGTCCGCGGCGACACAGCCAACCGAACCTCGATTTTTCGAACGTCACTCCGTGAGCGGCAGCACCAGCCGATTCTGGTACGAATCACGCATGAGACGTGAAACGCCTTCTCAATACTAGTTTATAGCTTCGGAGAACGTCAGGCAATCTGTTAGGTTAGAACGCAGGCGTTCGAGGACCGATTCGAATTTTTCTCAACGGTCGCCTCTCGTCCGGCACACCTAGGAGAAACACAACTATGCAAATCAAGAGAATCTTCACGGAGTCCCGCGCAGTCTCGCCGGTCATCGGCGTCATCCTCATGGTCGCGATTACCGTCATCCTCGCGGCCGTCATCGGCACCTTCGTCCTCGGTCTCGGCGACCAGGTCGGCGACACCGCTCCCCAAGCGAGCTTCACGTTCGACTACGACGGGCAGACGGAACTGACCATCACGCACGAAAGCGGCGCGCAGATTGACGGCGATTTAGTCACTATCGCGGGAAATGTCAACGTCAGTGATGCTAGTGACGCAAACAAGTGGTCGAGCCTCGGCTCAGACACCATCAGCGCGGGTGAGTCCGTCGTCGTCCAAGACGACACTGCAAGCGATGGGTTCGAAAACGGCGACACCGTCCGCATCGTCTGGACCTCCGAATCCGGCTCCAACTCCGCGACCCTCCAGCGGTGGACCTACAACGCCTGATACCGGAATCAGCACCGCACCCCACCCTCCCCCACTCGGAGTGACGATTTCTTTCGGACCTGTCCCACAGAGGCACCCGTATCTCGCCCCACCGGTATTGTGTTTTTAGCACAAACTTATTCGTCGTCAGTACGTACATCCGGACAGAGAATTCATGTCCAGCGACCCACCCGCCGTCGTCGCCTCCCTCCGCGAGCACCGCGAGGACGTCGTCGACCTCGCGGAGACGCTCGTCGGCCACGACACGCAGAACCCGCCGGGAGACACGCGGGACCTCGCGTCGTGGGTCGAATCGTTCTTTTCGGAGCTCGGTATCGAGACCGAGCGCGTCGCCTCGGACCCGACGAAGCCGAATCTCGTGGCGACGCTCCCGGGCGCGACAGACCGAACGCTCGTCCTGTTGGGACACCTCGATACGGTCCCGTTCGAGGCGGCCGAGTGGACGCGCGACCCGCTCGGTGGGCGGGCGGGAAACCGGCTCTACGGGCGCGGCGCGACCGACATGAAGGGAGCAGTCGCCGCGATGCTCGCGGTGGCGAACGCGTACGTCGAAACCGACACGACGCCGGCGACGACCCTCGTGTTCGCGTTCGTCAGCGACGAGGAAGTCGCCGGGAGCGCGGGGCTGCCGACGCTGCTCGACCGGCGCGGGCTCGCCGCGGACGCCTGCGTCATCGGCGAGACGACCTGCGAGAGCGACCGCCACTCGGTGACCGTCGCGGACCGGGGGAGCATCTGGTTGGAACTCGAAGCGACGGGGACCGCCGCCCACGGCTCCCGACCGATGCTCGGTGAGAACGCGATTCACCGGCTCTGCCGCGCCGTGAGCGACATCGAATCGACGCTCGCTGATTACCGGTTCGAGTTCGACCCCGCGGTGCGGGCGCTCGTCGACGAGTCCGTCGAGTACTACGCGCCGCGGTTCGGCGCGGACGCGGCGCGAGAGCTGTTCGAGCGGCCGTCGGTCAATCTGGGCGTCCTCTCGGGCGGCGACCGGGTGAACGTCGTCCCCGATACGGCGCGGGCGAAACTCGATATTCGCGTGACGGCGGGCGTCGAGACGGCGGCGGTGCTCGACCGCGTTCGGGAGGTCGTCGCCGGTCACGACGGCGTCGAGATTTCGGACGCGGACTGGTCGGTCGGGACGTTCGAAGACCCCGACAGCGCGCTGGCGAACGCCGTGGTCTCGGTCGTTGAAGGCGTCACCGGCGGGCGCGTGTACCGCCGGAGCGCGACCGGCGGCGGCGACGCGAAGCGAATGCGAAACGCTGGCGTCCCGACCGTCGAGTTCGGTCTGGGGACCGAGACGGCGCACGCGGTCGACGAGTTCACCACCGTCGAGGCGCTCGTCGGCAACGCCGAGGTGTACGCCCGCCTCCCCGACGAGTTGTTGCGGCAATTCGATAGTGGTACCAGAACGTTTGATTCGACGGGCGTATCACCAGCAGACACGACTCCTTCGCGGCGCAACCGACGAGAAAACACCTCCGATGACACCCGATAACGCACTATGACACCCGACGAACTCCGAACGACGATTCCGGCTCTCGACGACGTCACGTATCTCAACACCGGCGCGCACGGCCCGAGTCCGCGCCCCATCGTGGAGCGCGCGACCGAGTTCCTCGAATACCACGAGTACGAATCGCCGGGCGACGACGGCCCCTATCCGACCGCGTTCGACGCCTACGAGGCCGTCCGCGAGGACGTGGCCGCGTTCATCGGTGCCGAAACGGAGGAGGTGGCGCTGACCCAGAGTACCACCGACGGCATCAACCGCATCGCCACCGCGCTCGACTGGGAGCCGGGCGACGTGGTCGTCCGAACCGACCTCGAACACCCGGCCGGCATCCTCCCGTGGCGGCGACTCGAACGCGAGGGGGTCGAAGTCCGCGTCGTCGAGAGCGAGGCAGGGCGGCTCGATATGGACCAGTACGCCGAGGCCGTCAGCGACGCCAAACTCGTCTGTTTCAGCGCCCTAACGTGGAACTACGGGACGCGACTCCCCGTGCGCGAACTCACCGATATCGCCCGCGACGCCGGCGCGCTGTCGGTGGTCGACGCGGTCCAGTCGTTCGGCCAGTACCCCGTCGCCGTGGACGACTGGGGAGCTGACATCGTCGCCGGCGCGGGCCACAAGTGGCTGCTCGGGCCGTGGGGCGCGGGCTTCCTCTACGTCCGGCGCGAGGTCGCGGAGGGCGTCGAACCGCACGCCGTCGGCTACCGCGGCGTCACGGAGCCGAACGCCGACGGGCTCGACTTCGCGCCCGGAGCGAAACGCTTCGAGGTCGGAACCACCAACCCCGCGCCGCACGTCGCGCTCCGAGAGGCTATCGACATCGCCGAGCGCGTCGGCCTCGACCGAACCGAGGAACACGTTCGCGACCTCGCAAGCCGGTTCATCGAAACCGTCCCGGAGGGACGGCTGTTGAGCCCGCACGACCCAGAGTCGGGGCTGGTTTCCTTCGAAGTCCCTGACCCGGAGGGGACGGTCGAACGGCTCAAATCGGCGGGGGTTGTCGTCCGGACGCTTCCCGAACCGACGGCGGTCCGGGCGTCGTTCCACAATTTCAACGACGAGTCGGACGTGGCGGCGCTTCGCGACGGACTTGACGGAGAGTGGTGAGTGCAGCGCAGTATCTGCCACGGCGGTAAACGTTCATATCCACCGACGTGGAAGCCCTGAGCATGCATCCCACGGCACGCAAGTTTGCCGACCGAGTACGCGATTCTCACGGCTTCGAAGCGACCATCGAGGAGTTCCCCGAGGGAACCAAGACGGCCGACGACGCGGCTGCGGCCGTCGGCTGCGACGTCGCCCAAATCGTCAAGAGCATCGTGATGCGCGTGGGCGACGAGACGGTTGTCGTCCTCACGAGCGGTGCGAACCGCGTTGACGAAGCCTCGCTCGGCTCCGAGTTCGATGCCGAACAGGGCTCGGTTCGAAGCGCCAACCCCGACGAAGTGAAAGCGGCGACCGGCTGGAGCATCGGCGGCGTACCGCCGACCTGCCACGCGACGGACTGCCCCGTGCTCGCGGACCCGACGTTCGAGTCGTTCGACCGGATTTGGGCCGCTGCGGGAACCCCCGAAGCCGTGTTCCAACTCACGCCGGACGACCTGCGGGCGCTCTCCGCGCCGCGGTTCGTCGACGTGTTCGAGTGAGGCGAGCGCAGAATCGAAGCGGACACCCGATGCGGTCCGCCGCGGACCGCGACGAGAACAACACCACTATGTCCGCTGTTCTGGTCGGTCGGCGTGAAGTGAGTATCGTTGGAGAGAAACTCCGAGGCTATCGTAGAGCCGCGGCTGGTCGTCAGGCGAGATAAACTCTCCTTTCGGAGAAAATGATTACTGAATGTGGCCTTCGCGCCGAAGCTGGTCCGCGTCCTCGCCGGTGTAGCGCCATTCGATGTTGGCTTTCTCGTCCTGCCAGTCCCACGGTTCGACGAGCACGACGTCGCCCTCGTTGATCCACGTGCGGTACTTCATTCGGCCGGGGATGCGGCCCATGCGGTTCTTTCCGTCTTCACAGCGGATTCGGACGTGGTTGCCACCGTTGTGTTCTGTGACGACTGCGAACAGCTCGTTGTCGTTGGGCATTCGAAGGTTTCGACGCCCTTGATTTTCACTCACATTCTTGCTCAGGGACGGAGACGGATAACTTATCGGATACTCGTGATAGCAAATGTCACAGCATTGAAACGGAGTGATTGCAGTTTCGAACACCACGTTGTCCGCTGTTTTCCGACAGTTTGGCCGCCAAGAGAGGAAGATACGTCGTGATAACGACTCACAAACACGGTTCGAGGTTTCGGTGGAGATTCCGTTGGGGGCCATGTTCGCGGTCGGCCATCGCCGGTTCGTCGTTGGGTGGCCACCGAGTCGACACTGAGTCGTCGCTGAGAGCAGGCGGTGACGAGGTCATCCACGATTCCCCTACAACACCACTTCGTCCGCAGTTGTTCGTCGTCTCAGCCCCTAAAAAGACGCTTTTACCGGCTCACGGAACTTCGTAGAGTCACAGAGAACCACGGAGAACGGATTCCGTCGGTAACCGAAGACGAGCGACGAAGTCAGTCGACTCGACCGGACGAGACAAACCACGCGATTGTGTGACGACCCGCGTCGACGAGCGGCCGAGACGTGTTCGGTGAGTGTTGACACAGACACCACGTTGTCCGCTGTTCTCGACGAATGGGAGTGTGAAGACGAGACGGTTGGTGCGACGGGGAACACTCACACCACTTTGTCCGCTGTTCTCGGTGCGAAGCGGTACCCCCCGTCGGCGTGAGACGGCTCTTTCCCACGGATTTCCAATCGGGGAAGTTAGTTTAGATTCAAAGACAGTCGAATAAAACAAGCCGTCCTCAAACAGCTGCTATATAACTAGTATATTTGTCTGTACTACGGACTTAGTTTAAGTTACAGTATTATAAATCTTTCTCTATATCAAGACAAACAAACTCGTCCACTTGTTCCACCGGTTACCGTCGTCTCCCAGAACAGCGGACAAAGTGGAGGGGGTGTGTCCCCGCCTAAGTATATAAAGAGCGAGAACAGCGGACACTCCGGACGCGGTGGTTTTATCAATGAAGTGGTCGAACCGTGGTAGTATGCCCCTATTCGAGCGGGACACCGAGATCTATCGGGACCGGGACGCCCTCCGCGAGGACTACCAGCCCGAGGAACTCGTGGGGCGTGACGAGGAACTCCGCACCTTCCAGGCTGCGCTGCAACCGGTCATCAACGGCGAACAGCCCAACAACATCTTCCTCTACGGGAAGACCGGCGTCGGCAAGACCGCCGCGTCGCGGTACTTACTCGGTCACCTCCGCGAGGACGCGAGCCACTACGACGACATCCACCTCACCGTCGTCTTCCTGAACTGCGACGGACTCACGAGTTCGTATCAGATTGCGACCCGCCTCGTCAACGAGTTCCGGTCGGAGTCGAACCAGATTAGCACGACGGGCTACCCGCTCGGCTCCGTCTACGAGATGCTCTGGCAGGAACTCGACGACTGCGGCGGGACGATAATCATCGTCCTCGACGAGATCGACCACGTCAACGACGACAGCATCCTCTACCAACTTCCGCGAGCGCGGGCCAATGGGAACCTCGACGCGGCGAAGGTCGGACTCATCGGCATCTCCAACGACTTCTCGTTCCGCGATGACCTCTCGCCGAAGGTCAAAAGCTCCCTGTGCGAACAGGAGATTCACTTCCCGGCGTACAACGCCAAGAACCTCCGGGCCATCCTCGAACAGCGCGCGAAAGTGGCGTTCCGCGAGGGCGTCCTCTCCGACGAGGTGATTCCGCTCTGTGCCGCCTACGGCGCGAAAGACGCCGGGGACGCCCGCCAATCCATCGACCTGTTGATGAAAGCCGGCGATTTGGCCCGCGACGACGACACCGACCGCATCGAAGAAGAGCACGTCAAACGTGGCCGGCGGGCCCTCGAACGCGGCCGCATCAAGGAGGGAATCAACGGACTCACCGAACACGGCCACCTCGTGCTCTACTCGCTTTTGACGCTCGAACTGGAGGACGAGACGCCGATTCGCTCCCGCGACGTTCGCCCCCGCTACACCCGGTTTACCGAACTCGCCAACCGCGACCCGCTCGTCCCGCGGCGGATGCGCGACCACCTCAGCGAGCTCGCGATGCTCGGTATCGTCTCCGTCACCGAGCGAAACGAGGGTCGACGCGGCGGGACGTACCGCGAATACGCCCTCGATATGGACGTCGGGCTTATCGTCTCGGCCATGCGCGACACCATCGAACTCGTCGGCGTTCACGAGACGGTCGAACCGTTCCTCGACGGCGACAAGACGAGCACGCTCGACGACTTCATCGAGCAGTAACCCACCCACTCCGACACGGACTACTGCGGACATCGTGGTGTTGCCCTCCGCCCGGCCCGTCGGAACGGCTCTCCACCGCACCACGGAACTGACTGTAATATGACTAGTCTCGCAGAAGCGCGTGTTCGGCTGGACGCGATGCTCACCTTCGTTACTTCCTCCGAACGTTTGGAACACCACAATGTCCGCAGTAAATCGGCTATTTTCGCCGCTTACTAGAACTGCGGACATTATCGTGTTGCCGTCCCGTCGCGACGGACTGTTTCACCGGTAGCGGCCTTCTTCGTGGCTCGGTATCGGCACAACAGCGGACATACTGGTGTTCGGTTTCGCGTTTTTTCGACGTTCGAAACCGGCGTCCGTACCATCGCTGCGACAACAGCGGACGCCCCGGTGTTCGACCGCCGTTCGTCTTAGATTCGCGTCGGATTCGCATCGAATTCGCGTCGGATTCGGCTCCGACTGTCGCCGACTGCTTCGACGGTCGGGTGTCGCCTTCCGTCTCGAACACCACATTGTCCGCTGTTATTCGGGTGTTCGAGTCGATTCCTCTCGATTTTCCACGTCTCGCTCACTCACTCATTCATTCGTCTCGCGTTTCGAGGACGGCATCGGCGATTTCTTCGGGGTACTCGGCGGCGACGCGGACGAGCGCGTCGTGGAACTCGCGGCCGGTCAGGTCGCGCACGTCGTGTTCTCGGCGGAGGAGCGACTCGACTTCGAACTCGGCGTCGTCAAGTCGGTCGAGCGTCGCGGTTCGGACGTAGATGCTCTTTGCGGTCGTCGCCTCGAACTCGAACGCCGGGCCGTCCGCCGTCTCCGTCGCCTGCTCCGTGTCGACGGCGCTTTCTGCGCCGTCTGTCTCGGCGTTCGATTCAGTTGCCTCTTCGGCTTCGTCGCCGTCGTTCCTCTCAACGACTTCGCTGCCTTCGCCCGCGTCATCGCTCTCGCTCGCTTCGTCTGACTCCGGGTCGGATTCGGCTTTCGAGTCGGGCGCAGAGTCGCCCTCGGATTCGGATTCGACCGCTGGTTCGGGTTCCGACTTCTCGGATTTGTCAGTGGTGCCCTCGTCCGCGGTCTGCTCGTCGTCGGATTCTGCGTCCGGTTCCGACTCGGATTCCATCGCCTCGCCGAGGCCGGCGAATCGGTTCTCCTTAGGCATCGTCGGTCCCTCCGTGCTCGACGATTTCCGCGAGCCGGTCGAGCCGGTCTAACATGTCGTTCGACGGGTCGTACTCTCGGAGGGTCTTCCCGTCGCGCCAGGCGCGACTGAACGCGATTCGGTGTCTGATGCCCGGCCCCTTGGAGTCGGGGTCGTCGAACAGGTCCGAGCGGGCGAACGGCGGGATGAACTGCTCGAAGGGCGAGTCTTCGAGGTCGCGGATGATCCGTTTTTCCTCGTTGTTTCCGGTGAGGTCGTTCGGGACGATAGCGAGGATGTCGAGGTCGACCTCGCGGCGAATCGGGCCGATCTGTTGTTCGAACATCCGTTCGAAGCCGCTCACGCTCGGCTCGCTCATGAGGAGCGGGACGACGACGTTCCCGGTTCCGATGAGCGCCGCGTCGGACAGCGGGCCGAGGCTCGGCGGCGAGTCGATGACGATGTAGTCGTAGTCGTCGCCGAGAAGCGGGTCGACGATTCGACGACGGACCCAGAGCATGCCGAACGTCGAGTTCCGAACGCGGTCTTCGATGTCGTCGAGGTCGACGTGAGACGGGAGCACGTCGAAGCCCTCGCGGTCGCGTATCACTTCGCGCACGTCGATGGGGTCGTCGTCGGTCAGCACGTCGCCGATGTTCGGCTCCAACGACTCGTAGTCGTCTTTCAGCCCGACGCCCTCGGTCGCGTTCCCCTGTTGGTCGAGGTCGACCAACAGCACGTCGTTCCCCCGCGCGGCGAGCGCGTCGGCGAGGTTGATGGCTATCGTCGTCTTTCCGACTCCGCCCTTCTGGAGGGAGACGCTCACGGCTCGCGACACCTATCTGCCCTCCCGCGGAACGCGATGTTCACACATTGTACACAGTCTACGCTGTGTCTGCTGTTTGGGCGGTGCAAACTCCGTCTGAACTGCGGACTGTGCGGACATCTGGAGGCTCGAACGGACGTTCTGCGGCATGCCACATAATTTTATCCACGACTTTTGAACCGTTGGGACTTCGTCTACATTCTGAACTCTTTATAATTTCTACAATTTCTACAAATTGTAAACGTTCGGCCGTCGACGGCCGGTGACTCGCCTCCGTTCCGGCCTGAGAACTCTCTACTTCGCTCACCGTGTGCGATTCTCGGGCATCGCTCGCATTCTTTGCTGTTCTCACAGTGTACGAATCTCACGCGGTGCAGACTGCCTAAAGAATCTACAATTTCTACAATTTGTGGACCGTGTATGCCTTCTAAAATTCGGGAGCAGTACGGAATTCGTGAGCGGTTCGAACCGCGTGGACGGTTTCGACTGCCTTCGCTGTTCGCACCGTTCGAACTGCTCTGACTGTCGAGACCGCTTTGACTGTTCAGACTGCCCCGACTGTCCGCGCTCTCCTCACGGGTTCCACCGCGCTCGAAGTCCGCCCGGTTTCGACTGTTCGAACGCCGCCTCCGACGTTGCACGGGTCACTATTTCACCAGAAATCGAATATTCAGCGGCGCTATCGGTAGAATACTGCGGACATCGTGGTGTTCCTCGGTCGCCGCGCCGGCTCAGTTGGCGAGTTTGTCGGCGAACTTCTCGCGGACTTTCTCGACTTTCGGGCTCGCGTGGAACTGGCAGTAGGCGTCGTTGGGGTTTTTCTCGAAGTAGTCCTGGTGGTGTTCCTCCGCCTCGTAGAAGGTCTCAAGCGGAACTAACTCCGTGACCACCTCGTCGTCGTACTCCTCGTCAAGCGCCTCGATGTAGGCCGACGCCTGTCGCTTCTGGTCGTCGTCGTGGAACAGGACGATAGAGCGGTACTGCGTCCCCACGTCCGGCCCCTGTCGGTTGAGTTGGGTCGGGTCGTGGACCGCGAAGAACACGTCGAGCAGTTCGTCGTAGCCGACGACCGCGGGGTCGTAGTCGACCTGCACGACCTCGGCGTGGCCGGTACTCCCCGAACAGACCTGCTCGTAGCTCGGGTTCTCCGTCTCGCCACCGGCGTAGCCAGAGGTGACCTCGCTGATGCCGTCGAGTTCCTTGAACGCGGCTTCGACGCACCAGAAACAGCCGCCGCCGAACGTCGCAGTCTGTGTGCTTCCCATAGCCTCGGTTACGTCGCCGGGGAATTAAGCCCCGCGGCGGGGGCAGTCGCGGCCGGGGCCCGCGGTCGTCATCCCGATGTACCCCCCACGAAACTGTACGCGAAGCCAACATTTATCCGCCCCGTCTGTCAGCAATTACCATGGAAGACGTATTCGTCGCGAGACTCATGTCCACGACTCTCCACACGGTCACGCCAGACACGCTCGTCGAAGACGCGGCGCAGTTGATTCTCGACAACAACATCAGTTCGGTCATCGTCGTCGACGAGAACAACCGGCTCGAAGGCATCCTGACGACGACGGACTTCGTCGACATCGTCGCCAAGAGCCAGCCGAAAGCGCAGACGACCGTCGAGCGGTACATGACCACGGACGTCATCACCGCGGGCGCGCAGGACTCCATCCTCTCCGTCGCAGAGTCGATGACAGAACACGGCTTTCACCACATGCCCGTCGTCGACGAGGAGGAGGGCGTCATCGGGATGGTTGCCACGTCGGACCTCGCCGCGTACCTCTCGCAGACCGGGCAGTTGGCGCGGTCGTAACGCGGTCGCTTCCGGCTGACTTCCGCGCTACTCCACCTGTTCGGAGAGGCTCTCGACGATGCTCGCCAGCCGCGGGTCCGTCGCGTGGCCGTGGTGGACCGCGAGGGGCGAGACGCTTACCTCACCGTCGACCATCGCGCGGCGGTCGCTCCCGACCGGATAGCGGTCGCGGTGTTCGTCGTCGAGCGGGAACGGGTTCTCGAAGCCGACGGAGTCCGGCCACGAAATGTCCTGTAACCGGACGTACACCTCGTCGTCGTCGAGGTCGTGCTCGCGGTCGCCGTCCGGGAGCGCGCCGGCGTCCGGGTCGTGGTCGACCTGCTGGTCGTAGTCCGCGAAGGGGCGGGTCACGCGCATCCGGGGGCTCGGCACGTCGGCGGGGGCGTTGACGTTCAGGAGGTCGACTTCGTCGAACACGTCGGTGCCGAAGACGCGCTCGGTCAGGGCGCGGGCGACCCGCGCGGGGCGGGAGAAGTCGTACTCTTCGGGCGGGTGACAGAAGAAGTCCCGGGCGTGGTAGCTGGAGACGGCGATGGCGGGCGTCCCGAGGAACGCGGCCTCGACGCCCGCGCCGACGGTTCCCGACCGGCCGACGACGTAGTTGCCCGCGTTCGGGCCGTCGTTGATACCGGAGACGACGATATCGAAGTCGGCGTCGAGGCCGCGAAGGGCGTAGGCGACGCAGTCCGCGGGGGTTCCTTCGAGAGCGTACCCCCACGGGTGGTCGCGGCGGACCGCGTGTTCGTTGCGGGCGCGGCCGACGCCGCTTTGGTTCTCGGCGGGCGCGACGACGGTCACGTCGCCGACGGCGGTGAGTTCCTCGCGCATGGCGGCGATGCCGGGCGCGTCGATGCCGTCGTCGTTGGTGAGGAGGATTCGAAGCGAAGACGAGGAGTCGGTCATCGAGTCGTGCATTTCCGCCGGTCGCCGTAGCTATTCCGGATTCTGAGCCGAGGTCGCGTCCTCCCCCGCGTCGCCGCGCCGCTGCACCGCCGCGTCGTCGTCGACCGCCGAGCCTACTCCATGCCGACGGCCGCTCGACCGAACTCCTGTCAGCGTGACATCCACAAAACCGAGACACTCAGGAATAGACGAATATAATTCAAACGATGACTTTATGTAATTAAGTTCGTACTAACGAACGAATGCGCACCGAACCGATGCGGCCGGCACGCCGGGCACCCGCCGACATCGCGGTTAACGTTCCGTTAACTCGTCTGTTTTCGGTAGTTTCGTCTCTGTCACGGTCGGCGGTCCCGTCCTCGTTGGCTGTCACGACCGCCGACCGCCCCGCCGCCCTAAGCGAGGTGAGCGTTGCGTGAGCTCCGTCGGTGGAACCGACGACGTGCCGTGGGACGACGTGGGCTTCGTCATCAGCTCTCGCTACCGCGTCTCCGTTCTCGATAGACTCTCGGAGGGGCCGGCGACGCCGACGCAAATCGCCACCGACTCCGAGAGCGCGGTCGCCCACGTCTCGCGGGCGTTACAGGAACTCAGAGACCGCTCGCTCGTGGAACTGCTCGTCCCGGAACAGCGCCGAAAAGGGCGGGTGTACGGTATCACCGACGACGCCGAGAACATCTGGCACGTCATCCAAACACAGCAGATGGCGTGAGCGCGGTCGCCCGCGTCTCGCGGGCGCTGCGGCGCGTCGTGTGACCCCGACGACTCACTTCGTGGCGATTCGCTCCGACCCCTTGTTCAGGAGCTGGTAGGTCCGCTTTGCGAGGTTCATCCCGACGCCGGTCGACTCGACGACGTAGTACGGGACGAGTTCGCCGCCGAACTTGGATTTGTAGTTGCAGAGCCGCTCCGTGTTCGCGCCGACGAGGTCGTACTTCGTGACCGACGCGAGCGCCTCGTCCTCGACGATGTCCTCGATGATGGTCCAGTGGAGCAGGCTGTTGATGCTGACGCCGTCGTACTCCCCGCGCGCGCCGCCGAGCCAGAAGTAGCCCACCTCGGCGGAGAAGGGGACTATCATCCCGCTGAGATACTCGCCGTCGGGGTCGCGGGCGACGTACACCCGGCACCGGTCGCCGAGGTTCTCGACCAGCGACTCGACGAACTCCCACGGCATCCCGAACGGTTCGTCCTGCTCGTCGTACCGCGAGACCACGTCGTCGTAGACGACGCGAGCGCCGTCGAGTCCCTCGTCCGCGATGGTGATGTCGAGTTCGCGCGCCTGTCGAATCTCGCGTCGGAGGCTGCTGCTGAACCGGGCCTGTATCTCGTCGAGCGAGCGCCCGTCGAGGTCGAGCCGGTAGGTAAACGAGGGTTTGACCGCGAAGCCGGTCCACTCGAACGGGCGGGGGTCGAGGTACGCCGGCGAACAGAGCAGGCGGACGAACGTCCGGTTCGAGCGGATGCCGAGCTCCTCGACCACGAGGTCAGCGAACTCGCGGTTCACCGACTCGTAGGCGCTCTGTTTCGGGCTGCTCGGCATCATCACCGGGCCGATGTACGGAATCGCCATCGACGGCGGCGGCGAGACGACGACCCGTCCGAGGGGGTTTCGGCGGACGAACGTCGGGAACAGCGCGACCGGCTCTTGGCCCTTGAAGACGCCGAACAGGTGCATTTCGCCGTCGAAGTGCTCGTCGATGGCGGCGAGCACCGCGGGGGTGTGGAAGACTTCGGTGCCCGACGCGGGGAGCGCGGCTCCCCACTCGTCGAGGCTCAGGGGTTCGATACGGAGTTGTGACATGTGTCGTGGTCGTGTGGGTGGGTGGTCATCGGTCGGTGCGTAGGTTGACGCGTCGGTCGGTGCGTCGGGCGGTACGTCGGATGGGTCGTCATCGGTGGAGGAACCCCGAGACGAGCCGCGACGGGAGGCTCGTCCCGTTTCCCCGGGACAGCATCTCGATGCCGGGGCCGAGGCGGCTCTTGTACAGGTGCGCGATGGTTCTGACCGGGAGCGCGCCGTGTTCTATCTGGTAGAACGTGACGAGTTCGGGGTTGTACTTGCTCTTGTAGCGGTTGAGCCGGCGGTTGTTCGCGCCGACGAGGTCGTAGCGGCGCATCCCGGCGTCCATGCCGTCGCGCATGATGCGCCAGTCCAGTAGGTCGTTGACATCGATGCCGAAATCGAACTGGGGACGGACGCCGCCGAGCCAGCGGTAGAGCGTGTCCCCGTACTGGAGGACGACGATTCCGCTCACGAACGCCCCGTCGTACCGGAAGACGTAGGGCCGGACCTGCCCCGTCGGAAGCGCGTCGTACAGGTCCATGACGAACTGCGGCGGCACGTCGAACGACAACTCCTGTTCCTCGTAGCGGTTCTTGACCAGCGTGAGAATCGAACAGATGTCGTCGCGGTCGCCCTCCTCGATACCCGAGACGAGCTTTCGACCGTCGCGGATGTTCCGGCGGGCGCTCCGGCTGAACGACATGAGGAGGTCGTCCTCGCCGCGGGTCAGGTCGACGTTGTAGGTGTACTTCGGCGACACGTCGCAGCCGCCCCACAGGAACGTCCGCATGTCGGTGTAGTAGTCACCGACGCGGACGTGCGTGTAGCTCGGGCCGATGTGTTCGCCCAGCCACTCGGTACAGCCGTCGATGAACTGGTTCCGGCGGCGCTCGAACTTCCGGCTCTTGATGTTGCCGGCGTCGAGCATCACCGGTCCGAGGTAGGGGACGCCGATGTGCGGCGGCGGCGAGAACGCCGTCTTGACCAGCCCCTTTCGAATCTCGAAGACGGGGAACAGGCCGACCGGCTCCTCGGTCTTGTAGCCGACCAGCAGGTGGAGCTTCGAGTTCGAGTAGTTCGCTTGGAGCCGAAGCGCCTCGTACTGGTGAAAGAGGCTGGCCTGACTCGACCGCTCGACGTACGTGTCCCACTCGTCGCGGTCGCGGTCGTCGAACTCGACGATTTCGATGGTCATAGACTGCGGGCCGACCGGCGGTCTTCGCACTGCGTCCGTTGTCGTCGACAGCATCGGTTCCGGGCGACGCCTCCGAGGCGTCCGGACCGACAGAACCGGCCGAAATAAGCTGATTCACCGGCCGATTCGGCGGCCCCGTAAATCGACCCGCGATTCGGCCGGGTCGCGTCGGCGTGTATCATTCGAAAAGACATTCTCGAACTACTGTGACGGGAGGACGGGGATTTGTTATGAAGCGACTAGCCGGCGTTCGCGCCGGCCTACACGCCGTCAGGGACTCTCTGCCGCCGCCCGTAGGCGCTCGATACCGTCGGCGTCGATGCCGTAGCCGTGCGTCGGTACCCCGGAGATTCTGGTGGCCACGTACTCGGCGATGGCGTAGGCCATCCACGCCTGACACCACCGCATGAGCGTCATGCGCTTGGTGTAAAAGCGGTGTTTGCGGAAGTAGAACCGCCCCTCGGACGGGACGTACATGTTCGCGAGCGCCCAGTCGATGGCGCGCTCGGCGCGGTCGTACTGCCCGGCGTAGGTGAACACGAGGATGCCCTGCGCCGTCGCGTGGATGTCTCGGGGGTAGGGGTTTTCCTCGTCGAAGTTGGGCGCGCCGTCCTCGTCGAACAGCTCGCGGGCGTAGAAGTCGAGGCCGCGGGCGAGCGTCTCGTCGTACCGGCCGCTTTCGACGACCTGCTCGTAGCGCTGGAAGCACTCGATGATGAAGCCGTTGTGGTGGTTGTCCATCGAGAGATGCGAGGCGCTCGCGGGCTCGCGGTAGTACCACCCGCCGCGGTCGGTCTGCTTCGACGCGACGAAGTCGTACACCTTCTCGGCGCGTTCGAGCAGTTCCTCGTCACCGAAGTGGTCGTACAGCTCGACGAACAGCCGCGCGCCGATGGCCAGCGCGTTGAGCGTGTAGCTGTCCTTCGGGTGCGAGAGGTAGTAGTCCATGACCGCGCCGTCGTCTTTCGGCCGGTAGTTGAGGTCGTCGAGCATCACGTCCACGGCGGTCTTGGCGATGTCCGGGTAGTCGGGGTCGAACTCCCGGCCCGCGAGGAGCGCCTTGACGCCGTAGGCCGTCGAGACGATGTTCGGTGAGTGCGGAATCCCCGACCGCGGGCCGTTGCGACCGGAGATGTGCTGGATGACGTGGCGGTGGCTGCCGGCGAAGCCGCTGTATCCTTTGGCCTGGTTCTCGACGAGCCACTCCGTCAGCGCCGCCGCGTCCTCGCGGTACGTCTCCGCCGGGCGGTCGCCGTCGAACCACTCGGCCAACTGGGCGCGGGTCCGGTTCGCCATGGCGAACAGCGTGATGCCCTTGAAATTCCGGCGTTGCTCCACGAGGAACAGCGGGCGGACGTTGACGGGCGAGCGCTTGATGAACTCCTGGACCGCGAGGTTGAACCAGCGGTTGTCGATGGGGACCGAAAGCAGGAGCCTGCTACTCATGCCGTCGCCGTAGTCCCAACCCTTGTAGTCGCGGTCGCGGGCGTAGTCGAGCACGTCGTCGAGCACGTCGACGTACCGCTGGAGTCGTTCCGTGTCGGCCGCGTCGTCCCCGTCGCGGTGATACTGCGTTGGTTGTTTCATGGTACAGAATAGCCTCTCTGAAGGGTGTTGGCTGTCCGAGAGGTCGCCCGCTCGTGGCTTTGTTATGGGGCCGATACCGACCGACGACGCCGGATTCTACGGCGAGAGCGAGCGGTTCGCGCCGCCGGCGGTCGCGTTGTCGGTAGTCGCGCTGTCGGTCGCTCTCCCGTCCGATTCCTCGCCGGCATCGTCGGAGTCGCTGGAATCGCGCTCGGCGAGGAACTCGCGGTAGTAGTCCGCGACGGGGCCGACCCACGCGCCGCGGTCGAGCGCCCGTTCGACGATGCGGCGGTAGAGCCGGCGGTAGCCGGGGAACTCGTCTTCGTTGAAGTACCGCGGGTGCCACAGCACCGTCATCACGGCGTCGTTCGCCTCGGCCTCGTCGAGGAGGCGCTCGCACTCGGCCCACGCCTCGTCGAACGCCGACCCGGGGTCGGGAAGCGACACCTCCATCAGCGTCAGCGGGAAGACGACGAAGTCGTCGTCGAAGGGTCTGAACGGCCGGTAACCGTGTTGGAAGCCGTGTTCCGAACTCGACCCGGGACTGGCGTCGTACTTCAGGCCGAGTTCGCGGTGGTAGCGCCACGTGTTCGGCCCGAGTTTGAGGTGGTGCTGGCGGCCGCCGACGACCTCGTGGCCGAGCACCGCTTCGAGTTCGCGCTTCTCGGTCCGGAGGCGGTCGAAGTCGTCGCACGACCGGAACGAGCCGTGGATGCCGACCTCCCAGCCTCCCTCGTCGAGGTCGCGGACGGCGTCGGCTATCGACGCCGAATCGAGGTCGTACCGGCCGAGGTGCTCGACCCAGTTTTTCGGTTCGAGCCAGTCCGACAGCGACCCCGTTTCGAGGAGGCTCGGCTCGTTGAGGAAGTAGAACGACGAGCGGACGCCGAGGTCGCGTTCGAGCGCCACGATATCCTCGAACTGCCAGTAGGGGTTCTCCCGCCGGAGGAGCGTCCGAAGGTGGTAGCCGGGGTTCGACTTCGCCGCGTAGTACAACCCCTGATACGTCTTGTACGGGCGGTCCACGTCGTGAGTCAGACAGACCGCGAAGCCGGGACCGGAGCCGGGTTCGCCGGGCCCGCTCGGTTCCGAGGCGGTCACGCGCGACTCACTTCGCGCGTCCGCATCTCCGTCCCCCTTCCGCTCACGCATACTCGTACTCCGAGAGCGCGGCGACGATTCGCTCGGCGGCGCTCCCGTCGCCGTACAGCGAGGGCTTTTCGGGAAGCGGGTCGTCGTCGGCCAGCGCCGCCCGAATCGCGGCCGCGTCCGCGCCGACGAGGGCGTTCCAGCCGGCGTCGACGGTCTCGGTCCACTCGGTCTCGTCGCGGAGCGTGAGACACCGGGTGTCGAGGTAGAACGCCTCCTTCTGGACGCCGCCGGAGTCGGTGGCGACGCGCTCCGCGCCGTCGAGCAAGCGGACGAAGTCGAGGTAGCCGACCGGCTCCACGAGGACGACGTTCTCGGCGTCGGCGAGCCGCGACCAGAGGCCGCTGGCTTCGAGCGCGCCCTCGGTCCGGGGGTGGACCGGGAACACGACCGGGAGCTCCGACGATACGAGCCCCTCCACGATGCCTTCGAGGCGGTCGCGGTCGTCGGTGTTGGCGGCGCGGTGGACCGTCGCGAGGACGTACTCGCCGTCTCGGAGGTCGAGTCCGTCGAGTATCGACGACCGCTCGCGGGCGGCCTCGCGGACCCGGAGGACGGCGTCGTACTGCACGTCGCCGGTGACGGAGACGCCGTCGCGGATGCCCTCGGCCGCCAGCGTCTCGGCGGCCGACTCGGAGGGCGCGAACAGCAGGTCCGAGCAGTGGTCCGTGAGCACGCGGTTGACCTCCTCGGGCATCGCCCAGTTGTGGCTCCGCAGGCCGGCCTCGACGTGCGCCAGCGCGGGGTCGCGCTTCGCGGCCACGAGCGCCGCCGCGAGCGTGGAGTTGGTGTCGCCGTAGACGAGCACCACGTCGGGCTCCTCGTCGGCGACGACGGCGTCCAGCCGGGTCATCATCTCGGCGGTCTGGGCGGCGTGGCCGCCCGAGCCGACCCCGAGGTTGTAGTCTGGCTCGGGGATGGCGAGTTCGTCAAAGAACACGCCCGACATCGACTCGTCGTAGTGCTGGCCGGTGTGGACGAGTACCTCGTCGTGGTCGCGTCTGAGCGCGTCGGAGACGGGAAACGCCTTGATGAACTGCGGGCGCGCGCCGACGACCGAGAGCACCTTGAGACGGCTCATCGGCCCGACCCTCCGTGCGGCGCGTCGGCCGCAATCTCGGTGTCGGCGTCGTCGTCGGCGTTGGTGTCGGCCGACGACCCGCCCCGCGGTCCGCCGCCGATTTCGTACACGCGGTGGCCGATGTCGCCGAGGGCGCCGCGGCCGTCGACGACGACGAGGTCGTCGAAGGCGGTCCAGTCGATGCCGTCGAACTCCTCGTGCGGCGTGACGACCACGGCCGCGTCGAGCGCGTGAGTCGGTAGGTCGGCGAGCGCGACGGGGGTCGCGCCGAACGAGGCGACGACCTCGTCGGAGAGCATCGGGTCGACCGCGAGGACGGTCGCGCCGAGGTCGTTCAGTCGGTCGATGACGCCCGCGGCGGGCGTCGCGCGGGTCTCGGCGACGCCGGGGCGGTAGGTGACGCCGAGGACGGCGACGGTTGCGCCTTCGATGTCGCGTCCCGCCGCGGCCAGTTCGTCGCGGAGCTTGTCGGCGGTGAACGCCGGCATGCTGTCGTTGACTTCGCGGGCGGTCAGGAGCAGGGGCGTCTCGGCCGCAACCCGGCTCGTGATGAAGTACGGATACCACGGGATGCAGTGGCCGCCGACGCCCGGGCCGGGCGCGTGGATGTCGCAGTACGGCTGGGTGTTGGCCGCGTCGATGGCCTCGGTCACGTCGATGCCGAGGTCGTCGCGGAGCCGCGCGAGTTCGTTGGCGAGCGCGATGTTCACGTCGCGGTAGACGCCCTCGAACAGTTTCACGGCCTCCGCGGTCGTCGCGTCGCGCACGGGAATCACCTCGTTCGAGGTAAGCTCGCCGTAGACGAGCGCCGCGACGCGGGTGCTCTCGGCGTCGACGCCGCCGACGATTTTCGGGTGCGACTCGGTGATGTCGCGGAGCGCCCGGCCCGACGAGGTCCGTTCGGGGCAGAACGCCACGCCGAACGCGCCGGCCGAGAGGCCGCTTCGGTCCGCGAGATACGGGACGACGAGGTCTTTGCTCGTCCCCGGCGGGACGGTGCACTCGACGACGACGAGGTCGCCGGGCGCGAGGCCCCGCGCGATGCTGTCGAGGACGGCCTCGAACGCCGCGAGGTCGGGTTCGCGGTCGTCGGTCAGCGGGGTCGGAACGATGATGACGTGAACCGCGGCTCCCTCGGCCGCCGCGACGCCGTCGGTGGTCGCCCGGAGCGCGCCGCGGTCGGCCTGTTCTGCGACTAATTCGGGGAGTCCCGGCTCCTTCGCCACGTGGCACTCGCCGTCGTTGACGCCGCGGACCACGTCCTCGCTGATGTCGACGCCGGTGACGTTGCCCGTCGCACGAGCGTAGACGGCCGCCAGCGGGAGGCCCATCTTCCCGAGGCCGTACACCGCGACGGGGACCTCGCCGGCGCGCAGGGCCCGCGTCTGTTCGTCGGGTGAGCGGTCGGAGCCGTACAGTCCGGTATGCTCGCGGCTCACCGTTGACCCTCCGAGGGTTCCGTCGTCTCAGCGTTCTCCGCGCTCTCCGCGGTCTCGATGCTCTGAACCGTCGATTCGGCGTCGACCTCGATGCGCCGGGCGAGTTCGATGGCGCGCAGGCCGTCGGCCGGCGAGACGAGGACCGGGCCGCCGTCGGTCGCGGCGTCCACGAACGCCTGTAACTCGCGTTTCAGCGGCTCGCCGGTGGAAATCATCGGCTGTTCCATCACCACTTCGTGGCGGTAGCGGACGCCCCCGTTGTCACGGAGGTAGTCCGGGCGCGACTGGCGGAAAATCTGGACCGACTGGTTCAGGTAATCGACCCGAATGAGCCGGTCGCGCGCGGTGATGTCGAGGGTCCGCGTCTTCTGCTGGGTGAGCCGACTCGCCGTGAGCGAGGCGATGACACCGTTCTCGAAGGTCACCTGCGCCGTCGCGTACTGCTCGTCGGGCGTGGCGGTCGCGGCCACGCGGTCGGCCTCGGCGTCGACCAGCGAGAGCACCACGTCGATGTCGTGAATCATGAGGTCCATGACGACGCCGTCGCCCATCTCGCGGTTCAGCGGCGGGCCGAGTCTGTTCGCGGTGATGGCGATGGGTTCGACGCCGTCGAGGAGGTCGGGGAGGGCGCGGACGGCCGGGTTGAACCGCTCGATGTGGCCGACTTGGAGCACGACGCCGCGCTCTTCTGCGAGCGCGGCCAACTCCGCGCCGACGCCGAGGTCGTCGACGAAGGGTTTCTCGACGAGCGCGTGGACGCCCGCGTCGATACACTGCCGGGCGACCGCCGCGTGGTAGGGCGTCGGCACCGCGACGGTTACCACGTCGACGCGGTCGAGTAGGTCGTCGATGCCGTACGCGTCGGTGCCGAAGTCGGCCGCAACCTCGGCGGCGCGCTCCGTGTCCGCGTCGGCGACGCCGACCAGTTCGACGCCGCGAAGCTCCGCGTAGACCCGCGCGTGGTTGGTCCCCATCGACCCGACGCCGATGACGCCCGCTCGAACCGGGCGCTCGCGGCCGCCGTCGGCGCGGAGTCCGGCGGATTTTCGGCTCACCTCGCCACCTCCGCGTAGTTGGCGACCGCAGTTCCGACGCGCTCCACGTCGGCCTCGCTGAGACCGGGGTGGACCGGCAACGAGAGCACCCGTGTCGCGGCCTCTTCCGCGACGGGGGCCGACACCGTGAGGTGTTCGTACGCGGGCTGTTTGTGGACGGGCTTCGGGTAGTAGACGCCCGTCGCGATGCCCTTCGCGTCGAGGTACGATTTGAGGGCGTCGCGCTCGATGCCGTCGCAGGCAACGGTGTACTGGTGGAAGACGTGGGTCCGGCCCGGCGGCGTGTGTGGCGTCGTGACCGGCGAGTCTTCGAGGTACTCGGTGAGCGCGGCGGCGTTGGCCTGTCTCGCGCGGGTGAACTCGGGGAGGCGTTCGAGCTGGACTCGGCCGATGGCCGCGGCGATGCTCGTCATGCGGAAGTTGTGGCCGACCTCGGCGTGTTCGTAGCCGGAGACGCGGCCGTGGTCCACGAACCGGGCGGCGCGCTCGGCGACGTCGGCGTGGGTGGTCGTAATCATGCCGCCCTCGCTCGTGGTCATGTTCTTCGTCGGGTAGAACGAGAAGCACGCGGCGTCGCCGAAGGAGCCGACGCGCCGCCCCTCGACTGCCGCGCCGTGGGCCTGCGCGGCGTCCTCGACGAGCAGGAAGTCGTACTCCTCGGCGAGCTCCGCGAGGCGCGTCATGTCCGCCGGGAGGCCGTAGAGGTGGACCGCGATAACCGCGTCCACCCGCTCGCCGGCTCTGAGTCGCGCTTCGAGCGCGTCGGGGTCGATGTTGTACGTTCGGGGGTCGATGTCGACGAAGCCCACCTCAGCGCCCGCGAAGGCGACGGCGTTGGCCGTGGCGATGAACGTGAAGGGCGTCGTCAGGACGCGGTCGCCGGGGCCGACGCCGAGCGCGTGGAGCGCGGCGTGGAGCGCCGTCGTTCCGTTCGAGGTGGCGACGCCGTGGTCGGCTTCGCAGTAGTCGGCAAACTCCCGTTCGAAGCTCCGAACCTCGGGGCCGTCGGCTATCATGCCGCTTTCGAGGACGGCCGCGATTCGGTCCCGTTCCGCCGCCCCGAGCTGGGGCGCGGCGATTGTGATGTGGTCTGTGCTCATCGTCGTATCCTGTTTTCTCCCCGCAGTTGTTCCGGCAACTCGCGGTGGACGGCGGGGACGCCCACGGCGAGGGTTCGCGGCGGCACGTCGTTCACGACGAGCGCGCCGGCGGCGACGAACGCGCCCTCGCCGACCGTCACGCCGGGGAGGAGCGTCGCGTTCGCGCCGATTGAGGCGTGGTTTTCGATTCTCGGGCCGACCAGTTCCGCGTCGGTGCGGACCGGGTAGGGGTCGTTCGTCATCACCACGCCCGGCCCGACGAACACGTCGTCGCCGATGCGGGTGTTGGTGGGGATGTAGACGTTCGTCTGGATGCTCACGCGCGACCCGATGGTCGTGGTGCCGTCGACGACCGTCTCGGTCCCGAGGAGGACCCCGTCGCCGATGGTCGTGTGCTCGCGGACGAGAACGTTGTGGCCGGTGACGAAGTCGTCGCCGATGGTCACGTCGTCGTAGACGATGGTGCCGGCGCGGATTCGCGCCCGGTCACCGATGACCGGGTCGTCGCCGTCGCCGTAGCCGATGGTGACGCCGTCGTCGACGTGGGACTCGACGCCCACCTCGGCGCTCATCGTCGTTCACCTCGCGTCGGTCGCGCTCCGTCGGCCGTCTGTGTCGACTCGGCGGTCGGCCGAATCGACTGGAAAATCTGGAATCTCATATCATGTCGGCGGGGAGTCTGCCTGCCTTAGCGAAATTCAGTCTCGGTGAGGGCTTTGTTATGGAGTGATTGCCGCCCGGATTCCGGTCGCAGTCACTTCGTAACGCCGCGGCGGATTCCGGTCACGGAGCGTTTGAGAAGCGCCACGCCGGGCGCGCCGTCGCCGAGCCAGAGCCAGACGGCGCTCCCGAGCAACGCGAGTTCGAACGCGATCAGCACCCACGCCTCGGGCCGGCGGAGGAACACGACGAAGCGGCGCAGGTAGAACCACGTCTGGGCGAAGAAGCCCCCCATCGACGACTCGCTGCCGTGGGACAGCGGCCAGAGGAACGCCCGAATCACGCCGTAGTTCCCGAAGAAAAAGCCGTTATACAGCAGGTCTGCGGGGATGTGCGAGAGGTAGCCGAGGGCGAAGGCGACGCCCACCGTGGCCGCCCCGTACCGTCGCGCGACGGCCACGACGACTATCGAGACTGGAACCGAGACGAGAATCGAGTGCGCCATCGAGATACCGCTCGGGAGAATGCCGAACGACCACGCCAGCGGCTTGTCGACGAGGTCGGGAAACTGCGTTCCGACGACCACCGCCAGCGCGGCCCAGCCGTCGAGTCGCCGGCCGGTCACCCGCGCCCACAGCGAGACGAGGATGTAGCCGACGGCGGCGTGTTCCCACGGGAACATCAGCGGTCGCTCCGGGTCGTCGCGTTGGCGTCGGCGGTTCGTCGTCGCGGGGTAAGCGTCGAAATAGGCGTCTGAAACATTTGGCTTGTGGGGCGCGTCGCGGTCGGTTTGGAGGGCGGGGATGCTGTCCGCGTCGACGCAGACGGGCGAAACGGCGCGCGAGCGCCCGGTCAGGGAACCCGAGTGCTCGTCCGGATTTTGTTATGGCGACCGTAACGGCCTCGGGTCGGTCGTCGCGGCGGCGACTCGGCGTCTCTCCGACCGCTCGCAGCGGGTAGACGCCGTATAACTACTCCCGCGGGGCGCGTGGAACTGCCAGAGAGTATGCGATACCTGTTCTTCACCAACACGCCCGCGCACGTCCACCTCTACAAGTACGCCGTCAGAGAGCTTCAGGCGATGGGTCACGACGTGCTCGTCCTCGGCCGCGACTACGGCTGTACCAAGGACCTCCTCGAATACTACGACCTCCCCCACGAGATTTACGGCTCCTGCGGGACGACCAAGTACTCCCTTTTCAAATCGCTCCCGTTCCACTACGTCAACATCTTCCGGGCCGTGCGGCGGTTCAAGCCCGACCTCATCTTCGGAATGGGCGGCTACGCGGCCCACGCCGGGGCCGTCTCGCGGACGCCCGTGATACTCCTCCTCGACTCCGAGCCGACCTCGCTGGACCACGTCGTCTCCCGGCCGTTCGCCAAGGCGATTCTGACGCCCCACACCTTCGGGAAGGAACTCGCGGACAATCACTACCAGTTCCGCGGGTTCAAAGAGACCGCCTACCTCCACCCCGACGTGTACGAGCCCTCGGTCGACGTGCGCGCCGAACTCGGCCTCGACCCCGACGAGAAGTTCGTCGTCGTCCGGTTCAACGCGTTCGGCTCGCACCACGACGTTGGCCACGGCGGCTTCACGCCCGAGCGCCGCCGCGAACTCATCGAGCTGCTGGGCGAGCGCGCGACCGTCTTCGTCCTCGACGAGAGCGAGGAGCGCCGCGACGGCGACCTCGACACTCGGCCGTTCGACTTCCACCCCGCGCTCGTCCACGACGTGCTCGCGGAGGCGAGCCTGCTCGTCGCCGACACCCAGACCATGGTCACCGAGGCGGCGCTCCTCGGGACGCCCGCCATCCGGTCGAACTCCTTCGTCGGCGACGACGATATGGGCAACTTCGTCGAACTCGAACGGCGGGGGCTCATCTCCAACCTCAAATCGTTCGACGACGTGCTGGCCCGCGCCGACGAACTCCTCGCCGACGACGGCGCGAAGGCCCGCTGGGCCGCAAAGCGCGACGCGTTCCTCGCGGACAAAGTCAACCTCACCGACGTCATCGTCCAGGTGGCGCTGAACTACGGCTCCGTCGAGACGGTCGACTCGCTGACGCGACACAGTGTCCCGGCGTAGTCGGTCTCCCTCCGCGCGTTCCTCGCCTCTCCGCGGTCGTTCAATCGACCCATAACTAACCGCCGAACCACCGAATTTTCCCGCAGTGACCGGCGCGCCCGCGCCCGTCTCGACGCGTCTCACCTCACCTCGCGTCCGCGCCGCGTCCCGTGACTCGGTCCGCGACTCCTCGACTGCGACCCCAAACTTAACCCATGACACCCAAGCAAACACTCCTCATCGTCGGCCCGAAAGGCACCGGCGGCATCGACCGCTACATCACCGAACAGCGTCGCTACCTCGAAGACCGGATGGACGTGCGCGTCTACACCCGCTACACCGCACCGAAAGGCGAGGGGCTCGAACTCGCCGCGCGGATGCTCCTCTCGTCGCTCGTCGCTGTCGCCCTGTTTCCCTTCCAGCGACGCCCCGATATCGTCCACGTCCACTCGTCGCACACCTACTCGTTCTACCGCGCGGCGTTCTTCGCCCTGTTTTCGAAGTACGTCTGGCGGGTCCCGGTCGTCTTCCACATCCACGGCTCGTCGTTCGACGACTTCCTCGCCACCGACTCGCGGGTCGTCCGCCGGCTCCAGTCGCTCGTCTTCGACGCCGTCGACGACGTGGTCGTCCTCTCGGAGTACTGGCGCGGCCTCGTCTCCCGACTCGCCGGCGAGGAGAAAGTCCACGTCATGGCCAACGCCGTCGAACCCGCGGAGTACGACCCGACGTACCCGACCGACCCCGTCCACCTCGTCTTCGTCTCGAACCTCATCGAGCGCAAGGGTATCCGCGAGTTCCTCGACGCCGTCGAGAGACTCGAATCGACGCCCGGACTCGACTTCGAAGTGAGCATCGGCGGCCGCGGCCCCCACGCCGACCGCGCCGAGGCGGTCGCCGCCGCCCACGACAACGTCTCGTATCTCGGCTTCCTCTCCGAGGAAGACAAGCGCGACCTCATCAGCCGCGGGACCGTGTTCGTCCTCCCGACCTACGCCGAGGGGCTTCCCATCGCCATGCTCGAAGGCATGGCCGGCGGCAACGCCATCGTGACCACGCCCGTCGGGAGCATCCCCGAGGTCATCACCGACGACCGCGGGATTCTCGTCACACCGGGCGACGCCGAGGAACTGGCGCGCGCGCTCACCCGACTCGTCTCCGACCCCGAGGAGGCCGTCCGCATGGGCCGAACGAACCGGGCGGTCATCGAAGCGCGCTACTCCTGGCAGTCGAACGCGGACGAGTTGATGGCGATGTACGCCGAGGCGGCGTAGCGCCCGCGTCTGTTTCTTTCACGCGCTTTCGTCTTGATGACTCTCCGATTTAGTCCTACACGGACTCGTCTGGGACTCTCTTCGTTTGTAGTGGACTGAGCCCAGACCAATGAGCTTCAACCCAACAAGGGTTCGTCTGAAACTCGTACGTTCGAGAGGTGTTAAACTGATGCCTCAAAACGCTTCAACCCAACAAGGGTTCGTCTGAAACACACCAGCCTCACCGACGACGAGTTCCGCACCGTCGCTTCAACCCAACAAGGGTTCGTCTGAAACGCGCCCGTCCGTGTATCTAAAAGCGGTAGTTGCGCTTCAACCCAACAAGGGTTCGTCTGAAACAATCGGGATGTAGAGGCCGTCCGGTTGCACGAAGCTTCAACCCAACAAGGGTTCGTCTGAAACCGTCGAGGACGACCTGTTGCGTCGTCTGTTCCTCACGCTTCAACCCAACAAGGGTTCGTCTGAAACGCCACTCGCACGTGACGACATCCTCTCCGGGAGCGCTTCAACCCAACAAGGGTTCGTCTGAAACCCGAGGCCGACCACGACTTCCCCGTGTCGGTCTGGGTGCTTCAACCCAACAAGGGTTCGTCTGAAACTGCGGTGACGGTGTTCCCGACCGGGCGCTTCGGCGCGCTTCAACCCAACAAGGGTTCGTCTGAAACACTGGCGCGACGAGCCACGCGACGCCCCGGTCATCGCTTCAACCCAACAAGGGTTCGTCTGAAACCACACTCTACGAGCCGCAGGAGGACCGCATCGTCGCTTCAACCCAACAAGGGTTCGTCTGAAACCGTCAACCTGCCTCAGCGCGTCACTCAGCATCCGCTGCTTCAACCCAACAAGGGTTCGTCTGAAACGAGATAGAGCACGACAAGCGCCGCGCCGCCGATGAGCTTCAACCCAACAAGGGTTCGTCTGAAACCGTCGAACCTCCAGCCCGGCGGGGGCGACCAACTGACGCTTCAACCCAACAAGGGTTCGTCTGAAACGGTCGCTCGTCGACGACGACTCCTCGGTCGCTTCCGCTTCAACCCAACAAGGGTTCGTCTGAAACGAGTTTCGTGAGTTCGCCGGTGTAGTCGAGAGAGCCGCTTCAACCCAACAAGGGTTCGTCTGAAACCATCGATGGCCTCCGATTCGACATGCTGGACAACTCGCTTCAACCCAACAAGGGTTCGTCTGAAACGCTTCTGCGACGGTTTTGAGGAACGCGCCCCACCGGCTTCAACCCAACAAGGGTTCGTCTGAAACATGGATTCGTGGTTCCTCGACGCCGAGGACCCGCTGCTTCAACCCAACAAGGGTTCGTCTGAAACGACGTGTTGGAGACGCCGGAGGCCGTGACGACCTGGCTTCAACCCAACAAGGGTTCGTCTGAAACTGCGATCTTCACCACCCTGAAATAGGACCATGCGGTGCTTCAACCCAACAAGGGTTCGTCTGAAACGTGTTCCCGGCCGCCGAAGACCCGTCATGGACGGCCGCTTCAACCCAACAAGGGTTCGTCTGAAACAATCGGCACACGCGAGGATGATGCCGTCGTCTCCGACGCTTCAACCCAACAAGGGTTCGTCTGAAACACCCAGCGTTGGCGATTCAGGACCGCATCGAAGAACTGGCTTCAACCCAACAAGGGTTCGTCTGAAACAGCGGCCCAGATGACGTACACGATGCTTTCAGTCGGCTTCAACCCAACAAGGGTTCGTCTGAAACTGGTCGTCGTCGGCCTCCTCAAGCCACTCCTGGTCGCTTCAACCCAACAAGGGTTCGTCTGAAACCGTCGCCGCGTGCGCTTCGAACCCGGCTTCGGTGCTTCAACCCAACAAGGGTTCGTCTGAAACCACGTCCATGATCTCTTTCGGCTTCGCCCGACTCGTGCTTCAACCCAACAAGGGTTCGTCTGAAACCACCGTGGCATGCAGCCGACTCGGGTTGTTCGGCTGCTTCAACCCAACAAGGGTTCGTCTGAAACCTGGGGGGGATGGGGGCGATGGCTGCCATGGTGTCCGCTTCAACCCAACAAGGGTTCGTCTGAAACGCGCCGACGACCTCGGTCAAGACCTCAGCGACGGCTTCAACCCAACAAGGGTTCGTCTGAAACTCCGCCTCATGTTGCGCCACCGACCACAGTTGATGCTTCAACCCAACAAGGGTTCGTCTGAAACCGTCGGAGGACGACCGGCCACTCAACGAGACGGTCGCTTCAACCCAACAAGGGTTCGTCTGAAACCATGCCCGATATCATGGACACAGACCCTCTAAAGGAAGACTATGATAAAGAAGTTCCGTCGACCTTCAGTAACCCGATTCGACCGGGGGGTCGACGGAAGTCAGAGGAAGCGTTTCTCGTCGGTCGGGTCGTCGCCGTAGACCGAGCGGTCGAGAAGTGTGTCCGAGGACAGTTCGTAGATGATCGTTGACTCACCCGGCTTTAACAGGTCTTCGACCTCGTTTCGAAGCGTCACTAAGTCACCTTCGGAAATCTCGCCTTCGAGCACGGAATTCTGAACGTGCGTCAGATAGCGCCGCCCCAGTTTGAGCGCTTTGTGCGTCCGTTCGGCTTCGAGGTCGTACACCATCACGACGTACATCTCACCACCACCGTTCGAAGGGTTCGTATTCTTCGCCGGCCAACAGATGCTTCTTCAGTTTGTACGCTTCGAGTCGCATCAGGTACTGGTAGCTCACCTTGCGGTTGAGTTTCGGATGGTCGACGGTACGCTCAAGCATCTCTTCGAACGCTTTCGTGTACGTCTGTCGACCTCCTTCGTTGAGAAGGCAGGACCCGAGTTCAGTCTCGAAATCGTCCGGCGTAATCTGATTTCTGTTGATGAGTCGAAACAGCACCCGATCAGCGAGGACGGGTTTGAATAGGTCGGCGAGATCGAGCGATAGCGAGTAGCGACGCTCTCCGGGTTCGTGGAGATAGCTGATCGCTGGGTCGAGCGCAGTCGCGCGAATCGCCGTGACGCAATTGGCGTAGACGAGCGCGTTGCCGAACGAAATCAGGCTGTTAATCTCGTTCGGCGGCGGGTTGTATTCCCGGCGCTCCAACCGGAACTCGTCGGGGAGAATTCGATTGAAACTCCGGTAGTACGCCTTTCTGGCAGTCGCTTCCACGCCCATGAGTTCGTCAATCGGACGCGTCTGGTCGACGCGCGCCGACGCGGCGTCCAAATCGGCGATTTCGGTTTCTAACTCCCGGTTTCGGTTGTTGTAGTAGACGACGTTCGTCCGCATATTATGAATGCTCGCTGAGACGATTGCCGCCGCGAGCCGCCGCCTGTGGTCGGTGTCCTCGTACGCACGGACTTGCTCGACGACTGTTCGACCGGAGGTCTGCCCGCGCTTCGGCATCACCGAGCCCGCGTAGTAATCCTCCCAGCCAAAGACGTGGAGTGCGACCGTGCGCTGATTGAGAAACGACATCAGTCGGGTGTTGAAGTCGATTTGTCCGTGCAAGAAGAACGCCTCCGCGTTCTCTATCGGGACGTACTTCTTGTCGCCGGCTTCGGTGACGAGCCTGAGCGTGTCGTCGCTTCGTTCGAGTCGACCGTCGGAGAATACGTGATAGTTCCTGTCCATTGTCAACACCAGCAGAAGTCGTGGTACGCACACGACTCGCAGAAGGATTTTCGCTCGGCGGGCGGCGGCGAAGATCGACGTACGAGTTCGTGAATCGCACGAATCGACGACTCGACTTTTCTCGCTCGTTCTTCCGTGAGCTCGACCGACTGCCGGCGGCGCTCTCGCGGGTGGGCGAGGACGCCATCACGACGAACGCCGGCGACTCTGTCGAGATACCACAGGTAGTACGACAGTTGCATTTCGGCGGGCTCGGTGAGCGCCGACGAGGGTTTGACTTCGACGACTCGGCCGTCGTCGAGCAAGTCCAGTGAGATCATTCCGAGGCGGAGGCTCTCCCGTTTTTCGTCGTACGCGGTTTCGTCGACCCGAGTTCCTCTCACGACGGTCGCGTTCTCGCGGTCGATTTCGAGGCTCCGGCTTTCGAACCAGAGCTCCCGCTCGCAGACGTAGTAGTACTGCATCATCACTCCGGTGACGCGAAACGGCTCGTCGACGGGCGCTCCCCGTGCGGTCGCGAGCAGTCGGTCGACCGGGTCGCTCGTCGTCATAATATCCGGTTGTCGACGCTACTCTCTGCGACCAGTCCGGTCGTCGAATCGAAGTAACTGTCGTGCCGGATGTCTCTCGTGTCGATCCACCGCGTTTCAGTGTCTTCGTGAATACGCGCTAAGCCGCTGAGTGCCTGTGCCTCCTCCGAATCGCTCCGATATATCGGAATCGATACGGTCGCTTCTTTTAGACTATCAATAAGTTGGCGTACCCGCTCGAACTCGTAGTCCCGCCACGCGGCTCTGGCGGCTTCGACTCGTTTTCGTTCAGTGGCGGTCCGACAGACGACGACCTCCACGCTCCGCCGCTTTTCGATCAGCGACAACTCCGCGAGATCGTCCGCTCTCGCGTGGTTCACGTACTTGACGTATGCGTCTTTTCCGACGTTCTTCTCGTCGTGGAGTCGACGGTAATACTCTTCGACGGCCGTTTTCGAAACCGCCGCTTCCGGAATCGTGCCTTCGCCCCCACCGATATCGTCGAGCGTCTCGGTCGCAACGGGGAGTAGCGCCGTTCCTCGGTTGTACACCGCCTCCGACGGCGTCTTCGTCTGTTCGTCAGGCGCTTCGAGCCACCAGACGATGACGCGACCGCGGTCCCTCTCGAACGAACGGTTGCAACGTCCGGCGGCTTGGACGATGCTGTCTATGGGTGCGAGGTCTCGGCAGACGCGGTCGAAACTGATGTCGACGCCGGCTTCGACGAGTTGGGTCGAAACCACGATGAGCGAGCATCCTCGTTCGGTGAGCAGTTTCGCGGTCTCGATGAGCCGAAGCCGGTCGACCGGACGTAATCGAGTGGAGAGGTGGAGGACTGGCCGCCCTCCGTCGTCGGCGACCCGCTCTGCGACTGTCGCCACCTCTATGTCCGTACTATCTCGGTCGGTGCTTTCGAGCACGTCGGCGTAGACCGACCCGACTGACATCGCGTCTGACAGGGCCTCGGTGACGTGCGTCGTCAGCGCTTGTGCACTGTCGATCGTGTTGCAGATTGCGAGTACTGACTCCGTTTCACCAGCCTCGCCGCTCCTGGTCCCATTGGCTCCGGCACTCTCGTCGACTATCTCACTTGCCGCCTCGGCATACGATTTCGGTTCTTCTCGTGAGTCGATATACCGAGTCGCCGAGTCGTCCAGTTCGTACCGGACGCGTTCTGTCGCTTCGAAGTACGTTTCGGGTGCGGAGACCAGCTCAGTCGCGTCATCGAATAATTGCGGTTGCGTGGCGGTCATGACGATAACCGTCGCACCGTACTGCTCGGTGAGCATTCTCACGAGCCGCGGAACCAACTTCCACCAGTCCAACGGGAGACTCTGCGGTTCGTCCAGCACGACGACGCTGTTCCGGAGGGCCGGGAGCTTCATCGACTGCCTGTTGGCCGGCCCGGCGAGGCTTTCGAACAGTTGGACGAACGTCGTCACCGTCATTCCGGCGCGCCAACTCTCCGCCAGCATCCCGGCGATGTCGTCGTTCGCGTCCGCTTCGTCGGCATTCTCGTCGCTTTCATCGACGATTGTCGCCTCCGAAAGATGATGGTGCGCGGTCAGCAACCGCCCGGTTGTATCGACTTGATATATCTTTTCGACCTCGGCGACGACTTGGTCAATGATGCTCGTAAACGGGAGCGCGTAAATCACGCGCTTCTGACCGAGCCGGTCACGAACGCTGAGAGCCGCTGACAGGCCGGTGAGCGTCTTTCCCATCCCTGTCGGAAGCGTGACCGTCGCAACCCCACCGCCGGCGTCGGCGAACGATTCGACGTTCGACAGGACGGACGCCCTCGCTTTCGCCCGGAGAAAATTCAATCGCTCGCTCCGGCTCCCGTGTCGGTCAGAGTCGGCGGTTCGCTCTATCGACCCGATGTACTCGTCGAGTCGCTCGAACGTCGGCTTCGATGCGTCGTAGGTCGCCGCGGACGCATCGGAACCGCTCGCAGCCGCCGCAGCGCTTGTTTTGTCAGCGAGGACCAGCGACCCCCAACACTCTAATACAAGCCCGTAACAGCGCTCTGAGAGCGTTTCACGGTCAATCGTCGTTGCGCTCGACCCCGTCGATTTTCTGACTTCCGTCAGGAGTTCCCTGAACGAACTCCGGAACGACGACCATGACCCCTCCCCGACGGTCGCGCTCTGGAACACCTCTCGTGCGAGCTCCGGCACGTGCTCGTCGATGTCTTTGAGCTGCTTCGCAATCGCCACCTGTTGCATCTCGGCGGCGTTTTGGTTCCCCCGCGAAACGTTCTCGCGGCGGTTCGCCCGACTGAAGACGTACGCCGCAACGTCGGGGAGCCGACCGTGGTGTTTTGCGACCGCGACGAAGCCGGCGAGACAGACCTCCGAGTCGAAATTCTGGGCGCTGAGCGCGTAGTACGCGGCGAACGACCCGAGCGGTGCGTGGTAGCGATACTGCTCGTATCTCGGTTCTTTCGACCGCAACAGGTAGTCCTGGAAGTACGTCGTCGCCTTTCCGAAGTCGTGCACGTATGCGAGCGTCTCGACGACCGCTCGCAGCGGTTCGCCGGCCGGAGTCTCCGCGTCGGCCGGAACGATGTATCCGACACGTTCGGCGACATCCTCGAGATGGTCGACCAACGGAACGCCGTCGTGAACCTCGTTCGGTGGGTGAGAGTACCGCTCCGTCATCAGACGAACACCACGTTCCGGCCGTCGACCTCGACGGTGTCGACGCCGTCGAGTACCAGCGGCTCCGCGTCGGGGTTGTACGCGTACGTCGTGAAATCCGTCGTCGTTCGACCACCGGAGTCCGCTCGCATAAACGCGGGTGATTCTTCCACCTGACACCGCGTCCCCTCTCGCAGCACGACATCGTCCACCGCGTTCGGCACGGCGGAGTCTACTTCGACTCGGCCGGCTTCGGAGCCTGACTCGATATCGAACTCGCCGTGATAGTCGATTTCTGCGAGGTGTTCCGACAGACCGAGGCTCGGAACGTAGTGTGACTTCCCGGCTTCCAGTAGCTCTCGAAGCTCTCTGTACCGAGCGGTTTCTGCGAGCCATACGTCGACCCGGTAGGCGGGTTCGACGAGCACCTCGTAGTTGTGTTGTTGGCGGAGCGCCGTCGGATTCGGTAGCTTCACGCTGATTTTCCCGCGACCGTTGAGCGACTGTAAGTTCCCGCCCGCGGTCGACAGCGTGTTCATCGGCATATTGAGCGTTCGAACCGCCCGAACTGGCTCGATTGCAATCTCCGACGAATCGGGCGCGAACAGGTCGTAGTAACCGTCGCGTTCGATTCCGAGCACGGCCGCGAGCAGTCCGGCCACTGTCGTCCGCGGGATGATGCGGTACGTCTGCTTGACGACGTTCCCCTCGACCCGCCGGAAGTGCCCCCACGGACCGCTGACAGTGAACGACAGACAGCGGTCCGGACGCCCGCCGTCGTCACCGACCCACTCGTCCAACGATTCCTGTCCCATCTTATGCGGCGTCGCCGGTCGGAAGCGTCTCGGTGTGCTCCTCGTAGACGTCGACGGCCTCGACGGTGTCGTCTCCCACGCCCTCGCGAAGCGCGTCGTACAGGAGTTCGGTACTGCCCACGTCTCCGTCGTACGAGACGTCGAGGACGTCGCTCGCGACGATTCGAATCCGGTTAATCCGAGCGCTTGCGGCCGCAAGTCGGTCGACGAACCCGTCGATTTCGAGGGTGAGATCCCGAACCGTTCGGAGTTCCTCGTCCGGCTTTGAACGCTCGTCGTCGAGAACGAGGTCCCTGTCGAGACCGCCGAGGTGGAAACTCTCGTCGGCGTACTCGACGCGGCAGTAGAGCCGCGGTTCTTGTCCGACTTTGCTTCGGCTTATGGTCTGATTCTTGATGGCCCGCCAACAGAGCGTGTCGAGTCGTTTGACGTCGCCGACGGTGAGCTTCGTGTCGGCGGCACCGTGTTCGTCGACGAGCCCGTGGAACCGGATGAGTCCGTACTGTATCCGGTGGTCGTCGAGGTCGAACCCTCCCTGCTGTTTGTTTTCCTGCGTGGCGATAACGCTCGTGAGGCTGTCGTACTCCTCGTTTTCGTTGACCGCGTGCATCGACTTCCCTGGTGAGAACTGCACGGGGCCGGTGAAGTGGTCGGGGAGGTGCTTTGCGTACACGTCGTCGGTGTCGACGGACATCGTCGCGCCGAAGTATCGAACGTCGACGCTGTTGTCGAGGAACGCGCCGAACACGTCGTCTCGGAACCGTTCGGACTCCTCGTCGTCGTCGAGATCATACTCACCTGGTTCGACGTCTTTGAGACGGTCTTCGAGAAGGTCGCCCCGCGTGTACTGGTTCCCCTCGCGCTGGACGTTCCTGATGTAGACGCCGTGGCCGTCGTCGTCTAACTGGTCGCGGAGGTAGCGCTTCAGTCGAACGTCGGTGACGATGGCCTGTTGAGTCTGCGGGTCGATTCGAGGTCGATTAGAACCGCTGAGGGGATTCCCGTTCGGGTTCGCGTCGACCGCGTCGTACAGGAATACGATTTCCGAGCGATTCGTGACGGCATCGTTCGTGTCTGACATCTTAGTGTTCCTCGTCGGTGGTTCGTTCGTCGCTCGCGTCGCTGTTCTGTTGGTTCCAGTCCGGATGGTCGTTCATGCCGTAGGTCACGCCGAGGGCGTAGTAGAAGCGGAGATCGTCGGTGTCGATCTCCCAGTCGTCGGGGTCGGGGTCGAGGACCGTCTCTCGGAGTCGTTCGACGATGTGTTCGGCTTTCGTCCCCGGGTAGCTCTTTCCTTTCTTCTTTTCTTGGCGCGTGTAGGTCAGGGTCTTGGCGACGGTCTCCTGCGTAACTTTCTTGATTCGCGCTCGCGTGATCGACTTGACCGGGTACTGGTCGACGAGCGTCGTGGACCGGTCCTCGGAGTACTCTTGGTAACTTCCGATGTCTCCGACGAGTGCACCGAGAAGAAACGCTCCTCGGCGCTCGCTGGTCACGGAGTCTTCCTCGTCGTCGTGCGCCGGCGAGAGCGCGGGCGTGTCGGTGATGAACGATTCGAGTTTCTGTTCGGCGGGGTGGCCCCCGTCGGCGATAAGGATCTCGTCTAGTGTTGGCATCGTCAATCTCTCGTAGGTCGGTTCGAGGGTGATCTGGTCTTTCGCGGGGTCGCTCGTCTTCAACAGTTCGAGCTTACCATCGGCGAGCGCACAGAGCTGTGCGAATTGGCTGGCGACCAGAAACGACGGGAACCCCTCGAAGTCGTCGTCTGACTCCCCGTCGATGATGCGGGTGACGTACTCTTCGAGCAGCACGTCGACGGCGACCGCGTCCCCACTCAGCACGCTCACGAGCGCTTCGATTCGCGGGTCGTCCGCGTCCGCTTCGGCGTCGTCGCGCTCGGCGAACGTCTGATAGAAGTACCACCCTGTCGAAACCGCGTGGAGTTGGTCGTCGTTTACCGACAGCAGCCCCCACTTGTCGTTTTTCGGGAGTGGTGCCGTCCAGTCGGTGTCTGCGTTGAACGCGGACGCGTCTCCGACGAGTCGATTGTGGATAAACGCGAGCTCTTTCGGGTAGTGCAAGCGGCCGTTCAGCGTCTCGCCGAAGACGTCGTACCGAGACATCTGGTGCGGCATGACCGCCGAGACGTAGAATCGGAGTCGGGCGTCGTCCGTGTCGCTTTCACGCTCTCTCATGTACGCCCGTTCGACCGGGGTCACGTCGCCGTCTCCCTCGACTGCACTACACAGCATCTCGTAGAGGCGGTATACTCTCTCCGCCGTCTGCTGTCCGAAGAAATACGGCAGGTAGTACACCTTGGCACCGAACGTCCGATAGGTACACGCCTCGACGAACGCCTCGGCGTTCATCACCGTCACCGCGGCGTCCTCCGAGATCGGATGGGACCGCCACGCGTGTTCGATATCCAGCCCCGGGAACTTTTCGAGTTGCTTGCCGAGGAAGTAGTTCTGTGGATCTTCCGCGGTTCCAACCGTTCGGGAGGGTCGCCCGGTTACGATATCGGTCGCATCTCCCGACGAGTCGTCGGCCTTGTTCTTCGTGACGAGTTTCGATAGTTTGCGTTGGCGCATCGCCTCGTTGAACGCGGCGATGTCGCCGGGCCATCGATAGTCGCCATCTCGTTCGGTCTTTACTTGGACCGTCAACAGCGCGGTTGCAGATTCGCCACCTAACGCTCGAACGACCGCTTCTTCGATAGCTTCGAGCGCAGCGTCCCGTGTTCCAAGCTCAGCGAGACGATCGATAACCCAGCCGTCCGGGTGTTCACTGGCAGCAGTCGCGACGACGTCGTCGGTCGCCCATTTCGTGAGCCGTTCTTTGGCGTATCGCGCGAGCTTTTCGGGGTCGCTGTTTCGTCCGGCTTGGTGGGTGATACTGTGGTCGATTCCGCGCGCAGCCGGGTATTTTGAGTGTCCTACCTGTTGAATCAGGTCTTCCGTGTACCGCGTCACCAGTACTGGCCCACGGGTATCGTCGGCTAACTGTGGTTCGTCTCCCGAGAGATCGACGCGAACGACGATGAGACTGTCGTCCGTGTCTACGAGGTCCCGTGCGGCATCCGGTGTGAGATACGGGGCGTACTCTCCGCCACCCGTCGTGGCGAGCGTATAGAGTTTCCCGTAGAGGTACTGCAAATCGCGGAGCGAGCCGACCGGTGAGTCCGGGAGCTCGTCGACCAACTCGTCTTCTGGATATCGGTCGCGAAACTCGCTAGGCGAAAGCATCGCGCTCCTCTCCCATCGCCTCACCCGGACGAGTTCGCTCCGCGACATTCACGAAGCCGAGACCGAGCGAATTTCGCTCTCCGAGTCCGCAGTCGAGCGCGAGGTTGAGATGCCTCCGATGGTCGTCGTCGCGCACGGTGTACTCGAACTTCCACTTGCTCAGGACGTAGGTCATCTCCTGCCCCTCAGTCACGGTCAGCGGAATTGCGAAGGTCTTCAATAGCTCGTAGCCGTCGAACAGGTCGCCCGGGACGTCGCTCGGACCGGGAAGATGGTCGTGAGCGAATCGGTCGTGTTTCTGGTCGAGGTTCGCCTCTAATTGTTCCCGAAGCGGGGCCGTGGTGTGTTCCGGTCGCCAGAACGTCGCGGTATCGCCGCCGGGGTGGTCGATTCCGTACTCGTCGCACCGCCACGGCGGGATTCGAACGAGGAGTCCGGTTCCGGTTTCGAGCGTCCCTCTGGTCCCGGGTTCGCCCACGTCCGGTTCGAGGGATGTTACCTCGTCGACGTGAAACGGCATCTCACCGACGTTGAACTCTCGGTCGTCGAGCAGATTCGCCGCTACGTTCGCAAGCAGTTCCTCGTCGGGAGACGCGACCAGCAACTTCCGGTCGTCACCTTCCCGCATATCGCGGGGTGGAAACGGATTCGAGTAAGCGAACCCCGGTGGCTCGCCGGAGTCGTGCCGCTCTCCGTAGGGCGTCCCATCGAGCGCGTTCCAGATTCGCCCGCGAATCTTGTGATGGTAATCGTTCTGATATTCGGCGTCGGCGCGCGCCGATAAGTGAGCCATGACCCGCACTGTTATCCGACACCTCCTTCTGTACTCATCGCTGTCTCCAGGATTGTTGACTACTCGACATAAAGTTGTTCCCGTCATTTGACGGGTTGGTGCTAACTGAAGTTCGTCTGAAACGCATACGAGACGCCCCCAAACCCAACATTTCGGATGCTTCAATCCCACAAGGGTTCGTCTGAAACCGCTGAGTATGCCGGACATACCCAGCGCGCCGATTACGCTTCAATCCCACAAGGGTTCGTCTGAAACCGGTCGAGCCGACGATGTCTGCCGCATCGAAGTCGCTTCAATCCCACAAGGGTTCGTCTGAAACGCCATCGGCCATCGCCTGTGCGCCCATCCCGGAGGGCTTCAATCCCACAAGGGTTCGTCTGAAACCTCACCCACCCGGACATCTCCATCGCGGTCATCTCGCTTCAATCCCACAAGGGTTCGTCTGAAACCATCGCGTCGTCGAGCCGGACGGAGCTCACGACCGAGTCGCTTCAATCCCACAAGGGTTCGTCTGAAACATCGCCTCGGCGGCGCTAAGGCCGGCGCTCGCGAGGCTTCAATCCCACAAGGGTTCGTCTGAAACTGGGTCGTCAGTATCAAGGTCGTTGTCTGTAAACGGCTTCAATCCCACAAGGGTTCGTCTGAAACCGTTCGGGAGTTCGTCGCGTCCGCCCGCCGGTCCGCTTCAATCCCACAAGGGTTCGTCTGAAACTACAACCCGTTCAAAGAAAAGCGACTCCAGGCGTGGCTTCAATCCCACAAGGGTTCGTCTGAAACCAGCCAGAAAGTCAGTACCCCCCGCGGGGGAGTATGCTGCTTCAATCCCACAAGGGTTCGTCTGAAACTATCGACCTCCAGAGCGACGAAAACCTGTTTCTCTGGCTTCAATCCCACAAGGGTTCGTCTGAAACACGACGAGACCGAGCCGGAGATGCACGACCCGGCGGAGGCTTCAATCCCACAAGGGTTCGTCTGAAACCAGCGACGTGTACGCCGCTCTCGACTACATCGAGGAGCTTCAATCCCACAAGGGTTCGTCTGAAACCGTCGTCGGTCGGGCACGCCGGGCAGGAGTGGGTGCCGCTTCAATCCCACAAGGGTTCGTCTGAAACTGCAGGCGATTGGTGGCGATACCTCTAAGCGTATGGCTTCAATCCCACAAGGGTTCGTCTGAAACCGCCTACGACCTCGTCTTTTCGTACGACGAGCAGCTGCTTCAATCCCACAAGGGTTCGTCTGAAACAGACGGACAGCATCCTCGGCACTAACGCGTCGGGCGCTTCAATCCCACAAGGGTTCGTCTGAAACCATCCCGAAATCACGGGCGTAACATCGCGTACGAACCGAATTCAAAAGAACGTTTCCGTCGACCCTCAGTAGTCCTCGCTTCCCGGGGGGTCGACGGAAACGAATCGCAGTTCCACACGACTGGACAGTCCATCGAGTGGTTCGAGTAACTCAGTCGGCCGGTTGCGGCGCGTCTTCGGCTTCCGCCGCACCGACGGAACCCTCCTCGACGCCGCGACCTTCGCGGTCGATATACTTGCGGACCCAGAGTTCGCCGGTGATGATGCCGGAGATGGCGCTCATGTGTTCGGCTTCGCCCGTGCGTTCCTCGCGCTGGAGGCGGCGAATCTCGTCGGCGTCGAAGTACGGGCGTTCGCACGCGGAGTCGAGTAGGTCGTCGATGCGCTCGCGGAGCGCGCGGTTCGTCCGGTACCAGTCGCCGATGGTGGAGCGGCCACCGTAGGTGTGGACGTCACCGACGAGGCGCTCGCGGATGCGGTCGACGGAGGTGCCGACGACGAAGCCGGCGGCGTGTTGCCACATCGGGCGCGCCGGCGGGACTTTCGTCCGTTCGTAGGGAATGGCCGCGAGTCGGCTGTCGAGGCGGCGGACCAGTTCGACCTTCGGGTAGGCCGTTCCGGCGGGAACCTTCCCGTTGGTGAGTGGAATCGAGCCGACGCGGTGCGACAGCGGCATCCGCGTCACGGCTTCGAGGAACTCGGTGTCGCTGAACGGGACTCGGGTGCCGGCTTGGCTCTCGGCGATGGGGTTGCTGGCGAAGTCGCACCGCGGGAAGTAGTTGCGGTAGTAGCAGTCCATCGCGGTGCTGAAGAGGTCCGGCTGGTCGCTCTTGCGCACCTCCTCGCGGTAGGTCGTCATCGGGTCGAACTCCGTCCGCAGGAGGCGGCGGGCGTCGTCCACGTCGATTCGGTGTTTCGCGCGGTAGAGCGCCGCCTCGGGCGACTTGCTCCCCTCGACGGCGGCTCGGCCGATGCCGTCGCCCATCATCCCGCCCTGTCCGCAGCCCTCGATGAGCACGTCGGGCATGTCCTCGATGTTGAACACGTTCGCGAGGTTGACGAACGTGGAGAGACCGACCATCCCGCTGGTCAGTTGGACCGATTTGTCGAGCGAGTCGACGAGGGCGTCGGACTCGACCGGCACGCGCCGGTTTTCGAGGCCGAGCACCGCAGAAACCTTCGCGGCGAGTTCGAGGTTGCTCCCGTTCGCGGGGTTCGAGTCGTAGGTGTAGGTCGTGAGGTCGTGGTAGCGGCTGAGCTCCCCGGCCATCGAGCGACTGTCGAGGCCGCCGGAGAGCCACAGACCGATATCGCCGTCTATCGTGTCGGCCATGTCGGCGATGACCTCGCGGTAGGCCTCGGTGAGGTCGTCGAGGTAGGAGTCGTCGGCGCTCTGTTCGAACGTGTGGTGCCAGTAGGAGTCGAGTTCGGGCCCCGCGTCGGCCCGGTAGTCGAGGACGGTCCCCGAGGGGAGGAACTTCACGCCCTGCACGAGCGTCTTGTCGCCCCAGACGTGCCCGATCATGAGCAGGTCGCTGATGGCGCGTTCGTCGACCTGCGGGTCGTCGAGGAGGGTCGTCAGCGCGCCGACTTCGGTCCCGAAGGCGAACGGCTCGCCCGCGACGTAGAAACACTGTCGCGTCCCGAGTTTGTCGCTGGCGAGCACGACGCGCTCCGCGTCGCCGTCGACGGCGACGACGAGGAACGAGCCGTCGAGTTCGGGCAGCAGGGCGTGTGGGTCCTCGAACAGTCGGGCGAACAGCCCGTCTACGTCGAGTTCGAGTTCGTCGAGGTTCGTCACCGCGCCGTATATCGCTCCCACGCGCGGGCCGTCCTCCCAGACGGTACAGCCCCCGGGGTCTCTCGCGCCGTGGTGGAGCACCGAGACGCCGAAGCGGCCGGTCGACCGCGCCGCCGACTCGTACCAGTCTTCGCGGTGGAGTTCGGCCGCGCAGGCGTCGAGCGTCGCCGCGTCGAGCGCGCCGCCGACGAAGCCGGTCATCGACGGCCCTCGCGTTCGGTTCGCTCGGCGGTCTGCGGCGTGACTGCTGTGAGTGACATCGTTGTCCGATATCCGCGTGCGTCGGGTTTTGTTATCACGCACCTATACGGCCGCGTGGCGGTGTCAAACGCCGCCGAACCGAACGGTAGCTCGGCTTTATCGGGCCTCTGTGCCGGCCGGACCCTCGGCGTTCGTCCGCTCGGCGCTCGATGCCCGAAGAAAACACCGGGAAGAACGCCTATAACGCCGTCTGAGTCGATTACACGCTCAATAACAAACTACGCAACTCGCCTTTTCTCACGGGATGACGCAACGTGATTCGCGGCTCACGAGAACGCTCCTCCTCGTCGGATTTCTCGCGATAGCCGTCGGTATCCTCGTCGCTCGCTCGTCGCCGGCGAGCGCCTACGAGGTCTCGATTTACCAGTCGACCCCGGCGGTGTTCTGGGTCGGCGTGGCGGTGGCGGTGTTGACCGCGCTGGTCGTAGTCGTTCGCGCCCCGAACAGTCGGTTCGCGGCCGGCGGGGTGGCGCTGGCGGCGCTCGCGATAGCCGCGGTCTCCGCCCTCCCGCTCGTCCGAGCGTACCACTTCTACGGGTTCAACGACTCGCTGACGCACCTCGGCTGGGCGAAGTCGCTCGTCTCCGAGACGCTGACGCCGCTGGACATCGTCTACCCGAGCGGTCACGTCTCGGCGGGGATGGTCAGCGCCGCCCTCGGCGTCGAAATCACTACCGCGATGATGCTGGTGGTGTTTTTCGTCTCGGCCGTCTACCTCGTGTTCGTCCCGCTCCTGGTCTCGCTCGTCGTTTCCGACCGGCGGGCGGTTCTCATCGCCGTGTTCTCGGCGCTGTTGTTCCTGCCGGTGAACCTCAACGGCTTCAAGCTCATGTTCTTCCCGTACTCGATGGCCTCGTTCCTCGGCTTGGTGCTTCTGTACCTCTTCTTCAAGCACCAGTTCTCCGGCACCGACGCCGTCGAGAGCCGGTGGCGCGGCCACGTCACGCCCGTCTCCGTCTTGTTCGCCATCGGGACGGTCGCGCTGGTGTCGTACCATCTGCAAGTCGCCGTCAACTATCTCGTGTTGTTCGCCGTCGCCGCGGGCATCCAGCTCGTCCAGCGCTGGCGGACCCCGGACGCCGTCGCTGAACAGCGCCCGGTGTACGGCCTGACGCTCGTCTTCGCCGCGGCGTTCGTCTACTGGCTGACGCAGTACACGGTCGGCTTTTCGACCGGCGGCCTGTTCGTCGAAGGGGTGCTCGGTATCCTCTCGGGAAGTTCCGAGGCCGGGACGGCCATCTCCCAGCGCACCGGCTCCGTCACCGCCGTCGGCGGCGGTATCTTCGACGTGTTCGTGAAGCTGTTCCTCGTGAACGCGGTGTACGCCCTGATAACTCTCGGTGTCTTCCTCGGCGTCCTGTTCGGGCGGTTCTCGCGGCTGTCGTCTCAGGGCCGGTCGGTCCTGCGGACGCTGACGTTCAGCCTCGTCGTGTTGGTGCCGTACTTCTTCGCGCACCTCCTCGGAGTCATCTCGGAGACGAACTTCTTCTTCCGACACGTCGGCTTCGCGATGATTCTGTCGACCGTCGTCGGGAGCGTCGGGCTGTTCTACGCCTTCGAGTGGCTCTCGGGGACGGAGTACTGGTCGAAGTACGGGGCGGCGGTCAGGACGGGCGCGCCCGTCGCGTCGGCGCTCGTCATCGGGCTCACGCTCATGGTGCTGTTCCCGTCGCCGTACATCTACCTGCCGTCGAATCACGTCCCCGCCCAGCAGATGGGGGCGTACGACACCGCCTTCGGGATGTCGGACGAGGATATTCGGTACGTGGGTATCCGCGGGAACCCCGACCGCTTCGTCGACGCGCTGCCCGACAGCCCCACGCCGGCGCTCGGTTTCACGACGCCGGACGAGGCACTCACCGACCTGCCGAGTTACTACGACGGCCCGCGATATCTGATGGTCTCGAAAACCGATCACGACCGCGAGGTGGTCGCGTACCGCGAGCTCCGCTACTCCGAGGCGAACCTCACCGCGGTCCAGAATCAGCCGAACGTGAACCGCGTCATGTCGAACGGCGCGGCCGACCTCTACTACGTGTCCGGGTAGCGACACCGAGTCCGAGTTTTCGTTTTTCGCCGCCGTAGCTGCTGCCGTCGATTTCGCCGCTCCGGCCGGTGCCGCCGCTGTCTCTTCCGTTCGGTCGCTCGCCCGCTTCGACCTGCGGGTCAGAAAAACGAGGGGAGGTGTCGACGCCCCACCGGCTCAGAACGGCGGGTTGTAGTCCTCGTACTCCTCCATCTGGTCCATCTCGTCGGTCTTCGACGGCATCACGGCGGCCCGCGGGCCGCTGGCCTGTCGCACGGTCACTTCGGAGATGTCGTCGACCTCGGCGGCGATGCGCTGTTTGATGGCCTTCATCGTCATCGGCGCGATGCCGCATCCGGAGCACGCCCCGCCGATTGCGATGGTGACCTCGCCCGTCTCGTCGTTCACGTCTTCGATTTCGAAGTGCCCGCCGTGTTCCTGAATCTGCGGGACGTTGTTGCTCAGGTAGTTCCGGGTTCGTCGCTCGAGTGATTGCGCGCTCATATTACAGGTGAACGTACGGCTTTATTTGTAATAAATCTGGTCTATTAGGGGTACCTAAATTAGGCAGTCATAGCGCTTGCAGCACGGTTTTAGGCGACACGAATATTTTATACTCTGATTCTTATCATTTTTCGCGTGGCCTAAAACTCCGCGACTTTCAACTTCCGCTTCGACTCCGAGAGCCCCCACACTCATCGGCGTCCGTGGGCGTTGTCGTCCGGTCGCCCACCATCTCGATTCCCTCGGTCGCCGTCACTCGCCGTCCGGCCGTCGGGTCCGTCGTCCCGTCAAACAGCGCCTAATTTCCGCGGCCGCGGGAGCCCCGCCCCCCGCGGAATCCAGTAGCGAGTCAATAATTAATCGCCTCGTGAGCCGATGTGTAGCCGAGTGTTACCGTTCGTGAATACGCCGGGTCGTCGTCGAAGCGGCGGCCCGAGAGGTGCCTTCGATGAGAGATAGGATACGCTCGGTCGTCCGGACGATTCGCCGCCGGTTCGTCCCCGGCGACGACGACGGCGACCTCACGGAGCGAACGGTGAAAAGCGGGATGTGGGTGTCGGCGATGAACGTCCTCGACCGGGTGCTGAAGGTCGTGATGTTCATCGTCCTCGCGCGACTGCTCGGTCCCGAGGCCATCGGGCTGATGGGCATCGCGCTGCTTACCATCTCTGCGCTTCTGAGCCTGACGAACCTCGGCATCGACGCCGCGCTCATCCAGCGCGTCGACGACGACGTCGACGACTACCTGAACACGACGTTCACGCTCGAACTCCTCCGCGGCCTGCTGATGAGTTCGGTTCTCTATCTCGCCGCCCCGTCGCTCGCCTCGCTGTTCGGCGAGCCGGCCGCGCGGGACCTCATCCGCGCCATCGCCCTGGTCCCCATCTTCCTCGCACTCCGGAACCCAGCGATGGTCTACTTCAAGAAGGACCTCGCGTTCCACAAGGAGTTCGCCTACCGGGTCAGCGGCACGACCGCCTACGTCGTTGTCGCGCTCGGCTACGCCGCGGTCAGCCCGACGGTCTGGGCGCTCGTCTTCGGCTACCTCGCGGACGCGGGCGTCCGGTCGGTCGCGACCTACTTCCTGCATCCGTACCGCCCGCGTCCCGCGCTGAACCGGGCGTACGCCGCCGAGCTCATCGGCTACGGGAAGTGGGTCACGGGGTCGTCCATCGTCGAGTTCCTCTACGGGCAGGGCGACGACGCCGTCGTCGGCTGGCTCCTGACCGCGACCTCGCTCGGCTACTACCAGCTCGCCTACCGCATCTCCAACGCGCCGGCGACCGAAATCGCCGTCGTCGTCTCCAGCGTGATGTTCTCGACGTACTCGAAGCTCCAAGAGGACCAGCGCGCCCTCCGCGAGGCGTTCTTCAGCACCTTCCGACTCACGGCGTTCGTCGCCCTGCCGATGTCGGTCGGCATCTACCTCGTCGCGCCCGCCTTCGTCGGCGCGTTCCTCGGTGCGGACTGGCTTCCGATGGTGCTCGCCATGCAGATTCTCGTCGCCTACGGGCTCTTTCGGACGCTCTTCGCGACGTTCAACCCCGTCTGGCGCGCCGTCGGCCGTCCCGACGTACAGACCAAACTCGGCTTCCTCAGGGTCGTCCTGCTCGCCGTCGCCATTGTTCCCGCGACGAGCGTCTACGGCATCGAGGGAACCGCCCTCGCGGTCACGGGCATCCTCGCGTTCCCGATGGTCCCGCTCTACGCGCGCGAGATGAAACGGACGCTCGGCACGACCTACCGCCGGTTCCTCCGCGAACTTTCCTATCCCGTCGCGGCCAGCGGCGCGATGGCGCTGGCGGTCCTCGCGGCGCAGAACCGCGTCGGCTCGCCGCTCGTCGAGTTCGCGCTCCTCGTTTCCATCGGCGTCGTCGCCTACGTCGTCAGCGCGGCGTCGCTCATGACGCTTTTCGACTGGCGGGTCAAACAGAACCTCCGCGAGCTCGTCTCGGTGATGTCGAAGTAACGCCGGCGACGCGGGCCGGCGGCGCGGCGCTCGGCCGCCGCGGCGGGACCGACGAGTAGTCGATTCGGCGGACTCTCATTGCTAGCTGAAGCTTCGCCGTGAATCAAACCTATCAGAACTCCGTCAAAAAATGTGGGTGCGATGAAACGAACCACCCCGCAAGACTCGCCGGGAGCGTAATTACCAGTTCATCGACTGATTATTTGCGGCTCAGAGACGTTTCACGGAGAGACTGCGGCTCGGTACGGGATGCCGATTCTTCCCCTATCGCCCCGATTAAGCGGTTGTTTTCGGGCTTCGAATTGGCGATATACTACGATTTAGTTGATATTTAACCGGGTGAATATATTGTGTGGCTTTGGAATGCAACTGGTAATTAACTGGCCTCCATCCGAACCAATCCCGTAAGTAATCACAGCTAATTAGATTATACCTTGCAATAATGATTATCACCTTAACGAGGGCTTTCCTGAGATATGGTACGACTAACCGATGGAGACGACGACGAATCCGCCGCGGATTCGGACTCCATCCTCGAATCGCAACTCAACAGGCGGAACTACCTCAAACTCGGTGCGATGGCCGCATCGACTGCCCTCTCTGCCGGCGTCGCGTCGGCTGCGTCTGGACCAGAGGAGCGCTTCGGTATCCAATGGGACCGCGTCGTCAACGCGGTGGACGACCTTGGAATGGACCCCAACGGAAACGACCCGATAGACGACCAACTCGATTCCGCGTACGAGAGCGGGACGCTCATCGAATTCCCTCCGGGTGAGTATCTCGCCACCGAGACGCAGTACTGGAACGACGGCGTATCCCGCTTCGGGATGGTCGGCACCGGTAGCTCTCACAAGGACGTGCAGTTCGTCTTCCCGTCGGGCAACAACGGCGAGAAGTACCGGTTCCTCGAAATCACCAGCGGGGACCACCACGTCCTGAAGAACTTCTCCATCCAGCAGACCGACGACTCCACCACCACGGCGGACATCTGGATGATAAACGACGACGGCGCGCTCATCGAGGACGTCGAGTGGCTCGGCCGCACCCCCACCGACAACGACGCTCGCCGCCAGCTCCTCGCGTACGACTGTTCCTCCGTCGACGGCGTCAACGTCGCCCGCCGCGTCTACATGCGCGAGGGGGCCGAGCTTCCGGGCTACCCCGACGGCGTCGCTGGCATCCGCGTGCAGGGCGGTTCCGTCGGCGAAATTCGCCTCGTGGACTGCCACATCGAACAGCGCGGGTCGTCGTCGTTCCGCGCGACCCACACCCGCGGCGTCCTCCGCGTCGAGGGCGGGCTGTTCAAGAACAACGACAACACCAACATGCGCATCTCCGCGGGCGACCATCCTTCCAAGACCTCGTGGATTAAGGGTGCGACCGTCATCATGGACGCGGACAACCTCAACGAGCACGCCCGCGACGGCGACAGTCTCGACAGCCCCGAGGGGCTCCGCATCGACTCCACCGGCAACGGGTACGCGGGCGTCCTCATCGAGGACTGCGACTTCATCTTCAAGTCTTGCCCCACCTCGCGCGGCATCGTCTCGTCGCCGACGTGGGCCGGCCACGGCGGCTTCACCCTGCGCAACTGCCGCATCCGGAACGACACGTCGGTCCAGACGATTCACGCCGACTCCGTCGACACCGACACCGCGGACAAGCCGTGGGGTGTGAACCTCGAAAACGTCTCCATCACGGGCAGCACGCGGTCTCAGCCCGCCGGCGCGGCGGTCTGCATCGACAACGACCGCAACGGCTCGACCGTCCAGAACAGCTGTATCCACTTCCCGAACGGCGACGTGGACGGCGTCCTCGTCAACGACGCCACGAACTGCGAAATCGTGGACTCGAACATCAACGTCACCGGGCAGGCGACGGTGTTCAGCGGGGCCGACGTGGACACGAGCAACATCACGAGCGGCGATTCCTGTCCGCTTCCCAGCGCCGACGGGAGCACCGGCGGCGACTCGTCGACGACGGATTCGAGCACGGACGACTCTACGACGGACGACTCCACGACCGAGCCCCTCCCGAACGAGCTTCGCCTCGTCGGCACGGGCACGACGACCCAGTACGAGTTCACGGTGACGGACTCGCTCCAGGCGTCGGGCGACACCATCGAGGAGTGGGACGACATCGAAAGCGGCACCGCGACCGGTTGGATTACGACCGACGGCGTCGAAGACGCCTATACGTTCTCCGGCGACATCGACTCGTTTTCGTTCCTCGAAGGCGAGTCCGAGATTTACGTCAACGGCGAGCAGGTGACCGAGAGTACCGTCACGGACGCCACGACCGACGACTCCACCGATTCGAACACCGACGACTCGACGGATTCGACCGACGACTCCACGACCGACTCCACCGACCTCTCGCACGAACTGCGCCTCGTCGGTACGGGCACGCAGACCCAGTACGAGTTCACCGTCAGCGACGCGCTCGAAGCCTCGGGCGACACCGTCGAGACGTGGGACACCATCGACGGAACCTCCGCCAGCGGGTGGATTACGACCGCGGGCGTCGAGGACACGTTCAACTTCGCTGGAAGCGTCACCTCCTTCGGCTTCGTCGAGGGCGAGGCCGAGATTTACGTCGACGGCGAGCAGGTGACCGAGAGTACCGTCACGGACGCCGTGACGGACTCGGGCACTGACGGTTCGACCGACTCGGGCACGGACGGTTCGACGGATTCGACCGACGACACCGCCGACAGCCAGAACGAACTGCGCCTCGTCGGCACCGGTGCCGAGACGCAGTACGAGGTCACCGTTAGCGGCACGCTCGAAGCCTCGGGCGACACCATCGAACAGTGGGACGACGTGTCCGAAAGCTCCGCGACGGGCTGGGTGACCACCGAGGGCGTCGAGGACGTGTACGCCTTCACGGGCACGATTACGTCGCTGTCGTTCCTCGAAGGCGAGGCCGAGGTCTACGTCAACGGCACGCGGGTCGACCCCGCCGTGTTCTCCCTGCCGAACACCCTCGTCGTCGAGGGCGACGGCACGGAGACGACGTACGACTTCATGGTCTCCGGCGACATCCTGAACGACCCGCTCGTCGGGCCGACGGAGAGCGACGACAGCCTCACCAACGGCAAGGCGAAGGGGTCGGTCACGGACGGCATCGACGCCTTCCGGTTCTCGGGCGACATCACGAAGATGAACCTGGCCGGCGACGCGGCGCTGACGTTCGAAGACAACGACGGCTGAGGCGACGCAGGAAAACGACACGACGGCACAGCACGGACACAGAAACTACGCGCGGCGCGCCGCTCGCGCGGTGACGCCGCAGACGACAGAGGCACCCACGTTCGCATTCCGACGCGGTTTTTTCGATGCTCTACTCGACGACCGAGCGACCGCCAGCTTCGCCGGGGCCGACGAGCCGCGGGCGAGTTCGTGTTACGCGTCGTCGCCCGCGTCGTCCGCGCCGCCGGCGGTCGGCTCTTCGGTCACGGTGACCCAGACGTACGCCGAGCGGTACGCCGTCTCGGTGCTCGGCTCCGCCGGCGCGTCGCCCTCGTACAGGAAGTAGGTGAGCCGGAGGTCCTCGCCGGTCAGCGCCGGGGCGAAGCTGTGGCGGGTCCGCCACGTCTCGCCGTCTTCGACGGTCTCCGTCCGCGACCCGAGGACTTGCCGCTCGACGACCGTCACCTCGCCGTTCGCTCGCTCGACTCGCTGGAGTTCGGACACGAGCGTGTAGCTCGTCGCCTCGCCCTCGACGTTCTCGACGGAGACGAACAGGGAGGTCTGCTCGCCGACTGTCAGTGCTTCGGGGTAGTCGGCGGCGACGAACTCGCCCCCGGCGTCCTGCGTGAGAAGCGACAGGCTCGAATACGACTCGCCCGTCCCCGGCGCGACGAGCGCGTAGCTCAGGCTCGCGACGGCCACGATGACCGCGAAAGCGAGCGCGACGTTCAGAAGCGAGTCCACCCGCGAGGGCTGGTCGAACGACCGAACCACGTCGGTGTACCAGCGACGAATCGGAACGCGGAACCGCTCTGCTTCGGGGAGTCGCTGCCGCCGGGCTTCGCCGGCCGCGAGGCCGACGACGATGACCGCCGCCAGAGCGAGGAGGACGGGCGCGGTGTCCAGCCCGACGCCGGTCCAGAGGAGCGTCAGCCCGACGACCGGCAGCAGCGCGACGCTCATTCCGAAGGCGAGCGCGAGGCGCTCCGTGAGGCTGAGGTTGGGCTGCCACTCGAACCGACCGAACGACGGTCCCTCGGTGGGCGCGTCCGACGACCCGGCGGGAAACAGCGCGAGCAACAGCGCGTATCCGGGGAGAAACAGCAGTACGGGGAGTCCGACGAGCGCTTGGACGGTCGGAACGACGTTGAGCGCCGCGACGAGACTACTCGCAACGACGATTACCAGCGCGAAGGGCACGTCCAGCGAGAGTTCGCCGAGCGCCCGGTTTAACCGCCCTTTGCTGTGTGATGTGGACCCCATTACTGGATAGATGACGCGACTAGGCTGTTGTTATTGAGCGCCTCACGCCCCCGATTCCGGGGGTACGAGGTGACTAACCTCCGATTACCTCGCGGTCTGCGACACCGTCGGTCTCGCTGTCTCCCCGCTGGTCGCTCCCGTCGTCGCCGCCGACGCGAGACGACTGCGAGTCGCTCGGCTCGTCCCGCTCGAACGACGCGGACGGTGCCGCCGCGATTCGCAGCGGTTCGTTCGCGCGGCTGTCGAGGAACATTGCACCGCCCAGGGACGCAACCCCCCCGATGACCCCGGCGAGGGTCGCTCGCCCCGCACCGTCGCGGTCCTTCGACGCGACGCCGCCGACCAGTCGGAGCACGCCGGCGAGGACGCCCACGACGCCGAGCGCGTAGAGGACCGCCACCGGATGGACCCCCCCGTCGAGATATCGAACGCGGAGCCGCCAGAGGAAGTCTCTGAGCAGGAGGAACGACAGTCCGGGGACGAACGTCGAGTACCTGATGCCGCTTTCCTCGTCGCCGTAGCGGGCGCGCATCGGCACGGTCGCGACGCGTTTTCCCGCGACGTTCAGGTGCACGAGCAGGTCGTTCAGGAAACCGTACTGGTCGTACAGCCGGTCGAACTCCAACTCCGAGAGCGCGTCCGCCGAGACGGCCGTGTAGCCGTTCTGCGGGTCGCGGATGTGCCAGTAGCCGCTGGCGATGCGGGTCAGCCCGGACAACAGGAGGTTGCCGAACAGCCGCCACGGGGGCATCCCCCGGCGGGTGTCCCGAGCCGCGAGCCGGTCGCCGACGGCGTAGTCGGCGTCCCCGTCGACGACGGGGTCGATGATGGCGGGCATGATGTCCGGGTCCATCTGGCCGTCGCCGTCCATCACGACGACGATATCCATCCCGTCGGCGAGGGCACGCTCGTAGCCGGTCTTGACGGCCGCACCGCGCCCGCGGTTGACCGCGTGTCGAATCGGGACGACGCGCCGGTCGAGAGACGCGCCGCCGTCGGCCGCGGCGACGACGGGCGCGGCCTCCCGTTCGTTCGCGCGCGCGGCGTGCCGCCGAATCACCGCCCACGTCCCGTCGGTCGAGCGGTCGTCGACGACGTAGGCGCGGTCGACGAACGCGGGGAGCGTGTCGATGACGCCGCCGACGAACCGCGCCTCGTCGTACGCGGGGACGACGACGCCCACGGCGTTACCGCGGTACATCGCCCCTCGCGTGCGACCCCTGTGTTGAACGCGGCGTGTCGACCGGTCCGCCGCCGCCGGGCGCGTCGTCCCGCGGCCGCGAATCGAGTTGGAGTGTGCGTAGGAACATCGGTACTTCGACCCGCAGATTGGGCGGTTCGGGTCTTTGTTAGTCGTCAGCAACACGTACGTAAATGCGACTTTCAGGCGTTTCTGACGGTCGGAACGACCGTCTAACGTTCAGCGAGGCGTGACTGACAGCATCCGTATCACGTCCGTCGAGACTGTCCCGAAAATCAATATGTCGGCCGTGCTCGAATCGGTCTCCCGCGCTGCACGGGTCAGCGTTCCGGGCGAGTCGCCGCGTCAGACCGTGTCTCGAATCGACTCCCAGTAGCTCGACGCGGTGACCACGTCCAGCCCGAGTTCGTCCACGTAGTCAATCGTCTCGGCGAACGCCGCCGGGCTGACGGAGCGCCCCTCCCCGGTCACGTCGTGGTACATGAGCACCGCGAGCTGGTTGTACTGCGCGGCGAAGTCGAGCGCCTGCTTCGCCGTCTTCACGTCGTCGCCGTCGGTTCGGCCGACGATTTGCGGGTCGGAAATCGCACCCGTCGGCCCGCCGACCGTCACGAACCCGAGGTAGTGGTAGTCGCTCGCGGCGTCGAGCGCCGATTCGTCGTACCGGCCGTACGGCCAGATGATGAAGTCGGCCCCGCGCTCGAACCCGTTTTCGACGAGCCACGCCTTCGACTCTCTGATGCTCGCGCGCTGGTCGACCGGCGAGAGGTCGCGGAACGAGTCCGACCGCTGGGGGTGGCTCACCATGTCCCAGCCGGCGTCGACCATCTCGTCCATCCCGTCCCGGGGGATGCGGTGGCTCGACCCCACGGTCCACGGGATGACGCCGACGACGCCGGGGAAGCCGTGGGACTCCAGTATCGGGTACGCCGTGTCGTACTGGCTCCGCGTGTTGTCGTCGAACGTTATCATCACCTTACCCGCGTCGGCCCGGGGTTTGGCACGGAGCGAGTCGACGTAGAACCGCGCCGTCGTGCCGCCGCCGGTGTACAACTGGATGCTTATCTCGGTGACGTTCGTCAGGTCCGGCGACCCGGTGACGCGCCGCGGCCCGAGGTCGAGGCGCTGCCAGCCCGCCCGCCAGATGTGGCGGCCGAGAAGCAGCGTGTTGTCGTAGTCGGGTGCGGCGAGGCGAACCGTGATGCCCTCGGTATCGGGCGTTTCGAGGTTGACCGCCAGCGAGAGGTCCGCCCCGGAGAGGTCGATACCGCCGTCGAACGTCCGGTAAATCCACACCCGTTCGTCGGCCGGCGTCGCTTCGAGCCGGAGCGACTGAGACCCGCAGTAGACGACGTCCTCCTCGACGGCGAGCCGCCCCGCGAACGTCTCCCACCGGCGCTCGTCCTCGAAGTCGTCGACGAGCCATCCCACGTCTCTGAACCGCTCGCGGCTGTTGAACGCGACCGCAAGCGGGTCGCCCGGCGCGCCGACGCTCGGGTCGTCGTAGTTGAAGCGTGGGGTCGGAACTGGCGGCTCGCTGGTCGCGGTCGCCTCGGGCGTTCCGGCCGGTTCTCCACCCCTCGCGACACAGCCGCTGAGCACGGCGGCGCCCAGTCCGAGGTATGAACGCCGTGACAGATTCATACGGATAACTGTCGCCACGAGTGGATAGTAATGCGACTCGTAATTTCCGTCGCCCCGGACTGAACGCGTCGAAAACTGCGGCGACGCCGGTTTTGTCCCGTGTTTTCGTACGTCTCCTTCCCCGGACTCGCCGCCACCGACGAGCCTTGATTCCGCGCCCCTCGCGCCGTCAGCCGCGGTTACACACCGTTTACCAATCACCTTCCCCGTCCAACTGACGGGAAACATGTGCAACCGATGTTGGTCCCTCTCTCTCCCGCTTTCATCTCGCCCTTCGAGACGACTCGACGCCGATGCACGGGCGCCCGATAGTCGCCCGGAACGCCGCGAGCGCACGGAGGTTCCCCGCCGGTGAAGCGCAGAACCTATCTGCGGACGCTCGGCGCGGTCGGCGTCGGGGCCGCGCTCGCCGGCTGTAACACGCCGGACGAGGAGACGCCGACCGAGACGCCGAGGCCGACCGAGGAGACGCCCACGCCGGAGCCGGAACTCACCGTCTTCGACGCGGTCGACGACCTCGGGATGGACCCGACGGGCCAAGAGCCGGTCGACGACATCCTCGACGGGGCGTACGGCGACGATACGGCCGTCGAGTTTCCGCCGGGCGAGTACCTCATCACCCGCGAGCACGACTGGGACCGCGGCGTCTCGAACTTCCAACTCGTCGGCCTCGGCGACTCGCACACGGACGTGCAGTTCGTCTTCCCGCCGGCGGACCCCGGCGAGCGGTTCCGGATGCTCCGCATCACGAGCGGGACGGACCACGTCCTGAAGAACTTCTCCATCCAGCAGACCGACGACGACACCACGAGCGCCGACATCTGGCTCGCCAACGACGACGGCGCGCTCATCGAGGACGTCGAGTGGCTCGGCCGCACTCCCACCGACAGCCACGCGCGCGACCAACTACTGCTGTTCGACTGCACCTCGGTCGAGGGCGTCAACGTCATCCGGCGCGTCTACATGCGCGAGGGCGCGGCGCTCCCCGGCTACCCGAACGGCGTCGCCGGGATTCGCATCACCGAGCGGTCGGTCGGTGAGGTCAGGATGATAGACTGCCACATCGAACAGCGCGGGTCGTCGTCGTTCCGCGCGACCCACACCCGCGGCGTCCTCCGCGTCGAGGGCGGACTGTTCAAGAACAACGACAACACCAACATGCGCATCTCCGCGGGCGACCACCCGACTAAGACCTCGTGGATTAAGGGTGCGACCGTCATCGTCGACGCCGACAACCTCAACGAGCACGCCCGGGATGGGGACCGACTCGACAGCCCCGAGGGGCTCCGCATCGACTCGACGGGACACGGTTACACGGGCGTTCTCATCGAGGACTGCGACTTCGTCTACCGGTCGAGTCCGTCCTCGCCGGGCATCATCACCGTCCCGACCTACGGGAGCCACGGCGGTTTCACGATGCGTAACTGCCGCATCATCAACGACACCGGCGTCCAGACCATCTACGCGGGCCCGGTCGACACCGACATCGCGCGGGAGCCGTGGGGGGTGGTCCTCGAAAACGTCACCATCTCGGGGGCGTGCGAGAGTCAGCCCTACGGCTCTGCGGTCGTCGTCGACGAGAACCGAAACGGCTCTCGCATCGTCGATAGCTGTATCTACCTGCCGAACGGCCGGGTCGGCGGCGTGCTCGTCAACCGCGCGTCCGACTGCGCTATCGAGCACTCCAGCATCAACGTCAGCGGCCCGCCGACCCGGGCCCGGGGCGTCGAACTCGCGCTCGACGACGTGTCCTACACCGCCACCTGCGCGTTCCGCGACGAGTGAGCGGGCGTCGGTCCGTATTCCTCCCGTCGGACTGGTAGCAAACCTTACCCAGTAGCATGTTCTACCAACGGATATGGCCACGTCGGTGAAGATGGACGACGACACGAAATCCCGCCTCGAACGGTTACAGGCCGAAATTCGGCTGCAAACCGGGAAACGAGTGACGCAGCAGGAGGTCTTGGCACGACTCGTCGAGAACGCCGTCGAGTCCAAGGCGGACCTCATCGACTCGTTCCGCGAGGAGCGCGTCCCGCTTTCGGAGTCCGAGCGCGAACAGTTCCACGACGGGATGGTCTCGTCCGGCGTCACGACGACGGAAGAAGACATCGACGACGTGCTCTACGGATGAGCGTCTTCGTCGACACCGGCGTGTTCTTCGCCCACCACGATACGGATGCCGACCGGCACGACCAAGCCGTCAGCGCGTTCGACGAACTGTTCGACGGGGAGTTCGGACAGCCGTACACGAACGACTACGTTCTCGACGAGACGGTCACGCTCACGCGCGCTCGAACGGGTTCGTTCGAGGCTGCGGACACCGTCGCCAGTCGTATTCTCGGCGAGGACCCGTTTCCGAACGTGTTCGAGACGCTTCACGTCGAACCGGACGACGTCCGGGCGTCGCTGGAGACGCTCCGTCGATACGAGGACCACGACCTCAGCTTCACCGACGCGACCATCGTCTCGCTGTGTGAGTCTCGTGGCATCGACGCCGTGTTGAGTTTCGACACGGATTTCGATGGGCTCGTCGACCGCATCGAACCGGGGTACCGCTAGGTTTAACAGCGCCGCGACGAGCGCCGACAGAGAAACGAGCGGTCCGCTCAATGGCCCCTGACGTTGAGTCCCGGCGTCAGCGTGATGTCGGTCCCTCGGTCCCGCTGCAAACCGACAAATGTATTTTCAATAACATTTATCCGGACGTGCGCCGCAGTTCGACCTATGGTTCGGCTCTGTCATCGGTACGGTCCCGGACGGCTCCCGTACGCCGGGCGAAACGACGTCGGCGGCGGGATAGCGATGGCTGCAACCGGGTTGTTGGCAATCTCCCTCTGGTTCGGTGCTGCGGGGCTGCTGACTCTCGTCGGCGCGATGAACGGGACGCTCGGGTTCGTCTTCGGTCTCGGACTGGTGGCCGTTCCGGTGGCGATACCGACCTCGTTTATCGTGGGCACGCTACTCTGGCGACGGCTGCGACCCGACGACGACCGCCAACGATACGGTGCGCTTTTCGGCGGACTGACTGCACTCGGAAGTCTTGTCACGGGCGGATTCGGGCCCGCCTTCCTCGTCGGCGTCTCGAACTTCACCCGCGGTGAGATGGTTCTACTGGACGCGGTCGTCTTCACCGCGCTACTGCTGCCAGTGAGCGTGGTTTTCGCCGTTATCGCTGCCGGTTGGTTGGTCGTTCCACTCGGCGCGTTCGGCGGATGGTATCACGAGCGCGCGAAGGCGCGCTCCTGACGCGAACCGACTGCTACCCGTGTTCCGCGGCGTTCCACAGCGCCGCAGCGGGCGCCCGGGTAATGACACCCGGATGACTCACCGGCCCCTGACGTTGAGTCCCGGCGTCAGCGTGATACCGGTCCTCGGTTCTTCTGACCCGTCGCCGCCGCGGTCGCGGCCGGCGGTCACTCCCTCGTCGCCATCGTCGTCGCCCCGGTTGAACAGCGCGTGGTGCACGTAGCGGGCGAAGGGGACCGGGTCGTCGAGGCGCGCGAGGTCGAATCTCGGTTCGCGGTAGATGGACGCGCCGACCTCCCAGACGGTCTTGAGGAACGACGGGCGCTCGACGAGCGGCGAGTCGTCGCGGCGGACGCTCAGCACGTAGCCGAGTTCGCCCCAGAGGTAGTGGGTGCCGACGCCGAGTTCGTAGCCCGGTTCGATGCGGTGTTTCTGCCCGGTCGCCTGGAGCCAGTAGTAGTACGGGAAGTCGGCCCCGGCGCGGACGGTCGAGGGCAGCGACTGCCACATCCGGGGGTTGATTTCGATGAGTTTGAACTCGCCCGTTTCGGCGTCTTTGAGGTACTCGATGCACGCGAGGCCGTGCCAGTCGATGTGGCCGAGGAGCTTTCGCGCGACTGATTCGAGTTCGGGGTCGTACACCGAAGTCCGGTAGACGCCGCCGCCGCCGGTGTAGGAGTTCCCTCGAATCTGGAGGTGCTGGAACGTCGCGAGGGGCTCGCCGTGGTCGTACAGCGCCGCGAACATGTACTTGTCCTCGGTCGGAACGTAGTCCTGTACGATGGGGTCGTGTTTCATCTCGGCGTATATCTCGTCGGCGTCGGGTCGGTCGCCGGGCCGGACGTGGCGGACGCTCTTGACGATGTCGTACTCGTGGGGGTCGTAGCTCTCGACGTACTCGCCGGCGACGACGTTGTACCGCGGCTTGATAATCGACGGCTCGTCGAACGCCTCGACCTCGCTGAACAGGCGGGTCCGCGGCATGGGGACGCCGGCCTCGACGGCGGCCTCGTAGAGGAGCGCTCGGTCGTGGACCCGGCGGAGCGTCTCGAAGTCGGGGACGACGAGGTCCACGTACTGCTCGAACTCGTCGCGGTACTTCGAGAAGACGTAGCCGTCTTCCGGTCGCGTCGGGATGACGGTCTTCACGTCCGGGCGGGCGGCGATACCGACGAGGGCGTCTTTGTAGGCCACGAGGTCGTCTTTCGGCGCGGGGATGCGGACGAGTTCGTCGCAGAAGCGAGACGAGGCCGCCGGCGTGTCGTCGTGTTCGGAGGCCATGACCGTGTGGACGCCCCGCTCGCCGAGCGACCGGACGCAGGTGTAGTTGCCCGACGGAACGAGTACCGATTCCCGGGCGTTCGCGCGTTTGGACATGCTTGAACCGTCGCGCGATGACCGAATTAGTATGGGTCTGCTAACGGATTCGGGGTCGGTGACGGGAGCCGATTTGTCCCGGGTGGCTCGGGGACCAGGCCGCCCTCGTCCACCCGTGACGGGGTCGGACCGCGCCGTCGGGCGAGCATCTCCGTGGCGACCGAACTGTGGATTCGGACGCGACGAACCGGATTCGATTCGTGAACGTCGAGCAATCCGACGGTTTCGGGTCGGTTATCCACAGCATACCGGGGCACTGGCGAAACTGTCGCCCCGGGACGAACCGACCGAGTTGGCGAGGCAGTCGCTCTCGACCGAAAGACAAAGAACAGTTAGCAGTTCGGCGCGGTGCCGCGCGAGGCGACGACTCAGATGGCGCGGCCTGACCGCCGCCTCAGAGCACGTCGTCGTCGAGGCCGCCGGGGTCGCCGGCGGTGTCGAAGAGGTTGTTCTGGGCGCTCTGGACGAAGTCGGACTGGACGCCGTCCTCGTCGTCGACGGGGGCACCGTAGGCGTCCATTCCCATCGAGAGGAGCTCCTCGACGGCCTGTTCTTCGCTGATGAACTCTTCGTCGACGAGCTGTTCGAACTCGACGAGCAGTTCGTCCGGGAGATTGACTTCTACGACGGGCATAGAGACGCGTTCGTGCTCGACATACTTGAGCGACCGGGTGTGAGTAATCGCGTCGTGGGGTCGGGCCGTGAGCTGTCGTCGGGAGCGACACTCCGCGTCGCGCGTCAGTCACAACCGCGTGTCTTATCAGTTCTCCGTCGGACCCTCAACCCGACGAACGTCGGGGCGTCGATTGCCGACGCCCCGGACCGAGGAACCGACGTGACACGCGACACAGACCCGGCGACTGACGACGCCACCCCGGCCGAGAGCGACGCGCTCGGCTGGCTTCCGGAGCGCGTCGAACTGCCGAGCGACGAGTGGGTCATCTACCCGCCCGGCGAGCCGCGGCCGGCGAACTTCGCGCTCCGCTTCGAGAAGGCCGTCCCCGCGGTGCTCGTCGGCGTCGACTCCGGCGACTCGCCGGGCGTCCACGTCCTCCCGCACCCCGGCGGTCTCTCCGTCTCGGCCCGATTCGGCGGGGTCGTCGACGACTCGGTCCGCGAGTTCGACCCGCCGGCGTCCGACGCCGAGCGCGGGGCGGTCGCCGCGTGGACGCGGACGTGGGTCGAGCGCGTGGACGACCGGGCCGAGCGGGCGCGCATCCGGACGGCCTGCGCGCCGGTCCCGAACGCCGGCGACCGCGTCTCGCGGGCGCTCTTCGACCACTTCGGGAGCGCGGACGCCGTCGCGGCCGCGGTGCTCGAACGGGACACGGCCGCGCTCAGGCGCGCGTCCGGTGTCGCCGAACGGACGGCAACCGACTTGGTCGTCCACTACGGTACCGACGCGGAGTGGGAGCACTACCGCCGCCACCGCGACGCCGCCCCGTGACTCAAATCGCGATTTGACTCTCGCGTAGGATTATTTCCGTCCGCGACGACTTCCAGGTATGTCCCTGACACGACGCACCGTCCTCGGTTCGACTGCCCTCCTCTCGTTTGGCCTCCTCACCGGCTGTGTCGGCAACGGCGGGTCGGACGACGGCGCGACGACTGACGACGAACGGACGGACACGCCGACTGACGACCCCACGACCGACGAGCCGACGGACACGACGGACGACCTTCCGGACGGAAACGGCACCGACGACGGAGCCGGCGGCACCCGCCCGTCCGGCGGTCCCGGCATCTCACTGGTCAGCGTCGACGACACCCCCGACGTGCCCGTCGAACACGACATCGAGATAACGGAGGACCTCGCGACCGACGAGCACCCGCCGCAGGTCCGCATCACGCTGACGAACACCGGCGACGAGGTCGTCGAGGTCGGTGAGGGAAGAACGGTCCTCTTCCAGTACGTCTCGGACGCGACGAACGACCTCATCTTCCTCCCCGCGGACGGCGAGTACCCCGCCGAGGCGGGCTGTTGGCGGCTCGAAGACCACATCGCCGTGACCGATGAGTACCGGGTTCTCTCGCTCGAACCCGGCGAGTCACAGTCGGCACTGGTGGACCTCTACGGCGTCGCCCAGTCCAAGGGCGAAGAAGCGAGTTGTCTCCCGGTCGGGGAGTTCCGCTTCGAGGCGGACTTCGCCACCGGCGGGCTCTCGGGGTCCGACGACGAGAGACGGGAGGCGACGTGGGGGTTCTCGCTCACGCTGGAGTGAGCCGGTCGCGGGTGTCTCGGCACTCGGCTCACTGTGCAGCCGAGTCCGAGACGACAGACCAGTCCGAGGGGTCGATATCGCGGCCCGCAACGGCGCTGTGTTCGGGATACGCCGTCATGACGAGATACGTCGCCCTCCCGGAGAGGTAGTCGGTCAATCGCCCGAGGTTCTCGTCGGCGATGCCGCCGAGGCGGTCCACGAGCATGACCGGGACTCGCTCGGCCACGTCGAACGCCTCGTAGCCCGCGAGCGCCGTCGCCAGCCCGAGGAGTTCGACCTCGCCCTCGCTGAGCGCGCCGAGCGACGCCTCGCGGCCGTCGCGGGCGACGACGAGGTCGAACTCGCTCGTCAGCCGCGCGCTCTCGAATCCCGTCTCGAACAGCGGGACGATTTCGCGAATCGCGTCGTCGAACGCGTCTCGTGTCTCTTTCTTTATCTCTTGTTTTCGCCGTCGGAGGCGGGTTATCTCCTCGGTCAGCGACTGTCGCTGTGAACGCAGCGATTCGAGCTTTTCGGCCTCCGATTCTGCCGATTCGAGTTCAGACCTCGCGTCGTCGAGACGCGCGCTCGCGTACTTCAGCTCGCTTTCGATATCGGTTACCTGTTCGGAATCTGATTCGATTTGCTCGCGGAGGTCTTCGATACGCTCGGCGAGTTCGGCGTCGCGTTCGCGCGCGTCGTCGAGGCGGCGTTCGAGGTCCGACCGGCGCTCGCGGAGCTCTCGGAGTTCGGTCTGAAGTTCCCGTTCGCGTCGGCGTCGCTTCTCGCGCGACTCGACGCGCTCGGTGAGTTCCTCGACGCGCTCTCGGCTGGCTTCGGCCGCCGTGGTTCGGCGTTCGATACGCTCGGCGAGGTCGTCGAGCCGCTCGGTCACCGACGAGGCGTCCGTCTCGGCACCGCAGACCCAACACGCGAGTTCGTCGTCGACGACGCCGTGGGTCACGTCGGTCAGCAGTTCGGTTCGGTCTTCGGCCACGACGCGGCGGTTCGCGTCGTAGACGCCCCGAAGAAGCTCGATATCGCGTTCCTGCCGGTCGAGTTCCCGCTTCGCCGCGTCGAGTTCGCGCGCCAGTTCCTCGTCGTCTTCCACGTCGAGTCCGTCGAGTTCCTCCTCGCGCGCGTCGAGTTGTTCTCGGACCCGCTCGGCGGTCGATTCGAGTCGGTCGATGCGGCTCTGGACGCGGGAGCGCTCCGCGCGGGCGTCGCTGAGCGCCTCGCGCGTCTCGTCTCCGCCGGCGGCGTCGGCCGCCGCGCGCTTCGCCTCTAACTCCTCGACCTCGGCTTCGAGTTCCGACACCCGCCCGGCCAGCGTCGGCAGGCGGTCGGCCGCGTCTTCGGCCTCCGAGAGCGCCTCGTCCACGCGGTCGCGCTCGCGGCGCGCCTCGGCGATGTTCGCGTCGATATCCTCGAAATCGAGCGGTCGCGTGAGGAGGGGTTCGAGGTCGTCTCCCTCGCGGACGGCCCGCCGAATCTCGTTTTCCTCGCCGAGGAACGCGAACAGGTCGGCGCAGACGCGGTCGGCCTCGGCGGACAGATACGGCTCGCCGGTCGTCCGGACGTTCCTCCCGTCTCGGGCCAACTCGACCGCGTACTCTCCGTCGTCGGTCGAAAGCGAGACGCGCCCCTCGGTCGCGCCCTCGGTCAGCGGCGACGCCGTCCCGAGGACGGTCGCTATCGCGGCGAGAAAGCTCGATTTCCCCTGCCAATTGCTCGCGCGGACGGCGTTCAACCCCGGTTCGAGCGTCGCGCTCCCGCGTCGAATCCCGGCGACGTGCTCCACGTCGAGGTGCCAGCTCATGCCATTCCGGCGGCCGCGACGAGTTCGAGCGCCGTCCCGGTGTACTCGCTGAGCGCGAGGCCGGCGCTGGAGAGCGCGCCGATGGGGAGCACCGCCCGGAGCCGCCCGCCCGAGTCGGCCCCGCCGTCGGGCGCGACGCCGGTCTCGCGGACGGCCTCCTCGGCCATTTCGTCGGCACCGGCGTGGTGCTCCTGACAGACGAACCCGCGGTCGAGCGCGTCTTCGAGCGGGACCCGCGTCGGGCACTCCGCGCAGGACACCTTCACCTGCACGTCAACGCCGGCGTCCTCGGCTCCGGCGAGTCGCCCTTTCTTCCCCAGCGACGCGAGCGCCGACTCGGCCTTCTCTGCGACCGTCTCGCGCGCGATATCGACGCTGTTTCGCTCCCAGTCCGAGGACGCCTCGACGGTCGGCTTCTCGCCGTCGAGGCAGTCGTTGAGGTGGCGTCGCATCGTGCTCCACGACGCCATCGCGCCCGTCACCTCGTCGGCGTCGATGTCGTCGGTGGCGAGGTCGGCGGCCACGTCGCCGTAGTCGAGTTCGTCGTCACCGACGAGTGCCTCGTACTCCGCGTCGAGGCGTACGTCGGTCACGTCGCGACCGTTCCGCTCGTAGACGCGCGCGAGCAGTCGCTTGTTGAACCACGTCGTGAGCGACTTGTACCCCTCGCTTTCGCCGCCGCCGGCCCCGGTCCACCGCGCCAGCAGATAGTCGTCGACGGAGTCGTACCTGCCGGTCGGCGCGGCGAGTCCGTACCGTTCGATTGCCACGTCGACCTTGCACATTGTCTCGTTGCACGAAACTGGTGGCGCGACGGTAATAAGACTACGCTTGGCGGGTGACCTCGTCTCAGTCGCGGTCGCCGCCGTCGGTTCGTCGCGTCTCCACCCCCCGCTCGTTTTCTTGCTGTTCTGCTTTTCGTTGCTCGGCTTCCCGTCGCTCCGCTTGCCGTCGTTCGTTGCGCTGTTTGGTCCGGAACTGTCGGAAGCGCTCTTCCTGTTCGCGCTCGTCGAGGTACCGGCGGATATACCGCTTTTCCACCTCCAACTCCGGGATGAGCCGCTGGGTGAGGTAGTTGACGCGGAGCCGGAGCCGCCGAATCTCCGCGAGGAGGCGCAGGAGAACCGCCCGCATCTCCGCCAGCCTGACGGCGTCCTCCACGACCGATTCGTAGGAGCCGACGAGTTCGTCGTCGAGCGCGCTCGTACCGAGGACGCCGTACCCTCGCCCGTCGAGCGACCGCCGCGCCGACGTGCTCAGAAAGAACGGGACGGTCAGCCCGACGAGCTTCGTCTCGGAGATGATGAGCTCCGTGTGAGCGCTCCGCGCCTCCGAGAGCGTGCGAAGCGCGATTTCGCCCTCCCGCTCTGCGCCCCAGACGTGGAGGTCCGTCGCCTCGCGGAACGCCTCGTCGGTCTCGCGGCGCAGTTCCGTCCACCGGTCCAAGAGGTCGAGGAGGACGAAGACGAGACTGTCGCGTCGGCGTTCGAGGATGCGTTCTCCCTTCCGCGCGAGCGCTAACTCGTCGGTCACCGAGAGCAACTCGCGGTGCGTCGGGGCCGTCCGCCGGTGTCGCCGGTTTGGCATTGTCTACGATACGGTCGTCCCGACGGTTGATATAGTTGTGTCACCGACACGTATCCGGCCTATTTGACAAGGACTAAGCCGTTGTCAATATCGACTCGAACACGAGTATGTCCAGACACGCGGCCGCCGAGTCGACGCGCCCGGCGGTCACGGCGACGGCCGTGCGGAAACAGTACGGCGACACTGTTGCGGTCCGGGACGTGTCGCTCGACGTTCACAACGGGGAGGTGTTCGGGCTCATCGGTCCGAACGGAGCCGGGAAATCGACGCTTATCGGTCTGCTGACAGGGACGCGAACCCCGACCGAGGGCTCGATTCGGGTGTTCGGTGAGTCCCCGACCGCGGTCGACCGCTCGCGGCTGAGCGTGCTCCCGCAGGAGTTCTCGCCTCACCGGCGGCTCACGGGCCGCGAACTCGTCTCCTACTACGCCGGGCTCTACCCCGACCCGCGACCGGTCGACGAGGTGCTCGACCGGGTCGGCCTCGACGACGAGGACGCGGCGACGGCCTACACCGACCTCTCGGGGGGTCAACAGCGCCGCGTCTGCGTCGGCGCGGCGCTCGTCAACGACCCCGAGCTCCTGTTTCTGGACGAGCCGACCACCGGCATCGACCCCGCGGGCCGCCGCGACGTGTGGGACCTCGTCGACTCGCTGGCCGACGACGGGACCGCCGTCGTGCTCACCACGCACTACATGGCCGAAGCCGAACACCTCGCCGACCGCGTCGGACTCCTCACGGACGGCGAACTCGTCCGCGTCGGTCCGCCGCGGGACCTCGTCGAGCGCTTCGGCGGCGAGACCCGACTCGCGGTCCGGACCGAGCGACCTCGCGCGCTCGACCTCGACGCGACGCCCCTCGACGGCCGCCGGTACGGCGACTACGAGTACCGCTTTTTCGACGCCGGTCCCGACGACCTGACCGCGATGCTCGACCATCTCGACGCGGCCGCTGTCGCCTACGAGGAAGTGAGCCTCGTCCGCCCGACGCTGGAGGACGTGTACCTCAACCTCGCCAGCGAGCGCGGCCACGACTGCATCGCGAGCGCCGGTCCGGCGGGCGTCGCTGGCGACGCGGGGGTGACGCGATGAGCGCGACGGAGGCGGGCGGAACGGACGAGACGCCCCCGGCGGCCGAGACGAAAAGGACGGGCGACGGCGGTCGGTCGCGCGCCCTCGCCGAGGCGGCCCGACGGGTCCGCTCGGAGGCCGTCGCCGAGACGCGCGCCTTTCTCCGGCGGCGGACGGCGGTCTTTTTCACGTTCTTCTTCCCCGTCTTCATCGTCCTCATCTTCGGCGTCCTCGTGAAGACCGGCGCGACCGGCGGCCTGTTCTCCCGCTCGGACACCTACTATCTGCCCGCGTATCTCGGCGTCGTCGTCGTGTTGACGCCGCTGTCGCGGGTCGGAAGCACCGTCGCGCGAAACCGGGCGTCCCGCCGCTTCGAGAAGCTGGCGACGACGCCGCTTTCGCGTCTGGAGTGGCTCTCCGCGCACGCGGCCGTGAACGTCGCGCTCATCGGCCTCGCGGGCGTCTTCCTTGTCGGCGTCCTCGCCGCCGTCGGCGACCTCGGCGCGGCCCCCTCGCTCGGCGGCGACGCGCTGGTCGTCGCCTTTCTCGTCGTCGGCATCGCCCTGTTCTGCGGGCTCGGCTCCCTCGTCGGCTCGCTCGCGGACTCCGAAGACGGCGTCATCGCCGCCAGCAACGCCGTCGGCATCCCGATGGTCCTCCTCGCGGACACGTTCGTCCCCGCCTCCAGACTTCCGGCGGCGCTCCGCCCGGTTATCGACGCGCTCCCGCTCACCTACTTCGCGCGCGGCGTGCGCACCACGGTCGCCGGCGGCGAACTCCTGACCGCCGTCTTCGACCTCGCTATCCTCTGTGGCTTCACCGTCGCGCTGTTCGCGCTCTCGGCGCGACTGCTTCCGTGGCGTGAGTGAGACCGCTCACTCGCCGCCACTGTTCGGGACGTGGTAGTCGTCGCGCCGGTGCTCGAACCACCGCGTCACCCACGAGATAACCCCGAGGTCGCGCTTCGCCATGATGACCGTGCTCGCGGCGTCGCGGCCGACCGTCTCCGGAATCGCGCCGAAGACGAGCTGTTGGAGCAGTCCCTCTCTCGTCGCCCCGATGACCGTCAGGTCGAACGCCTCGGTCGCGGCGACGATGGTCGCCGCCACGTCGTCGCCCTCGCGGACCGAGGTCGTCACCGACACGTCGTCACCGAGCGCCGCGGCCGTCGAGTCCACCCGGCGCTGGGCGTCCTCGCGGTCGCGCTCGCCGGCGTCGGCCGCGACGACGTTCATGACGTGCACCGTGGCGTCGTTGGTCCGCGCGATGGCGCGGCACACCTCGGCGGCGAGTTCGGCGTGCGGGCCGCCCGCGGTCGGCAGGAGAATCGAGTCCACCTCGCCGTCCGTCGGGCCGATGCGCTCGACGAGCACGTCGCAGGGGGCCTTGGTCACGACCTCGTCGACGTTGCTCCCGAGGATGTAGTCGCGGCGGCGACCCCGGCCGCGCCAGCCCATCAACACCGCGTCGCTGTCGTGTTCCTCGATGGTGTTGAGGATGGCCGTTCCGGCGTCGTGGCCCAGCCTGACCGTCCCGCTGACGGGCACGTCGGCGTCGGTCGCCAGCTCCATCACGGCGGCGATGGTCTCGCGCTTCTCGTCGACGAACCGCCGCCCCTCCGAAATCGGCGTCTGCGACGGCACCTCGACGGCGCTCATCACGAGAATCTCTGCGTCGCGGTCGCGAGCCACGTCGATGGCGGTCCGCATCAACTGCGCCGCGTTGTCGGGGTTGGCAATCGGGACGAGCACCTGCGACTCGCGCCGCTCGGGGGCGCGTTCGGTCACGACGGTCGGCGTCTCTGCTTCGAGCTTTTCGGCCTCCTTGCCCTCGGAGTAGCCGTAGTAGACGACGAGGCCGAGCGCCATCCAGACGGCCGTGGTCACGAGCGCGACGAAGCCCTCGGAGCCCGCGCCGAGCCCCGGCGTCAGCCCGAGTTCGAGGAGCAAAAACGGCGTCAGGATGAACTGGAGGACGATGCCGACGAGCGGGGGCCACGGCATGTACGGAATCTCGTACGTCCGCGGGAGGTCGGGGTGGGTCGCCCGCATCTTGACGACGGTCCAGTTCACCTGAATGAACAGGAAGATGAACATGATGTCGGCGGCGGCCGCGACGCTCTCGATGGGGAGCAACACGGCCATGAGGCCGATGAGGACCGCCGAGAGCCCGATTGCCCAGTGGGGCGTCCGCTTGTCGCCGTGGATGCGCCCGACGAAGCCCGGAAGGACGCGGTCGCGGCCCATGGCGAACGACACCCGCGACGAGGAGTAGATGGTCGCGTTGAGCGCGCTCATCGTCGCCGCGAGCCCGGCGAACAGGAGGAGCGGGACGCCGTACGGGACGAACTGCCCGGCGGCCTCGATGATGCCGAGTTCGCCGAGGTTCCCGAGGACCTGCCACGTCGGCGCGGCGGTCGAGAGCCCGGCGCGACTCGCGAGTTCGGCGGTCACGTCGATGCCGCCGATGGCCGCAAAGGCGACGAGGACGTAGATGGGGACCACGATTGCCATCGAGTAGAACACCGCCTTCGGGACGTTGGTGCCGGGGTCGACGACCTCCTCGCCCGACTGGACGATTATCTCGTAGCCCTCGAAGGCGATGTAGGTGAATCCCATCGCGCCGATGACGCCGACGAGGCCGTTCGGCGCGAACGACGGACTGTCGAGAAACGTCGCCGTCCAGTTCGGCTCGCGCACCGTCGCGAGGATGCCGAACGCCACGAAGACACCGAGAATGAGTATCTTGATGGTCGTGACGACGACGCCCGCCTTCCCCGTCTCCTCGGCCCCGCGGTAGTTGATGTACGCGAACGCGAGCACCATCGCGACCGCGAGCAGTTTCTCGACGAGCAGGCGGTCGAGCAATCCGAACAGGACGAACCCGTCGGGTAGGCCGGCGAACACCACGAAGAACTCGGTGAGGAAGACGCCGAACGTCACGGCGTAGAGCGCGCACGCGACGGCGTGGGCGAACCAGCTCATCCACCCGGCGTAGAAGCCGTTGGGGTCGGCCAGCGCCTCTTTCACCCAGAGGTAGCCGCCGCCGGCCTCGGGGAACGCCGCCCCGAGCTCGGCGTAGGAGACGGCGGTGAACATCGCCACCAGTCCGTTGAGTACGAACGCCACCGTGAGCGCCGGGCCGGCCAGCCCCGCCGCGAATCCGGTCAGCGCGAAGACGCCCGCGCCAATCATCGCGCCGACGCCGATGAACGTGATGTCGGCGAGACTCATGTCGCGCGAGAGCTCCGTTTCCACCGACTCCTCGGGGGGAGCGTCGCCGCTCCCCGAGGTCGATTGCGTGTCGGCCATCAGGTGAACCCTCGAAGGCCGGATAGAAAAAGCCCGATGGGCGACGGGCCCCGTTCGAGCCGCCGTCGCTGGGTTCTCACCCGCAGAATGCGGGTGTTTTTCGACCGGGTGCGTTCCGGCGCGCTACCCGCCGAACATCGTCCGCATCATCGGGTGCATCTCCATGAGCTGTTCCTCCGCGATCTCCTCGTACAGCTTGTACGTGATGGAGACCGTGAGGAGGAGCGAGGTCCCCGAGACGCCGCCGATGGTGCCGAGCATGTTCGCCATGACGGCGAGCAGGCCGACGAGGACGCCGCCGACGACCGTCACCTGCGGGATGTACCGCTCCATGACCCGCTCTATCACCTGCGGGTTGCGGCGGAAGCCGGGAATCTGCATCCCGGAGTTCTGAATCTGCCGCGCGGTCGCTTCCGGGCCCATGTCGGCGGTCTCGACCCAGAAAATGGAGAAGATGGCCCCGCCCACGAGCATCAGCGTCAGGTCGATGGCGACGCGGACGAGAATCTGCCACGGCTCTTGGGACGCCGACCCGAGCCACCACATCCACTGGCTGGGCGCGTGAATCGGGTTCAGGTAGTAGAACAGGCCGCCGGTGACCTGCCCGCTCGTGTACCGGCCGAGCCACGCGGGCATGCCGGCCCACTGGCTGTTGAGGATGCGCCCGACGAACTGGACGTTCGCTTGCAGGGCGCGGACGAAAATCATCGGCAGGACGCTCGCGTAGATGAGCTTCACCGGGAAGCGACCGCGAGCGCCCTTGACGCGGGCGTGCGAGAGCGGAATTTCGACGCGGACGCTCTCGGCGTAGACGACGATACCGAAGATGAGAAGCGTCGTGACGAGCGGGACGACGCCGCCCACGCCGAACAGGAGCGCCTGTACCCCGCCCGCCGTCGCGAGCGACGGGACCGCCTCGGTTCCGGCGAGGACGTGGGCCCACTCGGAGACGATGCCGGTCGTCGACGCGCCGATGGCGGGGTCGGCAAAGAGGCCGCCGACGAGACGCTGGCTGACGCCGGCGATGATGAACAGGCCGACGCCGGAGCCGACGCCCCACTTGCTGACGACCTCGTCCATGAACAACACGAGCGCGCCGCCGGCGAATATCTGCGCGAAGATGAGCCACTTCACGCCGACCGCGCCGACGCCGAGAGCGCTCGCGACCGCCGGGTCGGCCGGGAGGTAGCCCCCGGCGAAGACGATGGGGAGACCTTGGAGGGCAATCATCCCGAAGACGAGCAGTTTCTGGAGGCCCTGATAGAGGATTTGGTCGCCCGGGTCGTCCGTGTTGAGGCCGAGCAAGTCCCCGCCTTGCAGCAGTTGGAGGACGATGCTCGCGGTGACGATGGGACCGATACCCAACTGGAGGATGGTTCCCTGTCCCCCGCCGAGGATGGAGCGGAACTGTCCGAAAACGTCCTGGCTCCCGGTCCCGACGCCGAACAGCGTGACGTTCGTCAGGAAGAAGTACAGGACGAGAATCCCGGCGGTCCAGCCGAGCTTTCGGCGGAACGGGACGTGACTCTCCGGGCGGGCCACGGCGGGCATCCGACTCAGCACTGGCGCTGCGGTGTCTTTCCAACTCATGGTCGATTGCGAGTGGCTGTTGGCGATTGCATGGTCTGTCGCGCCGACCGGCGTCGTCACTACGCGAGCGGCGTCTGCGCGGACTCCGCACTGACTCCGCACCGGACGCCGTCGCTGTGCTCGCGAATCGGCGGTTCAGTCAGTCGTGGCCAGCCGTCGTGTATAACTGTATCGATGCGGTGACTATCCGTCCGCCGGCGTCGGTGTCGGCGGAGACGCCGCGGGACCGGCCGCCGAAACCGCCTCGTCGAACGACTCGCTCGGTTCGGCGTCGACGACGCGGAGCGGGCGTCGCCGCCCCGCTCGGTCGAACGCGGCCACGCAGTCGTCGTCCCACGGTGGGACCGCGACGAGGACGACCTCGCGGAGCGTGTCGCGCTTCGTCGCCGCCAGCGGTCCCCACGGGTGCGAGACGAACTGCCCCGGCGTCCGTCCCGGCGCGGTCGAGAGGTCGACGCCGAAGACACCCCGGACCGCCGCGCCGGCGCTCGGGTGGACGAAATGGCTGAACACCGGTCGGGTCGCGTCGAGCGACTCCGCCCCGTCTAACTCGCCCGCGGCGGTCGTGCCGAGCGACAACGATTCGCGGCTCGGTTCGGCCCGCGCGGCCCGGTCCAACAGCGCGTCGAGCAGTCCGCGAGTGACGTAGACCGCCTGACGCGTCGGGTCGCGTTCCGGGCCGACACGTCGTTGAGTGCGCCACGGTCCGACGAGGCGGGTGGCGACGGCGACCCACCAGAGGCCGACGCCCAGCACCTCGGCGTCGCTCGCGGCTCGGAGCCCCCACTGGAGGTGCGGAATTCCGAGTCGAAGCGTCGTGACCTGCACGGCGAGTCCGGCGAGGACGAGGGCGACCCCGACCGCGGTGACGAGACGAGCGAAACGGGCGACGGAAGCGCGGTTCATCGGTGTGCTGTGGTCGGGCAGCCGCGGTGTCGTTTTCGGTTTGACAATCACTAAGTGGTTGTCGGCTGTTTCGAAAGACTAGTACTTGAAAAAGACTATAAGCGTCCACGCCAAACCACCGATTGCCGTGTTTCACGGCCACGAAGCGGCCAACTGCTATCCGTCGTCTTCGATCTGACAGCCCCTTCGGTGGTTTAGCCTGCCCGGTGTCGCCACCGTTGACCGCTTCGACACGCGACACCCCATCCGGCGCACTCCCCCTTGTTTCGGCATCGCGTCGGCGGGTGCGCGGTCGACAGCCATGACGAGTCCGCAGCCGCGATTGCCGGTCGAACGCTCGCTCGCGCGAACGACGCTCGGTGCCGACCTCGCGTCGGCGGCGGCGCTCGCCGTCGCGGCCGTCGTGTTCCGCGGCCCCGGCGGACGACGCCGACGCCGTCGTCAGCGTCCTCCTGTTGGGCGTCGCCTGTACCGGCCCGTTACCGCTCGCGGCGCGTGGCGGCCTCTCCGACGCCACGAAGTCCGCGGGCGTCCTCATCGGTCTGTGGCTCGTCGGCGTGTCGTTCGACCCCGGCGCGGGTCACCTCCTGATGTGGGTCGGCGTCGTCGCGGGCGGCTGCGTCATCACGACGCACGCCGCGTTCGCGCGTGCCACCCCCTGACCCGCTTCGCGGCCGCTCGTCGCCCGGCTGTTCGACGCGACACAGACACGCCTTCTCGCGCGCGAGTGACTCGAATGCTCCACAACGCGAGCGATGCGTCTCCCCTGCGAGCGCTGGTGCGCTGGTGCGGTCCGCCTCGCGGGCGGCGCTCAACCGCTGAGTCGACCCCGGAGCCGGCGACGGAAACTCAGTTCGCGCCGACCTCGGGGCCGATGAGAATCCAATGGAGTCGGTCCTCTCCGCCGGGGTGGCGCTCCCACCGGACGTGGTAGACGGCGGGTCCGTGCGGGCACGACGCACAGCCTTCGGCGCACGGCGCGCGCTTGTGGATTTCGAGGTAGCCCGCGTGCGGCACGACTCGCGTGAGCACCTCGTCCGGCCCGCGGACGCGCTCTATCGCCGCCTCACGGTCGAGCGCGTGGCCGCTTCGGTCGCCGGGATCGTCGCCTTCGCCCCCGTCTCCGCCTCCGCCTTCCCCGTCGCCGTCGCGGTTTTCGCCCCTGTTGCGGCGTCCGCTCGGCGCTCCGCGTGCCCGACCGTTTTCGACGTACTCGACGAGCGCTTCGATCTCGCTTTCGTCGAGTTCGGGCGTCGTCGCGGGCGAGCCGCTGGGCTCTCGCCGCTCGGGTTCGTCGCGGTCCATGTCGAACTCTCGTCGCGGCGTCGGTTTATACGAACCGATTTGAAAATCACTTAGGGGTTGTCACAACCCCCTCGATGCGAGTTTCGAGGGCAGTTCGCGTCGCTCAGGAAGAGGTCGTGGACTCCGAGTCCGAGCGAGCGGTCCCGGAGGGGTCGATACCGAGGAACTTCTGACAGAGCTGTCTGGCGGCGAACGAACAGAGGAAGTACCAGACGATCCACGCGGGCATGGGGCCGAAGACGGCGTCCTGCCAGCCCACTCGGCCGACGAGCGGGAGAATCACGTGCGCAGAGCCGGCGGCGACGTGGCCGCCGCGGACCTTCCAGCGCATCCAGAGAAACGCCGGGATGGTGACGAGCATTATCCAGACCATCGGCTTGAACTGGGCTTTCATGACGCTCCACTGGTCGCCCATCGCCTCCATCTGCTCCGCCTCGATGCGTTCGAGCGCATCGTCGTCGCCGCGCTCTTTCGCCGCCTCCCGGCGCGACTTCAGGTCGTCCATCCGGGCCTGGTGGCGTTCGAGGAGTTCCGTGTCCTTCAGCCGGTCCTGCATCACGGTTGAGTAGAGGCCGGTCGCCGCGGCGAGGACGATGACCACGGCGTAGAACGGTATCGAGTGCGCCAGTGCCCCGAGCACGACGTTGTCGATGCTGGCGACCGCGTTTCGAACGCCGGCGTTCCAGTAGCCAGCGAACAGGACGACGACGCCGAGCGCGCCGAACTTGTCCCTTCGAGACCACGACGAGTCGGCGTCGTCGCTCCCGCCCTCGACGCCGGGGTCGCGCGATTGCAGTTTCGAGGCGATTCGGTCCGGGTCGGACAGGACGAAGCCGCCGGCCGCGGCGTCGGCCAGGACGCCCCGCTCGATGAGGCGACCCCACTGACCGCTCGACAGCGCGTCGTTCACGTCGCGCCAGCGGAGCTCTTCGGTCCCCCGTTTCGACCGTTCGACGACGACCGAGACCGCCTCCCGCATCGCCGGATTGTCCAGTAACGTCTCTAAAGAGTCTGCGGGCATTCACTCGCCCCTATTCGAGCGGTCGTTATCAACGCTTCCCTCCGCCGGAACGCGGACCCGGTGACCGCCGCCGACCAGGTGGGCCCTAACCGGTGGCCGCGGTCGCACTGGCTTGCGGTTCTCGAATGTGATATGCGGCTCGGCCTGCTCCCGCCGACGAACACGGTCGGTCGCGCTCCACTACCGGCCTCCCATGGTCGGTTGAATATATACTACGTGGGGGCGTGACCGTCTCGTATGTCGAACGCTAGCGCACCGACTTCCGAACTCACGGGCCCGACCAGACTCACGCTCAAGGTCTGGCACCCGGACTGCTGGACGCTGGAGGTGACGGAGAACGTCGACGCCGGCGTCACCGCTCACACCGTGTACAACACGCCCGACGACACCGTCAAGGGACACTTCACGGTCTACGCCGACCGGGTCGAGGACATCGACGACTTCGTCTGCGCGACCGAGCGGTCGCGGCTGACCGACTCCGTCTCGGAGTTGAGCCCTCGCCACGAGTTCGACAACGGCGCGTCGAACGTCGGCAACACGACGCGGGAGTTGATGGTCGAGTACGACCCCGAAAACAGTATGACTGACTCGCTTCTGTCACACGGCTTCGTCCACGACGCGCCCGTCCGCGTCGACGACGGCTGGGAGTACTGGCCGGTCATCGACACCGCCGACCGGGCCGACCTCCGCGAACGCCTCGACTCGCTGGAGGCGGCGAATCAGGCCGAAATCATCGTCACCAAGGTTACCTCGGTCGCCGGCGCGAAAAACCACGTCTCGCACCAACTGGACAAGCTCTCGAACCGCCAGCGCGAGGTGTTCGAACTGGCCTGCCGGCGCGACTACTACGCGTGGCCGCGGGAGACGACGACGCGAGAGTTGGCCGACGAACTCGACATCTCGAAGACCACGCTGCTCGAACACCTCCGGAAGGCCGAGGCGAAACTCCTCAACCAGTATGCGGAGTCAACTACGTAACGCCGCCGCCGCCGCTCGTTATTCGATTCGATAACTAAACCGCCGGATTACTCCGGACACGGTGGTGTCCGATCGCCGGGTCGCGGCCGCGTCTTTGCGGTCAGTCGGCCCCCTGTGGCGCGCGCCACTCGCAGTCCGTACAGCGTTCGATTCCGTGTCTCACCTGCGTCTCCGAGTCGCACTCCGGGCACCGCTGGCCCGACAGTCGCTCCGTGGTCGCGTTCCTCATAGCTGGATTCTCGGCGGAGGGTGAGTTATACTAGTGTCTGTCCATGGGAGGGTGCACCTCGTGAGGGCTCGTTCACCGCGCGCGTCGCCGCTCGCGGTCGTCGCTCGGGCGGTCGTACACGCCGCAACTCCGACTTCGGAGTTCGCCCGCGCGCTGGAGTCGGGTACAGGCGTGTTCTATCTCGATCGGATGGCCGTCCACCTCGGCGAGTATCTCGTCTATCGGCGTCGGGCCTCGGCGGTCGAGAAGCGCGAGCACCGCCCGCTCGACCTCGTCGGTCCGCTCGTCTCTCACGCGCACCGACGCGCTTCCGAGTCGCGTCTCGTTCCGCGTTCGTCCCTCGGTGTCCGGTCGTCTTCGACTCGCTCGTCGCTGGTCGTGACCATACCGGTGGTGCCCGCTTCGCGGTTATATACACATCCCCGACTATGATACGGTTCGGTCGGCTGTTCGGGTCGAAAATCTCTCACTATCTGACACTCGATGTCGAACTCTTAGACTCTGCTTCGGGTGTCTGAAACATGCTGATTTCCGGTATCTACCAATAACTACCGAATCGTCCCAACAGCGTTCCAATACATCTTTCGTTGACAACCCCGACCATAGTAGAACATCCGTATAACTACCTTCTGTTCAAGCGTTTGGGTAGGATTATCATGTCAGACTCAGAGGCGAGAACGGCGAGAGAAGAGTGGGGAAGCCGGTTCGGTTTCCTCATGGCGATGCTCGGCGCGATGGTGGGCGCGGGCAACATCTGGCGCATGCCGTTTACGACGGGCGAAAACGGCGGCGGTGCCTTCCTCGTGGCCTACATTCTCCTGTTGTATCTCATCGCGGTTCCCGGGTTGATGGCCGAGACGATGATCGGCCGCTACACGAACCACGGGGTCATCGGAGCGTTCAGGAAGGTCCTCGGGAGCAAGCGGGCGCAGGGCCTCGGCCTCGTGGTCCTCATCGTCAACGTGGCGCTGATGTCGTACTACGCGCCCATCATCGGCTGGGCGCTCTACTACGCCGGCCATTCGGTACTCATGACGTTCACTCAGCCGGGATTCCAGCCGCAGGCGTTCTGGGACGGCTTTATCAGTAACCCGGCGCTCGTCGTCGGGATGCACACGGTGACGATGGCCGGTTTGGCCGGTGTCCTCGTGTTCGGCATCCGCCGCGGCATCGAGCGCGTCGTGAAGTGGATGATTCCGCTGCTCGTCGTCGCGCTCGTGGCGGTCTCGATTCGCGGCATCACGCTTCCCGGCGGTATGGAGGGGGTCGCGTTCGTCTTCACGCCTGATTGGGGCTATCTCACCCGCGGCAGTACGTGGGTCGCGGCGCTCAGTCAGGCGCTGTTCTCGACGGGCCTCGGGTGGGGAATCGCGCTGACCTACGGGAGCTACCTCAGCCGATACGACGACGTGCCGCTCGGCGGCGGCCTGTTCACCGCCATCGGCAACACGAGCATCGGCCTGCTCGCGGTGTTCGCCACGTTCCCCGTCGTCTTCGCGTTCGGACTCGAACCGAGCGCCGGGTCGAACCTGCTTTTCATCTCGATGGCGCAGGTGTTCCCCGAACTCCCCGGCGGGAGTCTGTGGGCCATCGTGTTCTTCGTCTCATTTTTCTTCGCGACGTTCACCTCCGGCCTCGGCATCACCGAAGTCGCCGTCACCACGGTCTCCGAGGAGACGCGCCTCTCGCGGACGGGGGCCGTACTCGCGTCCTGCGGCGCGATTTGGCTGTTCGGCCTCCCGAGCGCCTACTCGTCGGCGTTCCTCGGGCAGATGGACTTCATGTTCGGGAGCTTCGGCCTCCCGCTGGCGACGCTGTCTATCATCGCGCTCGTCGCGTGGAAGTTCGGTCCCGAGCGCGCCCGCGTCCTCGACCTCAACCGTAACGCCGGCGTCTACGTCGGCCCGTGGTGGAACCCGGTCGTGAAGTACGTCATCCCCGTCGTGATGGTGTTCATCCTCGGCTACGGCGTCTACTCCAGCATCGGAACCGCGAACCAGCGGTTGATGTTGCTCGGCGTCGCGTTCATGGCCGGACTCGTCGTCGTGAGCACGCTCGTGATGAGCGTCGTCGGCGACGAGCCACCGTCCGGTTCCGCGACGGTCCCGGGAGGTGACGACTGACATGGCGCTTTCGACGCTCACGTGGGTCTCGATGCTCGTTTCGCTCCTCCTGTTGCCCGGCGTCGCGGCCGCGGTCCTCGTCAGGTCGCTCCGCACCGAGGAGCGCAAACTCGCGCTCTTACGGGAACAGGGCGACATCGATAGCTACTCGCCGCGGGCGCTTTCCGACCTCCGCGAGTGGATTCGCGCGAACCCCGACGACCCCTACGCGCCGATTGCCCGTCGCCGCTACAACGAATGTGTGCGGTCGCTTCGGGGGATAGACGAGCCGCACTACGACTGGTCCGACGAGGAAATCGCCCGGCTCGAACTGGTGGACGAATGAACGGGCGCGACGCCGACGCTGACACCGATTCCGTCCGCGAGCGCGACGACCTCGCGTTCGACGACCTCACCACGGACGCGTCGTTTACGACCATCGACACGCACACCGAAGGCGAGCCGACTCGCATCGTCGTCGACGGCATCGACCGCTCGGCGCTCGCGGGCGATTCAGTTCGGGAGCGCCGGGACTCGTTCGCCGAGACCCACGACTGGGTGCGCGACCTGCTGATGCGAGAGCCCCGCGGCCACGACGACATGTTCGGGGCCGTCGTCGTCGATGCCGACCACCCCGACGCGGACGTGGGCGTCTTCTTCATGGACAGTCGAGGCTACCTCGATATGTGCGGCCACGGGACCATCGGCGTCGTCTCCGCGCTCCTCGAACTGGGCCGACTCGACCGACGCGAGACCGTCCGCGTCGAGACGCCGGCCGGACTCGTCGAGGCGACGCCCGAATACGCGTCCGACGGCGGCGTCGAGCGCGTCACGATAGAGAACGTCCGGTCGTTCGTCTACGACGAGGCGACCGTCTCGGTCTCGTTTCTCGACTCGCCGCTCCGCGTCGACGTCGTCTACGCGGGCAACTTCTTCGCGCTGGTCGACAGCGACCAACTCGGCCTGCCCGTCGAACCGCGGCACGCGGCGACGTTCGTCGATTGGGGCCTCGAAATCCGCGACGCCGTCAACGAACGCCTCGATATCGTCCACCCGCTCACCGGCGAGGAGGGGTCGGTCTCGATTACCGAGATATACGGCACGCCTGACGAGGTTGACCGGAGCATCGTCGTCTTCGGTGAGGGACAGGTCGACCGCTCGCCCTGTGGGACCGGGACGTGCGCGAAGATGGCGCTCCTCCACGACGCGGGCGCGCTCGACATCGGCGAGTCGTACATCCACGAGAGCATCGTCGGCACGCGCTTCGAAGGCAGACTCATCGCGGCCGACGAACGCGACGGCGTGACGCTGACGACGCCGCGCATCACCGGGTCGGCCCGAATCACGGGAAAACACACGTTCGTCAAGGACGCGAAGGACTCGCTTTCCGGGTTCAGTATCTCGGCCGAGTAGCGGGTTCGGCCGGACCGTTCTTCTTCGTTAGTCCATCCCGCTCGATAGCTCCACGTCGTCGTTCTCCAACTCGCCGCCGGTGGGCGTCCCGCGCACGTCGCCCTCGCGCCAGGTTCCCCGGCGGAACCAGAGCCACGCGATGGCCGCGCCCACGACGTTCGAGACGAAAAAGGCGATCCAGATGCCCCGAACGTCGGTGCTCCCGAGGAACCAGAAGTCGGTCGGCAGGAGCCCTTGCGACGCGACGAAGGCGACCGGAAGCCGGATGCCGGCGAGCGTGACGACCGAAATCACCGCGGCGATGAGGGTCTTGCCCGCGCCGCGGAAGCCGCCGGTGAACGCCCGCATGATGCCGATGAAGCCGAACGACAGCGAGACGTATCGCAGGAACTCCGCGCCCACGTCGAGCACCTCGGCGTTGGTGGTGAACACCGAGACGATGGGTTCGGGAACGAAGAAGATGGCGACGCCGAGCAGGCCGAGGACGAAAAACAGCCCCTTGGCGGCGACGTAGTTCGCCTGCTCCGCGCGGTCGTACTTCCCCGCGCCGATGTTCTGGCCGGACATCGTCTCGACGCCGCGGGCGACGGCGATAGCCGGGAGGAAGATGACCGAGAACACGCGGGTCCCGATACCGAACGCCGCGACGACTGAGGTCGAAAACAGCCCGACGACGATGAGAAGCGCGTTGATGGAGAGCGCGCGACCCGTCCCCTCGACACTGGCGGGGATGCCGATGCGGAGAATCTTCCGCAGATATCGGAAGTCCGGGCGCATGTCAGTGAGGTGGATTTGGATGCCTCTGGACCCCGACACCATGATGGCGACGCCGACGACCATCGCGAGGACTCGCGAGATGACGGTGGCGATGGCCGCGCCCTGAATCCCGAGTCGGGGGAACTGTATCGGCCCGAGCGCCCATCCGTTGATGAAAAACGGGTCGAGGACGACGTTGAGGACGACGGTCCCGAACATCACGAGCATCGGCGTGATGGTGTCGCCCGCCCCGCGCATCAGCGAGATGAACACGAAGAAGCCGAACATGAACGGCAGGCCAAGCGCGATGACCTGCATGTAGGCCGTCGCGCCCGGCAACACGTCCGGCGAGGCCCCGAGGAAATCGAGGAACGGTCGGACGAGCGGGTAGCCGAACGCGCCGAGCATCGCGGAGCCGAGGAACGCAAACGTGACGGTCTGTGAGGCCGCGTACTCGGCTTTGTCCGTCTCCTCGGCCCCGGTGTGCTGGGCGACGAGGACGCTCCCGGCGACGGACAGCCCCATCCCGAGCGAGATGAGGAGAAACACCATCGGGAAGGCGAACGAGATGGCGGCCAGCGCCTCCGTCGAGTACTGGCCGAGCCAGAACGTGTCCGCGAGGTTGTACGCCGTCTGGAGGAGGTTCGTGACGACGATGGGCAGCGACAGATAGAGAAGCGGCTTGATGATGCCGCCCTCGGTGAGGTTGAGCTCGTCTTGCCCCTTGAACAGACTCATTCGTCCACCCTCGCGTCCGGCCGCCAGCCGAGGTGGAGTTCGAGGGCGTCCTCGACGATTCGTCGGGTCTCGGCGGGGTGTTCGTCGAGCGCGACGACGCGGGCATGCGCGCCGTTACTCATGGTCGTGATGAGCCGCGCAATCTCCTCGGGGTCGGTCTCGTCGAACTCTCCGCCGGCGACGCCGTCGCGGACGATGTCTGCGACGACCTCCCGCATCACGCCGTCGAAGTCGAGGAAGCGCTCGCGGAACAGTTCGTGGTAGGGCGCTTGGGCCTTCAGTTCCATGACCGCCACGGGAAAGCCGTCCGCTCCGGGGTTCTTCCGGCTGAACACCGCGTCGAGAACCGTGTCCAGACGCGTCTGCGGGTCGGCCGACTCACACGACAGCTCCGACTCGAACCGCCCGATTAAGTCGTCGAGAAACGCGTTCAAAAGCTCCTCTTTCGTGTCGAAATGGTAGTGAATCGCGGCGCTCGTCACCGACGCCTCGTCCGCGATTCGCTGTACCGTGAGGCCGGCGTACCCGTGTTCGCAGAGCGCCCGATTGGTCGCTTCGAGTATCTCGGCTCTGGTCTCTGCGTCCATCTTCTGTCGGGCTTACTAACCGGTCAGTTAAGAGGCTTTGGACCGCGAATCTCCCCGTCAGAGAACCCCACAGTCGTCCGGCTGCCGGTGTCTCTAAGTAGCCGAGTCGGCTACCGACGTAGTAGTGACCTTCTCGTTGTCACCGTACGTGGGTGCGCTTTTCCTCGCGGCCGCGATATCCGCCGGCGTCGCGAGCTACGGGTGGCGATACCGAGACGAACCGAGCGGTAGGTGGTTCATCGCCCTCACGGTCAGCGCCGGCTGTTGGTCGCTTTTCGAGGCGCTTTTCCTCCTCGCTGACTCGCCGTTCACCCGGCTCCTGTGGTTCGTTTTGGAGTCGGTTCCCGCGGAATCGTCGGTGTTTTTCACCCTGCTTTTCGCCCTCGAAATCGCGGGCTACGAGCGGTGGGTCTCGCGGCGGACCGCCGCGCTGCTCGCCGTGTGGCCCGTGTTGACCATCACGGGAGTGACGACGAACGCCCTCGGCGTCCACGCGCTCTTGTGGGAGTCGCTGTCGTTTGCGACCGTCGGCGGAATCACCGCGACCGAGGTCGTTCCCGGGCCGCTGTTCTGGGCCGACGTGGTCTACAGCTACGTCGCCATCGGGGCCGCGCTCGTCGTCCTCGGTATCCACTGCCTCCGGAGCCGACAGATATACCGGAAACAGGCGCTCGTCCTGTTCGTCGCAATCCTCACGCCCGCCGTCGTCGGCGCCGTTTATCTCCTGCGACCATTTATGCCCGCCAACCCCATCGCCGTCTCGTTCGCCGTCACGTCGTCGCTGCTCGCGGTCGGGCTCTCGCGGTACCGCATCCTCGACATCAGCCCAATCGCGCGCGACCTCGTCATCGAGCGGATGGCCGACCCCGTCATCGTCGTCGACCGAAAGGCTAGGCTGGCCGACAGCAACCCGGCGGCGAGGGCGCTGTTCGACGTTTCACACTCGTCGCTCGGCTCGCCCGTTGCCGACGCGTTCGACCCGGAGACCGTCGAGGCGCTCGAATCCGGCGGGGAACTGCGGGTCGTCGACGACAACGGCGAGGCGCGGCACTTCGAGGTCGACCGGTCGGCCGTGACCGACGGTCGAGACGCGGTTCGCGGCCACCTGCACATCCTCCACGACATCACCGAGCGCCGCGTCCGCGAGCGGTGGTTCCGCGCGCTCACGGAGAACGCCTCCGACCTCATCTTCGTCCTCGACGCCGACGGCTCGGTCACCTATCTGAGCGACTCGGCCGCCCAGACGCTCGGGACCGACGAGGACCCGAGCGAGGTGCAGTCGCTGCGGCGGTTCCTCCACCCCGACGACGAGGACGCCGCCATCGAGACGTTTCGGGAGGCGTTGCAGCGTCCCGACGAGGACGCCACCGCCGAACTCCGGTTCCGCAGTTCGACCCGCGGGTGGCGCATCTTCGACGTCCGGTGTCGGAACCTCCTCGACGACCCCGTCGTCGGCGGCGTCGTCGTCAACGCCCAGGACGTGACCGACCGACTGAAGCACGAACAACAGCTCGAAACGTTCGCCAACATCGTCTCCCACGACCTGCGGAACCCGCTGAACGTGGCGGAGGGCTACCTCGAACTGGTGAAGGAGGCCGACCGCCCCGACCCGGACCACGTCGAGCGAATCGAGTCGGCCCACGAGCGGATGGGCGAAATCATCGCCGACGTGCTCGCGCTCGCCCGCGGCGGGACGGTCGACGAACACGAGACGGTCTCGCTCGACGCCGTCGCGGCCGAGGCGTGGACGAACGTCGAAACCGGGGCCGCGACGCTCGATATCGAAGAGAGCGTGTCGTTCGACGCGGACCAAACCCGACTGCTCCAGCTGTTCGAGAACCTGTTTCGAAATTCCATCGAACACGTCGGCGACGGCGTGACCGTCACCGTTGGCCGACTCGACGACGACGCGGGCTTCTACGTCGAGGACGACGGCCCCGGGGTGCCGCCGGCTGACCGCCCGAAGCTCTTCGAATCCGGATTCACGACGGCCGACGACGGCACCGGCTTCGGCCTCGCCATCGTCCGCACCATCGCGGACGCTCACGGCTGGTCGGTCGGCTACGAGGACGTTGCGGACGCCGGCGCGCGGTTCGTGATTCGCGGCGTCGAGCGCGCCGGGGACTCGGCGCAGGAGCCGAGTCCGGCGTCGTCCGACGACGCCTGACGACGGCTGAGTTGGCCGCTACTGGACCGCCGCCGAGCTACCAAAAGCGGTTCTCGTCGAGCCGCCGCAGCGCCTCCTCGATGGTCGCCTCGTTGCGGGAGAACGTAAACCGGACCCAGTCGGCGGAGCCCTCGGTGTAGAAACTGCTCCCGGGGACGACCGCGACGCCGGCCTCGCGGACGAGTCTGTGGGCGAACTCGGTGTCGTCGTCGTCGCCCGGGTAGCGCGTCAGCATGTAGTACGCGCCGTCCGGTTTCACGGGGTCGAGGCCGACCTCCCGGAGGCCGTCGTACAACAGTTCGCCGCGGCGCTCGTAGGACTTCGAGAGGTCGTCGTAGTAGTCCGCCGGGAGCGACAGCGCCTCGACGCCCGCCCGCTGGAACGGCGTCGGCGCGCAGATGCTCGTGTAGTCGTGGACCTTCCGCAACTCGGCCGACAGCGGTTCGGGCGCGAGCGCGAACCCGACGCGCCACCCCGTCACGGAGTACGTCTTCGACAGCCCCGTGCAGACGACGGTCCGCCCGGCGAGGCCGTCGATTTCGACGGGGCTGACGTAGTCGTCGGCGTAGACGATGTGCTCGTATATCTCGTCGGTGACGACGACGAGGTCCTCCGCCTCGGCGACTTCCGCGACGAGTTCGAGTTCGTCGGGCGAGAAGACGTTCCCCGTCGGGTTGTGCGGGTGGTTGAGAATCAGCATGGACGCGTCCTCGGCGGCGTCCCGTAGCGCGTCGGCGTCGAGTTCGAGACCGTCTGTGATGTCGAGCGGCATCGGCTCTCCCCCGGCGAACTGGACGGCCGGGATGTAGCTCTCGTAGGTCGGCTCGAAGTAGATGACGCCGTCGCCGGGGTCGCAGAGCGCGAGGAGCGTCGAGACGACCGCCTCGCTCGTTCCCGTGGTGATTGTGACCTCCGTTTCGGGGTCGTAGCGGACGCCCTTCCAGTCGGCGTAGCGCTCCGAGACCGACTCGCGGAGTTCCGGCAGCCCCCAGGTGATGGTGTACTGGCTCGACGTGTCGATTGCCCCTTTGGCGGCCTCCTTCACGCTCGCCGGCGTCTCGTCCTCGTCGGGAATACCCTGCGAGAGGTTGATGGCGTCGTGTTCGTGCGCCTCGCGGGTCATCTCTCGGATGACGGACTCGCGGGTTCCCGCGACGCGCTCGCTCCCGATGCGTCGAGAAAAGGGGGACGGTGTCGGCATACGTGGGCTGGGACCGGCTGCCACAAGAAGCTTGGCGGACGCGCTCGACGCGCCGGGTCGCCCACCCCGACGAACGTTTTAATGCGATGAGGCCGACGTACCTCCTGTATGTCGAACCGTCGTGGGCCGGACTTCGAAACGAGGATGGCCGAAGACGAGGAGATTGAACCCCCGTCGTCGTTCGTCGAGCAGGCCACCGTCACTGACGACTCGGTCTACGACGAGTTCGAGGAGAACTGGCCCGACTGCTGGGCCCGAGCGGCGGCGACGCTCGACTGGTTCGACCCGTACGAGTCGGTGCTTCCGGACGACGAACCCCCGTTCGAGTGGTTCGCCGGCGGGACGCTGAACGCCTGTTACAACTGCGTGGACCGCCACGTCGAAGCCGGGGCGAAAAACCGCGTCGCCATCAAGTGGGAGAGCCACGTCGGCGAGACGCGGACGTACACGTATCAGGACCTCTACCGCGAGGTAAACGAGTTCGCGGCCGCGCTCCGCGCGCAGGGCGTCGAGGAGGACGACGTGGTCACGCTCTACATGCCGATGATTCCGGAACTGCCAATCGCCATGCTGGCCTGCGCCCGCATCGGCGCGCCCCACAACGTCGTCTTCGCGGGGCTGTCGGCGGACGCACTCGCGACGCGACTGGAGAGCGCGGATTCGGCGTTCCTCGTCACTTGCGACGGCTACTACCGGAGAGGGAGCGCCATCTTCCTGAAGAGCAAGGCCGACGACGCCCGTCTCAAGGCCGCCCACGACCTCGAAGAGATGGTGGTCGTCGAGCACCTCGGGGAGACCGAACACCTCGGCGCGGGACAGCACACCTACGACGAACTGGTCGACGCCCACGCCGGCGCGGCGGTCGACCCGGTCGAACGCGACGCCGACGACGTGCTGTTTCTCATCCACACGTCGGGAACAACGGGCGAACCGAAGCGGGTCGAACACGTTACCGGCGGCTACCTCGCTCACGTCGCGTGGACGTCGCAGACGGTGTTGGACCTCACCCCCGAGGACACGTATCTCTGCACGGCGAACATCGGCTGGATTAGCGGCCACTCGTACGTCGTCTACGGGCCGCTCGCACTCGGGGCGACGGCGGTCATGTACGAGGGGACGCCGAACTACCCGGAGCGAGACCGCATCTGGGACCTCATCGAGGAGAACGCCGTCGACGTGTTCTACACGGCTCCGACGGCGATTCGCTCGTTCATGAAGTGGGACACGTCGCTCCCGGCGTCGCGGGACCTGTCGAGCCTCCGCCTGCTCGGAACCGTCGGCGAACCAATCGACCCGCGGGCGTGGCACTGGTACTACGAACACATCGGCAACGGGAACTGCCCCATCGTCGATACGTGGTGGCAGACCGAGACCGGCGGGATGATGATTACGACTCTGCCGGGCGTCGAGAAGATGAAACCCGGCTCAGCCGGACCGCCGCTCCCCGGCGTCGGCGCGCGGGTCGTCGACGGCCGCGGCGAGGAGGTCCCCGTGGACGAGGCCGGCTATCTCGTTCTCACGCGCCCGTGGCCCGGGATGCCGCTCGCCCTGCGACACGGCCACCGCTGGGGCGAGGAGGCGGCGAAACTCGACGTGGACGGCTGGCACTACTTCACCGGCGACGGCGCGAAAGTGGACGACGACGGCTACATCACCGTCCTCGGCCGCGTCGACGACGTTATCAACGTCTCGGGCCACCGCCTCGGGACGATGGAAATCGAGTCGGCCATCGTCGGCGTCGAGGGCGTCGTCGAAGCCGCCGTCGTCAGCGTCGACGACGCCGAGGCGGGCGGCATCCACGCCTACGTCACGCTGGAGACGGGCGTCTCCGGTGACGACGACCTCCGCGAGCGAATCGCCGCACACGTCCGCGAGCGCATCGGGCCGATTGCCACGCCGGACGCCGTCGTCTTCACGCCCGACCTCCCGAAGACGCGCTCCGGGAAGATTATGCGCCGGTTCCTCGAAAACATCACTAACGGCGAGGAGTTCGGCGACACGTCCGCGCTCCAGAACCCGGAAATCGTCGGTGAACTCGAATCTATCGTCCGTGACGGCTGATGACGTTTCGGGCAATTCTCTCTAAGCGAAACGCAGTGACTATCGTTCGGGAGCGACTTCCACGCTGATTGTCGCTTTCACCATGTCGGTTCTGTGCTATCATCGGAAGCTTTAGTTCGCTTATCGACAGTGTTGCGAAACGGATGCGGGACGAAAACTCCGAACCGACGCCGCTGTCGGCGGACGGGTACGAGCGACTGCGACGGGCGACCGAGACGTACCGCGAGGACCTCGTGCTTCGTCTCGGCGCGGAAGTCGGACTCACGCCGGCCGAGATGAGCCGGTTCGAACCCGCACACGTGACTCAGCGGCGACACGGGGGAACGGAGCTCTACTTCCTCGCCGTCCCGACCGACGGACGGGAGGCGTATCTGCCGAGCGAGGTCGAACACGACGTTCGGAAGTACGTCACGACGACCGGCATCGACGAGACGGAGCGAGTGCTTCCGGTCACGCCGCGGCGTCTCCAGATGCTCGTGGCGTCGGTCGGCACGCGCGCCGCCGAGGAGACCGGCCGCGAGGAACTGGCTGAGGTTTCGACTCGCGACCTGCGACGGCACTTCGCCCGAACGATGCTCGCCGACGGCGTCCCGCCGAGCGTCGTCATGCGAATCGGCGGCTGGGACCGTCTCGAGACCCTCGCGCCGCTCCTCGGTGAACCGAGCGAAGACGAGGTGCTCGATGCGCTCTCGCCGGACCCCGCGGACGGCGGCGGTCGTGCCGTCAGCGGCGACCCCGACCGAACGCGTCAGATCATCGAAGCCGCGCGAAGCGTCGGGTCGGCGCTCTCGGCGGTGAACACGCGAAGTGAGGTCGAACAGGCCGTCTGTGACCGGCTCACCGATTCAGACCGCTACCGTTTCGCTTGGATTGAATCGGGCGAAACCGACGCGCGAACGTCGCGCACCGCCGCCGGTCTCGACGAGATGTCGTTCGAAGCGGTCCGGGGGTCGCTCGCCGGTCGCGGCACCGACTTCACTCGACGCGCGTGCGACACCCGCGACGTGCAGACGGTGCGTCCCGACTCGCTCCCGAACTCGGAACCCGGGCCGATTGCGGTCGTTCCGCTGGCGCACGGCGACACCGCCTATGGAGCGCTCTACGTCGCGCTCGACGGCCAAGCGGTTCCCGACGCCGAGGCGGACGTACTGGTGACGCTTGGTCGCCACGTCGGACAGGCAATCGCCGCCGCCGAGCGTCGGAAGCTACTCCTCGCCGACACAGTCGTCCAACTGGAGTTCGAATCCTCTGACGAACGGGATGTGCTCGTTCGACTCTCCGCGACCCTCGGTTGTTCGGTTCGGCTCCGCGGCGTCGTCCCCATCGAAGAGCGGTCGTTGCTGTGTTTCCTCACCGTCCGAGAGGCGACGACGGACGCGGTGTTCGACGAGTTGCAAACGACGGACGCCGTCGAGCACATCCGCCTCATTCGCGACCGAGGGACGGAGTCGCTCCTCGAAGTCGCGCTCTCCGCGGGGTCGACGATTACGACGCTCACCTCCTACGACGGCACCGTCTCGCGGTTCGTCGCGGAGGACGGCGTCGCCCGTTTCGTCGGCGAGTTCTCGAACGAAACGCCGCTCCGAGACGTGCTATCCGACCTGACCGACGCGTATCCCGCCACCGAACTCGTCGCGAAACAGGAGGTCGAGCGCCCCACGCGAAACACCGCCGACTTCCGGGCATCGCTCGTGGCGCGACTCACCGACAAGCAAGAGTCCGTCCTGCGGGCGGCCTACCTCGCCGGCTATTTCGAGTGGCCCCGCGGCAGTACCGCCGAAGACCTCGCCGATTCGATAGACATCTCGTCGCCGACGCTCCACCAGCACCTCCGAACCGCACAGCAGAAACTCATGACCGCGTTCTTCGACGACGACACCGACGAACGCGCTTCGACCCTAGACCCTTAGGCGTGCGACGAATTAGCACACGAACGTCCGTTATTAATTGATATCTTATCAAAATTTATAGACAATAGTGTGTACCGTTCATCTGTGGCTCTGAAGCCTATACACGCGCTCACAGCCCATTATGTATAATCGTGGTGTTAATTTTCGATAATTAGTTACCCTACTTATGCCCTTTGTCGAGACTCGTTAGCACGTACTATGGCACAGGGTGACGCTGAACTGGAGGCACGGCTGGCAGAACAAGATGAGTTCGAACCCACCGAGGAGTTCGTCGCGCAGGCGAACGTCTCGGACGCCGACATCTACGACGAGTTCGAGGAGAACTGGCCCGAGTGTTGGGAGCGCGCGGCCGACCTGCTCGACTGGGACGAACAGTACGACGAGGTGCTGGACGATTCGAACCCGCCGTTCTACGAGTGGTTCACGGGCGGCGAACTGAACGCCTGTTACAACTGCGTGGACCGCCACGTCGAAAACGGGGACAAGAACCGGGTCGCCATCAAGTGGGAAGGCGAACACGGCGAGACGCGGACGTACACCTATCAGGACCTCTACCGAGAGGTCAACGAGTTCGCGGCGGCGCTGCGCGACCTCGGCGTCGAGGAAGACGACGTGGTCACGCTTTACATGCCGATGGTTCCGGAACTCCCCATCGCCATGCTGGCCTGCGCCCGCATCGGCGCGCCCCACAACGTCGTCTTCGCCGGATTCTCCGCCGAGGCGCTGGCGACACGGATGAACGCCGCGGACTCTCGGTTCCTCGTCACCTGCGACGGCTACTACCGCCGCGGCGACCCGCTCGACCACCTCGACAAGGCCAACGAGGGTCTCGACGGCGTCGACCACGGCGTCGATGCCACGGTCGTCGTCGACCGACTGGGTGACGACGGCTTCGACCACGACCTGAAGGGCAACCAGCACGATTGGGACGACCTCCTCGACGAGCACGCCGGCGAGCGCGTCGACCCCGTCGAGCGCGACGCCGAGGACATGCTGTTCCTCATGTACACCTCGGGCACGACGGGACAGCCGAAGGGGGTCAAACACACCACCGGCGGCTATCTCTCCTACGCGACGTGGACTTCCCACGCAGTCCTCGACATCGAGAAGGAAGACACCTACTGGTGTTCGGCCGATATCGGCTGGATTACGGGTCACTCCTACATCGTCTACGGGCCGCTCGCGCTCGGCTCGACGACGGTGATGTACGAGGGGACGCCCGACTACCCCACCCGCGACCGGATGTGGGAACTCGTCGAGAAGTACGCGGTCGATATCTTCTACACCGCTCCGACGGCGATTCGCGCGTTCATGAAGTGGGGCAGCAAATACCCCGAATCGCGCGACCTATCGAGTCTCCGCCTGCTCGGCACCGTGGGCGAGCCCATCAATCCGCGCGCGTGGAAGTGGTACTACGAACACATCGGCAACGAGAACTGCCCGGTGGTAGATACGTGGTGGCAGACCGAGACCGGCGGGATGATGATAACGACCCTCCCGGGCGTCAAGAACATGAAACCCGGGTCCGCCGGGCCGCCGCTGCCGGGCATCGACGCCCAAATCGTCGACACCGACGGCGACGAAGTCGAACCCGGCCGGGCGGGCTATCTCACGGTGAACAAGCCGTGGCCGGGGATGCTCCGGACGCTCTATGACAACGACGAGCGCTACATCTCCGAATACTGGGCGGAGTACTCCGACACCGACAGCGACGACCCCGACGACTGGGTCTACTTCCCCGAAGACGGCGCGAAAGTGGACGACGACGGCTACATCACCGTCCTCGGCCGCGTCGACGACGTCATCAACGTCTCGGGCCACCGCCTCGGGACGATGGAAATCGAGTCGGCCATCGTCGGCGTCGAGGGCGTCGCGGAGGCCGCGGTCGTCGGCGGCAACCACGAGGTGAAGGGCGAAGCGGTCTACGCCTACGTCATCACCGAAGACGGGTACGGGGAGGGCGAAGACCTTCGTTCGCGCATCATCGAGGGCGTCGAGGACGCCATCGGCCCCATCGCCAGACCCGAACAGGTCGTGTTCACGCCGGAACTGCCGAAGACGCGCTCGGGCAAAATCATGCGTCGCCTGCTCGAAGACGTGGCGAACGGCGCGGAACTGGGGAACACCTCGACGCTCCGGAACCCCGACATCGTCGAGGAAATCGCGGCGAAGGTCCGCGCGAGGGGCGACTGAACGGCCCTCGTCGGCCGACGTATCGAGAGTAACCACCAGACCACGAATCCATGTCACGCGAATCTACCGAGTCAGAGATTGACTCACACGACGCGAGCACCGACCGGAGTACGGCTCCGAGACACGACGAGATAGACTACCTGTCGCGGGAGGTGAACCTGCTGAAGCCGAGCACCCCGTTCATGCGAGACCACCTGAAAGTAATCTGGACCGGCTTCATCGCGTGGGCGCTTCTCACGTTCGGACCGCCGGTGCTCACCTACTTCGCACCGGCGACGATGACCGCACGGCTTCCGGTCATCGGCTTCCCGATGCATTACTTCCTCGTCGCCGTGTTGTCACCGACGAGTTCGCTCGTGCTCGCGTTCATCTACTCCCGCAAGCGCGACCAGCTCGACGAGCGCTACGGCATCGACCACACCGCCTCGCAGACGCGCTCGACGAGTGAGAGCGAGGCCGCCGTCGCCGACGGAGGGCGCGTGGAATGACGCCGAGCGTGTTCCTCCAGTCGGGCGACCTGCTCCCCGAGGCGCTCAACATCTCGTTCAAACTCGTGCCGGCTATCATGGTCGTCGGGATGTTGACCCTGTTTCTCGCCATCGGCTACGTGTTCAAGGTCGCCGACACCGAGGGAATGTGGGTCGCCGGCCGGTCGATTGGCAACATCGAAAACGGGATGGCAATCGGCGCGAACTGGATGTCTGCGGCGTCGTACCTCGGGTTAGCGGGGCTCGTCGCCCTCTCGGGCTTCTACGGGCTCGCGTTCATCATCGGCTGGACGGCCGGCTACTTCGTCCTGCTCATCTTCCTGGCCGCGCAGATGCGCCGGTTCGGGAAGTACACCGCACCCGACTTCGTCGGCGACCGATTCAACTCCGACACGGCGCGGGCAATCGGCGCGCTGACGACCATCCTCATCGGGTTCGTCTACTCGGTCGGGCAGGCCCGCGGGATGGGTCTCGTCGGGTTGTACGTCTTCGGGACCGACTACGTCACGATGGTCATCGTGATGATGGCGATTACGGTGGGCTATCTGACCATCTCCGGCATGATGGGCGCGACGAAGAACATGGCCGTCCAGTACGTCATCCTCATCATCGCGTTCCTGACGGCCGTCTACGTCGTCGGCTTCACCGGCGGCTACTCGACGGTCCTCCCGCACATCGAATACGGCCAACTTATCGGTGAGTTGTCAACCGAGTTTTCCGAACCGTTCGTCAACGCGGGGTTCTATCTCTGGATTGCCACGGCGTTCTCGCTCATCTTCGGAACCTGCGGACTCCCGCACGTGTTAGTGCGGTTCTACACGGTCGAAAACGAGAAGACGGCGCGGCAGTCGACCGTCTGGGGGCTGTTTTTCATCCTGCTCCTGTACTGGAGCGCCCCTGCGCTGGCGGCGTTCGGCGTCGACCTCTACGACGCCTCCCAGTACGGCCCGACGTTCGCGGCCAACGGCGGCATGAGCGGCGGTGAGGGCGACCTCATCGTGGTGCTCGCGGCGCAGCTTTCGAACCTGCCGACGTGGTTCGTCGGCCTCGTCGCCGCCGGCGGCATCGCCGCCGCCATCGCCACGACGGCGGGGCTGTTCATCACCGCCTCGTCCGCCGTTTCCCACGACATCTACACGAACATCATCAACCCCGACGCGACCCAGCGTCAGCAGGTGTTCGTCGGTCGCGCGACCATCGTCGCGCTCGGCATCATCGTGACGGTAACCGCGTTCGACCCGCCGGCGCTCGTCGGCGAACTGGTCGCGCTCGCGTTCTCCCTTGCGGCCATCGTGCTGTTCCCGATGTTCTTCCTCGGTCTCTGGTGGGAGAACACGAACCGTCAGGGCGCGCTCGCGGGCATGAGCGTCGGTCTCACGCTCTGGGTCGCCGCCGTGGTCAACGACCTCATCTTCCACTTCAGCGACCTCTTTGCCGAGTTCGTGCCGGCCATCGGCGCGGCGCTGGTCGGCACGCCGCTCGTGTTCGTCGTCACTATCGCCGTCTCGATGGCGACTGACGAACCGCCCGAGCGAATCAAGAAGATGGTCCGGCAGTGTCACAGCCCCGAACCGATGGGTCAGCAACAGTCCGCAGAAGACGTCGTCATGAGCGCCGACGGGGGCCAGTCCCCCGCGGACGATTAACCAATGTACGAACACATTCTCGTTCCGACTGACGGAAGCGACGCGGCGGAGTACGCCGTCGAACAGGCGGTCGACCTCGCCTCGAAGTACGGCGCGACGGTCCACGCGCTGTACGTCGTCGACGTCGACGCCACAAGCTACTCGCTGGGAACGGAACAGGTCGACCGCATCCGGCAGGGTCACCTCGACGACATGCCCGAAGTGAAGGAGGCGGCCGACGCGGCCACGGGCTACGTCGCCGACGCCGCCGCCGAACACGGACTGGCCGTCCGCGAACACGTCGTCCCGGGCGAACCGGCGCGCGCCATCAGGAAGTTCGTCGAGGACAACGACATCGACCTCGTCGTGATGGGTTCCCACGGCCGTTCCGGCCTCTCCCGGGTCGTTCTCGGAAGCGTGACCGAACGCGTCCTCCGGCGGACTCGACTCCCGGTGCTCGTCGTCGACGTCCACGAAAAGGACGCGGAACCAGACGCGGAAGCGGACGCGTAACGATGTCCGACACCACCCGCGCGAAGACGAGCACGTCGCCCGCGGCTCCCGGCGAGGTGACCCGCCGATGAGCCTCACGGAGACGATTCGAACCCACGTACGCGAACACCGCTCGGGAATGCTGACCGACCTGCTGTTCGCCCTGGCGTGGGTGACGGTCGTTTCGGTCCTGTTCGACGTGCTCGACGGGCCGCAGTGGGCGTTCTACCTCTGTATGGGTGCGGGCGTCGTCGCGTACTTCGGCTTCTTCGCGTCGGTCGAAGCCGCGCGCGAGAAGCGCTGACGACGGACTCACTCCCGGACTCTCTTCTCGTCCTGACTCGGGGCGGTTGCGGATTCTCGCTCGCCGACGCGCTCACTCGCTCGTCGCCGGCCACGGCGGGTCATATGTCGTCAGCGCCGCGCCGACCCTCGCGCCCGCTTCGCCGAGGAGCGCCGACAGGCCGAACCCGAGCACGCCGACGGTGGCGACCCCGCCGAGCACCATCAGCCAGCCCGCGGCGACGAACCACGCCGGGCCGGACAGCGCGGTGGCGGCCCCGAACACGGTGGCCAGTATCCATAGGATGGGGAGGCCGCCGACGAGTCCCGTGCGGACGCCGACGCCGGTCGCCGTTCCGTGCCGCCGTTTCGCCAGCGCGCCGACGACGAGGCCGGCGAAGAACACCGCGGTCAGCGACATCGACGACCGTCCGTCCAGATAGCTCCACGAGACGAACGCCGCCGCGACGAGTCCGCCGACGAGACTGTACCGCCGTCGCCACGTGCGGTCGGACGGCGCGCGAAATCCGGTCATACGCGTATTCGTGTCTGCCATCTAATAGTTCTGTTCACGAACCACCGGAAAATCGGGTCACTTCGGGGGCTATTCGTCGCGCTCCCGCCGCCGGTAGGCGATGCCCGCCCCGGCGGCGAGTAGCACGTCGACGCCGGCGAGCGTCCATCCGGCGGCGTTGCCGCCGTCGTCACCGCCGTCACTCCCATCGCCGTCGGCCTCACCGTTGGCGGTCTCACCGCCGTCAGCCCCGGCGGCCGCTTCGTCGCCCGCCGCCGCGCCGACCGGCACCCACGCGACGAGCGACATCACCGTTACCAACGCCAACGCGACTGTACTCACCCGCTATCGCGTTATCCCGACCCCCCTCGTCATCGAGTGTTCGCCTCTCTGTCCGTCCTGCCGTGGCCCCTGATTCCCTGAAATCTCATACTACTGCCAAATACGGATTCACGTCCGATAATTAGGCGATACAGACTGTCTAGAATACCATATAATAATATCGAATAAACGCAACTCTTTAAATATAAATATTTCAAAAGCATTTTTGAATCAGATATAATTGTGTCGGATTATGACATGATCGCTCCTAGAAAAATTTCACAAATTCTAAAATTTGTGCTTTGAGAGGGCTATAATTGCTTTCTCAGATGATATTCCCAAGTCACTCAGAACTCAATATAGCTTAATATATACTATACTAACCAGAGTGAGATTATCAGAACGGATATTCTGAATGTGGTCTCTCCCGCCAGTCTGCTCATTCGACGCACTGTTGGTCACGACGCCGACAGCGATGAGAGCGACGGCAGCGAGCGACGCTGTGCTCACGGCTCACGGGCCGCCGCTGGTCCCTTCGTCCGGTAGAAGCGTCGAAACGAGGAGCACGAGCAACACGAAAAGGGCGAGGAGGAACAGCGTCGCCCGCTGTGCCTGCACTATCGCGGCGTCGAACACGTCGGCCAGTAGCTCCCGTTGCGCCGGCGTGAGGCCGGCGAGAAACGCCCGTTGGGTTCCTTCGGTCGCGGTCTCGGCGGCGGTTTCCAGCGCGGCGACGAGCGCCCCTCGCTCCCTCGCTGACACGCTCGCGCCCGCGGCGGCCAACACGCCGTCGACGACGCCGTCGTAGAACCGCCTGAGCAGGTACGTGCCCACGATAGCGGTCCCGAACGAGTAGCCGAGCATCATCGTCGCGTTCAACAGCCCGGACGCCGCCGCCGAGTCCCGCTGGTCGACCGCCGAGAGCGTCATATCGATGAGCTGTGCCATCACGAGGCCGAGCCCGAGGCCGACGAGCGCCATCGGCACGGCGAGCTGTGCGACTGTCGCGTCCAGCGCCGTCTGCGACGCGAGCGCGAGCACGCCGATTCCCATGAGGACGACGCCGGCCTGAACCAGCAGCTTCGGCGCGACGAACCGCCGCCAGCCGGTCGTGAAGACGGACGCGACGAACGTCGCAACCGAGAACGGGAGCATCGCGACGCCGGTCTCGAACGCGGTGTACCCGGCCCCGGTCTGGAGGAAGACCGGGACGACGAAGATGAACCCCGCGAGGACCAACGACCGCACGGCGTTCGTGGCGATGCCGGCGGTGAACGCCCCGTTCGACAGGAGGCGGACCGGGACGAGCGGCGACCCGCCGTCGCGCTCGACGCGGCGCTCGTACTGGACGAAGGCCGCGAAGACGCCGACGCCGATGCCGACGAGCCAGACGGTCGGAGACGCGCCGAACAGGTCCAGTTGCACGCCGTCGACGACGAACGGCCGGCGGGCCGCTAGCCAGCCGTACCGCCCGGCCAAGAGGACGCCGGCGACGAGAGCGGTCGTCCCCACTACCGAGAGGAGCGTGCCGCCGATGTCCAGTTTCGTCGGCGTCTCGTTCAGGGACGCCTCCGGGAGATACCTGACGAACGCGAGCGCGACGAGGACGATTAGCACCTCGATGCCGAACCCCCAGCGCCAACTCGCAAACGTCGTGACCGCGCCGCCGAGCAGCGGCCCGAACGCGGCACCCGCCGCGTTCACGCCGGCGAGGATGCCGAGCGCTTTCGCCCGGTCCGCGCCCTCGTAGCTGACGAGGAGGACGGTGAACGTCAGCGGGAGCAACACGGCGGCGGCGGCCCCCTCGATGACCGACCAGCCGACGTAGAGCACGACGACGTTCCAACTCAGCGCCGCCAGCGTCGTCCCGACGCCGTACACGAGGAGCGTCGCGGTCATCAGCCGTCGAACCCCGTACATCGACGACAGCTTGCCGCCGGGGAGAATCAGCGCCGCCATGACCATCGCGTAGAACGAAATCGCGCCCTGAACGACCGTGACGGTCGTGTCGAGGTCGGTGACGATGGACGGAATCGCGACGTTCATCAGCGTCGAGTCGATGACCCCGATGAACATCGCGAGACTCACCGCCACGGCCGGCCCCCAGTACGCCAGCCCGCTCGCCGGGTCGGTCCTCGCTCCCCTCTCGTCGAGAACGTGCGCGTTCGCGTCAGAGTCCATCGTCCTCGATACCACGTCTCGTTCGATAACCCTCTCTGCGCACCGGACGCCTCGGAGCCTCAGTAGTCGCGTCACCGCCACTCGGGTGAGTTGCGGCCGCGCCGCTTGATTCGGTGGTCGGTCGGACGACCGTCCGGGACGGAATATCGTCTTCCCGCCTCGGCGCTGGTGTGACGAGCCGTTGGAACCACGTCTCCTCGTTCGGTGCGTCCTTCGCCACGCGTTCGTAGTCGACGGCGACCCCGCCGTCTTCCGTCGCGGACACGCGCACGTAGTTGAGTTGGTACCACGAGTAGAAGACGGGCGGGAGGACGCCGAACGCGGACTCGACGCGCCGCAGTCGCTTCAGCCACGTTCCCGTGTTGACGACGACCCCACCGTCGAGTTCGGTGACCGCGGGCCGGTGGGTGTGGCCGTAGACGAACACCACGACCGACGGGTCGGACGCGAACAGTTCGCTGGCGGCCTCTCGGTAGGTGTCCGCCGCCGACCCCCGTTCTTCCGGTCGGTCGATGCCGAACCGCCGGAGCGTCTTTCGAACGTCCCTGGCGAGGACGAAAAGCGGTATCGCGACGAGCAGCAGCAACAGCGTGACGGCGAGGTTCGCGGTCAAAAGCAGGTCGACCAGCGTCCCGACCGGGCCGAACAGCCCGAGGAACCGTTCGATGAGGTCCATCGGGAGCGACCAGACGCCGGCGGCGTCGAGCGCGAACGCGAGCACGTAGAGAAATCCGACGTTGAACAGGAGGAGAAACGGGGCGGAGACGTATCTGAGCCACGGGCTCATCTCCCGATAGAAGTAGTTCGACAGCATCCACGCGGGAATCTGCGTCATCGGCGTCACGGCCTGCACGTCCTTGAGCCAGTTGAACTTCCCGCGCTCGGAGAGCCGGCCGGCGCGGCTCGTGACCTGTCTGTTGACGAAGTAGCCCGGCGGGTTCGCGTGGGGGTTTCCGAAGTCCGGAATCCGGTTGTGGGGGTCCCGCTGCATCCCGTGTTCGACGTAGACGACGGCGTCGCCGACGCGCCGGGTTATCGAGACCTCTTGCCGGAGCGTGACGTTGAACTCGGCCAACCGGTCGACGTACTCCGGGTAGGCGGCGAGTTCGTAGTCGTGATTTCCGGGGATGAGCGTGATGGGGACTCGGTCGCCGGTCGCTTCGAACTGGTCGAACAGCTCCGGATAGCGCTCGACGAGCGCGTCGAACTTGTCGGGGCCGTCGACATCGGTGAACTCCCACAGCCCGAACGCGTCGCCGTTGATGATTAGCTCGGCGTCCTCGTCGGTCGTTTCGAGCGTCCGCAGGAACGACAGCAGTTCGTCCAGAAAGTCGACCTTCCCCAGTTGCTCGTCGCCGCCGATGTGGAGGTCGCTGATGAAGTAGTACGCGTCGGTCACGGCCGTCCCTCCGGAGTGCGGGCGAACGGGGGTCGGTCGAGGAGGGCTGACGGGCGGCCGAGAGCGATATTCACGGGAGCAAGCACACCGGTCGAGGCTTGTGTTGCCGTGTCGTCGGAGACCTGCGCTTCCACGAAGCCGACTCTGACGACCACGTCCCGGCCCAACTCCGCGGTCAGTCGGTCGTCGAACCGCTGTGCGAGGTCGGGCGGCGCTTGCAGGTCCCGCGGAATCCCGACCAGCACGTCGACTCGCGGCTGGTTCCCGAGGAGGTAATCGATGGGCCGGTAGTCGACCGTGACGCTGACGAGTTCGACGCCCTCGATGTCCGCCTCGTCGAACTGCCGCTGGAGTTCGGCCTGCGTCTGTTGCTCGAACGACGCGGTCTGGAACGACGCGTACGTCACCCCGGCGAGGACGAGCGAGAGCACGGCGATGCCCACACCGATGACGGCGATTCGGGTGGCGACCGACGTTCTGACGCCCTCCCGCTCGTCGGCGTCGAGCGGTTTGAACCCCGACAGATAGAACAGAATCAGCGCCGAGAGGTTGATGGCGAGGAGGTTGACGACGACGAGCACCGCGCCCGCGACGGCGACTCCGGGGAGTCCGAACGCGATACCCAGCCCCGACGTCGCCGCCGGCGGGACGAGCGCGACGGCGATGGCGACTCCGACGAGCGTTGACCCGGACCCGCGCATGATGCTTATCGCCCCCGCGATACCCGACCCCAACGCGAGAAACAGCGACAGGACGTTCGGACTGGTTCGCTCTGCGACCTGCGGTATCTCCTGAATATCGACGCCCGGCGGAATGAGAATCGTCTGCTGGAGCACCACTCCGAGCACCGCGGCCGTCGCGATGGCCGCCGCGAGGCCCGTCACCTGGAGGACGACGCCGCGAGTCGCCATCCGTTGGTCGGCCAGTATCGCTCCGACGGACGCCGAAACCGCCGGTCCCATCAGGGGGGCCACGACCATCGCGCCGATAATCGTCGCCGCGGAGTCGAGAAGCAATCCCGTCGCGGCGATGACCGTGCTGAGTATCAGGAAACTGAAGAACGTCGAGTTCGCCGGCGCGAGGTCCTCGGCTCTGGCGTGGAGTTCCTCGCGGGAGATTCTGAGCCCGGGAAAGCGCTCTTTCAGAGCCGAGAGCCGCTGCGAGACGACCGTCTCCGTGGGGAGAACGATGGTGTAGCTGTCGTCTCGGACGCCCGCGTTCGTCAGCTTTTCCATCACCGTCTCGACGCCGCTGGGTGGGACCGGAAACTGCACCATCGCCTCGAAGTCGCCCCGCCCGACCTCCTCGAAGACGGCGTAGTCGACTCCCTGTCCGTCGAGCGACTCCAGCACGCTCTCTCGTCTCCCCCGCGGTATTAACACCTGAACGAGCCGCATACGAACTCCAACGTCACGAAGCAACAAAAAATATGAGTGCTTTGATAGGATAGCTCACCCGCTTGTCTCGCTCGGCGTATCGGCAACGGCGAGCGTCTCTCCGATGGCGTCGATGAACGCCCGCTCGGCCGGGCTGACCCGCCGGCTGCCCAGTCGGAGTATCCCCCCTTCAACCCCGGCGTCCGCGACCCGTTCGGCGCACCAGCGAACGAACCGTCCGTACTCGTCTCGTTCCGCCGGGGTCGCCCGCGCTCGGACGATTGCCGTCGCTTCCCGGCAGTGGTCGTGCGCGCGAGCGATTGCCACCGGGCGAGTGAAATCTCGCGTCTCCGCGTCGCGTCGCACCCGGTCGGCGTTCACCCGGACGAACCCGGCGACGTGGGTGACGAGCTCCGACTCCGGACCGAACTCGTCGGTGTGTCGGAGAGTCCGACGAATCGTCTTCAACTCTCGCCGCAGGCCGCCGTTCGAGGCGACGACGACGCCGAACATCACCTCGACCGGCGTCTGCGCGAGCGTCCGCCACTCTGCGGGCGTGAACGAGTTCCGACTAGTCATACCGGATCGTTGGCGGGCGACGAGTATAGAGGCGTAGGCCGTGACGGGCCGGGTGGCCATCCTTCGAACTTCGCGGGAAACACTCGTTCGGGGGACCGTCGGCTGACTGTTTCGAACGCGACGAATTACTGGCTCCGAGACAGTCAGCGACGCGGTAAACGCAGTTTATTATGCTTTCCCGCTTACGTGTGAGTGAGTTGATGAGATGAGTTCACTAGTCGTACTCGCGTTCGATACGATGGACGGCGCGGAGAATATGCGGGAGAAACTGTACCACCTCCAGAAGCGCGAACTGATTACGATAGAGGACGCCGCCATCGCCGTTCGAAAAGAGAACGGGCAGGTGAAGGTCAAACAGGCACAGAGCCTCGTCGGCGTGGGCGCGCTCGGGGGGTCGTTCTGGGGGCTCCTCATCGGCGTCATCTTCTGGATGCCGTGGCTCGGGATGGCGGTCGGAGCGGTGACGGGCGCGCTCAGCGGGAAGTTCACGGATATCGGCATCGACGACTCGTTCATCAAAGAGGTCGCGAACACGGTCGAACCCGGAACCTCCGCGCTGTTCCTGTTGTCCCGCGGCGCCCAGATGGACCGAATCAAGGCGGAACTGTCGGACGACGAGTTCGAGATTATCGAGACGAACCTCTCGCCCGAGGACGAAGACCGACTTCGTGAGGCGTTCGCCGCCGAGGAGATTGCGGGATAGATTCCGAACGGCCACAGGTGACCGTCTGCGCGGTGCCGAGAGCGTCGCCCACGCCTGACGACGTGTGCGCCGGACACTCCGGAGCGGTTAGTTTACTCTTTTCGCGATTCCCGCTCGTCCCGTTCTCTCGGAGACGTGCGACGAATATCTGTGAACCGCCTCAGACGGACGTTTCGACGCTCGCAAGTGTCTTACTCCCCGGAACGAGAGTCACTATACTTTACAAAGGTAGTCGCGTAACAAAAACGTCGGTGAGCCATCATTATCGGGGGTGGACGAGTGTCCGACGGGTGCGTAGTCTGCCAGCGATTCGTGAGAAGAACGTCTCTCTGGACTGAGCAGAGCGTCTCCGTCGAACCGCCGGTCCGTTCCGAACGCTGGCGGCTTTTCAGTACAGAAATGCGGTCGCGTCGCTGTCGGTCTGCATACCCTCGGAGACTCCCACCACGAGATAGTTGTATATCGCGATATATGATTTATAGGCCGCCGACCCACCTCGTGTCTCACGCAGCGACCGGCGCGACAGTCACTGCGGCATCTGCGTCTCGACGGTCGCAGACTCGCCGGCGGACTCGAACACCGCTGCCAACGTCTCGCGCATCGCCTGCCGGCGGAACGACCGGCGGCGCTCCTCGGAGAGGTAGTTCGACATGACGACGCCGGCGCTTTTCGACCCTTGGTCGGCGGCGACGCCCTCTAACTGGGCGAGCATCTCGTCGACCGCTTCCTGATATGCCGTGTACCAGAAGCGCCGACAGAGTTTCGCGGTCGGAACCTCGCCGTCGACGGTCACGCCCGCCTCGTCGGCGAGGCGCTTGAACCGCCGGTTGACCGTCTCGCGGGCGATGTGACCCGAGGCGGCCCGCGAGGAGGGAAACAGCGCGCCGTTCCAGTCGTCGTCCGCGGCGAGCGCGTCGATGCGCGCGGCGACGGCGTCGACGCCGTAGAGGAGCGCGACGGTTCCCGGCCCGTTTTTGCGCTCGTCGAACGCGATGTGGGGGTCGTCGCCGGAGAGGGCGAGCTGGGAGGCGCGGAGCGACGCGAGTTCGTTCGGTCGCAGCCCCCACCCGGCGAGTCCGAGGACGAGAAGCCGGTCTTCGAGGTCGTCGGCGACGGCGTACACGTCGCTCACTTGGTCGGCCGTCATCGTGCGGTTGTCGGGTTGGCCCTGCTCCCAGCGGAACTGTTTCGCGGCGTTCTCGACGGGGTTGTACCGCGCGCGCCGGAAGTCGACGAGGTACTCGTAGAACGACCGGACCGTCTGGAGGTATTTGAGCTTCGTTCCGTCCGTGGCGAGTTCGGCGTCGAACTCGTCGAGGACCGCGAGACAGCGGTCTATCTCGTCGGGCTCGGCGTCGCGGTCGTCGAGCCGGGAAAGCAGGTCCGCCGACCCGTACCGGTCGCGGTAGATTCGGGCGAACCGCGCGAGGTGGGTGCGGCGGGTCGGCAGCGTCGAGTCCGCGAGGCCGCGCCGCGATTCGAGCATGTCGAGATAGGACTCGAACGCCTCGACGGTGCGGTCGTCGTCGACGCCCCAGTCGTAGCTCTCGTCGTCTCCGTCGCCGAGGCCGACGACCTCGACGAAGAACTCCCGCGGGGTGAGGTCGTGTTTCTCGCGGAGCGCGTAGGCGATGCCCGACCAGCCGCGTTCGGTCAGCCACGCGTAGGTCGGCACGTCCCGCGTCGGGTCCATCCCGTCGCGGTCCATCGCGGGCGCGATGGTCTCCCAGTAGAACGCTTCGAGCTCTTCGAGCGACTTCCGCGACCAGTTCACCGGGGCTCACCCCGCCCGACCCGTCCGCCGCGTTGCGTTCCGTGCGCCATCGTTCTGTATTCGAGGCGTGGCGCGGGCGGATTAACACTTTCTCTCGTCGCGGGCGACGACGCGTCGGCGGCGGTGTCGCACCCACCGGCCGACCGACTACCCTCAATATGATGGGTATTAGATATATTGGGGAGCCGTGATAACAGGGCGTTACAATGTCCGATGGAAACGACGGCGGTTCGGTGCTCGGGGCGGACCCGCCCGACGGCGGGGAACCGGTCGGTGACGCGGACCCGGCGGTCGATGTCGGGGCCGCGGCCGACGAGGTGACGGTCCTCGAAAGCGGGACCGAGTTGGAGCGAACAATCGGCCTCCGCGGCGGGTTGGCAATCGGTATCGGGACCATGGTCGGCGCGGGTATCTTCGTCTTCCCCGGTCTCGCCGCCGGGCAGGCGGGCCCCGCGGCCGCGCTCTCGTTCGCGCTCGGGGCGGTCATCGCCCTGTTGGTCGCGCTTCCGACCTCCGAGTTGGCGACGGCGATGCCGAAAAGCGGCGGCGCGTACTACTTCATCTCCCGCGGGATGGGGTCGGCGTTCGGCGCGGTCGTCGGTATCGGTCTCTGGTTGGGGCTCGTCTTCGCCTCGGCGTTCTACCTCGTCGGCTTCGCGCAGTACGCCATCGCCGTGCTGGCGGAGTTGGGCGCGGCGTCGATGGTTTCTGACCTGCCGCTCGTGGCGGTGCTCGGCGTCGGCTTCGGGCTCGTCCTGACGGCGCTCAGCATGTTCGGAACCGAGAACGCGACGAAGCTGCAAAACGGTATCGTGAGCCTGCTTCTCGGCATTCTCCTCGTGTTCCTCGTCTACGGGTCGCTCGACACGCTCGGGCTGTTCGGCCGCCAGACCGTCCCCGAGGAGTTCATGCCCTACGGGACGCTCAGCATCTTCACCACGGCGGCGCTCGTGTTCACCTCGTACCTCGGGTTCGCGCAGGTGGCGACCGTCGCGGGCGAGATAACGAAGCCCGGCCGGAACCTCCCGCTGGCGATGGTCGGGTCCGTGGTCGTCGTCGGGGTGCTGTACGTCGTGACCATCCTCGTCTCGACGGGCGCGTTCGGGAGCGCTAGACTCGCCACCTTCGGCGAGACGGCCATCGTCGAGGTCGCCCGCTCGTACCTCGGTTTCCCCGGCGCGGTCGCCATCCTCCTCGCCGGGCTCTTGGCGACGGTGTCGAGCGCGAACGCCTCGATTCTCAGTTCGTCGCGCGCCCTCTACGCGCTCAGCCGCGACGCGCTGGTCCCGCCGCAGCTCGCGCGAATCAACCTCCGGTACGGGACGCCCCACGTCGCGCTCGCGCTCGTCGGCGGGCCGACGGTCGTCCTCGTCGCCGTCGGCCGGACGGAGGTGCTCGCAGAGGTCGCGTCGTTCCTGCACCTCGTCACCTACGGGCTCATCTGCGTGGCGCTCATCGCGCTCCGTCGGTCGAACCCCGCGTGGTACGACCCGTCGTTTCGCGTCCCCGGTTACCCGGTCGTCCCGGTGCTCGGGGCGCTCGCGAGTTTCAGCCTCGTCGCGTTCATGCAACCGCTCTCGCAGGCGGTCGGCGTCGTCGTCGCGCTCGCGGCGCTGGCGTGGTACTTCATCTACGCCCGCGACGTGCGCCTCAAGGGGGTGAGCTCCGATGCGTAACTCCGACGACGTTCGCGTGCTCGTCCCCGTCGCGGTGCTCGAAGGACAGGTGATTCCTGACCAACTGACCCGTCTGCTCTCGGGAACGACGGTCGTCATCCTCGCGTATCACGAGATTCCCGAGCAGACGGCCCCCGAACAGGCCAGAGAACAGTTCGAACCGAAGGCGCGCGAGGAGCTCGACGAGCTCGTCTCGGTGTTCGAAGCCGCCGGTGCGACCGTCGAGACGCGGCTCGTGTTCACCCACGACGCCGACCAGACGATGGAGCGCATCGCCACGGAGGCGGACTGCGACGCGGTGTTGCTCTCGAACCCCGCCCCGATTATCGACCGCGTTATCGTCCCGATAAAAGAGGACATCAACCTCGAAACGATTACCAAGGTCGCCGCGGCCGTCGGGAGACACGAGGATATCGAGCTCACGCTGTTCCACGCCGCCGAAGAGGACACCGTGGTCTCGGACGGCGAAGACCTGCTCAGCGAGGTCGCCAACGAACTGACCGCCCTCGGGGTCTGCCGCGAACACATCTCGCGCGTCGTCGTCGTCGCCCAGAACCCGCTTCAGGCGCTCATCGAGGCCGCGGACGACCACGACGTGGTCGTGATGGGCGAGGAGAAACCCACGCTCCGCGGCCGGCTGTTCGGTGAAACGTCCGACCGCGTCGCCGAACAGACGGTCGGTCCGGTGCTCGTGGTCCGGCGACCGCTCGACACCGAATCCGATGACTCCGACGAACTTGACGCCTCCGGCGACCCCGGCGACAACGCCGACCCGGCGTGAGGGAACCACTTCGTCTCTCTCCGACACTCTCGTTATAGTATTACAACAACAAAACATTTCTAATGGAGAGGATTGATTGATGAGAAAGAATTAGAAATTTTGGACACTTCACAAATTTCACAATTTGTAGAAATTTCATTTTAGTACTTTTAGTATAAACCACTGGGTCGGTCCGCTCGTATCGCCGTTACCGTTCGAAACAGTTGGAAATCCAGGCGACGGATAAACCCTATCTGGCACCGCACTGTTGCTTATAATATACAACATTATCGCGACCAGAAGACCGTGTTAGACTGCTCTTCCGCGTCTCGACTCGTCCGGTCGGTGCGGAGTGTTCGTCTACCGACGACGAACTCGGCCGGTCCGGTCGTGCGCGGACGACATTCGGACTTCGGCGTGCGGAACTGCGTCGCTGACCACACTTGCATTACACACATAGCCTCGTAATCGGATTCGTCTCGTCCGTCGGGGTGATAGTCGTCGTCCGCCCTTCGGTGAGGCGTCTCGGTTGCGGTGACGATTTCGGAGACTAGCTGGAATCTCGTGTCTCGTCGGATATTCGTCGACTGATTATCTATTCGCGTTCTTATATAGTTAATACTGCGGGCTGTCAGTTGTTGTCTCTGGACTCCTCGATGTTCCGCTCTCGCAACTTTTCGAGGCGTGTTGACCGTCCGATGGTCGAAAACGTCACTCTCGGCTGACGGACGGCGTCGACGGTCCGAGTGCGGCTCCGACATCGCAACGCCGAGATTTGAGAGCGGGGGGAGTCCTCGGCCCACCGCTCGTCCCATTTCGGGGTCTCCGACTCGACCGCGACGCGGTCGAGACCGCCGGTTCTCCGTTTGTGAACCGGACGGGAGGTGCCGACGTGAAGACGACTCCGGCGTGATGTCCGGCGAGGACGCGACCGACTAACTGAACGTCGGGAAGTCGTCGTCGGACTCCTCCATGTTGACGTTGACCTCGATGACGTTGGCGGTGTTGACGACGCTCTCGATGAGTTGTTCGTGGTACTCGGGCTGTTTCATCCGGCGGACGGGCCCGGAGACGCTGATGGAGCCGAGGACGCGTCCGTGGCGGTTCGTTACCGGCGCGCCGATGGCTTGCAGGCCCTTGATTTCCTCCTCGTCGTTGAGCGAGTAGCCCCGGTCGCGAATCGTCTCCAACTCCTCGAAGAGCTCCTCGCGGGTCGTGATGGTCGCCTCGGTCTTCCCCGGCAGGCCGTACTGGTCGATAATCCACTCGACGCGCTCTTTGGGAAGGTGGGCGAGAATCGCCTTTCCGGTCGCCGAGAAGTGGAGGTAGTCGGCGCGCTGGAGCTTGTTCACCTGGTAGTCGCTCCCGACGGCCTTCTCGCCGCTCACCTTGTAGAGGTTGACGCCCAGCCCGTGCTGTTCGGTCGCTAAGTGGGCGTACTCGCCGGTCTTCTCCGCGAGTTCCTCGATTTCGGGCTTGCCGATGCGGTAGAGGATGTTCTGGTACCGGACGTACTCGCCCACGAGGAGGAACTGCAGCGACAGCCGGTAGGTGTCTTCCTCCTTCACGACGAACTTCTCGGCCCGCAGCGTGCTCAAGTAGTTGTAGACGACGCTCTTCGAGAGGTCCAGATGGTTTGCCAACTCCGTCACCCGCGCGCCGTCCAACTCCTCGAGCGCCCGAACGACATCGAACGCACGAGACACCGTCTTCAGGGTCCGCGGCGAACCGGTCGTGTGTTCGTCTGCCATAGTCCAGTTCGAAGCTCCCGCGTCATAGATGTTTGTATTTGACAAACGTTCACTTTCGAGAGAACCGGTGAATCGCACTGATTGCCGCAACGTAGCGCTATCTCGGGGTCAATAAAACTGAATTCGGTATTGTCACGGGCTGAAACAGCGAATTCGACCGCTAATTAGTTCTGTTCTCATTCCACAAACGATGCGATGTGTTACGTGACTCGATTCGCCTCGAATTGTGAGAATATCGGGTCTTCAGCGGCTCTACTCGATGATTCGTGTTTCGCCCGAGCGAGCGGTTTCGACGACGCGGCCGTCGCGGAGATGCGGGAGTCACCGACTCGGACTCGCCAGTCGCAGCGGTCCATCGGAGCACGGAAACGAACACACAGTCGTCGTCCGGCGGCCTCGTCACTCGGTCGCGAGGTCTGTGAGCGCCCCGGCGAGCACGCGGGTCGCGTCGGCGCAGTCCGCCCAGTCGGTCCACTCGCGGGGGTTGTGGGAGATGCCGTCGCGGGAGGGGGCAAAGAGCAGCGCGGCGTCGGTGACGGCCGCGACGTGCATGGTGTCGTGGCCCGCCCCGGAGTGGAGGTCGAGGGTGTCGAGGTCGGCGTCGGCCCCTGCGTCGTGGAGCGCGGCGCGGCAGCGCTCGCTCATCTCGACGGGCTTGCGGTCCCACGGGTGCGAGAGCGCGGTTTCGACCGGGCGCTCGGCCTCGATGCGGTCGAGGCTCGCTTCCGCCTCGTCGATGACGTACTCGATGGAGTCGTACGCCACGTCGCGGATGTCGACGGTCAGGTCGACTTTCCCGGCGATGACGTTGGGCGCGTTCGGCGAGACTTCGAGTTTGCCGACGGTTCCGACCGCGGTCTCCGAGACCTCGCCGCGCTCGTTCGTCGCGCGCTCCACGTCGAGGACGAACTCGCTGGCGGCGGCGAGCGCGTCCGAGCGGTCGTCCATGAGCGTCGACCCGGCGTGGTCGGCCTCGCCAGTGATTTCGACGGCACAGCGCGAGAGGCCGACGATGCTCGTGACGACGCCGGCGGGGACGTTCGCGTCTTCGAGGCGCTCGGACTGCTCGATGTGGAGCTCTATCCACGCGTCCCAGTCGGCGGCGTCGACGCGCCCGTCGCCCCGGTAGCCGATGTCAGCGAGGGCGTCACCGAGCGGAATCCCGTCGTCGTCCTCGATATCGAGCGCGTCTTCGACGCCGAGTTCCCCGACGGCGACCGCCGACCCGATGAGGCCGCCGCCGAACCGCTGGCCCTCCTCCTCGGTGAAGTTGACGACCTCGACGGGGCGGACCGGCTCGACGCCGGCGTCCTGCATCGCGCGGACGCTCTCCAGCCCCGCGTAGACGCCGAGCGGGCCGTCGAAGATGCCGCCCTCGGGGACCGAATCGAGGTGGCTCCCCGTGGCGACGGGTGCCGCTTCGGGGTCCGCGCTCTCGGGTTCCCATCGGCCGACGATGTTGCCGACCTCGTCGATGGTGATGGAGAGACCGGCGTCCCGGAGGCGCTCGCAGAAGAACTCTCTCGCCCGCCGGTCCGCCTCGCTGCCGGTCAGGACCGTCCGCCCCCGACCCTCGTCCGTCGGGACGGCCCCGAACTCCGCGTTCGACTCGATGTCGCTGCGGAGTCGCTGCTGATTGACTCGCATGGTTCCCGGATTCGTGACTCACCCTATTTTATTGTTTGGAATTCGGTCACATGCATGACAGTACCGACCAGTCGCGAACTCTCCGAAATCAGCAGGCACGGTGCGTTGGACGTGGGTTTTCGGACTCTGCCCCGCCCATGTCGCTCGAAGACGCCTGTCGGCACGGCTCGGTCGCTCGCGACCGACCTGCGGACCGTCGTCGGGTCGTCGATTTGGACCGTCGCCTGTGAGGAGGTGGGTTGACGTTCTGGGAGTAATCCCGGACGTGACTGGGTAGAATTGGTCATTCCACAGTTCCCTCTCGTCCGGCGCTCGAAATGGTATCTGCTGTTACACCTCTCTCGTCTCGATATGATGATCCTACTCACACAACCACAATTTTTATCACACAGTAGCGGATTTGAGGGTCTGTATGCAAGAGAATGGCAAGGGGAGCGACTCCTCCGACAGCACCGGCGACGGCGTGCGTCGCAGTCGGTTCGACCGCCGCACTTTCCTCGGGGCGGCGGCGACGACCGGCGCGGCGGCGCTCGCCGGGTGTACGGGCGGCGGTTCAGACGACAGCACGACCGCAGATTCGGGCACTTCGGGCGGAAGCGACGACACCGAAAGCACCGAGACGACTGCCGCGAGCGGCGGGAAGCAGGGCGGCACGCTCCAGTGGGGCGGCGCGGTGCCGGTGCAGGGTCTCGACCCGCACATCGACACCTCTGCGGCCTCGAAGCGCGTTCTTGAGAACATCTACGAGGAAGTCGTCGCGCTGCAGGACGACTACTCCATCGAGCCGCACCTCGCGGAGTCGATGGAGCAGTCCGACGACAACACGGTTCTGACGTTCAACCTCCGGCAGGGCGTCACCTTCCACAACGGCAAGGAGATGACCTCCGAGGACGTGCTGGCGAGCTACGAGCGCGTCCAGAACGGCGACTACCTCGCCACCGGCTTCTTCGACTACGTCGAGGAGCTTCGCGCCCCCGACGACTACACCTTCGAAGTCCAACTGACCGAACCCTTCGCGCCGTTCCTCGCGAAGATGGCGACGGCGGAACTGTCGGTCATGCCCGCCGAGAACGCCGAGAAGGACATGGTCGAAGAGCCCATCGGGACCGGCCCGTACAAGTTCGAGAGCCGCGAAATCGAGACCTCGTTCACGATGTCGCGCAACGAGGATTACTGGGGCGCGTCCGACGAGGACGGCCCGTTTATCGACACCATCGTCAAAAGCGAGGTGCCGGACCCGAGCGTCCGTCTCCAATCGTTCCTCGCCGGCGAGTACGACTTCATCAACGGCATCGCGCCGAAGGACGTCTCTCGCGTCGAGCAGGCCCCCGACGTTCGATTCGAGAAGCAGTTCCCGAAATCGCTCGTCTACCTCGGCCTGAACTGCGACGTGGCCCCGTTCGACAACAAGGACGCCCGCCTCGCGCTCGACTACACCATCGACAAGGAGAAGGTCGCTGAAGCGGCGCTCTACGGCACCGGCCAGACCACCGCGTCCCCGGCGACGCCCGGCAGCCCGTGGGTCAACCCGGACATCGAACCGCGCCCGCGTGACCTCGAGAAGGCCCAAGAGCACCTCGACGCCGCCGGCATGTCCGACGGCTTCACGGCGACGTTCAAGATTCCGCAGTCCTACCCGACGCAGGTGCAGGCCGCGGAGGTTATCGCCGCCGACGCCGCCGAGGTCGGCATCAACCTCGAAATCCAGCAGATTACGTGGAGCACGTGGCTCTCGGACGTCTATTCCAACCGCGACTTCCAGGCGACGACGAGCTCCTACCTCGCGCTCTGGTACCCCGACGTGTCGTTCTACAAGTTCCTGCACCCCAACGGGGCGTTCTTCTTCACCAACTGGGAGAACGACGAGTACAACGCGCTCGTCGAGGAGGCTCGCACCATCTACGACGAACAGGAGCGCGCCGACCTCTACCACCAGGCGACGGAGATTCTCCACGAGGAGCGCGCCGGCCACCTCTTCCTGTGGTGGCAGCCGAGTCTCTACGGGGCCGCCTCGCAGTACAAAGGCGACATCGGCGCGCCCGACGGGTCGACGCTCCAGTTCGGAGACAACTGGCTCGACCGCTAACAGAGATTCCACACAATGTCGATGTACAACTACGTCGTTCGGCGCGTCGGGTTCATGGCGGTGACGCTGTTTTTCGTCACGCTCATCGCCTTCGCCGTCACCAACATCCTGCCCGGTGACGTGGCCCTGCTCATCTTGGGCCCCAACGCGACCGAACAATCGCTCGAAGCGCTCCAAACCCAACTGGGACTCAACCGCCCGCTGTACGTGCAGTACATCGACTGGGTCGTCGGGCTCCTCCAGGGGAATATGGGCGAATCGCTCCGGTTCGGTGAGCCCGTGGCACAGCTCATCGCCGAGCGGCTTCCCCGGTCGATGATGCTCGCGGTCGCAGCGACGCTCATCGCCGTCGTGCTGTCGGTCCCGCTCGGCGTCTACGCCGCCGTCAACCAGAACGAAGCGCCCGACGTGAGCGCCTCGATGTTCGCCTTCGTCGGCATCTCGATGCCCATCTTCCTGTGGGGGCTGGTGTTCATCCTGGTGTTCGCCGTCTGGCTGAACCTCTTTCCGACCGGGGGGTACGTCTCCCCGAGCGAGGACCTCGTCGGGTCGCTGACGCGACTCGTCCTCCCCGCGGGGGCGATGGGCTTCGCGCTCACCGCCTACATCATGCGGATGACCCGGTCGTCGATGCTGGAGGTGCTGAGCGAGGAGTACATCAATCTCGCGCGTGCGAAGGGGATGAGCCAACGGGTCATCGTCCTCCGACACGCGCTCAAGAACGCAATCATCCCCGTCATCACGGTCATCGCGTTCCAGTTCAGCTACGCGTTCGGCGGGGTCGTCGTGTTAGAAGAGGTGTTCTTCTGGCCCGGCATCGGTCGGCTGACGCTGACCGCGATTCAGAGCCGCGACATCCCCCTGATTCAGGGGTGCATCCTCGTGGTCGCACTCATCTACATGTTCTCGAACTTCGCCGCAGACCTGCTGTACGCGTACTTCGACCCCCGTATCCGCTACGGAGGTGACGACTGATGGCGACCGAACAGGAGACCGACCGCGGTCGCTTCACCATCACGCAGTCACAGCGCGACCGCATCGCCCGGTTCGTCCGGAAGTTCCGGAGCAACACGAAGGCGATGCTCGGCTTCTCCATCGTGGTGCTGCTCGTGCTCGTCGCCATCTTCGCGCCGATTATCGCGCCGTACCCAATCGACGCGACGAACATCGAAGACCGCTCGCAGGCCCCGTCGGTCGAACACCCGTTCGGCACCGACGACCTCGGCCGCGACATCTTCAGCCGCGTCGTTATGGGGAGTCGCATCTCGCTGTACGTCGGCTTCGGCGCTATCTCCGGCGCGCTCGCGGTCGGCGCGGTCGTCGGCGTCGTCGCCGGCTACGCCGGCGGGCTAACCGACGAGATACTGATGCGCGTCATGGACGCCGCGATGGCGTTCCCGCCGGTGTTGCTCGCGCTCACGCTCCTCGTCGTTCTCGGCCCGGAGTTGAGTAACGTCGTCATCGCGCTGGCGTTCGTCTACACGCCGTACATCGCCCGCGTCTCGCGGAGCGCGGCGCTGGCCGAACGCAACGAGGCGTACGTCGAGGCCGCCGTCGCCCGCGGCGAGAGCGACTCGCGCATCGTCTTCAGCGAGGTGTTCCCGAACTGCATGGCTCCCATGCTGGTGCAGGGTTCGCTGAACGTCTCCTTCGCCATCCTCGCGGAGGCGAGCCTGTCGTTCCTCGGTCTCGGCGCGCAACCCCCGCGGCCGTCGTGGGGGCTGATGATTAACACCGGTCGCGGCTTCATGGAGACCGCGCCGTGGATGTTGTTGTTCCCCGCGCTGGCTATCGGCATCGCCGTCGTCGGGTTCAACATGCTCGGCGACGGACTGCGTGACGTGCTCGACCCCAAAGTGGAGGCGATAGAATGAGCGCACCCAGTACCGCGACCGACGGCGAGGCCGACGACGGCCCGCTGCTCGACGTGCGCGGACTCAGAACCGAGTTCCGCACCGAGGGCGGCCCCATCGTCGCCTCCAACGAGGTGTCGTTCTCGCTCGACCGCGGCGAGACCATGGGTCTCGTCGGTGAATCGGGCGCGGGCAAGTCCGTGACGGCGCGGTCGCTCATGCGCCTCATCGACTCGCCCGGCGAAATCACGGGCGGGCAGGTCATCTTCAACGGGGAAGACCTCCTGCAGAAGACGGAAGCCGAGATGCGCGACATCCGCGGCAACCGCATCGCGATGATTCCGCAGGACCCGATGTCGTCGCTCAACCCGGTGATGACCGTCGGCGAGCAGATTACGGAGACGATTCGCCGCCATCAGGATGTCACGAAATCCGAGGCGCGTCGCCTCGCGGTCGAGTCGATGGACGACGTCGGCATTCCCGACGCCGAAGAGCGCATCGACGACTACCCCCACGAGTTCTCTGGGGGGATGCGCCAGCGCGTCCTCGTCGCCATCGGCTTCTCCTGCGAGCCGGATCTCATCATCGCCGACGAGCCGACCACCGCGCTCGACGTGACGACGCAGGCGAAGATTCTCGACCTGCTCAACGAGATGCAGGAGCGCGAGGGGACGGCCGTGCTGATGATCACCCACAACCTCGGCGTCGTCGCCCAGACGTGCGACCACGTCGGCGTGATGTACGCCGGCAACCTCGTGGAGACGGCCGAGCTCGGCGACCTGTTCGACCGGCCGCGACACCCCTACACCCGCGCGCTCATCGACTCCATCCCGGAGGTCGACACCGACTACGACGAACTGCCGACGCTCGACGGCGCGATGCCCGACCTCGGGAACCTCCCGAGCGGCTGTAACTTCGCGCCGCGGTGTCCCCACGCCACCGAGGCGTGTCGGACCGGCGGCGACCCGTCGCTCGACGCCGTCGGCGACGACTCCTCGCGCGCGGCGTGTCTCCACGCCGACGACCTCGACCTCTCGGAGAGCACGGTCCCCGAAGCCGGGGCCGGTCGCCGCGACATCGACCGCACCGGCGAACCGCTGTTCGAGGTGCGGAACCTGAAGAAATACTTCGACGCCGGCGAGGGAATCCTCGGCAACGTCCACCTCTCGTGGGAGGGCGGCGGCCTGCCGACCGTCGAGCGACGGCACGTCAAGGCCGTCGACGACGTGAGCTTCGACGTCTACCCCGGCGAGACCGTCGGGCTCGTCGGCGAGTCCGGCTGCGGGAAGTCCACGGTCGCCCGCACCGCGCTCCGCCTCCTCGAACCGACCGACGGCGAGGTGTACTTCGAGGGACAGCCGCTCCACGAGCTCGGTTCCTCGGAGATTCGGAGTCTGCGCCGCGAGATGCAGATGATATTCCAGGACCCCCAGAGCTCGCTCAACCCGCGGAAGACCGTCGGCCAAATCGTCGGGCGCGCGATGGAGAAACACGGCATCGCCACCGGCGAGGAAAAGCGCGAGCGCGTGGGCGACCTGCTCGAACGCGTCGGCCTGTCGCGGGCCGCCGCGAGCAAGTACCCCCACGAGTTCTCTGGGGGCCAACAACAGCGCGTCGCCATCGCGCACGCGCTCGCGGTCGAACCGAAGCTCATCGTCTGCGACGAGCCCGTCTCGGCGCTCGACGTGAGCGTGCAGGCGCAGATTCTCAACCTCCTGAACGAGATTCAGGACGACGAGAACATCTCGTTCCTGTTCATCTCGCACAACATCGGCGTCATCCGGCACATCTGCGACCGCGTGGCCGTGATGTACCTCGGAAAAATCGCGGAGTTCGGGAGCATCGAGCAGGTGTTCTCGCCGCCGTTCCACCCCTACACGGAGAGCCTCCTGTCGGCGGTCCCGCACGCGAATCCGGACCGCGAGACGGACCGCATCCTCCTCGAGGGGAGCGTCCCGAGTCCCATCAACCCGCCGTCGGGCTGCCCGTTCCAGACGCGCTGTCCGAAGAAAATCGGCGACGTCTGCGAACAGGAGCTTCCGGAGCTCGAAGCCGTCGACGACGGCGACCACTACATCTCCTGTCACCTCTCCGAAGAGGAGATGAGCCAACGCGACTCGTTTATCACGCCGTCGAAGCGCGCGGAGACCAGCCCGGCCGACTCGGACTGACGCCGCCCGCGCGGTCACTTTTTTAGCGCCGCAGTCGACTCAGTACTTGACGCCGAACTCCAGAATCTCGTCTGGGTAGTCACCGAACTGCGCGTCCGTCTCTCGTCGAATCCGGGCTTTCGCGCGCCGCGCCTCCGAGAGCAGGTCGCGCAGGTCGGCCACCGGTTCGTCGGAGAGGTCGACCCGGAGATTGTGGTAGAACTCCGGTGTCGGCGCGTGGACGAGCAGCGCGGCGCTCAGCTCGCCGCGGTCGTCGCCGCCGGCCGCCTCGCCGGCTTCGAGCACCGAGACGAGTCGGTCGGCCATGTCGCCGTCGGCGGATTCGTAGGCCTCGGCGGTCGCCTCGACGACCGCCTCGCCGGCGAGCATGTTGCCCGCGACGGTGTAGTCGTCACCGACGCGGTGGCCGGCCCACGAGACGCACTCGCCGCCGGTGAAGGCGAACTCGCCGCCCGCGCCGACGCCGTGGACTTGTCGGTAGGCGGCGTGGTCGTCGTCGTCGAGGAGCGATTCGAAGGCGCCGTCGATGCGCTCGCCGGCTTCCGCGCGGGCGACCGCGTCGCGGCCGTGTTCGGGCTTCGTGTACGACTGCGTGACCGCCGCGCCGCCGGCGCTCACGTAGGGGCAGGTCGCGCCGACGGCGACGGTGCCGGTCGTCACCGCCGCGCCGTAGACGTTCGCCTCGGTGTCGCGCGTCGCTATCGAGAAGGTTCCTGGGACGTGTCGCATGGGTTCGATACTGGTTTCCGGTCACGCTCGCGCGGTAAATACTCTCCTCTCGCAGCGCGTGGTAACGATGGCGGCCTCCCGATTTCGTCGGGTTCGAGTCTCTTCTCGCTTCTCACAGACTTCGTAGTATTTCGAATAAACACCAATTCTTAACGAAATCATTTCTCAGACATGACCTATTTCAACTCGAATATTTTTCTATCCGCCTCAAATATTTGTATTCTTCTCATATATCTATTTTATTGCCACACTCTAACTCTCTTGTCTTCAATAGCTGAGTAGTATTCGCGAACTCAGCAATACTGCTGTCTCTCACGAGACGACAGTCGCCTCCAACGCTTATGTTGTCGCGGTGGCAAAATCGACGTATGAGACTCGGCATCGGTCGAACCGGCGTGGTGATTCTCGTCGCGCTGTTCGTCATCCTCGGCGCGGAGGACGTGTACGTTTGGGCTATCGCCGGGACCGTTCCCGGCGTCGAGTTCTTCTTGGCGCTCGTGTTCGTCCTCGCGGTCGCCTTCGTGGCGATTCGGGAGGCGCGGGCGCACCCGCCGAGCCGATAGTCGCTCGCCCCGCGAGCGACTCCCGCCTGCTACTCCTGCCGTTTTCGACAGTGTAGCGGCGCTTCGCAACACGCGGAGCGATAGGCCGACGACTCGCGGACCAGTTTACACTCGCGGTAGCGGTAGGCCACGTCAGCGCCGCAGGCCTCGCAAGAGAGGGTGTACTTCGGCTCCGCGAACCGGCGGACGCGAACCGGGGCGTCGACCGCCTCGGCGCGGCGTTTGAACGCCGGTCCGTGGTCGGTCGCGCCGAACGCCTGAAACTGCTCGACGTGGACGAGTTCGTGCCGGAGCGTCGCGGACCACTCCTCGCGGTCGAACGACTCGAACGCCCGCCACGACAGCGACATCGTGCATTCGGGCGGCGTCGACTCCCCGACCCCGTTCGCCCGTGTACTCCAGTCGATAGCCCTCCCGACGCTGACGTTCTCGATAGTCGGGGTCTTCACCGCGGCCGCGCGACGTTTCGCCCGCGTGGACACTTCCCAGCAGACGGGGCCGAGCATCACGTCGAAACCGTGCGCTGCGACCGCGCGCGTGCAGTACGCCCGAGACCACCGAATCAACTCCTCGTGACTCTCGACTGCGTCGTACGTTTCGGCCGCCCGCTTCGTTCCGTGGGTCACGCTCGGGTTCGCCGTTCGAAACCGACGGTCATGGCTGTTTCGCCTCCGCTGAGCGTTCTGTTGGCGCCGGCTTGGTCTCGCAGTGACCACGGCCTTCGCTGAGGTCTCGCGCGGGGGGCGGTTGCCAGCCTTCTCCTTGCCGAGGCTGTGTTCGCGAAATGTGGGTTTCGGGGTTAATACGTCAACTTTCACATTTCGATGCGTACCTACCTTCGAAAGTGAGATATTTGAGATATTTACTAAGGTGACATTTCGATTCTACCTCCGAAACCCGTGGTTCTGAGAACGAACCACTAACGAGCGACGCTCGTTTTCTTGGTATCGAAGACTTGTTCGACCGGTCGGTGGGTTCGAGTTGTGACTTACCCTTGTAGACCGTCAGTTGTTACTATCTGACTGACTGTGAGTATTTTTCGGCTAGTCGAGCAGTAGCCTTCATGACTGAATACCTGAACGATATTCGTGATTAAGGTTTCACTGTCGATGTCGACCGCCAGTACCGGACAGGCTGGCACATCTTCACGGTGTATTATTGTCTAAAATGAGCAATAGTGTCTGGCGTGAACTGCTGCTTGACGATGCAGCGTTTGGACTGTATGGCACCGGTAGACTGCTCCGGTTCTCTGCTGACTCCCGGAGAAACACGCCCTCTCAACCGACGTATCTCTCGGGGAGATTACGGAATCAGTTGACTGATGCCCTTCGATTTTGCTTGGTCAGTCTGTTTGGCTACGTTGAGCGAAAGTTCATCCAAACGCATCCCACGCTCACCACATGCGAGTCACTCAGTCCCACAACCGTAAGCCAGTCGCCGCGCGCGTGGTGCCTATACGTGTGTATATTAATCAAAATACTACCCCTTCGAACGACCTGTCAAACTCACTTGCCCGGTTCACGAGTTCGACTTCGAATCCACGATGTCTAATTACATATCTATGCGTGTAATTTGATTCGCCTTTTTTCCACCGACCACCCCACAGAGCCACATATACAGATAGTTCATCGTTGTTCACCATTAGAGAATACTCTCCGACCCACGACCGGCCTATCTGTCCACTATCTTGTCCCTCATGAACTTCATAGGCCTCTATTCGGGTCTCCGTACCCGTATCTCTACCTCTCGCGCCGGGGTTGTTAACTAATAGAAAACCCATCAGTCGATAGAGAGTTTATTCTCCACGTCCTTCGCTCCGCTGACGACCAAGCCGACGGTGTCCTCTTCGAGACGCTTTCCGCTCATTCGCGGAGGAGGGCCGAGGACTTCGATTGCGCCCAACGGGCGACCGTCGTCGTCGAGGACCGGTGCGGCGACACCGCGATAGTCATCCGATTGCTCCTGTCTGTCGTATGCGACTCCTTGGTCGCGAATCGCTTGGAGCTTGGACTGCAACTCGTTGCGTTCGGTAATCGTATTCGCAGTCTCCGAGGAGAGCGAGTCGTGGTCGAGAAACTCCGCAACCTCGTCTTTGTCCATATTGGCGAGGATTACCTTCCCGGCCGCCGTCGCGTGCAATGGTCGTCTCTCTCCCTCTTGGTCCGGAGTGTCTACATCCGCTGGCACGGCCGTGAACATGTAGAGGCAGTTCCACTCACTACCCTGTCCCGGAACGACCAGACAGACCTGCTCTCGCATGGTGTTGGCCAGTTCGACCACCCGTGACCGGGCGACCTCGTATATCCGCTGGCGTCGCCTCGCGTAGACGCCGAAACTCACGAGTTCGAGTCCGATTTCGTACCCCCCGTCGCGTCGCATCACGTAGCCGATAGCTTCGAGCGTCGCGAGGTGCTTGTGGACCGCCGGTTTCGAGAGGTCGAGCGCCCGCGCAATCTCCGTCAACGTCGGCCGGTCGCGACTCCGTATCGTATCGAGGATTCGATGGCTCGTCATCGTCGCCTTGATTCCGTAGTCGTCTGCGCTGGGCATACCCTCCGACACTCGACCGACGTACAAATAAGTTGTTAACAGTTAGTGAACGACCGCGGCGGCCGGTCACCACTCGGCGACGCTGCCGTCTTCGTGACGCCACACGGGGTTGTGCCAGTTGACCGGGCGTTCGGCCTGCTTTCGGATGTACTGTTCGTCCATCTGTATTCCGAGCCCGGGTTCGTCAGGAACCGCAACGTAGCCGTCTTCGTACTCGAACGCACTCTCGTCTTCGAGATAATCCAGCACGTCGTTCCGTTGGTTGTAGTGGATGTTGAGGCTCTGTTCTTGGATGAGCGCGTTGGGAGAACAGGTGTCCACCTGGAGGCACGAGGCGAGCGCAATCGGCCCGAGCGGACAGTGCGGGGCGAGCGCGACGTCGTACGCCTCGGCCATCGCTGCGATCTTCTTGACTTCGGTAATGCCACCCGCGTGGCTGAGGTCCGGCTGAATCAGATCGACCGCGCCGTTCTCGAACACCTGCTTGAAATCCCAGCGCGAGTACATTCGCTCGCCCGTCGCAATCGGAATCGTCGTGTGGTGTGCGATTTCCGGGAGCACGTCGTTGTGTTCGGGGAGAACGGGCTCTTCGATGAACATCGGCTCGTACGGTTCGAGCGCCTTCGCCAGCCGCTTCGCCATGGGCTTCGAGACGCGCCCGTGGAAGTCGACGCCGATGTCGATTTCGGGGCCAACGGCCTCTCTGACTTCTTCGAGTCGATTGACCGCCGCTTGGACCGACGCGGGCGTGTCAATCCGTTCGAGCTCCGCCGTAGCGTTCATCTTCACGGCGGTCAGCCCCGCCTCGACTTTCAGTTCGGCCTGTTCTGCGACCTCCGAGGGGCGGTCCCCGCCAATCCACTGATAGACACGCATTCGGTCTCGCGTCGCCCCCCCGAGCAGTTCGTGGACCGGTGCTCCGAAGCGCTTCCCTTTGATATCCCACAGCGCCTGGTCGATACCCGCAATCGCGCTCATCAACACCGGACCGCCGCGATAGAACCCACCCCGGTACATCGCTTGCCAGTGGTCTTCTATCGCCGCGGGGTCCGTTCCAAGAATGTAGTTGTCCATCAGCTCCTCGACGGCGGCCCTGACGCTGTGAGCGCGTCCCTCCACGACTGGTTCGCCCCAGCCGACGACGCCGTCGGTCGTCTCCAACTTGAGAAACAGCCATCGCGGTGGCACCTCGAACAGTTCATACTCTGTAATCTTACTCATGGGGTTCGATACGCATGCGTTGGGGTGTCCCTCGAAAAAATCTTTCTCTCGGACTGTGATGTCGGTGCCCACCCTCGAACCCTCGATATTATACCTACTCGTCCATGATGTGGAACTCGTATGTCGTTAGAAGCGTTCCTCGATGATTTCGAGCGCCGTAACTGGCAGCGTGTTTCCGACGGGACGGTCCGCATCGCAGTCATCGGGCTCGGGTGGTGGACCGTCGACCAAGCGATTCCGGCTATCGACGCGTCCGAGTTGTGCGAGACGACCGTCACCGTCAGTAGTACCTCGGAGAAAGCGAAACGGGTTGCGGCCGGCGTCGAAACGGCGACACACGGTCTCTCGTACGACGAGTTCCACGCCGGCGACGCCGCCGACGCCTACGACGCGGTGTACATCTGCTCGCCCAATGCGCTTCATCTCCCGTACGCGCAGACGGCCGCCGAGTTGGGAAAGGCCGTCCTCTGCGAGAAACCGATCGAAGCCAGTAGTGAACGCGGGCAGCAGATGGTCGATGCGTGTGACGAGGCGGGCGTTCCGCTTATCGTCGGCTACCGCATGCACACCGAACCCGCGATTCGACGCGCGCGAAAGCTGATTCGAGACGGCGTCATCGGCGACCCGGTCCACGCCATCGGGACGAACTCGCAAGCGATGCTCGAACTGGTTTCCGACCCGAATCAATGGCGGCTCGACCCCGAACTGGCGGGGCCGGGGGCGACCGTCACGGACATCGGCATCTATCCACTCAACACCTGCCGGTTCCTGCTCGATTCCGATCCGGTTGCCGCGCAGGCGTTCATGCAATCTTCTCACGACGCGTTCGACCAGGTGCCCGACGAGCACAGCTCGTTTATGGTGGAGTTCGACGACGGAACGTACTTGGCCGCGACCGCCAGTCAAAACGCCCAAGCGACGACGAGCCTCCGAATCGTCGGGACCAACGGCGAGATTCTCGTCGAGCCTGCCTTCCACATGGAAACCGAAATCCGAGTGACGCGCGACGACGTTTCGGTCACGCTCGACACGCCGCAGGTCAATCAGATGACCGAGTTGTTCGACTACGCCGCAGACCGCATCTTGACCGACGCGCCGATCGGTCCCGACGGCGAACACGGCATTCTCGATATGCGACTCATCGAGGCCATCTACGAAGCAGGCGAGTCCGGCCGTGTGGTCACGCTCGACTGAGCCGTCGGCTCGACGGGTCGAGATGGTATCGAGAGACGGGGCGACCACCGCGTTTAAACCGTTCGTCCGAGAGGAGCTAGTATGAGCCACCACCCAGCACGCCGCATTCGGGAGACCGGCCTCATCGCCATCATCCGTGGAACCGACGCCGACACGGCGATAGAAACCGTCGAAGCGCTCACGCGCGGCGGCGTCTCGACCGTCGAAATCACCGCGAACACGGACGGCGTCCTCGACATGCTCCGCGACGTGTCCGCGTCGTTCACGGCGGACGAGGTCACCATCGGCGCGGGAACCGTCCTCGACGGCGAAACCGCTCGCGCGGCGCTGCTCGCAGGTGCGGAGTACTTAGTCACGCCGACGTTCGACGAGGGGGTCATCCGGACCGGTAACAGGTACGGTGCCCCTTCGATGGTCGGCATCGCGACACCGACGGAGGCGGTCAACGCCTACGAAGCCGGTGCCGAGATGGTGAAAGTGTTCCCGGCCGGAACGCTCGGCCCCGGGTTCGTCTCCGCACTGGGCGGGCCGCTCGGACACATCCCGACGGTTCCGACGGGTGGCGTTGACCTCGATACCGTCGACGAGTTCTTCGATGCCGGAGCGACTGCCGTTGGTGTCGGAAGCGCAATCGTAGACAACGACGCCGTCTCGCGCGGCGATTTCGCGACCATCGAGAACAACGCGCGTTCCTTCGTCGAAGCGGTCGAAAACGCACGCCGCGACTGACGCACACCCACCGCTCAGAAGTTCGGCGCTCCCCGTCTCAGCGCGGTCCGCGCGGCGAACCGAAACGTTCAGCGAAGGTGGTCGTTATCGGTCGATTCCGGCGTCGCCTCCGCGGAGGACGCGTTCGACCTCGTCAGGCGTCACGACCGCGAGGTCGCCGTGAACTGTCCGTTTGAGCGCGGCGGTCGCCGCACCGTAGGCGAGCGCGGTCTGGACTGATTCGCCCGCGATGAGCCGCGACAGGAACGCGCCGACGAACGCGTCGCCGGTCCCGATGGCGTCGACCGTGTCCGTCTCGAAGACCGGCTGCTCGTACACCGTTCCGCCGTGTCGGGCGAGTGCACCGTCTTCCCCGCGAGTGACCACGACCGTCTCGAAATCGAAATCGCCGGCCAACTCCGATGCGAGTGTCAGCGCGTCGCCGTCGAGTTCCAGAACAGTGCGGATGTCTCGTTCTGCGGCGACGAGGATGTCGACCTTTGGAAAGAGCGATTCGCACGCGTCGCGTGCGTCGGACGGCGACCAGAGCTTCGACCGGTAGTTGAGGTCGAACGCGGTCGTCGTCCCCGCTTCGGTCGCCGTTTGCAGAAGCCTGCCGGTCGTCTCCCGAAGCGTCTCGGAAAGCGCCGGCGTGATGCCGCTGGTGTAGAACGCCGCCGCGTCTTCCACGATGTCGACAGCGAGTTCGTCCGGTCGCGCGGTCGTGACTGCCGCATCGGCGCGGTCGTATATGACGTTCGTCGGACGCGGCGCGCGCCCCTGTTCGATGTAGTACGCGCCTTGGTGAGCGTCGTCGTCCCAGCGGACGTACGGCTCGACGCCGTGCGTTCGGAGTTCCGTGGTAACGCGTCGACCGAGCGGCGAGTCTGGAAGCTTCGAGAGCCACGCGGCGGAGCAGCCGAGACGGGAGGCGGCGACCGCGACGTTGCTTTCCGCACCGGCGGTCCGGAATTCGAGGGACCGGGCGGTCTCGATTCGCTCGCCCTCCGGCGGGCTCAGCCGAATCATCGTCTCGCCGAACGTGACGAGTTCAGCCGTCATCGACGCCCCTCGGCGGTTTGCGACCGGGTCTCGCGTTCGATAGCGGAGGCGTTCACACCGACAGTTAAGCCGTTCATGTGTTCGCACGACTGTCTCTCACAGTGGTACATAAGTGCGGGCGGTGGGGCCGAAATTTGTGATGGCACCCCCGTACGGCAGGCCTGGTGCGCAGGACTCGACGGGTGGGTATCAGCCAGTGCCCGGACACCGGAAAGAACTATATCTCACCACGTTGATCATTGTGTATGACAGTTGGTGTCTGCTATTTCCCGGAGCACTGGTCGCGAGAGCGGTGGGAGACCGATATCAGTCAGATGGCCGAAGCCGGGATTGAATACGTTCGAATGGGGGAGTTCGCGTGGGGACGAATCGAACCGGAGCGAGGGACGTTCGATTTCGCGTGGTTAGACGAGGCCGTCGGACTCATCGGGGAGTTCGGGATGAAAGCGGTCCTGTGTACGCCGACAGCGACGCCGCCGAAATGGCTCGTCGACGAACATCCCGACGTTCGACAGCGAGAGAAAGACGGCACGCCGCGTGAGTGGGGGAGCCGTCGGTTCACCTGTTTCAACTCGCCCACCTACCGTTCCGAGACCGAACGCATCGTCAGCGTGCTGACCGACCGATACGCCGACAACCCCCACGTCGCCGGGTGGCAGACTGACAACGAATTCGGCTGTCACGAGACGGTTACCTGCTACTGCGAGGACTGTGGCGAGGCGTTTAGCGAATGGCTCGCCGACCGCTATGAGAGCGTTGCCGACCTCAACGACGCGTGGGGAACGACGTTTTGGAGCCAGCAGTACGACGATTTCGAGAGTATCGACCCCCCAAAACCGACACCGGCCGCCAACCACCCTTCGCGGGTACTCGCCTACGAACGGTTTAGTAACGACAGCGTGGCCGAGTACAACCGCCTGCACGCAGCCCTCATCCGCGAAGCGAACGACGAGTGGTTCGTCACGCACAACTTCATGGGTGGTTTTTCACTCGACGCCTTTCGCCTCGCCGACGACCTCGATTTCCTCTCGTGGGACTCCTATCCGACGGGGTTCGTGCAGGACCGACAGCCGGACACGCCGACGGTCGACGAACTACGAGCCGGGAACCCCGACCAAGTGAGCATGAACCACGACCTCCAGCGCGGCGCGAAAGGAAAGCCGTTCTGGGTGATGGAGCAACAGCCGGGAGACATCAACTGGCCGCCGCAGTCGCCGCAACCGGCCGACGGGGCGATGCGCCTGTGGGCGCACCACGCCGTCGCTCACGGGGCGGACGCCGTCGTCTACTTCCGCTGGCGTCGCTGCCGTCAGGGGCAAGAACAGTACCACGCCGGGCTTCGGCGGCAGGACGGCTCCCCTGACCGCGGGTACCGCGAAGCATCGACCGCCGCCGACGAGCTGTTCGACTTGGACTCGGTCGATGCGTCAGTCGCGCTCGTCCACGACTACGAGAGCCTGTGGGCGACGCGTTCGCAACCTCTCTCGCCCGACTGGGACTACTGGAACCACTTACGGACGTACTACGATGCGCTTCGGTCCCGCGGCGTGCAGGTCGACATCGTCTCGCCGGACGCGCGTCTCGAACGGTACGACGCGGTCGTCGCACCGACCTTGTACCTCGTCGGCGACGAACTGTCGACCGCCCTGACCGACTACGTCGATTCGGGCGGTAGTCTCCTCCTCGGAGCCCGGACGGGGGAGAAAGACCCGTACAACCAGCTTCACGAGTCGCTCGCACCGGGACCGCTCACCTCCCTCACCGGCGCACGGGTGGCGCGTCACGAAACGCTGCCCGACCACATCGAGACGCGACTCTCCTACGACGGTGCAACGTACGAGTTCCGAACGTGGGCCTCGTGGCTGGCTCCCGAAGACGGAGTGCAACGAGGAGCGTACCGGACGGGCGAAGCGGCCGGAAACGCCGCAATCGTGCGGAACGACGCCGGAGACGGGACCGTGACGTACTGTGGCTGCTGGCCGGGGGACGACCTCGCCGACGCGCTCGTCACGGAGTTACTGGACGCCGCCGGCGTCGAGTACACTGAGCGATTCCCGGACGGCGTGCGCGTGATGGAGCGCGACGGCTACACGTGGGCGCTTAATTTCACGAGCGACCCGGTGACGTTGACCGTCCCCGACTCCACCGGGTTCCTGCTCGGTGAGTCGACCGTCGACGCGTTCGATATCGCGGTACTCGACGGGTCTATCGGAGGCGTCGGACTCGCGTCCGAGTGAGTCGGCACGGAACCACTCGCCAACGCGGCTCTCGCTCGCCGTGTTCTCGAACGTCGGAGGAATACTGACCGGACCGTGCTCCGACGAGGCACCGACCGGACGCCGGTTCGCCGTTACGGCGCGTTGAACGTCCACTTCTGGTTGTCGCCGCCGACTTCGGTGTACTGGGAAGTTGATTCCTCGCGTGGTCACCGCAGACGCGCGTCACAACTGCGTCTGTGGGGCGTTGAGGGTGTCCGTTTTCGTCTTGAGCGCCGTCCCGGACTGCGCGTCGAAGAGGTAGGCCGCCTCGTCTCGGAAGCTGATTCCGACGCGGTCGCCGGTTTCGGGGCGAATCGACGCGTCGGTTCGGGCGACAATCTCTTTGTCACCGAGTTTCCCGTAGATGAAGTTCTCGTTCCCCATCTTTTCGACGACGGATATCTCGATGTCGGTCCCGCCGCTGTCGATTTCGAGGTCTTCGGGTCGAATTCCGAGCCGCACCGTCGCGACGTCGTCGACCTGGTAGTCGGAGAACTCGTACTCGAAGCCGAACTCGGAGACGAGACGGTTGCCCTCGATGTCCATGCTGATGAGGTTGATGCTCGGGCTTCCGATGAAGTCCGCGACGAACTCGTTCGTCGGATTCCGGTAGAGCTCCTCCGGGACACCGACCTGTTGGAGTCGCCCGTCGTTTACGACGGCGATTCGGTCGCCCATCGCCATCGCCTCCGTTTGGTCGTGGGTGACGTAGACGGTCGTCACGCCGAGTTCGTTTTGGAGTTCCTGAATCTCGGTCCGCATCTCGGAGCGAAGCTTCGCGTCGAGATTGGACAGCGGTTCGTCCATCAGGAACACCTCCGGCTCTCGGACGATTGCCCTACCTAACGCGACTCGCTGCTGCTGCCCGCCCGAGAGTTCGCCGGGTTTCTTCGGAAGCAGGTCCTCGATTCCCATTAGCTCAGCGATGCTGACGACTTGCCTGTCGATGTCGTCCGATGGGAGTTTCGTCGACAGCTTTAGACCGAATCCGAGGTTCTCCCTGACGGTCATGTGCGGGTACAGCGCGTAGTTCTGGAACACCATCGCGACGTCTCGTTCGCTCGCCCGCAGGTGGTTCACTTGATCGCCGTTGAATCGGAGGTCCCCGTCGGTGATGCTTTCGAGACCCGCGATACAGCGGAGCAAGGTCGTCTTTCCACACCCCGACGGCCCGACGAGAACGAGGAACTCCTCGTCTCGAATCTGGAGGTCGACGTGGTCGACGGCGACGATTTTGTTTCCGTCGACGTCGTGGTCTTCGCTCGCTTCGTACGTTTTGACGAGTCCTTCGATGTCAATCTGTGTCATGTTGAATTACTCCTTGACGGCTCCCGAGAGGATGCCTCGCACGAAGTACTTCTGAAGCGCGAGGAACACCACGAACATCGGGAGTATTGCGACCGCCGATGCGACCATCAGTTGGTCGAACGCGACGACCTGCTGTCCCATGATTTTGGTAATCGCTACCGGAATTGTGAACTTATCCGTGTCGAGAACGACCAACGGCCAGAGGAACATGTTCCACTGGAAGAGAAAGAGGATGACAGCGAGCGCCGCCATCGACGATTTCATCGACGGTATCGCAACGCGGTAGAACAGTTGGAACTCCGAGGCACCGTCCATCCGGGCGGACTCCAACAGCGCGTCGGGTATCGCTTGCATCGACTGACGCATGAAGAAGATTCCAACCGGGTACGCGGCCCACGGCAGGATGACCGCGGCGTACGTGTTGGTCATGTTCGCCGTCGACATGACGAGGAACAGAGGGATGACCAACAGATTGACCGGGATGATAAGCGTCGCCAGAATACCGGCGAAGATGGACTTTTTGAACCGGAACTCGTACTTGGCGAACGCGAAGCCGGCCATCGAACACAGCATCAACGCGAGGACCGTGTAGACGATTGCGATGAAGATGCTGTTCCAGACACTGCTCATGAAGTTGACGTACTGGCGCGACTGCAACGCCTGAAAGTTCTCCACGAAGTGCCCGCCGGGGAGGAGCTGCGGAAGCGCACCGCTGCTCGACAGAATCGCCGACTGGGGTAGGGTGGATGCGATAACAATCCAGTATATCGGGACGATCATGAACAGCGCGGCCGCGATGAGGAACCCGTAGCCGCCGAACCGCCACAACGCCTCGGTTTTCGATTTTTCGTGCATGGTTAGCTCCACTTGAGTTGGATTATCGACAGCGACATGACGATTCCAACGAGAACGACGGTCAGCGCACTTCCGTACCCGAGTTGAAGGTTCTGGAAGGCGACCTCGTAGATGTAGTAAACGACCGTTCGGGTCTCTTTTACCGGCGCGCCCGCGCCGATGAGAATCGTCGGCTCCGAGAATTTCTTGAAGCTGCCGATGGTCGTCGTCACGAGAACGAACAGCAACACTGGTTTGAGCTGTGGGATGGTGATGTACCGAAACTTTTGGAGGCGTGACGCACCGTCGATTTCCGCGGCCTCGTACAGCGACTCGGAGATCGTCTGGAGACCGGCCAAGATGATTATCATGTTGTACCCCGTCCAGCGCCAGACGACCATGAACGCCATCAGGTTCCGAGACCAGAATCCGTTGCCGAGCCAGTTCAGCGGCGCGATGCCGAACAGTTGGAAGATGAAGTCGAGCAGTCCGCCCTCGGCGACGATGACGACGAACACGACCGAGTACGCGACGGTGTTTGCCGAGACCGGGAGGAGCATCAGACTCCGGAAGACGCCCTTGAACCGGGTGAACCCCGCGTTAAGTATCACGGCGAGCCCGAGCGCGACCCCGACCATCAGCGGAAGTTCGATTGCGAAGACGTAGATAGTGTTGAACATCGACTGATGGAACACACTATCACGAAGAAGTCGTTGGTAGTTCGCCAGTCCAACGAACTCTAGGCTCGCGATTTTCGGTATTTCGAGGTAGACGTTTCCGAACTGGACCCAGAACAGCGGATCACTCGCCACGCCCTGATACGTGAAAAACGAGAGGTAGACCGTGTAGAAGATCGGGAACGCCAGGAACAGGACGAACGTGATGAAGAAGGGCGCGAGGAAGATGTATGCAGTCCCGGGAATCGTCGGCATCACCTCCTTGAACCGCTGTCGCTGGAAGCGAAGGCGGTCAGACAGTTTGACGATGGACTCCGAGCTCATCTTCTATGCGATGTCGCGACCGGTTCGGTCAGCGACGCGCTGTGCCGCACGGTCTAAGGCCTGTTTCGGAGAGTCGCCCTCGTCGATCATGTTTCGCATCTCCTCGTTTATGATACTGGAGACGATGGGGGAATCGACGGTGAATCGGTATCCGGGGATGTCCGGAACGGTGTCGATCCAGATGTTGGCGAGCTGCTGTCCGCCGAAGAAGTCGAATTCGGCGTTCGAGAACGCGCTTTGGTCCCACGACGGCTCGTGTGCCGTCATCTGGCCTTCGTTCTTGTAACTGAGCGCGTTCTGTTTGGGGGTGGCGGTGACGAACTTAATGTAGTCCCACACTCGATTCGCCTCCTCCTCGGACGCCTGCTGCGGAATGACGAGGCCGGAACCGCCGCGGTTGCTCGCCCGGTTGCCGCCCGACTCAAGCGCGGGAAGCTTGAAGCCGCGCCAGTTACCCTCGGTCTCCGGCATCGAGGAGGTGATGGTTCCGTAGAACCACGACCCGGTCGCGTAGCCGGTAATAGTCCCGTTCTGGAATCCGGAGAACCACTGTTGGCTCCAGTTTGCGCCCCGGTCGATGAGCCCCTCGTTCGAGAGGCGCTTCATCATCCGGGCCGCCTTCAGGCCCTCCTCACCGTTGAGGACGACCTCCCCGTTCTCGTTGAACTCCTGTCCGCCCTGCATCCGGTTCAGGAACCGCCAGTAGAGGTTCGACCCGGACGCGGGAAGCGAGAGAAGCGAGACGTCGTCCGGGAGCTTCTTTCCCTCCTCGATGAGTTGGTCCCACGTTTCGATTTCGTCGTGCGGTGCGAGTCCGTGCTCGTCCCACACGTCTCGGCGGTAGTAGAGCGTGGTCGGTGCGATGTCGTCCGGGACCGAGTAAATCTGTCCCTCGTCCCCGGTCACGGCGGACAACACCCCGTCGTTGAATTCGTCGATAATGCCGGCGTCCTCCATTCGCGGCCGCAGGTCCCGCAGGCCGCCGGTCGACGCGATTTTCAGCGTCTTTTTCTGTTCGATGAGCGCGGTACTCGGGGCACCCTGTCCGGAGATGAGCCGCGTCTGCATCTTGTTTATAATCTCCGAATACCCCATGTTCGTGTGGGATATCTCCGTTCCCGTCTCCTGAGCGTAGCGGTCCATGAGTCCGCCGTAGGAGCCGGCCATCTCCCAGAACTCTATCGAGTCCGCCATCGGAGCGGCCGTCGCCGCTTCCGTTGCGGTCTCGTCGGCGGTGCCGTCGACGGAAGAGTCGCTGTTGGTCGTCTGCGTCGCGTCGGTCTGCGGACCGGACCCAGTCCCCACGCAACCGGCGAGAGTCGCGGCACCGAGACCACCAATCGCTTGTAGCACGTTCCGTCGGTTGAGAGATTCTACTTGATCTTTCATTGCGAACGTTTAGCAAATTACTGGCTCCATATATATAATTTGGCCTTGTTGACAAGACTGCCCGCCGTGTCGGACCCACCCCCGACTCGTCGACACCACGCCCGCTTTCGATGCAAACCATCCAAAGAAATTTGAATCGCACCGGAGACAAGTGAGTATGAGTCTCCCACAGCTCGGACTCGGTACGTGGCAAAACACGGACCCGGAAACCTGTCGTGAAAGCGTTCGGACGGCGCTGGAGATGGGGTATCGACACGTCGACACCGCACAGTACTACGGAAACGAAGCGGCTGTCGGCGACGGTATCGAAGCGGCCGACGTCCCCCGCGAGGAGATATTCGTGGCGTCGAAGGTGCACGCTGAGAAGTTCGGACTCGCGTACGACGAGGTCATCGAGGGACTGGCGGCCACGCTCGACCGCCTCGGCCTCGAACATCTCGACCTGCTGTACGTCCACTGGCCGGTCGGGAACTACGACTCGACGGAGACGCTTCCCGCCTTCGACGAACTCGTCGGCCGGGGACGTATCAACCACGTCGGTGTCTGTAACTTCGATATCGACCTTCTCGAAGAGGCGATAGAACAGTTGGAGACGCCGCTGTTCGCACACCAAGTCGAGACCCACCCACTCCTCCAGCAGGACGACCTCATCGCGCACGCGGAGAGCCGGGGATACCACCACGTCGCGTACTCGCCGCTCGCCCGCGGGACCGTCTTCGATATCCCGGAAGTGGTCGAAATCGCCGACAAACACGGGGTGAGCCCGGCACAGGTCAGCCTCGCGTGGCTCCTCTCGAAGAACCCGGTCTCCGTTATCCCGAAGGCGACGGGCGAACCGCACCTCCGAGACAACGTTGACGCGCTGTCTCTCGACCTCGACGACCGAGACATCGAGCGAATCGATGCCATCGGCCGAACTGACCGACTCGTCGAGCGAGAGGGTGCTCCGTGGCTCGACGACTGAGTCGTCCCGCCGAACACGTCTCCCCGCGCCGAAACGACGGCTGTCCGTGACTCACCACGACTTTATCGGGACGTCTTTTAGCGGCTCTGCGAGCGGAATATCGACCGTCGACCCGGTATAATGAGAGATGTAGAACCCGACGATGATTTCGAGCGAGCGGGCGGCTTCGACTCCCGGCGAGTAGTTCTGTCCGTCCCCGTTCAGTAAGTCCTGTATGTGGTTCGCGGCGTTCGCAAACGACCGCTTGTAGTCTTCGTCCCATGTCCACGTTCCTTCGATTCCCGGTAACTGTCGTTCGACGTGCTCGCCGTCTTCGAGCGACCAGTAGCGCCACTCGCCGTCGTCGTTGTTCATGTAGAGCTTGCCCTCGGTGCCGATGAAGGTCAGCGACATCGACGAGATGTCCCGCGGAATCGTGCAATCGACGGTGACGAACGAACCGTCGTTCATCACGACGTGGCCGCCGCCGCCCGCATCGACTACGTCCCGTGCCGTTCCGAGCGAGTCGATCGCTTCGTTCTCGCCGGTGATGTATCCGCTGACACGCTCCGCACGCGTGTCGAGGAGATACACGAGCGTATCGAGCACGTGTGTGGAGTTACGCATCAACTCCATCCTGTACTGCGTACTGACCGATTGTACGTCTCCGAGGAGGTCTCGCTCGTGAATGAGGTCGCGGAGTCGCCGTAGCTTCTCGGTGAACCGGAACGAGTGGTTGACGACCAACTCCGTCTCCGTTTCCTCGCACACCTCGACCATCTCTTCGGCGGCGCTGACCTCCGATGCGATCGGTTTCTCGCACCAGATGACCGACGGGTCGGCGGCGGATTTCGCCGCGTCGACGGTGTGTTCGTGGTGGAGAAAAGACGGGGTACAGATAGAGACGACATCGAGGTCTTCCCGTGCCAACATCGCTTCGTGGCCGTCGTACCGCCGGTCGGTCGGGATGTCCCACGCGTTACCGAACGTGGTGAGTTTCTCCGAGTCGACGTCCGCAATCGCGACGAGTTCGATTTCGTCGGCGTCGGCGTACCCGCCGGCGTGACTCGCGTCGATTTTCTCTTTGCCGATCACCTCCTCGTCGTGCATTCCGAGGATACCCATACCTGCGATACCGCCAGTTCCGATCACGCCTGCTCTGTAAGTCATCCTTGATCACTCTCCACGTCCAGTCGCAGAACCGCCACCACACGGTAGACGGACCGCTTCCAGCGCGAGTATTCAATCGCTAATTGATGCAATACTACCACACGTATTGAATGTTACCCCGCGCACGGTGGCGCGGGGAATCCTGCTCTCACGAGGTCAGGCTTCCTGTTTCGATGACGTGACTTGCAGACACAGACTCAAACTGAGCCGTGTCCGTAGCGGTCACAGTCTCCACAGGCGTATCTTCGGGCCATCCCAGCCCTAACTCAGAAAAGCCTCTCTGCAAGACGTTCATCGCCGCATTCGCATCCCTATCCGTCTCGAACCCACACGCCGGACAGGAGTGTTCCCTGACCCAGATAGGCTTTGCCGTCTCCACCTCGCACCGAGCGCACTCCTTCGTCGTGCCTCGTGCTTCGACCTGTTTGACGTGACAGCCGTACAGGTCGGCCTTGTATTCGAGGAGCGTGATGAACTGTCGCCACGCCGCGTCCTGCTTGTTCCGGGCGTTCCCGTCGCCCTGAAGCATTCCAGCAACGTCAAGGTCTTCCACGAACACGGCGTCGTACTCTTTGACGAGCCACGTTGTGAGTTTGTGCTGGTAGTCCAGTACCTCCCGACGAATGTGGCGTTTGACCGTGGCGACCTTCTGGCGTTGTTTCTCGTAGTTGTTCGACCCCTTCTCCTTCCGCGAGAGTTTGCGTTGCTCGCGGCGAAGACGCTCGTAGTCGTCTTCGAGGTCAAGCCAATCCACGGTCTTCCCGTCGGAGGTGTGGATGTAGTTCTGGATGCCGAGGTCTATCCCGACGCTGTTGCTCGTGTCAAGCGAGTCCACGTCGGGCTTCTCTGGCAAGTCGGCGTCTCCGGTTTCCAGTCCGAAAGAGACGAACCACTCGCCAGTCGTCTCCTTCTTGAACGTGGCCTCTTTGATAGTGGCGTGGTCGGGAACCGGGCGAGAGTACCGGATTTTCACCCACCCGATTTTGCTGAAGCGCACGTATGCGTACTTGTCGTGGCCCCTCTTTTCATCGAGGTCAAAACCAGACTGGTTGTACGTCACGCTCCGGTAATCGCTAGGTGCTTGCCGTTTGAGACAACCGACCTTGTACCCCTTCTCTTTCTTCTTGCGAAGATTCGAGAGGTTACGGTGGAAACGAGCGACGGTGGTCTGTGCGGCTTTCGAGTACAGTTCACCGAACACCGACCACTTGCGTTTCCATTCGGGGAGTTTGTTGTTCTGGTCGTACTCGCTCGGTTTGTCGTCCTCGGGACTGTTCTGGTAGTCCCATCGGACGTGGTTGTAGAGTTGACGATGAACGTCTAGATGGTGTTCCAGTCCTTCCGCTACCTCCTGCGTTGGGTAAGCGTGGTAGCGGTGACTGCATTCCATCGCTGTCTCTTGATTAGCGATGTGTTCAGTTAATGGTTTGTATCACGAGTTGTCGGCTTCATCCCCGACCACGGTGGGTCGGGGTATTCGCCTTGCTGACCAGTATAAATCTAAGCCCGGTAACCCGACGGTGTCAGAAGTCGTCAGGCCGGCAATCGAGGAGTTTCTCGCCGTTCGTGGTTTCGGCCACGACACCGGTTGCAGTTCGTTCGAGCGTCGGCCCCTGTTCCCACGGTGTGCTCCCGTCGGGGCTAGCCATGACCGCTGAGGCGAACCAGTGTGCCCCCGGTTCGTGCGTCGCTCGCAGTGTCGGGACGACCGTGCGAGCGTAGTTCAGGTTCGTGTTAGGGTCGTCGACCACGACGGCCGGCGTGCGGTCGCCGAACCCGTCGGAGATACCGCTAACACCGTTGGGGTATCTGGCGAGCGCCGTTCCATTCTGACTGTCGTGCGTAACGTTGGCCGCGGTGTCGTCACCGGTTTTGTCTACTGCGAACCCACCCTCTTCGCTGTGTACGACCCGGTCCGTTTGCAGTCGGTGGACGCGTACGTGCCACGGAAGGTCGGGCGCGAGCCACGTCTCGACGCTGACACCCTCCCACGGGTTCCATCGGGCGGCGAGGGTCGACCCGTTTACGCGCGTCTGCGTGAACGACGCGGGAATCTTGAACTGGTCGCCGTCGAGGCTGAGCGCGAGGGCGCTGTCGTGTCCCGCCTGTCCCGGTCCGGGCGTCCGACCAGCAACGGAGAACGCGAACTGCGTCGAGTACGCGAATTTCGTGTATTTCTCTCGTCCGTGGTGGCTGTCCCGAGTGAGAGAGAGCGCAAAGAGGTGGTCGTCGTCGCGGCACACGACTTTCTCGGCTTCGGGCTGTGCCGTCGTCTCCGGAAGCTCCGGGAGTGGCTCCTCGTCGGCCTGCCAGAATGGGTGGGTCGGCCGAAGTGCCAGCGGGAGGAACGCCTTCATCGCCCAGTACGGCGAATTCGGCGAGTTGTAGGTTTCGGATACTTTCAGCGACGGGTAGCGGTATCCGACCGACAGCAACCCGCCGTCGGTGAATATCGGTTGGTCGAGCCACCAGCGGATGTTCCGGGCCCAGAGTCCGCGGACGACCTCCCACGAGAGCGATTCCACGCCAGCAAACGCCAGTGCCCCCCAGAACGACGCCTGCGCGAAACGATAGGTCAGGCTCCGGCCGTACGGAAGCGCTCGCCCGGTCTCGTCGAACCAGTGGATGTGAGCATTCGCAAATTTCTCAGCCCGCGCCCGAAAGCGGTCCGCCCGTTCGGGGTCGTCCTCGCCAGCGACGGCGGCGTAGAGGAGTCCGTACACGTGCATCGCCCACGGGACGTAGTAATCGACGGGGTTGTGTTCGTCATCAGGACCGTCCGTGTACCACCCGTCGCCGCGATAGAACGTTTCGAGTCGGTCGAGCGCGGACTGGGTCTGTTCCCAGTCGTGGCGCGCCCCGACCGACCGAAGCCCCACGTTCACCATCACGCGGAAGAACAGCCAGTTACAGTCATAGAGTTCTGCATCGTTGATTTGGTTCAACCAACTGACCAGTCGGTTGCGTTCCGGCTCCGAAAGGGGTTCCCAGAGGTGTTCCGGTGTGAGCGCGAGGCCGACGCCGATAGCGGCCATCTCGACGAGCTTCTGTGAGTGGTCGTCTACGTCCCCCCAGTACTCCTCGTGAGACGGGTCCGTCCCGTTGGTCAGCCCGGTCCGAAAAAACGCCCAATGGTTGATGTCACTGTGGACGCCTAACGGCACGACACCCCACAGCGGGCGGGCAAATCCTTCCAGTTCGGCTGCGACGGCTGGAAAGTGAGCGCCGGTCGCCGTGGGCCTCACCCGCGCGTTACCGGGACTGGCGTGCGTGAGCAACGGTTCGACGAGTTGAGACACTGCTCGTTCGAAATCCCGTCGTGTCTGGAGCGGGTTACCTGTCGTTGGATTCATCTAGTTTGTGCGTTGATCGCATGCATCAATAGCGTTTCCCTGCCCCGACCGGGAATTTACGTCGCTGTGAAACGGCGGGTGGCGGGCCGCTCACCAGTAGCGGGACCACTGTTGGGTGGCTCGAACGAGCCCTTCGACGTAGAAGTAGTCTCCCCAGATGCAACACTCGTCGTAGTCCCCCTCGGTCGGGTCGTAAGCCCCGTCAGTCAGCAATCCGTTCGACTGGTTTCCGTCGGCCGTGTAATTCTCCGTGAGACTGCGGAGGATTACGAGTGACGCGTTCTCGTAGCGCCGGGCGCGAGTATCTGCGAGCGGGAGCCTCGTGGCAAGCTCGTCGAGTCCACAGGCCGCGATCGCCGCGGCGGAGGTGTCACGGTAGTTCTGCTCGTCGGGCGCATCGAAGTCCCAGCGCGGGACGTGGTCCGCTTCGACGTTCGAGAGGTAGTAGTTCGCCAGCTTTGCGGACAGTTGCGCGTACGCGGCCTCGTCGGTGTACTCCGTCGCGAGGGCGTACCCGTATATGGCCCACGTCTGGCCGCGTGACCAACAAGAGCCGGCGTCGTAGCCCTGCGCCGTTTCGCCGCCGAGCGGCGACCCACTTTCGACGTCACATTTGAACGTGTGGAACGTCGAGCCGTCGTCGCGAACGACGTGCTGTGCGTTCGTCCGCGCGTGTGTCTCGGCGATGGAGGCGTACGTGGGGTCACCCGTCTCCTCGCTCGCCCAGAACAACAACGGGAGGTTCATCATCGAGTCGACGATCATTCGACCGCGCTCCCACGAGTCCTCGGGTTCCTCGGGGTCGCCCCACGCCTGAATGAGCCCGGGTGCATCCCAAAAGCGTGCGACGAGATGGTCGGCGGCGGTGAGGGCCGCCGACCGATATCGTTCGAGGCCCGTCAACTGATGGCCGGCGATGGCAGAGAGCGTATAGAGGAACCCGAGGTCGTGCGTCTTCACGTCACCGGCCGTCAACCTCCGTTCGAACGTCGCCAATTGGGCTTCGGCGGCGTCTCGAAACGCGCGGTCGCCCGTCACCTCGTACGCGAGCCAACAGAGTCCCGTCCAGAACGAAGTCGTCCAGCCGTCCGTGTTGTCGGTGGGGGTATAAACGAGGTTCTCACTCGAGGGTCCGGGAAATCGGTCGTAGAACTCGTCGAGATTCTCATCGATGCGGTCGATTGCGACAGCGAGCGCCCGTTCGATATCGCTCTGTGCGACGTCCGGTCTCGTCGCGTATCGGTCCGGCAGACCGGTGTCGTCGATACGTCGCAGTAGCGCGGCTGGCTTTCGTGCCATGTGGCTACAGTTCCCTTGGCAGACGCTATAAAGCCATCGTCAAGCCACCGGCCCGTCTCTCACTCCGACTCGGAACGACGCTCTCAGGGGTTCACGCCGCGTCATTCGGAACGAGATTCAGTATCGATGAATTACATCCCTTTATTGATGATATACATTTACAATGCTCCCCTTGTTAGGGAGAGTATGTCAGACAGAGAACAGTCGAATCACGTGAAGACCGCGCGGACGACGTTCCGGATACTCGAAGTGCTCAAAGAGAAGAACGAGGCGACCGTCACCGAGATGACCCAGGAGTTCGACCTGTCGAAGAGTAGCATACACAACTACCTGAACACGCTCGAACAGGACGGGTACATCGTGAAAGAGGACAACACCTATCGTGTCGGTCTGAAGTTGCTCGATTTGGGCGGCCACGCGCGACACAGACGGCGACTCTACGAAGTCGCAAAAGACGAAGTGACCGCATTAGCCGAGGAAACGGGAGAACTGACGAACCTCCTCGTGGAAGAACACGGGAAGGGCATCTACCTTCACAGAGCACACGGCGCCGACGCGGTTAAAACGGACTCGTACATCGGACAGGCGGTCTACCTCCACAACACCGGCCTCGGAAACGCGATATTGGCGCACCTCCCCCGGGAGCGCGTGAACGAAATCCTCGATCGACACGGCATGCCGGCGTCCACCGAAAACACCATCACGGAGCGCTCGGAGCTGTTCGAGACTCTCGACAGAGTGGCTGAAGACGGTTACGCACTGGATGACGAAACCCGCGTCAAAGGCCTCCGGTGCGTTGCGGTCCCGATAATCAACAATAACGACGAGGTCGAGGGAGCGATCAGCGTCTCGGGCCCGAAAAGTCGGTTTCAAGACGAACGGTTCCGAGAAACGCTCCCGGAGAAATTACAGAACGTCGCGAACATCATCGAACTCAACATTACGTACACGTAGTCAGGATGGCCGAACAATCTTGACTGACTGCTGAAATATCTATCATTAATTCTGTGGTAATCGGTCAGATGACTGGATATTTGATTATGTGGTGTATGAGATAATATATGACTGACGTTCAGTATGAGTGTAGAGAGTTGATTTGGTTAGGTGGGGTGATTTGCCGACGGAGGTAGTTACTCCGGCGGGCGTGCTACGTGGCGAATCGCGACCTGAGCGGCGGATATCGCGTGCTCGAAGACGAGAGCGGCCTCGACGGACACAACGTTTTAAGCGATGGCTCACGAATTGTAAATCCCCTCACAGGTGCGTCGTCATAACGCGAATGCGCCGGAGTGCCAATGACTCACGAGGACCAAAACGAGACGCAGGCCGAGCAGGACGGAACGGAGAGTGCCGGGAAGATGTTCTCATTGACGCGCGAGAGACTCCTGAGCGGTGAGGCGTGGGCGTTCAACAACGCGCCGTGGGACCAACGGAAAGTCGTTACTGCCGGTGAGTTCCAGTACGTTCCGTATTGGAACGACGACGGCGTTCTCTCACTCGCTCGACGAGCGCTGTCAACTGACTCGGTTCAGTGCATCCAGTTCGACTGGCGGGTTCCAGACGAGGATTCGCACAGAAACACGGCACTCGGGACCGACAACGACGGTCGTCTTCATCTCGCGTACGACCACCACGACGACCCGTTCCACTACCGATACTCGTCGTCTGGATTCCTGACGGACCCGCCGTCAAACATCTCCACCGGTGATTTCTCAGAGACTACTGACATGGGTCTGAGCGGTCCGGAGCACCCAGTAACCTACCCTCGGTTTTTCAACGATCAGCGCGGAACGCTGTTCTGCGAGTACCGGATTGGCTCGTCTGGCGACGGTGATTCGTACCTTCACGTCCACGATTCGTCGTCGAACTCGTGGACGCGCATCGGAACGGTGTTTTCGAGTGCGGGGACGTACGAGCCGTGGAACGGTTCCCCGTCTCGGAACGCGTACCATCACGACTGGACCTTCGACGACACCGGCCGCCTCCACGTCACCTGGACGTGGCGCGAGACGTGGGAGACGTGGCGCTCTAACCACGACATCCATTACGCGTACAGCGACGACGGTGGCTACACGTGGTGCAACAACGACGGTACCGTCATCGGTGACGTGAACGCGGACGACCCGATCCGCGTGGACGATGAGACCGTCGTCGTCGACAGTCCGGAGGGTTCGTGGCTACTAAATCAGGGGACGCAGGCGCTCGATTCGAGCGACCAACCACACATCTTCACGTCGCGCTCGACGGACTCGACGACCGACTTCGACGACACCAACCGGCACTATATTCACTATTGGCGAACGACGGACGGGCAGTGGCACGAACAGTACATCGACGACACGAGCGTCGACCTTTCGACGGTCGGAATCGACCCAACGCGGGCGGGAGATATCTTGCTAAACCGCGGTGATTTGCTGTTCGACGACAACGACGCGCTCCACGTGTACACCGTCGTCGACGGGCAACTCTACGCCGGGGTTGCGACAGCATCCTCGGGGTGGACCGACTGGACGCTCTACTGTCTCCACGAGGGCCCGTTCTGTGGAATGGACGGTCGAAAACACGATAGATATCGGTGGGAAAACGAGAGCGTCCTGTCGATACCACTCGAACGGCCCCGCGAGAACGGCACGGCGTTCGTACTGCAGGAGTACTCGATCGTGGGACCGAACGACCCGTCCGCACCCTCGTTGTCGGTGTCAAACGAGTCGTCGTCGAGTGTCGAACTGTCGTGGACCGAGGCGCGAGGCGCGGAGAGTTACACGCTCCATCGGCGGCCACCCGACGGTGATTTCGAGGTCGTCGCGGACGAAATCGCGGAAAATTCGTTTTACACCCAGTACACCGACGCCGGCGTGGATTCGGGCAGTGACTACGAGTACAGACTCACGGCCGTCAATAGTGTCGGCGAGACCGACTCGACCATCGTTCGGGTCGCGACCGATGGTTCGTCGAACGCGGCGATGGACTAGCCATGTAGATTGTTCACTGTGGGCTAACACTTCGGTGTCGATACCGCCAGCGGGTTTCAAACGGCTCGGTCGTGTGACCGCGACTATCGGGTCGTTGGACCCGCGGATAGACTGATTCGTCCCATCTACGGGGCGATATAACGGACTGGCCGGACGAAAGTCCGGTGTCGCTGTAAGATGCTACGCAGACGGGGTCACTATCTCATCCGCAGTGCTTGAGCTACCTCCGCATTCGGATAGTATGCAAAGCGCATCTGGGCTACTCCGTCGTGCTTCCGTGGCACGGTGTGTTACAAAGATAGACTTGTAACATTTGGTTCGTTGTTCAGTCTGCCACTCCTCGCGGTTCGACAGGAGGTCGACCCGCCGAACGGTAAGTGGATTTGTACTTATTGAGCACTATTCTACTCGGGGCCTGCCGTTATTCTAGTTCTTTTCCCCGATAATCGACACAATCATACAATATACTCTGCGAGGCCCAATGAGGTCGCACAACGTTGTGGTGATTTCCAGAAGGAGGGCGCACGTACTATAACAACACATCTTGAGATATTTTGGCCACTAAATGTGGGATATTCAATATATATGTGGACAATCAGATTACTCAAACCTAATGGAACTCAGACGATATCAATGCGAGCTACTCGCGATGTACTCGTTTGAACGAATCAGCTGTCTGCTCACTGCTGAACCACTCTGAGCTGTCTAGTATTGTTTTATTTATAAAATATGGCCTGATGGTGATGTGGGGTATTGAAGCTAGAGTATTGCACTATCTATGCAAAATAATCTCGAAAATTCACGTGACTTCCCTTTCGAGGAATCCGACGAAGCCGAACTGCGCTATGATTCCCTCTCAGCTAGAACGGCAACCGTCTCTTCTCGTCGATACTGAGACGGAGCCGGTAATCGAGTGCATTCCAGTCGTCACCCGTCGCGTACCGTGTCGCTTTGCGCTCGAACCGATCGATGACGTATTTCGTCCCCGCACCCGAGAGGTCGTCGCCGCGGAGTTCGTATCGCCTGCTGACGCTCTCACCGGCATCGAGCGGCCGGGTTATCGGCGTCCCGTCCAGCGATAGTGATGACCCGCCGCGACCGACTTCGACGCGGGTGCTAGCCTCGTACGACGGGGAGAACAGCGTCGTCTTCCACGTGTCTTCGCCTGGCGTCAGCGAGGGTGCGAGTGCGAGTACGCCGAACGGCCAGACGCCGTAGCTCCGGATTCGAATCGGGTTGTCGGCCGTGTTCTCCAGCGAGAGCGTGAGCGCCGCAGGATGTTCGATCGTCGCGTCAGCGACCGCGAGGTCCACTGACAGCGAGAGCCCTTCCAGAGACGTCTCCACAGCCGTGCTGGCGATTCGATACTCGGTATCACCCAGACACCCGGAGAGACCAGCGACCGACAGTGTGCTCGCGGTCACGAACGTCCGACGCTTCATCGCCGGTCACCCCCGTCGTCGACACGGGCGTCGGTGAGTTCGACGAACACGTCTTCCATCGTCGCGTCGTTGGGTGATGCAGTCCGTGCTCGGAGGTCGTTGAGCGTTCCCTCGGCGACCAACTGTCCCCCGTGGAGGACGCCGATCCGGTCACAGACGAGTTCGACCTGCCCGAGAACGTGACTGGAGAAGAACACGGTCGCACCACGCTCGTTCTCCTCGCGGACGATTTCCCGGACGCGTCGGACGCCGTGTGGGTCGACCCCGCTGAACGGCTCGTCCAAGATGAGCAGGTCCGGGTCGCCGACGAGCGCCATCGCGAGCGCCAACCGTTGTTCCATTCCACTGGAGAAGCCACCCACCTCGTCGTCGACGGCATCACCGAGTCCGACGCGTTCGAGGAGGTTCTCCGGGTCGTCGCCGGCCCGCTTCGTCTCTGCGATGAGGGCGACGTGCTGACGTGCGGAACGGTCCTCGTAGAGGCCGAATCGGTCCGGAAGCACCCCTACGCGGTCGTGAACCTCCACGACATCGCGTCGTGGGTCGTGGCCGAGGACGCGAACCGTTCCCGAAGTCGGTCGGAGATAATCGAGCAACAGACCGATCGTCGTCGATTTCCCAGCGCCGTTCGGGCCGAGAAATCCGTACGTTTCGCCGCGCTCGACCACGAGGTCGAGGCTGTCGACGGCGCGAACGTCGCCGTACTTCTTGGTCACCGTTTCGAGTTCGATTGCGGGCTCCGCCGAGTTCATAGCGCGTCACCCCGGGTGAACGCACGTCGGGCGAGGGCCACTGGCACTACCACCCAGACGAGTAGGACGACCAGGCTCAGTGCGGGATGGAGGTACCACGGGCCACCGCCGTCGAACGCCGCTTCGACGACGAAGGCGTTCACCGAAACCCCCGGTTCGAGTTTGGTGTAGACGATGTGGAATAGCTCCGTCGAGTTGCCGACGCCGAGAAACCAGTTCGTCAGAACGTTGTACGCGCCGTCGGGGGTCAGTCTGAGCGCGAGAAATAGTGGCCCGCTCGCCGGCGCGTCGTATGGGTCGACCGGAACGCCGGTGACGGCCGTATAGAGCGACGTGACGATCCGACTCCAGAACACCGTCGCGAGGAAGTACGCGAACACTCCCGTCGCAGCGGTCACGGTCCGCCGGGCGACCGTCGAGACGAAGACGCCGATTGCGACCATCACTCCGGCGAATAACAGCGTCGCGACGAGCGTCCCGAGGAAGGGAAGCAGCGCGAACGTGCCGTGTTCGATGAGGCCGATAGCGGCGAGAACGAGCGTCGCCGCGACGGCCGCCGTCCCGACGCCCACGAACCGGCCACCCGTCTTCCCGAGGAGAATCTGCGTCCGCGTCAGCGGCAACCCGAGGAGGAACTTGATACTGCCCGTGGTTCGTTCATTGATGAGCGACTGATACGACAGGAGGAGGGCACCGATGGGGAGGAACAGATCGACGCCGATCTGGACGTACCCGATGGTGATGTTTCGCCCGACTGCGTCCCACCCGGCGTATGTCGGTCGGAACCCCCAGAGGACGACAACGAGCGCGAGTATCCACGCCCCCTTGGAGGTGAGCACTGTCCGGTATTCGCTGCGTGCAAGCGGGGACCACCGCATGACTAGAGAGACACGAAGCCGTCACAAAAATCCTGTTTGTTCGATGTATCGGGGGCCCGGCTCCGAAGCGGAATAAGATTTTTACTTCTTTGAACGCGTTTTGCCGCCGTGTCCCCCCGCAATGACGACCCTCCGAGAAACCCATCTGAACGAACAGCACGCAGCCACATGGTCGCCGCGTTCAAACATCTTGTCGCCGCGCTTTCGGTGCTGTACGCCGTGTTCAGCGCAGTCGTAACCTCCTATCCATCGGTTGAACGGATTTGGACGGGAATCGTCGGACGACACCGAACGACTTCGCTTATCGCAGTTCTATCGGCACCGATAACCGCGAGTGTTGTCGGTCTCCTGATTTGGAGTACGTATGGGTATCGCCACGTCGAGCACGTCCTCATCGGTGACACCCACAGCCTCAGTCAGTGGGTTGCAGGTCTCTGGAGCACCACTGGACCCACTGCTGTCGCCCTCCTCGGGTTGATTACGCTCGTGGCGCTCGCGACAATCCTCTCGACGAAAAACTCGGGGTTGGTGCCGACGATAGCTCTCGTGATGGGCCCCATCTTCGGGATTGGTCTCTCGAGATACGGACTGCCGATTGCGCACTTCTCACCGAGTAACCTTCATCGGCTTTTCGGCACGACGGCGATGCACTTCGAGACAGTCGGTGCCGTCGAGACGCTCGCAACTGCGCTGTTCCTCGCACTACTCTGGGGTATCCCCATCGGAATCCTTGGATTCGCCCTCGGCACTCTAGCCCGACGAATCGGCCGTCTCTTCCGCCCCAACGATGGACAGTCTGGGGTTTCAGGGGTATGAAACGAGCTGAGCGATTCACGGCCAGAGTTTCTCTTAATCAGGAGGCGATAGTGAATGCCCACGGACGCTGATTCGGGGCCGGGAACGTCTCCGTGAGTGACCTCTCCAATGAGCCGTCTCATTGACGGAATTCACGTCGAGACCGTTCACCTTCCTCCTCGGTGGCGCTCTCCTCCCCCGAAACAACGGCACTGATGACTTATTTTCCGAGCCAGAAAACCAGCGTCGGCGGTTATACCATCGGGCCTCTTTTTCTCATCCATGGGAGTCCTCCAAGCCCTCCGACGGACACCGGGTGCGCTCAAGCGTGCTCCGGGTCTGTTGGTCCCACAACTGATCGTGTTCGCGCTGCTAGTACCCCAGCTGCTGTTGCAGTCGTCGTATCCACTCGTCTCGACGTTCTACTCGCTGGGTATCTCCGCGGTTCTCCTCCTCGTGACGCCCTTCATCCAGGGCGGCATGTTCGGGATGGCCGACGAGGCCCTGACCACCCGTAGCTCGCTCTCCCGTTTCGTCGCCGACGGGAAGGCCAACTATCTCTCGTTGCTGATCGCCTACGTCCTCTTGCTCGTCGTCAACGGCGTCATCGGTGCAGTCGGTGTCGCGGCCGGCTTCGGGGCGTTCCTGACTCACGGCTCCATCGGGACGGTGTTTATCGGTTTGGCGGCCATTGCGGGACTCCTGTATCTCGTCGTGGCGTTCTTCGTCCAGTTCTACGGCCAGGCCATCGTCATCGACGGTGCGTCCGCAATCGACTCGTTCAAGCGGAGTTACCGCGTGGTCCGGGGGAACCTTCTGGCGACGGCCGGGTACCTGCTTCTCGCACTGGTCATCGGCGCGCTTTCCGGTGGTGTCTACGCCGGCGTCTCGCTCTTGGCTAGCGCCGACGCCGCCTCGGCGGCCGGTCTGCCGACGCTCTCGACGCCCCTCCTCGTCGTCGTGGGTCTCCTCGCGGCGGTCATCGGTAGCGTCGCGTCGGCGTTCATGCTCACGTTCTCCGTCGCCGTCTACGACGAACTGACCGGGTGAACCACGGCGCACTACGCAGTCGTTCGTTCGCCCGCAAGCACTCTGTTCCCGTCTGGTGGAACAGATTATTGATCTTCTCAGCGTAGCGGTTTCGACGGATTTCCTATCTCGAACGCGCGCATTGGCCCCTGTCTATTGCGACGAACGCACTTCCTCCGTGTCCTGCGACGCTATCAGTTCATGGACGGTGTTCGCTCTCTTCGTTTCCGTTCTACCGGCGGCTACCGTTGCGATCGTGTTCGTTCCGTTGACCGTGGTCGTCTGGCTCTCTTATCGAGGGCGGCGTGACGCGAGTGCGGAGCAGTACGAGCGTTCAAGCGACGACCCGACGGCAAGGAGAGCCCTATCTTGTACTTCTGATTCCAGCGGATTGTCGCTTCGAACGAGCGGTCGACCTGAACGACGAACCTCCGTTACTGACTGATGTCTCCTTATCGGAGAATTGAGACAACTCCCTCAAGAGAGACGTTTCCGGTCTGTCGGACGACCTCCGGGCGCTATCACCTGTCGATGGATACAACGACGCCACAGTTCCGGGATGACGGCACTATCGAGCGGAACTCGAAGCGATAGCAGTGGTTCAGGGTCGGCTATAAAGCGAATAGAGGATACAGGCCAGTCCGACGACTTCGATGAGTCTGTTCAATATGGGGACGTAGTACGCGTACACAACCGGGCCGAACCCGAGCGCGGTTCCGGCCGATGCGACCGTCAACGATATCACGAACGGCACGACCGTGAGGAGGACCAGTCCAACCGCGAGCCACAGCATCGGCTGGCTTCGATTGCGTCGGTATCCGCGGTAGGCTTGAAAAACGATGGCAAGGCTGAGAACCAACGCCAGTAGCGTCACCGCCAGCAACACGAGGTAGTTCACGTACAGGTCCATGCTGGGTTGAACCATTTCAGATTCCCTCCCAGAGGTCGGTGAAGCGGTCGGCCGGGTCTTCGGCCCGCCCCGTGTCGAGACTCACTGAGATGTCTCCCTCGTCCACTTCGACGGTAAGACTGTCGAGTCGCGCCTCGAAGACGCTGTAATGGTGGCCACTTTCACCGATTTCGGTCCGTTCTGCGAGTAAGTCACAGTCGATGAGCCGCTCCGTGCGCCGGTATATCGTGGGTAGGGAGGCATCACATCGATCGCTCAAGGTTTTGGCGGACATCGGTTCGATGCTCGTCTGAGCGAGGATCGCACGCGCGTACTCGTCATCGAGGAGCGCGAAGATTTCCTCGGCGGAGGGCTCCTCACTCACGTCGAACACTTCAGGGCGGAGCAATTAATACCCTCTACTCTTTTTCCAGACCAGAAAGTCGACGGCCCCACTTTAGCGTCTCGCTGCCATCGTCCCACCTGCCGGTCTCCGTATCGGTCCTCCTGTCATTCGTTAGGCCCCCAGAATGGGCCTCCTTCCCCCGCACGCGATATTTTCCGAACCGGAAAAGCACCCGTGGGTTTGAACTCACGGGACGGAGAAGCGCGGTGCATGGTCCTCCACGTTCGACAGACTGTGTCCGACGGACTCGGACGCGTTCTCACGCGAAATGGCGTCCTCCTCATGACGACGTTTTTCGTTGCAGCTGTTCTCCAAAGCGCGTTTGTCTGGGTGTTGGCGACCACGTACGTCCCGCTCGGGATGGCCGGAGCGGCGTCACCACCAGGGACGCCGGCACCCGGGACGGCCCTCCCGTCGCTGGTCTCAGCGAGCGCCGCACTCCTCGGCGGGCTCACTGGCGGCGTACTGACGGTACCGATACAGATCGTTGCGGTTCGTTCGCTCGTCGACGACGGGCGCGGTCACCTCCCGGAACAGCTTGTGTTCCGAAATCTTGGCTGGGCGACGCTGCGACTGTTCATCGCCACGTTACTCAGGGTACTGGCCATGTTCGTTCTGATCTTCCTCGTTGTGATCGTCGTCACTCTCGGGACGGTCGGGGTCTTCGCCGTGCTTCCCGAATCACTGCGCACGACGCTCGTCGGTGCGTGGTACACACCTCTCCTCGTCGTTCCAGCGATACTGGTGGGTCTGCTGCCAGTCGGGTTCGTCCTGCTGACGTTTGCGTTTGTCGAGCAAGAAATCGCCGTTCGCGATGCGACGGTCACGACGGCGTTCGTCCAAAGTTGGCGCACCGTCGCTGGGAACCGCCTCCGACTGGGTGCCGCCCTCATCGTTCCCTACGGAATCAATATGGCGTTCAGTCTGCTTCTCGGACAGGTCATGCCGGATGCGACGTTCGGTTCACCGACCTTCTTACTCACTCAGACGGCACTCTCGGTGGAATCGTCGATCATCTCGATCGTCATTCTCGGGATTACTTCGCAGGCGTGGATTCAACTCACCGGTGTTGACGGTCCGCTAGCCGACTACTGGGCTGATGGGGCAGCGGATTCACAGCACTCTGGCGAGGGAGCAGCGAGGAACGCTGTCGAATGAGCTGATAGCGAACGTCTCGACGAGCGGTTGTTCGAGCCGTCGAGTGTGCGATATACGCCGTCGTTTGATTCGAGGCGGCTCCAAGTACGAGTGACGAACGACCTGCAAGAGCCGTGGCGCAGTCGGCTGACTTGTTCTCGGGAGTCGTTTCCAGCCTGAGCTATTGATACAGAAGAGCCAATAGCACGACACAGAGGCCAGCCGTGGTCACGAGCCCCCGTGCGAGTAGGATACTTCCTGTACTGGCACCTGCAAAATTGGCGACGGTCACTGTGAGGAACACGCCTGTCGTTAGGAGACCGATTCCGACGGCGAGCGAGCGCATTTTTGCAGCGTCGTTTCGCCTGAAGCCACGATACGCCAGAATCGAAACGAAGAGCCCAACGAGCGCAGTCACTCCCCGCGACAGCCAGACGATACTCTCGGGGGAAAGCGCCGCTGTCTCCGGGAGGCCCGTCATTTCGACCCACCTCCGTAGACGGTCCAGAGGATGACCCCTAACCCGGCGAGTTCGCACCCGCTCACGAATGCGGTACGACCGATGGGGCCCACACTTGTGAGGGTTGGTAATCCGACCCGAAGGAGCTCCGGAACAGTCGTGAGCAGAATCAGGCCGAGCGCGAGGTAGAGCATCCCGGACTGTCCTGGCCCCCGACGATAGCCGCGAAAGAGAACGATCGCGATGACGACCGACAGACTAATCGATAGGACGGTTAGCCCGATGACGGCGAGTGCAATCACCGGGTCAGCCGACGGCGAGCGGAGTTGTAACAGTACACCCAGCATTCAGGACAACCCCTCGAACAGGTCGGTGAATCGGTCGGCTGGGTTCTTCGCAGATCTCGTCACAGTCACCTCGTACGAACCGTCCTCGAACGTGACCGACACTTCGTCGACGGTCGCCACGTATCGTTTGTAGTGGTGGCCATCGGGATCGACCGTCTGTGCTTCGGCCACGAGGCCGGCCTCCCGCAATCGGTCGAGGCGACGGTACGCGGTCGGATCGGACATCTCACAGGCCGTACAGAGCTCGGAGGCGGACATCGGTTCAGTGGTGAGTTCGACGAGGATAGCTCGCGCGTACTCGTCGTCGAGCAACGCGAGGAGTTCATCGTCGCCGTCCTCGTCCATATTGTCCCTCTGCAAACGGTGGCACATAAAAATCCCTCCCGACTTCTGGATCGGAAGCCGATACCGGGGTGCTACCGTGATACCGCTCTTCCAGTCGAGTATGCCCCCCACAAAACCCCAAGAGAGGACTCCGTGGCGGGTCCGTTACTGGCTTACTTGGCCGGTTTGGAACCACGACGATCGACGACTTCGGGCCCCGTTCCGGGCTCTGCTCCCGCTCGTCCTAACGTTTCCGGCACTTGCAGTTATCCAGACGGCGGTTCGAGCCCGGTTCGAGCATCCGATTCGCGAGTTGCTCGAACTGCTCGGCTTGACAGTCGTTCTCGCTGGTGGACTCCTCGTCGCCGCGAGGCTCATCGACCGACGACCGGTCGTCGACTACGGCCTGTCGCTCGACCGCGATTGGTGGACGGCGGTCGCCGTCGGGAGCGTGATAGGAATCTCAGTCAACGCCGGGGAGCTCCTTGTGTCGATTTACGCCGGCTGGGCGTTCGTGACAGGCTTCACCGAAACTTCCGGTGTACTCCCGTTCGTTCCGGCGGTGGTCGTCACGTTTGCGTTGATCGCTGTCGCAGCAATCTGGGAGGAGTTCATTTTCCGAGCGACCATGTTGAAAAACCTCGCGGAAGGCGGGGCTGGATATGTGGGACGGAAGCCGGCAGCCCTTCTGGCTGTCCTGCTCAGTACGCTCGTTTTCGCGGCGCTACACGCTGGGAAGGTCACCCACGTCAGTCAGTACGGCTACTACGCGATTGCGGGTCTCGTACTCGGGGGGACGTACGCGCTCACCGGCGACCTCGCACTTCCAATCGGCTTTCACGTGTTCTACAACTTCTCACAGGGTCTCCTCGGACTCGGCGTCTCACAAGTCACGCCCGAACTCGTCGTTCTCGATCTCGCTGGCCCGGATACATTGATCGGCGAAGAGGGGCTCGTCCGTGTCTCCTTCGTGATTCTCGGTGGTCTCTTGCTTCTCGCGTATATCCGCTGGCGGGACGGGACGTTACAAATAAGCAACGCGTGACTCGGTGGACTCTAACCTCGATATGATGCACGACCGCGGCATCTGAGAGGACGCACGACGGTGGCACCATCCCGTCTCGTACTCTCAACGGTGGTACCGCCCCATCTAGTACTCTCGGCTGGAGCCGCGACGGCATCCGACCGAGAATTTCGCGAACTCGTCTTGAACTGCGTCGCTCATAACGCCAACCGTGCCGCAACAGAGCCAAATCAACCGCAGTCTGGCGACTCATCGGATTCGTATCGGGTAGTCTGTCGGGATTTCGAACCCGACGAGAGTCGCCGCTGTGACTGCCGTCGTCATCGAGCAGGTGACGTGTCCGCTTGACATTATGCAAAGCTTCCTTTACATTTATGTTGTTGGAGGCACACGTTTTTCGTATGGTAAACAGTCCGGTGCGCGCTTATGGTGCGCTGCTCGTCGTCGTCGCGGCGGCGGTCAGCGGCGCCGTCATCCTCTCTGGATTCGTCGCAATCGACTTTGTGCTCGACACGGTTACGGTGTGGGGCTATATGGCCGCTGTCGGCGTGATGATCGTCTGTGCGGTCGTCAGTTGGCTGACCGACCTCCCCGGAATCCTGTCGAGCGAGTTCGGAAGTGGGGGGCGGTGAGATGTCGCGGTGGCTCCCACCGACGTACAGTTTCCTGCTGTTCGTCGTTCCGGCGCTCCTGTCGGCGGTTGTCTCTCCCTTTCTCGGTGCGGAACCCTCACCCTCAGTCGGTGCGTTAGTCGTCGTTCCCGCGGTCATCGCCGTCTTCGCGAACGTCGGATACGCGGTTCGAAGCGGGTCGTCCTCCGACAGCGTGGTCGACGAACGCGACGTGCGCAACATCGACCGCGCGCTCAGTACGACCGGCGGAGTCATGCTCGCGTCGTTAGTCGGCGTGTTCGCGTCGTACGCCCTCAGTACCCGGCCGGTCCCGAGCGCAGTCACCTTCCTCGCGGTCGCAGGTCTCGGGACGATGTTCTGTGTCCTCGGCGCGACCGAGTTCCGACAGCGCGTCTGACACCGATGGAGAACGACATCCGAGTGAAGCGGGCCGAAGAACACATCACTCAAGAGGAACTGGCGACTGCGGTCGGCGTCAGCCGACAGACCATCTACGCCATCGAACACTCGCGGTACGACCCGTCGCTCGAACTCGCGTTCAAGCTCGCGCGCTATTTCGATTGTTCCGTCGAAGAGCTGTTTACACCGGAGTTCGACGGATGAGCGCACGGTTACTGCGTCGCTTTCGGCTGGTCGACCGGGGTCGAATCGGCCTTGAGCTCGCGGTACGTCTGCGTCGCCCAACCAATCGCCGAGGCCGTATCGTTGAACAGCACGCCCGTCGCACCGGCCTTCGAGTACGACACGAGCGCGCACGTCCGGTCCGCCCCCTCACCGAACAGGAGCAGTCCGAACGGCAGCGAGGCCGACGTTTCGTGGAGGCGGACGCATGAGGCCCGACGCGCGCGTCGGTACTCGTCAGGATACGTCGTCCGCAGGCACTGATGGACTTGCGGAGGCACGACGAGTTCGACATCGGCCTCTCGGCGCGTGGCGTGCTCGTGGCACACCTCGACGTACTGTTGTAACACGACCGGGGTGTAGCCGCGTAGCGACTCCGCCTCGCGCATCGTGTCGAGGAGATGTTGCAGTGGCTTGTCCGGAACGTGCGGCTCCGAGGACACGAGCGTCGCCCCGTCGTACATCGGTAGCTCGCCGTTCGCGCCTGATGGAACTTCCGACCCGAGGGAGTACGCTTCGGTCACGGCATCGAGACACCGTCGAGTCCGTTTGCACAGCCGATACACCGGCTGACCGAGCTCCGTCAGCCGGTAGCCGCTCGACGGGTCGCGGACGACCATCGACGCCGCTTCGAGTTCACCGATTGCCCGGTCCACCGTCGAACGAGAGACCCCAAGCGTCACCTCTAATTCCGGCTTGGATAATGCGCGATCCGAAAGCGACTCTAAGACGTCCCACCGGCGGGTGACGAGGTCGATTATCTCTTCGGTGGTTGGAGACGGCATCACCGACAACTTTTGACCTTCATTACTTGACATTTCTGTTGACTGAAATCCGGATTACAGTCACCACTTCCGAACTGCACCGTCTCCGCAGAGCGCGACGGATTCGTGCAGTTGCTGTGTCGTTACGTCACCTCGTGCGCGGCGACCGCAGTCGGTGCGGCTCTCTAACGGTCCATGACGCAATGTGTGTCCCTCCCATGGTGTCGATTGGGTAACACGATGACCCGAGCTAACGACAACGAACACGACAGTAACGAACAGGAGACGAGCGGACTCAACCGACGCAGTTTCGTTCGTCGCGCCGGCGCGGTCGGGACGGGGCTCGCGTTGTCCCCTGTCGCCGCCGGGAACGCCGTCGCTGCCGAGAACATCAGCATTCTCGACGGCAAAGCCGAGGCGAAAGTGGCGACTCGGTTGGCGAAGAGCGACGAGTTCGACCGTCTCGAAGCGAAGGCGAAGTCCCGTGACGGGACGGTGTCTCGCGGCGAGTCGGTCACCGTCGGCGAAGTCGAGGTCGCCGCCGACGACGCGCCGGACGGCGAGAAGATTCACCGGTACGTCGTCGAGTACCCGGTCAAGCACCCGAACGACGACGCCGAAGCCGCCGTCGTGCTCGCCGAAGACGCCACGTCGGGTTCGCTCATTCTGAGCGTTCTCGATTACACGCACAAGACGAAAGACGGATTCACCACCCGTATCGAGCGATTCGACGCCGGGGCTGGTGAACAGACGGTGTCCGCCGCACACAGCTCCGATGGCTTGGTGGCTACCGAACTCGACCTCGATGCCGATGCGACTCGGCGGGCCGTCAACAACGTCGACACGAACGCCGTCATCGACGAGATTTACGACGGGTTCACCACGGGGAGTGACCTGACGAACCTCGCGTGGGACCTCCTCGACGACGACGTCGATGTCGACGGCTGTTACGCCTGTGGGTTCGCCGTCGGCCTCACTTGTAGCGTCGGCTGCGCGGCGACCGGCGCGTTCATCTGCGGGCTCACCGGGATTGCAGTCCCCATCGCCGGCCTGACCTGTGTCGGCTTCGTCGGTATCATCTGCGACGTGGCCGACGCCCTCTCCGGATGCGGCGAAGCCGTCGCTGAAGAGGTCTGTGCTGACCGGACGAACTGGTGCTAAGTAGGGGCAGTGACATACGTGCCTCTATCCCGCGTTACGAACGACCTCGGTAGCCGACTGCGTCGAGACGAGTACACTGGCTCGAATCGGTGTTGGGCCTGTACGGCGGTGAACGTTGCTCTCTCGGCACTCGTCGCGGTCGTCTTGATTCCGCTGTCCGGTGTCGCGGCCCTTGTGGCGTTGACCGGGGCGCTCGCGACGGTGTACTTTCGAGGCTACCTCGTTCCGGGCACGCCGGAACTGACAAAGCGCTACCTGCCGTCACGGCTCCTCGCGTGGTTCGGCAAGCAGCCGCTGACGGTGTCACGCGAGGAGAGCACCGACGCATGGCTTCTCTCGCAGGGGCTTTTACGCGAGTCCTCGGATGGAGACTTCGCTCTCGACCCGGAGTTCAAAGCGTCGCTGGCCGCGGTTGACCCGCCGCAGTCGCCATCGGCTTCGCTCGCACGCGACGTCCTCGAACTCCCTCCGACCGACGGCTCGTTCACCAGCCAGCAGGGTCGCTACACGCTTTCGGACGACGGCGACCCTATCGCAGCGTGGCCGTCCTCGCTTGCGCTTGACGCGGACCTTCGGGCGAAAGCGGTTCTCTCGGAGCAATATACTGGGTGGAACGAACGTCCGCCGGACGAAATCGCCGCCCTCCTCCGAAGCGTCCGCGCAACGGTTGACCGCTGTCTTCGGTGTGACGAACCGACCGAATACGAGCAGGTGACTCACGAGACGTGTTGTGCGTCCGTGACCGTCGAGCGACTCACGTGCCCGCAGTGTGACGAGTCACTGGTGGAACTACGTCGCTAACTCTCGCGGACAGCGCGAGTCACCTCGTCGACCAGGACGCGACGCGACAGCCGTCCCCCAAACTCGACCGTTTATTTCCTCTCGTGGGCCGACCGTGTGACTCGAACACTATCCACCGAAATCGGTCGTCCCCAATTCGAGGTCCGTCGTCTTCTCTGGGATGCACTCAACAACACTCAACAAGCTCTCGGGACCGTGATTATCGTTCTCGACGAGATTGACCACGTACACGTTCCCCTGCCGGATTGTCCGTACCGACAACAACGGCTACATCGACGGCCAACTGGGCCTCATCGGGAACAGTACCGACTTGACGTGCCAGTAAGCTGAAATCGACTATCCGATTCCAGAAAAGCCGCTCACAGACAGTCCGGTAGCGAAAACCGACAGCCTACAAAGGTAAGTCACAGCTCGAACCTCCCGACCGGTCGAGCAACTCATCGCACGGAAACAAGCGTCGCTCGTTAGTGACTCGTTCTAAGAACCAAGGTTTTCGGAGTTAGCGTAAATGTGACAACGAATTACTATTTTCGATTACCTCATTGTCGTCCAGAGACAACGAGGATTAGCAAAATATCGGCAGGTCTGCGAGTTCAGGTGATGAATTATATATCGCTATACCAAATGTCGGGGTGCGTCGTACTGTCTCGGCGTATGAAACCTAGTCTGTGTATGTTTCCCCGCCTATTACTCCGACCCCTGTTGGTCCAACACCCTTCGGGTGGTATCTGACTGGATGGGTTATCGTCGTCGGACTGGCTCTTGTCGTGGGTGGAGCGGAGTACGGAGTTCGCCACGTCAGGGAAGGGTAACAACGGATCAGGCTCCGTACAAACCACGACTGAGGGGCACAAAACGAGAGCAAACGGGTCCCGGACGGTGCATCCGGCAGGCAACGATGGACAAACGCGAACGGGGAGAGGTGTGGAGACTCCGTTTCAGTACTGCCTCGTCTGGCGGCGTCGGCGGCGTGGCTCTCCATTACGCCGTCCACAGCGAACAGGACGACGGGGAGTCTCGCCCGTCACCGGACGAGTGCCCTCGTGTACGCCGAGAGGCTCTCGGTCGCGACGACCACGCCGAGGATGACGAGCAGCACTGTCGCGACCGATTGCCACGCGAACGCGTTGACCGCTCGGAACAGTTGGACGCCGATTCCGCCCGCGCCGACGAACCCGAGTACGGTCGAGTCGCGGATATTGATATCCCACCGGTAAATCGAGAGCCCGACCAACGCGGGTTTCACCTGCGGAAGGATGCCGTAGAGCAACACCTGCACCGAAGACGCGCCGGCCGCACGGACCGCTTCCACTTGGCCGAAGTCGATTTCCTCGATTTCTTCGCCCAGCAGTTTCCCAAGGAACCCGACCGAGCGGAACGCGATGGCGACCGCGCCCGCCAGGGGTCCCGACCCGAACATGACGACGAAGAACAGCGCCCAGATGATGGTGTTCACCGACCGACTCACGGTCACGATGAGCTTTCCGAGCCAGAAGGTCACGGCGTTCGGAGTCGTGTTCTCGGCGGCGAGCAGCGCCACCGGGACTGAGAGTACCAGCGCCCCGATGGTCCCAAGCGCGGCGATCTGAATCGTCTCGACCAGCGGTTCGACGATGCGAGTGGTGTACGCCACATCCGGCGGGTACATTCGGGTGAGGAGGTCGGCTACCTCCCGAGGAATCGTGTCCGGTCTGACGATGCCGATGTCCATGAACTGCCACGACCCGACCACGGCGACGGCGGCAACCAACGTGAGGACGAAGCGGCTGATTCGCCGCCGCCGGTCGAACCGTTCCCATCGGCGCTCGTCGGTCGCCATCAGCTGTACCTCCGTCGGACGACCGCGCTCACGCCTTCAGCCACCAGCACGACCGCGATGATGGCCAGCAGAATAGCCGTGACGTACTGGTAGTCGTAACGGTTGAACGCGGTCAGGAGGACCGACCCGATTCCACCTGCGCCGACGATACCGATGATAGTCGACGTGCGGATGTTGATGTCCCACCGATACACCGACAGCCCGGCGAACCGCGGGATAATCTGCGGGACGACCCCGTACAGTAGCGTCTGAACCGGCGATGCCCCGGAGGCCCGCACCGCATCAACGGACCCCATGTCGATGTCTTCGAGGTCCTCGGCGAGCAGTTTCGAGAAGAAGCCGACCGTCTTGAACGTAATCGTGAGGATGCCCGCCAGCGGCCCGAACCCGATGGCCTTGACCGCGATGATGGCGATGATGATGGCGTTGAACGCCCTGGAGATTGAGATGACTCCCCGATTAATCGCGTACAACGGCTTTGGCGAGAGGTTCTCCGCGGCCATGAACGCAATCGGGACACTGAGGACGATGCCGGTGAGCGTCGAGACCATTGCCATCGCGACGCTTTCGAGCATCTTCCCGACGATTCGGTCGGCCTGTCGTGGGGTCGCAGACGGGGGGAAGAAATCACCGACGAGGGAGACGGCGCTTCCGAGTCCCTGTGCGATCCGTCCTGGGTCGGCACCGACTCCGAACCCCGACCACACGAAGAAGCCGAGAACGCCGGCGTAGACCGCCCACTTCAGCTCTCGACGCCGAAAGACGGTCGGGCGCTCCCAGGTTCGTTCGCCGGCCGCCACGTTAGGTCTCCCCCCGCAGCGACCGGTCAACATTAGCGAGGACAGCCTCTTTTTCGCCCGATTCGGCGGGTGCGTCCGCGTTCCCACCGGCGTTGTCGGGGACCTCCGCACCGCGGTACACCTGATCTAACCCGCGGTCGTCGAGCGCTTCCGGGGGTCCCTCGAAGACGAGTTCGCCGTCGTGGAGGCCGACGATGCGGTCAGCGTGCTCCATCGCGAGGTCGACCTCGTGGATGTTGATGAGCACCGGGACTTCGCGCTCGGCGGCGATATCCGTCAACAGCCGCATCACCGTCTCGGACGTCTCCGGGTCGAGACTCGATGTCGGCTCGTCGACCAGCAGAATCTTGGGCTGTTGAATCACGGCCCGCGCGATGCCGACGCGCTGGCGCTGGCCGCCGGACAGTTCGTCGACGCGTTTGTTCTCCATGCCGTCGAGGCCGACTCGTTCGAGAACCTCGTAGGCTCGTTCGATGTCTTCCGCCGGGAACGACCGACGGAACGCCTTCCAGGCCGACACGTACCCCAGCCGGCCCGTGAGAACGTTCTCCATCACGGTCAGCCGCTCGACGAGGTTGTACTCCTGGAATATCATCCCGATGTCCCGGCGGGCCGACCGAAGCGCATCGTCGCCCAGTTCGGTCAGCTCCGTGTCGTCGAGGTGGACCTCGCCGTCGCCGGGCTCGGTCAGCCGGTTGATACACCGGATGAACGTGCTCTTGCCGGCCCCGCTGGGGCCGATCATGGCGACGGTCTCGCTTCCCTCGACGGACAGCGTGACGCCTTTCAGCGCCTCGTCGCCCGTCGGGTAGGTCTTCCGGAGGTCGGTTACCCGGAGCATCTACGACCCGAGCGCGCTCTCGGTGTACTCGACACCGTTGTATCCCTGGATAATCATGATGTCTTTGAACACCGTCCGGTAGTCGATGGGGACGAACTGGTCGTAGCCGGTTCGGTTTTCGAAAGCCGTCCCCGCGAAGTCCGATTCGAGGTACGCCCGCCGAATTCCCTCCTGTATCTCGGGTTTGAGGTTGTATCGGTACGCGACCGGGCCGTTCGGGAACGGCGCGGACGCCCACACGATTTTGAAGTCGTCGAAGCTGAGGTCGCTTTGGGCCTCGACGGTGTCCACCATACAGGTCGAACAGATGGGGCCGGCGTCGTAGTCGCCGGCGGCGATGCCGCGGGTCGTGTTGCCGTGCCCGCCCGAGAAGTTGACCTCGTAGTCCTCCTCGGCGGTCACGCCGAAGTATTGGTCGAACAGCGCCGACGGTGCCTGATGTCCGGAGTTCGACGCGGGCTCGGAGTGGCCGACCCTCACGTCGTCGCGGGCGAAGTCCTCGACGCTCTGAATGTCGTCGGCGTCGGCGCGCGTGGTCGCGAACAGCCGGTATCCGAACAGTTCGTCGGGCGTGAGACCGGCCGCGAACGGGACCGCCCCCGCCAGGTTGACTGCGAAGGCCGTCGTCCCGGTCGAGAAATTCGCGATGTGAGCCCGTTCGGAGCGCATCGCTTCGACGGACGCCGCGTAGCTGTTGACCTTGCTGAACTCGACGGGTTTGCCGGTCTCCTCTTCGATGCGGTCGAAGACGGCCCGGAAGTCGTCTTCGAACCGGCCCTGAACGTCCTCGCTCGGGCTCTCGGTGAACACGAGGGTGTCGGGGTCGAGCCACTCGTCTTCGTTGTCGGGCGTCTCTTGGACGGGCTGGCCGTGAGGAATCTCCTCGACCTCGCGGTTACGCATGGTTTCGAGGTCGACCGTCGACCCGCGCTGGTAGTCCTCGTCGACCAGCGCCGTCGACAAGTAGTTGTTTTCCTCCCAGGCTGGGTTCGCCGGGTCGAAACTGCTCGCGGACGCGAGCATCGGGTCGCCGCCGGAACCGCTGGACTCCGAACCACCGGAATCGCCGGAGCCGCCGGAGCCGCCGGAACCGCCGGAGTCGCTATTTCCGCCGCCGGACGCGGAACAACCCGCAAAGCCAGCGGCGAGCGCGGCCGCCGATGTCTTCAGAAACGTCCGCCGTCGCCTGCCGTTATCGTCTGTCATCGAGTGGACAGCAGGATTGACTACTGATATATGTTATGTAATTTTGATATGTTTGGGTAAGTATATTTTGTGATAGTCCGGTCGGTACGGTTGAATGTGTACCACTCATTCGAGTCCGTGTGGCTCAGTAGAGTACGTAACAGCAACAACAGATATGTTGGTCTTCATAGATTATGTAGCGTTTAGTCCCCTATATATCAGCGTCCCGATACTGGTTTATGCACGCTCTCCCAGGCAGAGTGTATGCCCGTGCGCACGCTCGTCGGCCGCCTCGCCGAGTTCGACCCGTCGCCGCCGCCGTTCGCGCCCGGGTCGTGAATAGGGAGGCTCGGAACGAGCCGTCGAGGGGTGGCGAAAAGGGATGTCGGAGGACGCGGACAGCACCCGACCGAATCGGCACAATCGTTCTGCTCTCCGCGGAGTTCGCGGTGTCGTCGCCCCCGTCAAGGTCCCAACGCCGCGATATCGGCACCGACCGTCGCCAGCGCGTCGGCGGGGTTCGGGTCGCTATCGGCCAAGTGCGTGTACCGGTGGTTCGGAACCTCCGAGAGCGCCGCAGCGATGGACTCGCTGTACGTCTCGACGCCGGCCTCGGTAGGGTCGTTACCGCCCCAGACATCGCGGATGACGGTCATCGAGTCGATTCGAACGTCCACGCTGTGTGGCTCGTAGCGGGACAGCAGTTCGGACAGGCCGAGTTGGAGGGCGACGTACTCGGCGGTGTTGTTCCCGGTCCGAGAGCCGACGGGGCGACCGAGTCGGGCGAGTTGGGTCTCCTCCGAGTCCATGATGACCGCGCCCGCGCCCGCGGGGCCGGGGTTACCGCGTGAACTGCCGTCGACGTACAGGACGAACGAATCGTCAATCGACTCAGCGACGGGCGGGTTGGCGAGTTCTGCTGCCGACAGTTCACCGAGCGCGCGTCGCAGCTCTCCCCGTGTCGTCTCGGGGTCGAACAGGCCGCCGTAGCCGGATACCGCGTCGTCGATGGCGTCGGTGGCTGCGGCCATCTCGTAACCGACGCCCGCGAGCACCTCGTCGACGAGCGCGGCGAGCGGCGAGAGATGCTCGGCGGGAAGCGGCTCCTCGGTCACGGTTCTGGGGCCTCCTTCCGGTCGCCGGTCCGCGCCCTCACACCACCGGTCTCGGTTGCGTTCGTCGGCCCGTCGAACAACTGCATATCCGTTCTCGGTCGTCGAGCGGCATAATCCCTTCCGGTGGTTCGCCCACTCGCTCGATGTCGTCTGTGACCGCCACCGGCGGACGTTCGCAGGTATCGAAGCCTGTGCGGCCGACGACGATGCGACGGACGGGGTTCGGATGTCGGCGCGCGGCGGGTGAGGCGCTCAGAGCGCACACCCAAAACTATCCGTCTCGTCGTGGAACGAATCAGTCGTGAAACCGTATCCGTCGACGCCTCACCTCGTCGATGCCCCCGAGGAGTTGCTGTCGAGTGGCCACCTATGGCTCCGCGAGCACGTCGCCGGCCCCCGACTACGATTTCAGATGAGGTCGTCGGGTCGCCTGCTGTTCGGGGACCGAGATTGCGTCTTCGACGACGTGCCGCCGCCGCACGAATGCGCCGTTCGACACGTTCGAGAGCGATTCGACCGCGACGCGTTTCACGACGCAGTCGATGAGCCGAGGTCGTACGTCTTCTTCGGCGTCGCACCGTGTCACGTCGGTATTGACTACGACTGGGAGCGAATGCCGCCGTTTCTCGGTCGGGCCATCTGGAACGAAACCGACGAACGACTCGTTCCCATCGACGAGTCCGAGCGAGTGTTCGAACGGCTGGGTCTGACGCCGGTAAACACCTTCCGGAAGGAACTGAACGTCCGGGATTTTCACCCCGACCGGCTCGATATCCCCGAGTCAGCGTGGTACGACGGCCCCGCCGCGGGGGTTATCGTCGAGAACAGACGCGGTGGTCGCGCACTCATCCGAGGGTCCGTCCTCGACGAGCCGGACGACTACGAGCCGATACGAGGAGAGCCGGACGCAATCGCCGCCGACCTCGTAACCGACACGCGGGTCCGCCGAGCCATCGAAGCCGCCGAAGCGTCTCGGCCGTCGCTCACGACCGACGAAGTTCACGCACGCGTGTTCGAGACGGCTGTTCGAGAGGAGTACGGCCGACTCGACCGGGGCCGCGTCGATTGGAAGCCGTTGCGGTCCGCAATCGGGTCGGCCGTCGCCGAGAAACGCAGTACGCTAACCGAGTGAGTGAACTGCCAGTTGAGAGCCCGCCTCGACCGAGTAACTCTCCGTGCGCGGGGAGCTAAGCGACGACGGTTCTCAGGCGTCTCCACTGTCACCGGCTTCCTCGTCAGCCAAGAGCCTGTACTCGATATAGCTATCCAGCTCCGACCGAATGGAACGGGAGGCCCCTGTCGTCACCCGTTCGAAGGTGAGTCCGCTAACCAGCGTCACCAGAAAATCCGTGACTAGTTCTGGATCCACCGCTCTGAAATCCCCTGATTCGATGCCGTCTCGTAGTATCTCCCGTATCGTTTCGCGGAAGAGGTCTTGGGACTGATTGAAACACGCTCGGAACGCTTCGTCTTGTGCCGCCTGCATCCGCAGTTCCGTCAGTACCGTTTCGTAATCCCGAATCTCTTGTTCGTCAGGTCCGGGGATGACTTGGTCGAGGAGGGTTCGAAGTCGGGTTTCTGGGTCTCCGTCGTCAGCGACGGGCATCCCAACCTGTACGATTCGGTTAAGCAGGTAGTCGAGAAGGTCCAAGAGAACGTCGTCTTTTCCATCGTAATGGTAGAAGACCAGCCCTTCTGATTTGGAAAAGTGCCGACTGATTCGGTCAATCGTAAGGTTGGCATATCCGTGTTCGGCAAGGGCTTCAAACGTCGCTTTCAAAATCTCGATCTTGGTATCTTCAGGCTCATCGGCAAAAAGAGGGCCCCGTTTGTCCATACTATCCGATTCTCCCTGCACCCAATTAGCGGTTACTCTCTCTGGACGACTCGGCTCTGTGATTGAGTCACCTGCTAACTCTGTCGGGAGTTATCTATCCATAGGCCGGTCGTACCTGTGTTTCGGAGTCGTCTCCCCTATCCGCATTGAGGGTGCTACTGGCCGAGACCGACACATTAATCCGTCCGCTCGGGATTTGACTAAGTACTCAGTAAGGATGACACAGAATATACTTCGGAGCTCACGGTTGTTGACCGCCGCGCTTACTACCGTCCTCGTCATGGGACTGGTTGCCGGCGCGATTCCCGCCGTTGCGACCGCTCAGACATCGCAGTCTGGAAGCGTCGTTGGGAACCCAGATATCACGTTTGCAACTTCGTCCGGAACGCTCTCTGCGGGCACGACTGACGAGCTCGCAATCTCGGTCGTCAACCGCGGTCTAATTATCGAACACGGTCCATCGCAGTACGAAGAGGAAGTGATGACTGCGAGGGGATTAACGTTCGAAATAGACGACGAAAACGCTCCAATCGACGTCCAAACCGGGCAGGTCTCTCTCGGAAACTTCCCGACTGGAAGCACCGAGAAGACAATCTCGGTCACTATCTCGGAAGACGCTGAACCGGGAACCTATCAACTCCCGGTCACCTACGAGTATTCGCACACTCGCCAGCTTCGGTATAGCTCCAGCGGAACCACTGAGGGGACCGATTCCACGCGAACGGAGACCGGCACGATAACGATTCGAATCAACGACGACGCTCGGTTCGAAATCGTCGAGACAAACGCGACGACGCAAGTCGGTGATGATAACGATATCTCGTTCACGCTCAGGAACACCGGCTCGGAAATTGCGAAAGCCGCGACTGTGAACGCAGAGTCACAGAGTAGCTCCTTGACGTTCGAGTCCGGCGACACGTCCTCGACGGCATCTGTTGGCGACTGGGAGCCGGGCGAAAACCGGACGGTTACGTACCGTGCCGCGCTCCAATCCGGCTCCGCCGCGCGCGCATATGCGCTGGACCTCGTGGTCAATTACGACGACAGTGACGGTATCAGCCGTACGTCCAATCCGATTACGACCACTGTCGAGTCGCTCCCCGAGCAGTCGTTCGCCTTCTCGGACGTCTCCTCGTCGCTCCGAGTGGGCGAGGATGGAGAAGTCGTCGGCACGGTCGAGAACACCGGCCCTAACACGGTTCGAAGCGTGACCATTCGTCCGGTTGACAGTTCAGAAACAGTTATTCCGGGTGAGGATTCCACTGCCGTCGGGTCGCTCGCACCGGGCGAATCCAAGTCCTTCCGCCTCCCGATGGAGGTTACGAGTGAGGCGGAGGTCGGCGACAAATTACTCAATGTCGAGGTTCGGTACCGTGACGGCGACGGAGACCAGCGGACCTACGACAAACTCGACCTCCTGACGACTATCGGCCCGGACCGAGACGAGTTCGGACTCGCGGTTTCCGACCGGACGATTACCGTCGGTAAATCGCGGGTCGTCACCGTCGAAGTGACGAATAACCTCAACGAGACGGTCACCGATATCGAAGCGCGTCTATTCGCTGACGACCCCCTCAGCGCCGCTGGTTCGGACACGAGCTACATCGAGTCCTTAGAGCCCGGTGAGTCCGCGACGCTGGCGTTCGAAGTGACGGCGTCGTCGGCGGCGACGACGGGAAGCACGTACCCCATCTCGTTCGACTTCCGCTACACGGATAGTGACGGCAGCACGCACCTCACGGACACGTTCAGGAAACCGCTGGATGCCGTTCAGCCCCAGAACAGCGGCGTGTCGCCGATAACGCTCATCTTAGGGTTGGGGGTGGTTGTCGCAGGCGGTGTCGCAGTCGTCTACTGGAGGCGGAAGTAATGTCACTGGCTGAGAGGATTGAAACGGCGACCGAACGCCTCAACACGACAATCGTGGACCGCCCGCGCGTAGTTGTCGTCGCCTTTTTGCTGCTCACGGGTGTGTTCATCGGCGGGTTAGGGTCTGTGCAGATGAGCGCTGGCGGACTCGACGCGTTCACGGATGACTTACCCGAACAGAAAACCCTCGATGAGGTCGAACAGAACTTCGAGCAGCCGTTCCAGACGGATGCTCAGACGACGACGCAACTCATTCGGACGAAGAGCAACGTTCTGACTCGGGAGGCGCTCGTCCGCGACGCTCGCCTGCTCGAACGCGTTGCCGAACACGATGAGTACCGGATGGAATCGGCTCGTGGCCCGGCTCCAATCATTGCGCAGCATCTCAATCCGTCGGCGACGACACCGGCAGACTACCGGCGAACGCTCGAACGGGCGACTCCGTCCGAAATCAGACAGGCCGTTCGCGAACTCGACGACTCGTCCCGACTGTCCGGAGTGGTCTCGAACGATTTCAATCCGACCAGCGTCTCCGCGTCTGCCTCGATTACGACGATTTCGCATGACTTCCCGGGGAGCTTCGGTGACGACGACCTAACTGCTGTCCAGACGGACCTCCAAGCGATTGCTGACGACACGCCGGGCGACGTTCGTGCGTTCGGGTCGGGGACGACCGAAACAGAGATTTCGCAGTCCGTACAGGACTCGCTTCTGATCGTGATGCCCGTCGTAATCCTGTTGTTACTCTTCTTCTTGGTGGTCGCGTATCGCGACCCCATCGACGTGCTGTTGGGACTGGTCGCACTCGTGATGACGATTATCTGGACGTTCGGATTCCTCGGCTATTCGGGGATTCCGTTTAGCCAGCAGATGATTTCGGTTCCGGTGTTACTGCTTGCGGTCGGTGTTGACTTCGGCATCCACATTATCAACCGCTACCGAGAAGAGACCGAACGCGGGTTCGAAGCGATCGAAGCGATGCGAGAAGCGAACGCCCAGCTCCTCATCGCGTTCGTCATCGTCACCGTGACGGCGGTGTTCGGATTCGGTGCAAACGTCATCTCCGACCTGACGCCGATTCGGAATCTGGGTATCGCCTCGGCGGTCGGGATTATCTTCACGTTCCTCATCTTCGGGCTGTTTTTACCCGCAACCAAGTTGGTGTGCGACAATGTGCGCACGCGGCTCGGCGTCCCGGAGTTCAACTCGTCCCCGATAGCGTCCGAGGACTCAGCCCTCGGACGAGTGTTAGCGTTCCCTGCACGGGTGAGTCAGCACGCACCAGCGGTAATCGTCTTGGGACTAGTCCTGTCAAGTGTCGCCATGGGCGCGTACGGGGCCGGCGTCGGCACCTCGTTCGAAAACGAGGACTTCCTTCCGCCCGAGGAGCTCCCAGCCTACGTCACGGGCTTACCTGAACCGTTCGCGCCAGGCGAGTATACGATCACGTCAACGATCAACTTGCTCGATGACAAATTCGGGAGCAGTCAGGGGAGCACGGTGAAAATATATGCCCGAGGGAACTTCAAGGAAGATCACGCGCTCGAAGCCCTCGCAGCTCCGAACGACAATCCCCCGGAGTCGTTTGCAGTTGGACCCGGTGGGCAAGCAGAGGCACAGAACATCGTGACGGTCATTCAATCCCACGCGGAGCAAGACGAAGAGTTCGCCGCCTTAGTCGCCCGGAACGACCAGAACGATAACGGGATTCCCGACCGGAACCTCGAACGAATTTACGACGAACTGTTCGCTTCCTCGTCGAGCGAGCGGGCCGAACAGTACCTCACTGATGATTACCGGTCCGCGCTGGTCGAATATCAGACTGACTCTGATGCGTCACAGACAGAAGTGACAACTGCTGGGGAAGAAATGGCGGATGAGTTCCAGTTTAAAGCAACGTCTACGGGAGATGTCGTCGTCCGCGCAGCGGTGATGGACCGCATCTTCCAGTCTGCGATTCAGGGACTCGTCCTCGCGGTCGTCCTGACCGCCGTATTCCTCGTGGCGATATACGGTGTTCTGGAGCGGAAACCGCTGCTCGGCGTGGTCAACGTCTTCCCGATACTGATCGCAATCGCGTTCTTGCTCGGAACGATGCGGTATCTGGATATCACGCTGAACGCGCTGACCGCGACGATTCTCTCCATCTCGGTCGGGGTCGGCATCGCCTATTCGGTGCACACGACCCACCGCTTCATCGACGAGTTCGACGCGACGACGGGCGCACACGAAGCGATGATGATCACGCTGACCGGAACGGGAGGCGCGTTGTTCGGCAGTATGCTGACGACCGCGTTGGGGACCGGTGCGCTCGCGCTCGCCATCACCCCGATTCTCGGCAACTTCGGCGTCCTCATCGGCCTGAGCGTCACCTATTCGTTCCTGGCGGCGGTGATTGCACTCCCGCCCGCGGTGTTGCTCTGGGAACGAACACAGCAATGGAATCTCGACCTGTTGGCGCGACTCCGTCCGAGCGACGGCCGCGAGGGCACAGACCAGACCGCACCGCGGGGATAATATCGGTGCGCACGCAACCCGGTGACGAATGAGCGATTCCGACGAAAACGAGGCCGCCGTGACGTGGACCGCGGAGGTGAGCGGCCTGCGCGGGCTTCCGACGCGAGTCGCGTTCAACGGCGTCGATTTCGGCCGCGTGTTGTGGTGGTCCCTGTTCGCCGTCGTGCCCGTCGCCCTGTTGATTGTCGGCGTGTTCGTCGGAGACCGCGGTCTGTTCTCGTACTCCGTGTACGCCGCAGTGGTGCTGACCGCAACCCTACAGCTTTCCGAGCGGTTCATCCGCACGAGCGTCACACTCGACGACGACGCCGGCGAACTCGAAAGCACCTACCACATGGGCGACCCCTCGCTGTTTCGGAGCGACGAGGACGTGACTACCTCGCTCTCGGACGTCGAATCCGCCCGGCTCGTGACGCTCGGCGACCGGACCGCGGCCCGGTTGTACTACGAGAAGTCGTTCGTCAACAAGCCCTCGATGTTTCTCGTTTCGGACGGAGTCAAAGCCCGATTTCGCGAGGGACTTCGACGACACGACGTTTCTATTTCCGCGGATTCGACGCCGAAATCGGTCGATTGGGTGTGGGTCCGGTTCGCCGTGACCGCCCTCTTTTTCGGGGCGATTCCGCTCGGCACCGTCTTCGTCTGGCCCGTCAGTTCGGTGCCCTTCCTGTTGGCCGTGTTCGGACACGCCGTCTTCGTACTGCGACAGGGATGGTGACCGTGAGTTGGGATAGACTCAAGGGAGAAGCGACAGCAAGTCGAGGAGCGTCTGCTTCACCCGTTCGTTCGAGACCGCGTGGCCGACCGCGAACATGAGACAGACCACGACCCCGACCGCGGCCGACGCGAGGACGCCCGAATCGGACGGGTCGAACGCGTAGGTGATTCCAGCCGCGACGATACCACTCAGAACGACGAACAGCCAGTTTCGCCACGGCGACCACCGACTCGAATCCATTCGACTAGTCCGTCGGTTGTCAGGAACAAAACGTTTGTCACCGGGGGCGCTCGCTCGGAAGCCGCGCCCGGTGACACCGGCGTCACCTGCTTTCGGTCACGTCGCCGAGAAGGTATATAGATTCGACGCGTAGGTGCGCACGTAATGAAAGTCGGCTCCGAGACGAAACTCTACAAGGCGGAGCGAACCGACGTCTCCCAGGACCAGGGGAAGTTCCGGACCTACTTCAACTTCCCCGGTCGCGCCCTCCCGGACCACGCGGACCACGGCTACGGACCGCTCGCGACCATCGTCGAGTCGTTCATGGACCCCGACACCCACATCGCGATGCATCCCCACCGCGACGAGGAAATCATCTCGTGGGTGCCCGCGGGCGTGATGCGCCACGGCGACCAAGACGGCAACGACCTCGTCACCGACGCCGACCACCTGATGGTGATGAACGCGGGCGAGACGTTCTGGCACGAGGAGTTCACCCGCGCGGACGACCCGCCGCTACGGATGCTCCAGATGTTCGTCCGGCCCCACAGTCTCGGGCTGGAGCCGAACATCCAACACGAACCCATCGACGCCCCCGTCGAGGGCGAGTGGCGACACCTGTTCGGTCCCGAGGGCACCGATGCACCGCTTTTCGTCCGAAACGAGGTCGACCTCTTCGACCTCCGCCTCGACGCCGGGTCGAGCGCCGACCTCCCCGAAATCGAGGGCCGCGACGCGTACTTCTACGTGTTCGACGGCGCGGTCGAGGCCGCCGGCACGCGCTTCGGGAAGACCGAAAGCGGCCTGCTCGTCGATGACGCCGGCCTGACGCTCACCGCCGACGAGGACGCTACCGTCGTCGCCTTCTTGGTCGACCCCGACGCGCCCGTCACACGACAGGGAACCATCGGTCGCTGACCGCGGTCCCGACGCGCCGACCCGTCCCCGCCGCGAAGCGCCGCCACCCAACACACTCTCCAACACCCCGCCCAACTCGATGCTCACAGACACCGCCGGAATCCACCACGTCACGGGAATCGTCCGCGACGCGCAGGCGAACGTCGACTTCTACGCGACGACGCTCGGCCTGCGCCTCGTCAAGCAGACGGTGAACCTCAACGAGAAGTTCACGCGCCACCTGTTTTACGGCGACGAGGCCGGGTCGCCCGGGACGGCCCTGACGTTCTTCCCGTACCCTGCCGAGGAGCCGGGACGCCCCGGAACGCCGCAGATTCGGACCGCGTCGCTGGTGATTCCCTCCGAGGCCGTCGACTACTGGACCGACCGCCTCGCCGACCGCGGCATCGAAGTCGACGGCCCGTTCGAGCGGTTCGACGAGACGGTCATCCGGTTTTCCGACCCCGACGGCACCGACCTCGAACTCGTCACCGGCGAGTCGCCGGTCGACCCGTGGGCCGACGGTCCGGTCCCCGCCGAGCGCGCGGTTCGCGGCATCCACGGCGTCACGCTCCACTCGACGAACCCCTTCGTAACCGCCAGCGTGCTCGACACGCTCGGGTTCGACCTCGTGGCGCAGGAGGGTGACCGCGTCCGCTACCGAGCGCCGGGCGACCGGGCGACCGTCGTGGACCTCCTCGACCGGGACGGGGAGTTCGGTCGCGAAGGCGCGGGAAGCATCCATCACGTCGCGGTTCGCGTCGATGACGAAGCCCAGCTGTACGAGTGGCACGACCTGTTCCGCGAGCGCGGCTACGACGTGTCGCGGGTGAAAGACAGACACGTGTTCCAGTCGCTGTACGTCCGCGAACCGGGCGGTATCCTGTTCGAACTCGCGACCGACGGTCCCGGTCTGACGTTCGATGTCGACCCGGAGACGCTCGGGGAGTCGCTATACCTCCCGCCGTGGCTGGAGGAGGACCGAGAGATGATACAGAACCAACTGCGCCCGCTGGACCTGCCGGCTGGCGTTGGAGGCGACAACGGGGACGACGGAGACGACGGAGACGATGGGGGCGACGGCGACGAGGGCACCGCGGGCGGTGGACCCAGTAGCGACGGCGGGTCGAACTGATGGCTCCCCGTCCGACCACGCCCCGGTCCGCGACCGACCCCCACGAGGGACAGGAGATTGCGACGGCCGGCGCGCCGCCGCAGGTCGCCGACGCGGCCGTTATCATGCTCCACGGCCGCGGGTCGAAAGCGCGGTACGCTCTCACGCTCGTCGACGAATTCCTCCACCGGGGCGTGATGTACCTCGCGCCGCAGGCCGCCGGAAGTTCGTGGTATCCCGCCCCGTCCGCCAGTCCCATCGAGCGAAACGAACCGTGGCTCTCCTCCGCGCTCGGCCGGGTATCAGCCGCGCTCGATATCGCCACCGACGCCGGGATTCCCCCCGAGCGCGTCGTCTTTTTCGGGTTCTCGCAGGGCGCGTGCCTCGCCGCCGAGTTCGCGCTTCGAAACCCCCGCCGGTACGGCGGCCTCGTTTCCCTTTCGGGGAGCCTCCTCGGCCCCGACCTCGGGAGCCGGCCCGCCGGCGACGACGGCAATGGCGACCACGACGGTCACGGCAGCGACGCCGACCTCGGTGGCACGCCGGTTTTCTTCGGAAGCGGCCGCGACGACCCCCGCGTCGAGGCCGACCGCGTCGAGGCGTCGGCCCGCGTCTTCGCGGAGCTCGGCGCCGACGCGACGAGTCGGCTGTACGAGGGACTGGGCCACGCAATCAACGACGACGAAATCCGGGTCATCGACTCGTTCATCGAGCGACTCGACTGACGCGCGCTGCGATCGTTTTCGGAGTTACGGGTCGATAGCCGCGCGGCTACGCGGTGGTCGTGCCGTCGAAGAAAAACGGGGCGGAAGGAGCGAGAAAACGTGGTCGGCCGGGCCGACCGGGCCGACCGGGGTCGCCGCTCAGACCTCGTCGATGAGGGAGCCGAAGACGGACTCGGCGTCCGCGGGCACGTCGAAGTCGTGGTAGTGCTCGCCTTTCTCCTTCGAGAGGATGTTGAGGGCGGCGGCCGCGCCGTCGCCGGCGGAGATGACGGCCTGCCACTCCTCGGCGCGGACCATCGCGCCCGTGGCGTAGGCGTCCTCGACGCTCGTCTCCATCGTCACGTCCACGTCGACGAGTTCGTCGTCGAACGCGCAGCCGAGGGACTCCGCGAGGTCGCGGTTCGCGCCCGTGGCGAGCACGACGTAGTCGGCTTCGTACTCGTCGTCGTCGGTCGCGACCACGAAGCCGCCGTCGGCCTCGTTCACGTCGGTGACCTCCTCGCCCTGATGGCGCTCCGCGTCGAAGTGGTCGACCTGCGTGCGGAGCGTCTCCATGAAGTTCGAGCCGTCGACGGAGCCGACGCCGGGGTAGTTGAACAGGTGCGCCTTGTGCATCCACGTCTTGTCGGTGTCGAAGACCGTCGTGGAGAGCCCGTTCTTCGCGGCGAAGAGGGCGGTTGTCAGACCAGCGGGACCGCCGCCGATGACGATTACGTCTGCCATGTTCCATGCACTAGCGCACTCGATAAAGAAACCCGGTAAAGCGGATATTTTGTATTCCTCTCGGTTCTGAATTCCCCTCACTCTTCGTGTCCCGGTTCGCGTGCCCTCGGCTATGGACCGCGACCGACTCCTCGCCGTCGCCCCGCCTCTCGCGGCGGGCATCTGGGGCGGGATGTACGTCGTCGCCAAGTGGGGATTTCAGTCGATATCACCGCTGGCGCTCGCGTTCCTCAGAATCGCACTCGGTGCGGGGTTCTCTACGTCGGGGTCCTCCTCGTGAACACGGACTGACACGGCGGCTACTCGTCTAACTGCGACTCGGCGAACGAGACGGCGAACTGGTCGCGCATCTCGCGGCGAAGCATCTCGCTCATCACCTCGTAGACGACCGGTTGCGGGTACTTCTCCAGCAGCGCGGCGAGTTCGACGGCGCAGTCGGACTTCAGGGCGGCGAATTCGGCGGTCCACGGTGGGTTGCTCATTACCCGCACATCCGCTCCCGCGTAGTTATGAATTTTGATTGAAACAAACTGAGACAATCGGCAGCCACTGTCGCGTCACTCGCCCAAAAATGTGCCGTGCGTTCGACGGGAGGGTGCCGGTTTGGCGGGGCGAACTCGCCTCGCCGGATGCCCTCGGTTGGGCACCCTCTCACGGTAACCTGTGGTCGCGCGGGAAGCGCGTGGTTCGGCTGCGCTACGCTGCGTTACTCGAAGAGTTCGACGGCCTGGTCGTAGCGGGCGGCGGGTTCGTCCCAGTCGACGACCTCGAAGAACGCGGAGACGAAGTCCCCGCGGGCCGGGCCGTAGTCGTGGTAGTACGAGTGCTCCCAGACGTCCAGCGCGAGAATCGGGTGGGAGCCCCAGAGCGCGCCCTGGTCGTGCTTGTCGACGACGACGTTCCGAAGCTGGTTCGAGAACGAGTCGTACACCAGAAGCGCCCAGCCGCCGGCTGCGCCGGCCGCCGCTTCGAATTCGCCCTTCCACGCCTCGTAGGAACCGAAGTCCTCCGCGATGCGCTCTGCGAGCGCGCCCGAGGGCTCGTCGCCGCCTTCCGGCGACATGTTCTGCCAGAACAGGTCGTGCAGAATGTGTCCCGAGCCGTTGTGGGTGACGTTGCGGAGCGCGCCGGCGGACGAGCCGAACTCGCCTGCTTCGCGGTTCTCTGCGAGGGTTTCTTCGGCCGCGTTCCAGCCGTTGACGTAGCCCTGGTGGTGGGTGTCGTGATGCCACGTCAGCACCTGTTCGGAGATGTGGGGCTCAAGCGCGTCGTACTCGTACGGGAGGGGGTCAAGTTCGTAGTCTGACATTGGTGTTCGCAGTTAGACCGAGGGACCGAACACATATGTACGTTCGCTGAACGCGATTTACGTAGTAGATATGATATGTATGGGTGCAAACACTCTCGGGCGCTCACTCACGCCTCGGCACCAACTCTGGCGTCGTCGAGTTCGGCCTGCACCGCGCCCCACGACACCGGCGGTTCGAACGCGGCCAGCGTCGCCTCGAACGACTCGATTCGCGCCCCGTACTCGTCGGTCCACGACGGTCGGGCGAGTCCGTCGAGGCGCTCGCGAAGTCGCTCGACGCGAGCGCCGTGTTCGTCGAGGTCGGCGGCGGCCTCGTCGAGACCGTCAGTCGCCGCGTCCGACTCGGGGGCCAACTCCCGCAAGTCGTCGAGTTCGGCCCGCACGTCCTCGACCAACAGGGCGGAGACGCGGGCGCGGAGCGCGGCGTTGCACCACTCGGTTGCGCGGTCGTCGCCAGCGTCCTCGGCGGCGTCGGCGCTGTCTTCGGAACTCTCCGCGTCGGCGACGGCCTCGACCCGGCCGTCGAGTCCGTCGAGCGACTGTTCGAGGGCCGCCAAATCGCCGTCGAGTCCGCGCACGCGAACGTCGTGGTTCGAGAGCCATCGTTCGAACTCCTCGACGTCAAGTTGTATGTCGTCCGCGTGCGCGGTGAGCGCCTGCGCCTCGGACGCGACCTCGCGGAGTCCGAGCACGATGTCGTAGACGGACCGAGGGTCGTCGCGCCAGTCGGAGAGTCCCTGTAACTCCTCGCCGAGCGATTCGACCCGCTCGGTCGCGTTCGTAACCTTCGCCTCGAACACGTCGAGACGGGACCGGACGGCACCGACGGCCGCGTCGTCGCCGGCGGCCTCGCGGGCGTCGTCGAGGTCGATAGACGCGAGTTCGACGCGCGTCTCCGCGGTCGACAGAATCATCGACGTGTCCGTGACCGCCGAATCGACGCCGTCGGCCGTCACCGCACCGTCTTCGGTCACGTGACTGAGTACCGTCCGAACGGTGTCGGGGTCCCGGGACTCGTCCGCGTCCACGACGCGGTCGGCCGCGTCAGATTTAGACAGACCGACGATACGTTCGGAGTCCATGTTTCGGTCCTGCTGGGCCATCGTGCGTACGTATCTCGGCACCCGTTATATTTTCTGTCGTCTCGATTACGTTCGTGTATATAGTTCTCCGTACTGATGTGTGCGCTAATATCGAACTATTTCGTCTCTTAGTGTTACGTGTAACTCTGATAGAACTAAAGTGGTATTATAAACGCATTTTATTTAAAACCGGGTCTGACCACGTGATGGCGCAAGATTCCAAGAAGTTGGCAGGCAGCGTATCACGTCGGCAGTTCCTCGTCGCTTCGAGCGCGGCGGGCGTCGCGGGGCTCGCCGGTTGTTCGGGGCAGTCGAGTTCCGAGACCGACGCGCCGGCGACCGAAGAAGCGGAGACGGACGCTCCCGAGACCACGACCTCGACTCCCGAGGAGACGAGCGAATCGAGCGAATCGAGCGCGCCGCAGATGCTCACCGCCGAGGGCTCCTCGACGGTGTACCCCATCGCGAACAAGGGAAGCTCCTACTGGAACTCCAACGCGCCGCCGAGCGACGGCGAGTACTGGGGTTCGAACGACGAATCTACCGTCCCCGGCTGGGACGAACTCGGCGCACCGGACATGCGTCTGGCCGACTACTTCGCGTCCCTCTACGGCTTCGAGCCGACCGAGACGCAGGCGAACCCGGCGTTCGCAACGTCCATCGGCCTAAGCCACTCCGGGACGGGCTGTAAGTCCGTCCGCGACGGTCTCGTCGACATCGGTAACTCGTCGGGTCCGATCACGGCGGAACTCGGCATCAGCGAGTCCGAAGCAGAGGAGAACTACGTGGACCACGTCCTCGGCCGCGACGGTCAGCCCGTCGTCGTCTCGAAGGACGTCTACGACGCGGGCGTGACGGAACTCACCGGCGAAGAAGTCCGCCAAATCTACCAGGACGAAATCACCAACTGGAGCGAAGTCGGCGGCCACGACCAGGAAATCTACGTGGTCGGCCGCGCGGAAGGCTCCGGGACGGACACCTCCTTCCGCCTCAACATGCTCGGCAGCGCCGACGCCTCGATGGAGGGCGTCGACACCCGGAAGGGCCAGAACCAGCAGGTCGCGACCGTCGTCCAGCAGAACGACGGTGCCATCGCGTACATGGCCCTCGCGTTCACCGGCCCGGAGGTCCAGCCCATCGGCATCGAATTCGAGGGCACGCTCTACGCGCCGGACAAGAGCGCGGAGCACACCATCTTCGACAGCGACTACCCGCTGAACCGCGACCTCCACCAGTACACGACCGTCACGGAGGACACCCCGAGCGGGACGGACATGCGCGAAGCCGCGTTCATGAACATGTTCCTGACCACGTTCGGTCAGAAGCTGTTCGTCGAGGACAACAACTACATCCCACTGCCTGACAAGGACCTTCAGGCCGAGAAAGACAAGCTTCCGAGCCAAGCGTAACGCGGCTCGGACGCGGTAGCGGTTCCTGAACCTCGTTCTTTCCATTCATCGACGCTCCAATCATGAACGTACTTCCAAACTCCGACGGTGCCGGCCTCCGAGCGGCGGCTCGGCGAGGGCTCCGGCGCGGTCGCGACTTCGTTGACGAGACGCCGCCGGACGCGCTCGTCACGGTCACGGTCGCGGCGGTGTCGCTCCTCGCGGCGTTCGCGGGCTTTCTGGCCGTCTCGTCGCTGACGGCCGTCCCGTTCGCGGTGTTCCTCGTCGCGACGGGGTACGGCTGGCTCAGACACCAAGAATTGACAGCGCGCGTGCTCACGCTGACGACGACGGTCTCGACCATCCTCGTCCTCGGGCTCATCCTCGTCTTCATCTTCGCGGAGGCGTGGCCGACCGTGCAGTACGCGACCGTGAACGTCTTCGGCGTGCCGATTCCGGGCCTGCGGCTCTTCATCGAGACGCGCTGGAGTCCGGTGACGCCGCCGATTCGGTACTCGCTCGTCCCGATGATTCACGGGACGGTGCTCGTCACCATCATCGCGACGGCCGTCGCCGCGCCGCTGGGCGTGGCCGCGGCGCTCTTCCTCAGCGAAATCGCGCCGCGGACCGTCCGCGAGGTCGTCAAGCCGGGCGTCGAGATTCTGGCGGGTATCCCATCCATCGTCTACGGCTTCATCGGCTTTACCATCCTCAGCCCGTGGGCGGCCGACCAGTTCGACATCGTCGGACAGGGAACCTACCTTTTCGTCGGTATCGTCGTCGGGCTGATGGCGCTGCCGACGGTCGTCTCGGTCGCGGAGGACGCGCTCAACAGCGTCCCCGAGGCGATGAAAAGCGGGTCGCTCGCCCTCGGCACGACCGACTGGCAGACGATGACCTCCATCACGCTGCCGGCGGCGTTCTCGGGCGTCTCGGCCGCGGTCCTCCTCGGCGTGGGCCGCGCCATCGGCGAGACGATGGCGGCGACCGTGATGCTCCGCGGCAGTCCGGCGCTCACGAAGCCGCTGTACAACGTCTTCTACGGTAACGACACGCTCACGTCGCTCATCGCGGCGAACTACGGCGACGCCGACGGCCTCCAGCTCTCGGCGCTGTTCGTCGCGGGCGTCATCCTGTTCGTCACGGTGCTGTTCCTCAGCATCGGCTCGCAGTACATCGAGGCGCGCATGCGCCGGAAGCTCGGAGGTGCCGACTGATGGCGAGTGCGACCGACACCGCGCTCGTCAGCGAGGACACCTCCGAGACCGAGGCGGTCGCCGCCGGCGCGGTGGGACTGGCGGCGGTGCTGTTCGCCCTCTCGCTCGCGTCGGCGTTCGAACTCGTGACCATCACCGACCCCGTCGCGGGCGTGCCGGTGGTCGCGCTCCTCGGCGGGCTGTTGGTCCTCCTCGGACTCGCCGTCGTCGGCTTCGGCGTCGGCTCCCGACTCGGCTACGTCGCCACCAACCCCAGACCGACCGCCGGACTGGTCGCCTCGGTGGCGTTCGCGCTCATCTGGCTCGTCGTCGGCGGGCTCGTCGCCTCGCAGACGCTCGGCCTCGGGACGGTCGGGTGGGTCGTCGCGTCGCTCGTCACCGGCGGGGTCGCGTTCGCGGCGAGCGCACTCCCCCGCGAGGACATCGGTTCGACGCTCCCCGCCGGCGCGCTCGCCGCGTTCGCCGGCGTCGTCTTCCTCACCGGCGTCATCGGCCCGTCGTGGGTCTGGGACCTCGGGTGGGAACAGCAGGCGTCGTTCAACGCCGAGTTCACGATTCCGGTCCTGACGGCGTTCTGTTCCCTGCTCGTCGGCTGGGCCGCCGCGAAGGCCTACGGCGGGTTCGGCGCGCGCGGCCGCCACGTCGGCGCGTACGTCCTCGTCTACCTGAACGCCATCTCCATCATCGCGCTGCTGTTCCTCCTCGTCGCGTTCACCGTCCTGAAGGGCCTGCCGGGGCTGTTCAAGGGCCTCGCGCTCGGCGCGGGTGCGGGCCCCGAAGTGACGCTCGGCGGCGTGACGTTCTCGCTGCCCCTCTCGTGGCCGTTCGTGATGAACGGCGTCGCACTCCTCAACGACGTGAACGGGGTCCTTCCGGCCATCGCGGGCACGATTTGGCTCGTCGTCGGGGCGGTGCTGTTCGCCGTCCCGCTGGGCGTCGGCGCGGCCGTCTTCATCACCGAGTACGCCGACCGCGGGCGCTTCACGCAGGTCGTCGAAATCGCGACCAACGGTCTGTGGAGCACGCCCAGCATCGTCTTCGGGCTGTTCGGACTGGCGTTCCTCGTCCCGCGGCTCGGCAACCGGAAGTCGCTGCTGGCGGGGATGCTCACGCTCGGCTTCATGCTCCTCCCGCTCGTCGTCATCACGAGCCGGGAGTCGATGCTGGCGGTCCCCGACGAGTACCGCGACGCGAGCGCGGCCCTCGGCGTCACGAAGTGGCAGACCGTTCGGAGCATCGTCCTCCCGGCGGCGCTCCCGGGCATCGTCACGGGTATCATCCTCGGGGTCGGTCGCATCGCCGGCGAGACCGCGCCGATTCTCCTGACGATGTCGGGGAGCGTCGCCCCGCCGGGGAGTCAGACGGTCGACGTGGTCGGCGGCTTCCAGTTCTCGCTTTCGCCGCCGTTCGTGACCAATCCCGAACTGATGCGGGCGACCTCGGCGCTGCCGTATCAGCTCTACTCGCTTATCACCGCGGGCGTCGGGGAGTCGTCGAACATCAGCGCCATCGACGAGTTCCGGTGGGCGACGGCGCTCATCCTGCTCGTGGTCGTCTTAGGCTTCTACGCGGTCGGCATCGCGACGCGGTACTACTTCCGGAGTAAACTTCAGCACGAGTAACCATGAGTGAAACCAGACAGACGGCGGACGACGGACAGACGACGACCGACGGACAGACGACGACCGACGGACAGACGACGACCGACGGACAGACGACGACCGACGGACAGACGACGACGGACAGCGAACTCGCCGGCGGCGCGAGCGCGAGCCCCGGCACCGACCAGCCGCTCGAAGTCACGAGCGGCGAGACGCGCGAGCGGACCCGCGAGGAGTGGGTCGAACACGAGTTCGAGGGCGACGCGAAGCTCTCGGTCTCCGACCTCGACGTCTACTACGGCGACGACCACGCGCTGAAGGGCGTCTCCATGGAGATTCCCGAAAACAGCGTCACGGCGCTCATCGGCCCCTCTGGCTGCGGGAAATCGACGTTCCTGCGGTGTCTCAACCGGATGAACGACCGCATCAAGGCCGCGCGCATCGACGGCTCGGTCCGGCTCGAAGGCGAGGAAATCTACCAGGAGGGCGTCAACCTCGTGGAACTGCGCAAGCGCGTCGGCATGGTGTTCCAGTCACCGAACCCGTTCCCGAAGAGCATCGCGGACAACATCTCCTACGGGCCGCGGAAGCACGGCGACCTCGACACCGGTCTGCTCGCCAACCTGCTCGGCCGGAGCGACGACGACGCGGTCGACGAACTCGTCGAACGCTCCCTGCGGCAGGCGGCGCTGTGGGACGAAGTGAACGACCGCCTCGACGACAACGCGCTCGGGCTCTCCGGCGGCCAGCAACAGCGGCTCTGCATCGCCCGCGCGCTGGCGACCGACCCCGAGGTGCTCCTCATGGACGAGCCCGCGTCGGCGCTCGACCCCATCGCGACCTCGAAAATCGAGGACCTCGTCCACGACCTTGCGGAGGAGTACACGGTCGTCATCGTCACCCACAACATGCAGCAGGCGGCGCGCATCTCGGATCAGACCGCTGTCTTCCTCACCGGCGGCGAACTCGTCGAGTACGGCGACACCGACCAGGTGTTCGAGGACCCACAGAGCCAGCGCGTCGAGGACTACATCAGCGGTAAGTTCGGGTAACGGTCGGACTCGACCCCGACCCGAGCCGACGCCGACCCATGCCGAGCGTCCCCGCGCTGACGACGCCGACTTCGACGTCCCGACGTGACGACGGTTCTCGACGACCTGCGGCCGTCGAAGCCGGACAGTCGGCGGCGACGCTCGCGTTTCGTCAGTCGAATCACCCGCCGAGGCGGGGGCGGCGTCACCGCGGAACTGGCAAGCAGACAACACGATTTCAGACACGCCAACACAATGGAGACACGCAAGATACAGCAGGTCAGCAACGGGACGTTCACCGTCTCGCTCCCCCGAGAGTGGGCGGACGGCGAGGGCATCACCGCCGGCACCGTCGTCAACCTCCACACGCACCTCGACGGGATGCTCGTCATACAGGCACCCGAGTGCGAGGACGACGCGTCGATGCAGTTCACGGTGACCGTCGGCGGCGGTGACGGGGACGGTGGGGACGGCGGAGACGATTCCGCCGGTGACGGCCTCGAACAGACGCTCCGGGCGGCCTACGCCGCCGGGTCGAAACAGGTCGTCGTCGAGGCGGACGGGACGTTCGACGCCGCGCAGCGACAGGCCGTCAGACGGGTCGCCCGCAACCTCGTCGGCGTGACCATCACGGAGGAGTCGGACACGTCCGTCACGGTGCGGAACGTCCTCGACGCGAACGAGGTCTCCATCCGCCAGTCGGTCCGACAACTCCAGTTCGTCGCCGTCTCGATGCACCGCGACGCGACCGCCGCGCTCACCGGGGCCGCCCCCCTCGACGGGTTCGCGGAGCGCGACGACCGCGCCGACCGCCTCTTTGCGATGGTCGACCGGCACTTCACCCGCGGGCTCGACCGCCTCGACGAGGTGGACGCCCTCGGCGAGACGCGCCCGGAGCTGTTCCGCCTCCACACCGCGGCCCGCGAGTTAGAGCGCGTGGCCGACCAGGCCGAGCGAATCGCCGCCGTCGCGTCGGCGGTCCCTGACCCGCTGCCCCCCGCGGTCGCCGACGAGGTGTCCGAACTCGTCGAGGTCGTCCCCGAGGCGCTCGACGACGCGGTGCAAGTCGCGCTCGACGGCGACGACCCCGACGCGGCACGGGAAGCGCTGACCGTCCGAGACCGGGTCCGCGAGGGCGTCGGAAAGGTCGAGCGACGGCTGTTCGAGGAGGCGGACCCGGACGTCGACGTTGACTACCGACTCGCCCACGCGCTCCACGCGCTCGAACGGACGGCCGAACACGTCGGCAACGTCGCTGAGGTCGGTCTCCGGACCGCGGTCCGTACGCACAACATGGACGAGCGACCGACCCGCGAGAACGGGAGCGAAAGCGAGTCCGCGGAACACTCCCAGAGCGCCTGACGTACGCGACGGGGAAGGACCGACGGGCGTCGGCAGATTCGGGGGACTCACCGTAGATGGCGATATCTGAGCGTTCGGGTGCTCGTCGGTAACTCGTCACAGGGTATTTGACAGTCCGCCAAGCTGACCGTACTCGACAGGCTCGATGGCAAACATGAGTTGACGGGCGGACCGCTTATTCCTCTCTCGGCGGGACGAGATTCGTCAGGACGCGGTCACCGAACAGGACGACGAGCGCCGCGCCGACGAGGTTAAACAGGAGGTCGAGCGCGGTGTCGGTTCGGCCGTAGGAGACGAGCACGGGGTCGATACCGAGCGCGTCGGCCCCGCGGTGGATGGCGTACTCCGCGAGTTCCCAGAGCACGCCGGCGCAGACGACAACCGCGAGCACGCGGGTCGCGGGGTCGCGGCCGCGGCGACGCGACAGCACGTGGACGACCCCGCCGAGAATCGTCGCGGAGTGGGTGTGAGTGAGATGGTCCCACCACCACACGTCGTCGTAAGGACCGAGCATCCCGACCGAGTGGGTCAGCATGGCCGACTCGACGTAGACGCGCTGCCACGGGCGAAACTCGACGCCGACCAGTCGCTCGAAGGCGTCGGGGAGGTACGTGCCAGCGAGCGCGAACGCGGCGTTCACCATCGCCGCGGGGTTGCGGCGGCGGAGCCCGGTCAGAAACACGACGACGATTGCGTATCTGATTCCGTCGTCCGGTCGCCGCCGTCCCGTCGAATCGCTCGTTTCGGTCACGGTCGTTCTCATCGGGACTGTCGTCGGCATCGGGGAAAAACGTTGACAGCCGGACGGCGGTCGGGCGCAGACAGGTCGCCGGTCGCTGACGGGTCGCCGGTTTCAGACGACGGACGAGAGCGCGTCCATCACGCGGTCGACTTTCTCAACGTCGGCGTTGTAGCCCATGTGACCGACCCGGAGGATATCGTCTGCGAGGCCGGCGAGCCCGGTCGCGAGGACGATGTCGTGTTCCGATTCGAGTTCGGCTTGGACGCGTTTCGCCTCGCCGGGGAGGTGGAACGCCGTCACCGTCGGAGAACTGCGCTCGGCGTCGGCGTAGAGGTCGAGTCCGAGGTCGGCCCCGCGCTCGCGGCAGTGGGCGGCGGCCTCCTCGTGGCGCTCGTAGACGGCGTCGAGCCCCTCTTCGAGGAGCATCGACAGCGACTCGTCGAGGGCGGCGACGTTCGCGCCGAGGTGGGTGTACGGGAAGCCCTCGCTCGTGTCGCGCCACGGGAGGAGGTTCGTGTAGAGGGAGTCGGGGTCGCGCTCCTCGACGACCTCCCACGCGCGGTCGCTGACGGCGGCCGTGGTGAGGCCCGGCGGCGAACTGAACGCCTTCTGGGACGCGCCGAGGTTGATGTCGATGTGTTCGCTCGGGACGGGCGTGCCGCCGAGCGAGGAGACGGCGTCGACGATGGTCAACACGCCGTGGTCTGAGAGCAGTTCGAGCACCGGCGCGATGTCGTTGAGCGTGCCCGTCGGCGTCTCGCAGTGGACCAGCGTGGCGACCTCGAACTCGCCCTCGTCGAGCGCGGCTTCGACGCCAGCGAGGTCGAGCGAGTCGGTGTAGTCGGCACCGACGACCGTCGGGTCGCCGCCGTAGCCCTCGACGAAGTCAGCGAAGCCGTCGCCGTAGAGGCCGTTCGAAACGCAGAGTGCGTCGTCGCCGGGGGCGACCGTCGAGGCGATGGCGGCTTCGAGGCCGAGGATGCCCTCGCCGCCCATGACGACCACGTCGTCGTCGGTGTCGTAGACGCGCCCGAGTTTCTCGCAGACGCCGTCGTAGGTGTCGAAGAACGACTGCTCGATGTCGGGGTTCGGCATCGGCTCGCTCATCCGGTCGCGGACCCGCGGCGGGACGGCCGTGGGACCGGGTGTCATCAGCATGACTCCCCGTTACGGACAGAGCGTCTTAGCAGTACGGCATCCGCGGCGAGCGTCCGACCGCGTCGGCAGCGATACCCGACCGGCGGCCGGCGAACGCGACCGCCCGCGCCGGCGGCGGACGGGAAGGCACAAAAGCGCCCTCGCCGTCAGCCACGTGTATGGGCAAACTCTCACCTGCGGACCTCGACCGCTACGTCTTCTCGCGGACGGGGACCCCCAACGACGACCTGCTCGTCGGGGCCGGCTACGGCGAGGACGCCGCCGCCGTCGCCACCGGCGAGGGGACGATGGTCGTCAGCACCGACCCCATCTCGCTCGCCGCCGAGCGCATCGGCACGCTCGGCGTCGCCATCGCCAGCAACGACGTGGCCGCCTGCGGGGGCGTCCCCGAGTGGCTCGTGAGCACCGTCCTCCTTCCCGAACCGGACGTGGACCTCCTCGACGACATCACCGCCCAACTCGACGCGGAGGCCCGGCGACTCGGCATCAGCATCGTCGGCGGCCACACCGAGACGGTTTCCGGCCTCTCGCGGCCGCTCCTCTCGCTCACCTGCATGGGGCCGACCGACCGCTACGTCCCGACGAGCGGCGCGGAGCCCGGCGACGCGGTGATTCTCACCAAGGGGGCCGGAATCGAGGGTACGGCCGTCCTCGCCACCGACTTCCGCGTCGACCTCGATGCCGCCGGTGTCGACGGCGCGGCCATCGACCGCGCCGCGGGCTTCTTCGACGACATCAGCGTCCTCCCCGAGTCGGCGGTGCTCGCGTCCGCCGCGACCGCGATGCACGACCCGACCGAGGGCGGCGTCCTCAACGGACTGGTCGAACTCGCCTGCGCCTCCGGCGTCCGAATCGAGGTCGCCGCAGACGACGTGGCCGTCCGCCCCGAGACGCGGGCGCTCTGCGATGCGATGGGCGTCGACCCGATGCGGACTCTCGGCTCCGGCGCGCTCCTCGCGGCGGTTCCCGAAGACGAGGCCGACGACGCGCTCGCCGCGCTCGAACGCGAGGGTATCGAGGCGACGGTGGTCGGAACCGTCGAATCGGCGGGCGACGGCGCGGGTTCGAACGCGGGCGCGGACTCGACCGCGCCGGCCGCGGGCGTCGTCTACGACGGGACGCACTACGCCGACGGCGTCGAAGACGATATGTACGACCTCTGGAACTGAGGCGAACGCGAGCCGGCGACCCGCGCCGTCGGCGGCGACCCGACCCGGCTCGACCCAACACAACTTTGACTACTGAAATTCCACTTGGAGATATGACTGCCGAACGTCCGTCTCGACTCGCGAGCGACCCGCCGGAAGTCCCGTCCGCGACCCGGACCGCGGTGACCAGATGAGAGGCGTCGTCGTCGCCGGTACGGCCTCCGGCGTCGGGAAGACGGTCACGACGCTCGCGGTGTGCCGCGCGCTCGAACGCGAGGGCTACGCGGTCCAACCGGCCAAGGCCGGCCCCGACTTCATCGACCCCTCGCACCACGCCGCCGTCGTCGGCAAGCCCTCGCGGAGTCTCGACCCGTGGCTCGAAGGCGAAGCCGGCATGCGCCGGACCTACGCCCGCGGCGAGGGCGACATCTGCGTCGTCGAGGGCATGATGGGCCTGTACGACGGCGACACCTCGACCGCGCGCGTCGCCGCCCTCCTCGACCTCCCCGTCGTCCTCGTCGCGGACGCGAGAGCCGGGATGCAGAGCGTCGCGGCGACCGCCTACGGCTTCCGAACCTACGCGGACCGCATGGACATCGACGCCGACGTGGCCGGCGTCGTCGCCTCCCGCGCCCACGGCGGCCGCCACGCCGAGGGCATCCGCGACGCGCTCCCCGAGGAACTGCCGTATCTCGGTCGCATCCCGCCGAGCGACGACCTCGAAATTCCGGAGCGCCACCTCGGCCTCCACCTCGGCGACGAGGCCCCGCTGTCCGACGCGGCGCTCGACGCCGCGGCCGACGGGATTCGCGCCGACGCGCTCGCTGAAGTGGCGCGGGAACCCGGCTGGGACACCGAGGAGTTCGAAGTTGGCGTTCGGGCCGAGGCGGCCCAAGCGACGGATTCCGACGGCCCGACGGTCGCCGTCGCCCGCGACGAGGCGTTCTGCTTCGTCTACCCCTCGACCCTCGACAGACTGGACTCGCTCGGCGCAGTCTCGTACTTCTCGCCGGTCGCCGGCGACGACCTCCCCGACTGCGACGGCGTCTACCTCCCCGGCGGCTACCCCGAGCGGTTCGCCGCGGAACTCGCGTCGTCGCCGACGCTTCCGGCGCTTTCCGACCGCGCCGCCGACGGCCTGCCGGTGTTCGGCGAGTGCGGCGGGCTGATGGCGCTTTCCGAGTCGCTGACGACGACCGACGGCGACACCCACGAGATGGCCGGCATCCTCCCCGCGGACGTGACGATGCAAGACCGGTATCAGGCGCTCGACCACGTGGAACTCCGCGCGACCGACGGGACGCTGACCGCCGACGCGGGCGAGACGCTCCGCGGCCACGAGTTCCACTACTCCTCGGCGGACCCGGCGACGGACGCCCGGTTCGCCTTCGACGTGGAGCGCGGGACCGGCATCGACGGCCGCGAGGGACTCACCGAGTACCGAACCCTCGGCACCTACGCGCACGTTCACCCAGAAAGCGGGGCGTTCGACCGCTTCGTCTCGCGGCTGACGGACTGAGCGCGGCGAACCCCGATATACGACGCCGCGACAAGCACCGACCGACGACCGACTACGACACCGACTTCGAACCCATCACAATGACAGACGCACCCGACGGAACCCCCGAGACAGGCGACGAGACCACCCCTGACGCGGTCCGGGCGAACACGCCCGGCCGCGGCGTCCGCCCCGAGGCGGCCGCCATCGAACCCGCCGCGCCCGACGACTTCGGCCTCGTGCAGGTGTGGTGGGGCGACGGCAAGGGCAAGACTACGGCCGCGATGGGGATGGGCTTTCGCGCCGCCGGCCACGGCTACCGCGTCCACATGCTCCAGTTCCTGAAGGGCGGCGCGGACTCCGTCGAGGCCGTCCGCGGGGAGTACAACGCCATCGGCGCGATGCCCGGCTTTACCTTCGAGAACCTCGGCCACTACGGCTGGGCCGGCATGGCCGACGGGAGCGACGACGCCGACCACGAGGCGCAGGTCGCCGCCGGCCTCGACCGGGCGCGCGAACTCGTCGACGCCGCGGCCGACGCCGACCTCTCGAAACCGCTCGCCCTCGACGGCCCGCCCGAGGATGGCGTCCACTTCCTCATCATCGACGAACTCCTCTACGCCGTGGCGATGGGACTGCTCGACGAGGCCGACGTGCTCGACCTCGTGGAGCGCAAGCCCGAGAACCTCGAACTCGTGTTGACCGGAAGCCACGAGGAGCCGACCTACCTCTCCGACGCCGCGGACCTCGTGACCAACGTCCGAAAGGAGAAACACCCCATCGACGCCGGCCAGCGCGCGAGAAAAGGGACCGAGTACTGAGAGCGTCGGCGGGGCCGACGTAGCGCCGTCTCAGAGCCGCCGGGCGATATCCAGCGCCTCGTCGGTCGGCACCGGGTCGTCCAGCGCCCGCAGCGTCTCGACGAGCGCCGCGACCCGCGATGCGTCGGGGTCGTCGTCGCCGGCGCGCTCCAAGAGCCGCCGTGCCGCGCCGGTCCCGCTCTGCGGGCCGAAGTAGAGCGTCCGCGACCCGCCGAAGACGGCCGGGTCGAACGGCTCGAACGTCGCCGGGTCGTCGAGCATCGCCGCGGTGTGAAGTCCGGACTCGTGAGAGAACACGTCCGCGCCGAGCACCGATTTCTCCGCCGGCACCGACTCGTCGAGCGCCGTCAGCACGTCGTTCGCCCGGGGGATGAGCGTCGAGGGGTCGAGCACGGGGGGGTTCACGGCGCGGCTCGTCTCGGCCGCGACGACGAACTCCTCGACGGGGACGTTGCCGGCGCGCTCACCGATGCCGGCGACCGACACGTCCACCTTCTGCACGTCGTGGGCGACCGCCGTGAGCGCGTTGGCCGTGGCGACGCCGAGGTCGTCGTGGAAGTGAACGCCGAGGCGGGTCGGGTCGGTGTCGAGGTCGTGGAGGAACGACGAGACCTCGAACGGCGTCTTCGAGCCCACGGTGTCCGCGATAGTGAGGTACGTCGCGTCTATCGAGTCGAACAGGCCGTCGAGGAACGCGGGGTCCGTCCGGAAGCCGTCCATCGCGGTGAAGTGGACCTCCAGCCCGGTCTCGGTCGCGGCGTCAATCGTCTCGCCGACGAGCGAGCGCAGTTCGTCTTCGCTCTTTCCGAGCAGTTCGGTCCGCTGTCGCTCGCTGGTCGGCGCGAACACGTCGATGACGTCGACGCCGGCGTCGACCGCGGCCTCGACGTCTTTCGGGACGGCGCGGGCGATGCCCGTCAGTTTCGTCTCCACGTCGACCGCGTCGCAGACCTCGCCGGTCTGCGCGCCCGCAATGGGGAAGCCGACCTGCACGTAATCGACGCCGAGGTCGTCGAGGGCGCGCACGGCCGCGACTTTCTGTCCCGTCGTGTAGGACGCGCCGGGGCGCTGTTCGCCCTCGCGGCAGGTCACGTCGAGGAGGACCGGCTCCGCGGCGGCCATTCAGACCCCTCCCGCGCGCCGGAGCGCGTCGATGTCGGCGTCGTCGTAGCCGAGCGACGAGAGGATGGCCTCGGTGTGCTCGCCGAGCTTCGGTGGGTCGGTCGAGTCGGGGCGGTCGAAGCCGCTTGCGACGACGGGGAACCGCGGGACGCTGACCGACCGCGAGGTTCCCTCGGCGGTCTCGACCTCGGTGAAGAAGTCGGTCGCCCGCAAGTGAGGGTCCGCCGCGACCTCGTCCATTGAGTTCACCTTGGCGACGGGGACGCCGACCTCGCGCAGTCCGGCGACGAGGTCGGCGGCGGGGAGCGTCTCGCACTCGGCGCGGAGCAGGTCCATGAGTTCGTCGAGGTTCTCCCGGCGGTCCGGGAGCGTGTCGAACCGGTCGTCCTCGTGGAGGTCGAGGCCGAGCGCCTCGCAGAGCGCCGTCCACTGGCGCTCGCCGGAGGGGCCGATGAACACCCACTCGTCGTCGGCCGTCTCGAACACGTCGTAGGGTGCCCAGTTGGGGTGCGACGCGCCCATCGGCCCCGGCACGTCGTCGTACGCCTCGGTGTACGCGAGCCAGTAGCCCATCATCGAGACGGTGGACTCGAACAGCGGCGCGGTCACCTTCGACCCCTCGCCGGTCCGGTCGCGGCGGTAGAGCGCCCCGAGGACCGCTATCGCGCCGTAGAACGACGCGGCCATGTCTGCGATGCTCGTGCCCGACCGGACCGGGGGCATCCCCTCGTGGCCGGTGACGCTCATCAGCCCGGACAGCGCCTCGGCGATGGGGTCGAGCGCGGGGTACGACTCGTAGGGACCGGGGTTGAACCCCTTGATGGAGCAGTAGACGAGGTCCGGATGCGTCTCTCGCAACTGCTCGTAGCCGATGCCGAGTCGCTCGGCGGTCCCCGGCGCGTAGTTCTCGACGACCACGTCGGTCTCGTCGAGCAGGTCGAAGAACGCGTCGAGCGCCGCGTCGGACTTGAGGTCGAGCGTGAGGCTCCGCTTGTCCCGGTTGACGTAGTTGAACGAGCTGTTTCCGACCGGCGACGACCCGCGGATGAGGTCGCCGCCCTCCGGGTGTTCGACCTTGATGACGTCCGCGCCGAGGTCGGCGAGGAGCATCGAGCAGAACGGCCCGGCGATGATGTGGCCGAGTTCGAGGACGCGCACGCCGTCGAGCGGGAGGCCGGACGACGCCGATGCGGTCGCAGAGCCGGTCGCGTCCGCGGCAGTTTCGGTGCTTTCGGCGCTATTGGCGCGCTCGGCGCTGTCGCCGCTCATGGAGTGACGCCCCCCGCGCCCGCCGGCGACGACGAGCGCTCACTGGCGCGTTCGGAGCCGAAAAGTATGGTCTCGCCGTCCTCACCGAAGACGAACGCGTCTTCGAGGTCGAACGACACGTCGAGTCGGTCGCCCGCCACCGCGTCGTCAACGGCGTCGCTCACCACGTCGAAGGGGGTGCCGTCTTCGAGGCGGCCGTGGACCACGGATTCGGTCCCGAGCGTCTCGACGACCTCCACGTCGACCGAGAGCCGACACGCCCCGGCGGAGCCCACGTCGAGGTACTGCGGCCTGATGCCGAGCCTGACGCGGCCGGCGGTCGGGGCGTCGACGCCGGCCGGAAGCGAAAGCTCGAACCCGGGGCCAACGAGCGCGGTTCCGCCGTCTCCGGCCTCGACCGCGCAGTCGACGACGTTGGTCGAGGGCATGCCGATGAACTGCGCGACGTACTCCGAGTTCGGGTAGTCGAACAGCCGTTTCGGCGGGTCGACCTGCGCGAGTTCGCCGTCGCGCAGGAGGACCACCTGGTCGCTCATCGTCATCGCCTCGGTCTGGTCGTGGGTGACGTAGACGACCGTCGTGTCGAGCTCCTGGTGGAGTCGCTGAATCTCGACGCGGAGGTCGGATTTGAGCTTCGCGTCGAGGTCGGACATCGGCTCGTCCAGAAGCAGCACGTCGGGGTCCTGCACGAACGCGCCGCCGAGGGCGACGCGCTGTTGTTGGCCGCCGGAGAGTTCGGCGGGCATCTTCTCCAACTGCGCCTCGATTTGGAGGACTTCGGCGGCCTCGTCGATGCGCTCGTCGCGTTCCGCCTTCGGAACGCCGTGAATCTTCAGGCCGTAGCCGATGTTCTCGCGGACCGACATGTGCGGGTAGAGCGCGATGGACTGGAACACCATCGAGACGTTTCGCTCCTGCGGCGGGAGGTCGGTCACGTCCTCGTCACCGAACGAGACGGTGCCCGAGGTGGGCGTCTCCAGCCCGGCCAACATGCGCAGAGTCGTCGTCTTCCCGCAGCCCGAGGGGCCGACGAAGGTCGTAAACGAGCCTTCGGGGATGTCGAGGCTGAGGTCGTCGACGGCGACGTGCGTGTTTCCGAGGGTGCGAAACTCCTTTCTGACGGTGTCGAGGTGGATGCTAGTTGCCATTATTCGAGGCCTCCAACGCTGAAGCCCTGGAGGAGGTATCGTTGCAGGAACAGTGCGATGAGGAACGGCGGAATCGAGATGAGAAGCGAGACGGCCATCGTCTCGCCCCAGCCGATGCTGACGCGGTCCAAGAACAGCGACGCGCCGACGGTGATGGTGTACATCTCGTCGCGGCTCATCACGACGCGCGCCATGGTGAAGTCGTTCCACGCGACGGCGAACGCGAAGATGGCCGCGGAGATGTAGCCGGGGCGGGCGACCGGCAGGACCACGTCTCTGACGGTGCGCCAGCGGCTCGCGCCGCGGACCCACGCGGACTCTTCGAGCGCGATGGGGACGGTCTGGAAGTACTGCCACATCAGCCAGATGCAGAACGGCGCGGAGATGGCCGTCAGCGCGAGGGTGAGCGCGAAGTGGCTGTTGAGCAGGCCGAGCGTCGAGAAGACGACGTACAGCGGGATGGCGAGGACGATGGGGCTGAACATGTACGAGAACAGCACCGCCCGCGCCGCCAGCGACTTCCCGGTGAAGTCGAAGCGCGTCAGGCCGTAGCCCGCCGCGACCGCGATGGTCGTCGAGAGGACGGTCGACCCGAGGGTGACCACGAGGCTGTTGATGAAGTACCGGACCGTGTCGGTCGACCCGAGGAGGACGAGGAAGTTCCGGAGCGACGGCTCGGTGGGCAGCAGGTTCACCCGCCCGCCGGCGAACGTCGTCGCCGGCGACTGGATGGCGATGACCACCATCACGTACACCGGGATGATGGTGAACACCGAGATGAGAAGCGCCGTCAGGTAGACGGCGATTCGCTGGAGGCGTTTCTGGGTGTCGTGGGAGACGAGGCCGCGACCGGAGGACGTCGCCATCTCACGCCACCTCCTGTTCGGGGGCGAACGCCCGGAAGTAGACCACCGCGACGCCGGCGAGGAGGAAGAACATGACGCCGGCGAGCGCCGTCGCCATACCGAAGTTCACCTCGCTGAACGCGAGTTGGTAGACGCGAATCGGGAGCGTCGTCGTCTGCTGGAGCGGGCCGCCGCGGGTCGAGAGGTAGATGATGTCGAACTTGTTGAACATCCAGATGCCCCTGACGAGGAGGATGATGAGAATCGCGCCGCGGAGGTGCGGGAAGGTGATGTCGCGGAACGCCTGCCACGTCGTCGCGCCCTCGACCCGCGCCCGCTCGTAGAGGTCGGGGTCGATGGCCTGCAAGCGCGCGAGCAGGATGAAGAAGGCGAAGCTGGCGAACTTCCAGACGCTCGTGACGACGACCGCCGGCATGGCGAACTCCAGGGTCGAGAAGAACGCGATGGGTTTGTCGATGAGCCCGGCATCGACGAGGAACTGGTTCAGAATCCCGATGTTGGGGTCGAGGATGAACTTCCACATGAAGATGACAACGAGCGTCGGCAGGAGGTACGGGAAAATCATCAGCGTCCGCAGGGCGTCGCCGCCGCGGATGCGCTGATTGATGACGAGCGCGAGCCCCAGCCCGATGACGAGGCTCAGCCCCGTCGTCGCCACCGCGTAGACGACGCTGTTCCAGAGGAAGCCCCAGAACGCGCCGTTACCGAGGAGTTCGGCGTAGTTGCCGAGGCCGACGAACTCGGGGCTCCGCACCGGCGACGCGAACAGGCTCATCCCGAGCGCGTAGACGATGGGGATGACCCAGACTACGACGAAAAACGCGAGCATCGGCACGAAACACGCCGCCAACAGGAGCGTCGTGCCGTCCACGTCGCGCTCCCGGAGGGCCGACCCGGCGGCCGCCAACCGCGATTTGAGGGCCGTACTCATTGCAACCCGCGGAGTTGCTCGGCCAGCCAGTCGACCGTCTCGTCGGGCGTGAGCCCGCCGACGAGAAGCTGGTCCGCGGCCTGTCCGAAGAGCTGTTCGCTGTACGCGTCGGCCGCGACGATGTTCGGCGCGCCGTCGTCGCCCGTCGCGAGGACGCTCGTGAAGGCGTCCCAGTTGTCGCGGACGAGATTCATCACGTCGGGATGCTGTTGGATGACCTCGTTTTCGGTCACCTCGGGCGCGTCGAGTTGTTCCCGCGTCGGCGGGAACTGGAACAGCGGCGCGGAGAGCACGAAGTCGAAGAAGCGCGACGAACTCGTGAAGAAGTCCACGAACGCCTGCGCACCTTCGGTGTTCTGGCCGTCGTTGCGGACGAGGTGGCCCTCCATGTACGCCCACCACTTGTCCTGCGCCGCCCCGCTCGGCACGGGGAACGGCATCGGACTGAGGTTCTCGACGAGGTCGGGCCGGTTGGCCTGAATCGTGAGGATGGGGAGGCCGCCGACGCTGGCGATGGCCGCGGCGTTCTCCTGTTGGAGCGCGCCGATGGCGTCGCCCCACGCCCACCCCGAGCCGTTCGGCGAGTGTTCGGCCATCGACTGGACCCACTCGAACGTCTCGACGGCCGCCTGTCGGTTGTCGTCGTCGTCGAGTCTGATCTCGATGCCGTCGGAGGGACCGCCGTAAATCTCCACGTCGTTCTGCCAGAGGTACTGCGTCATCTGGGTGTCGGCGTTGTTCGTCTGGCCCGACTGGACGACGTAACCCTCCATCGACTCGTTGGCCGACACCTCGCCGGCGGCCTCGACCCACTCGCTCCACGACGCGGGCATCTCCGAGTACACGTCGTTTCGGTACCAGCCCATGAGCGGTTCGACCATCGCGGCCGCGAAGTACGACTCGCCACCGACGGTGACCGGGTCAGGGAGGTCGTTATCTTGGACGGCCCCCGTGACCGGCGCGAGGACGCCGTCGCGCTGGAGTCGATACGCGTCCGTCGAGGTGTCGAAAAGCAGGTCCGGCGGGTTACCCGCCGCGACCATCTTCTGCATCTCGGCGTCCGAGGATGTCCCCTTCGCCGTGTAAATCATCTCGACCGTGTGGTCGGTCTCCTCCTCGAACTCGGCGATGATTTCGTCCATCACGTCCTTCGAGTCGCCCCGGTCCGAGAGGTATCGAATCGGCTCGTTGGAACCGCCGCCACCGCCGCCGCCCAGACAGCCAGCCGTCGTCACCGCCGCCGCGCTCCCGACCGCCGCGAGGAACGTCCGGCGCGACGACCCGCGCGTTTTCCGCCCATCGCCACCGCGTGATTGATTCCCATCTATCATGGTAATTGCAAACAATACGTACACCGGAAGAGGGCACGGGAGTAGTGCCTACCCCTGTTGGCTCTTTATATTAGTTTCCGAAGATATGGTGACGTGTTTCAGGTGTACTAGGCGCTTAAAATTCGGAGCGCAGCGTGCGCCGGAGGCAGTCGGACTCGGCCGCGGTCAGGTGCTGTCGGGGTTCGCGGGCGTCGTCGCGTCGGCGAGCGCGTCGCTGAGGAGTTTCTTTTCGGCCCGGCGGAGGTGTTCCAACACGGTCGGCCTGCTCACCTCGAACGCCGCCGCGATTTCCTCGACGGTGACGCCCCGCGGCCAGTCGTAGTAGCCGCGTTCGAGCGCGTAGCCGACGACCTCGGCCTGCCGCTTCGAGAGCCGCGTGGAGGGGCCGACGAAGGGTTTCAGCCGCCGGAGTTCGACGGTGCCGAGCGACCGGAGGCCCGAGATGATAGCCTTGAGGTCGGCCCGGCGGAACACGACCACGTCGAAGACGCGCGAGCGCCCGTAGAACTGGCTCATCCGCTGGAGCATCCCGTGGTTCTCGCGGATGACGGGGAGCGCGCCGGACGACCGCTTCGTGATGAGCAGTTGGTCGTCGCCGACGAGTTCGAGGTCGCTGACGACCTCGCTGGCGGCGAGTCGCTCGGCCATCTCGTCGCGGTGCTCCCCGGCGTCGACGACGAAGCGGATGTCCGTCTCGCCGAGCACCTCGCAGTTCGTCACGACGACCGGCCCGTCGACGAGGTCGCTCACGTGCGACAGCACGTAATCCTCGTTCAGTTCGAGGAGGATGGTGGCGCGAAGCATCGCTATCGAGACCTCCGGCTGTCAGGGCTGGACGGGCGTCCGAGACGGTCCTGTTCGACCACGGCTACTACGCCGATACGTCGCCCGCGGGTAATAGCTGTATCCCGAGGCGGACGACCCGGCGTCCGCGGCCCGCGCGGGTCACTCCTCGTCGGGCGACACCGTGATGACGGGAACCGGGGCGCTCCGAACCGTCTCCTCGGCGACGCTCCCGAGGAGAATTCGGTCGACGCCGCTCCGCCCGGTCGTCCCCATGACGACGGCGTGGATGTCGTTACCTTCGACGTACTCCCGAATCGCCTCGCTCGGCGAGCCGTGTTCGATGGTTTCCGCGAGCTTCGTGACGCCGTGTTCGTTCGCCTCCTCGACGACCTTCGAAATCGCCTCGTTCGCGCCGCGCTCGCTCTCCTCGCCGGAGAGCATCGACCGCACGTCGAACCCGAGCGCGGAGTCGTCGACCACCGAGAGGACGTGGACCGCCGCGTCGAGTTCGGCGGCGAGCGCGAGGCCGTGGCTCGTCGCCCGCTTCGTCGAGCGACTCCCGTCGGTCGGGATGAGGATGCGCTCGTAGGGGAACGTCAGCTCCTCGTCGGGCTTCATGCGGGCGGTGAGCACCGGCCGGTCCGACAGGCGGACGACCTTCTCCGTGACGCTCCCGCGAAGCTGTCGCGAGATACCCTCCCGCCCGTGGGTCGGCATCACGACGAGGTCGTAGTCGTACTCCTCGGCGTACTCGACGATGGTCGGTGCGGGGTTGCCCTGCACCACGTCCGTCGAGTAATCGACGCCGAGGTTCTGGAGCGTCTCCGCCGCCTCCTCGACGACGCTCTCGCCCTCGCGTTCGAGCGCGTCGACCACGTCGTTCTCGACGACGGTGACGCTGTCGCGGGTCGTGTCGGCGACGAAGAGTAGCCGTATCTCCGCGTCGTCCCAGTGGGCGAGTTCGCTGGCGTGGTGGAGGACCGCGCTCGACGACGTGCTCTCGTCGACGGGCAGGAGGATGCGCTCGTACATGGCTTGTCATACACCCGGTCGCGGGTAAGTCCTTTCGCCGGACGGCGTTCGCGGACCGCCCGCCGCCGGCGTCACGACCATCGGCGCGCCACACAGTTATCAGACGGCAGTGACAACCGAACGGTGATGGCACCGACAGATGAGTCTCCCCGGGGCGGCGAAACGCGGCCGCGACGCAACCGGCGGCACCGACGCCGGCAGCGCGACGACGACGAAACCGGCGTCGACGCGTGGCTCGACGCGACGGTCTACTTCGGGCTCGGACAGCACCTGCTTCTGGCGCTGCCGATGCTCTGGGTCGCCTTCATGACCGTCTCGACCCCAGTGGCGGTCACGACCGCGGCCGTCGCCTCGCTGGCGGTCGCCTGTCTCGCCATCGGCGCGCTCCGGTTGGACGCCGTCTCTGTCGGCGCGCCGTGGCACCGGATCGAAGACAACGAACTCGGTCTCGGCCCCGACGCGGGCTACGGTTTTCTCGTCCGCCGGGCGGCCTATCTGAACGCGACGCTCGGCCTCGGGACGTTCCTCGGCGCGCGCGCCGACCTCGCCGGAGCGGGCTTCCTCGGCTCTGTCGTCGCCGGCGGTGTCGCGCTCTGTGCGATGCTCGCGCTCCCCCGACTGCGCGCCGCGCCGACCCGCACGTCGGCCGCCGCCGCCGGCGTCTACTACGCCGTCTCGCTCCTCGCGGTCGCAACGTTCCCCGGCATGGTCGGCCTGTTCTCCCTGTCGCCGTCGGTCGCGCTCTGCGTGCTCGCAGTCGCGGTCGCCGCCGCGTTCGACGTGGCGACCGACCGGAAGCGTCGTTGACGGTCTGTCGGCTCCGCGGCCGTCGCACCGCCGTCCTCGGTCATCAACTTTTCAACCTCGCGCACCGACTCGTCGGGCATGACACTGATTCCGCGACCGGGATGCCCGCCCGAGGTGGCGCAGCGTGACTGACGCCGCGCTCGCCGATGACGCCGTGGCGGCGCTCCGAACGGCGGCCGACACCCTCCGCGGCCGACGCGAGGCGGTCGACGACATCGGCCGCGAGGAGCTTCGGACGCTCGCGTCCGCCGTCCGCGACGTGACAGGGATTCTCGACCGCTACGAGGAGCGGGCGACCGACGACCTCGAAGGCTACGTCGAGTTCCGCGAGGCGCTGTCGGACCGGCTGGAAGAGGTCCCCGCCGACGTGCGCCACAGCGACGCCTTCATCGACGCCAACGAGTCGCTCACGACCGGTATCACCTCGTCGCTGTCGGCGTCCGACTTCGAGCAGGCCAGACGCGAACTGGACCCAGCCCGCGAGGAGGCGGCGCTCCTCGACGAACTGGACGAGGCGAGAGACGACTATCGGAGCGCCCGCCGGCGACTGCGGGAGCGCGCGGACGAACTCGACGCGCGAATCGACCGCCTCGAACGCGTGCGGGAACTCGGTGAAGCCGACATCGACGCGCCGGTCGATGAACTCCGCGACCCCATCGAGCGGTACGACGACGCCGTGACCGAGGCGTTCGACCGATTCCGCGCCGAGTCATCGGCCCGCGAGGTGCTCGCGTGGCTGGCGGCCGCCGAGTCGTACCCGCTGGTCGGGACGCCCAGTCCCCCGGAACGACTGCGCGAGTACCTCGAAACCGCCGCCATCGGGGACGAGCCCATTTCCACGCTCGTCGAGTACGCCGGCTACTCGCGGTCGAAGCTCGACCACTACGTGGACGACCCGAAGCGGTTCGCCGCGGCCGTCGGGACGAACAAGCGGTTTCTGGAGACGCTCGACGCCGACCCGCTGACCGTGTCGTGGCCGCCGGACCCCGCCTCTGAACTCCGCTGGCGGACGAAAGAACTCGTCGCCGTCGTGAGTCGGTTCGCCGCCGACGAGACGGTCGCCCGCGCCCGGGAGGTCCACGAACTGACGTACGAGGAGTCGTACGACCGTCTCCGTGACGCCGCGGTCGCCCGCGCGGAACTCACCGAAGACCAGCGTGAGCGACTCCAGCGGGGCGTCGTCGAAGAGGAGTTAGCCGACGCCCGCGAGGAGCGCGAGCGGGTCGCTGACTGCCTCGACGCGAATCCGCCGCTGGACAACTAGGCGACAGCCAAAGAGAACGACTGACGCCGGCAAAAAGCACTTACCGCACTCGGCGGAACTCCCGACGATGCGTCTCCGGGAACTCGCTCTCCTTCTCGCGGTCGTCGGTCTCGCCTGCCTCCCCGCGCCGGTGTACCTGCCCGCGCTCGCGGACGCGACATCCCCGCCGCCGAAAGTCTCGCAGTCGTACCGGGCCGAGACGGTGTCGCTCGCAAACGAGTCCGACACAGAGACCATTGTTGACCGGCACGGTCGGACCGTCTCGATTTCGGTGCACCAAGTCAGTCACCGGTACTCGGCCGGCGAGTACCGCGCGCCGAACGAGACCCGCGAGACGCTGGAGGCGGCGATGCGGAACGGGACCGCCCGGACGACGGCGGCCGGCGCGCAAGCCGACCTTCGCGCCATCGCGCGGAACAACACGTACGTCCACGACGCCTACGGCGAGCGCCAGCGGTACTATCGGTTCAGCGTGGAAGAAAACGGCTCGCTCGTCACCGCGCGAAACGTCACGCTCCAGCGCGTCGCAAACGCCACCGTCGAACAGGGCGCGTACAGCTACGAAAGCCTCTCACCGGAAGCGAGAGAGACGGTCGATAGAATCCTCCGGAACTCCTCCGACGAGGACTTCGGCTACCGACCGCGGGTGAACGACGCCTTCGTGGACCGGCTCCCGGCGCTCGTCGAGAAGGATGGAACGCTCCACAGTATCACCGTCTACGGCCACGTCGACGACTTCGGCTTCGGAATCGCCCTCGTCGTCGGTCTCGGGGTCGCCGGAGTCGGCGCGGTCCTGATTCTCGTCGGGGGCGCGCTGTACGCCGTCGCGTGGTGGCGTGAGTAGCGAGAAAAAACGGGGACGAACCGCGAGACTGCGGCGCGGTTCAGATCAGCAGTTCAGTTCAGTTCAGTTCGCGTCGAGGATTTCGATGTCGAAGACGAGCGTCTCGCCCGCGAGTTCGTGGTTGAAGTCGATGCGGACCACGTCGTCGTCGGCGTGGACGATTTCGCCGAGGCCGCCCTGCTGGGTCTGGACGTACAGGCCCTCCTCGGGTTCGTCACCGAGCACTTCGCGGAGCTGTTCGGTCTCGTGCTCGCGGATGAGGTCCTCGTCGTACTCGCCGTAGGCCTTCTCCGGCGGGATTTCGATGCTCTCCTCGTCGCCGACGGACATGCCGACGAGCGCCTCGTCGAGTCCCTCGATGACGGTTCCCGCGCCGACCTCGACCGCGAGCGGCTCGTAGTCGCGGTCGGGCTGAGCCTCCGCGAGACCCTCTGCCTCGGCCACGTCCTGACGCGACGTGTCGAAAACCGTGCCGTCAGGGAGCGTTCCGACGTATTCGAGCGAAACGGAGTCGCCGGTTTCAATCGTCATACCCCGTACTCGCTGCCGGAGACGGATAAGTGACCGCACTGCCGACGAGTATGTGAGGAAGTTGTCAGTACATCCACGACCCATCCGCCGGGAACGACGCCGTAGCTTGAACACGACGGTCCGCGTAGCGCCCGTATGGAGTGGGACGAACGCTACCGGACCGGAACGTATCCGACCGACCCGGAGCCGTCGCCGGTGCTCCGGGCGTACCTCGACGAACTGCCCGACGGCCGCGCGCTCGACGTGGCGGCCGGCAGCGGCCGTAACGCGCTATTTCTCGCCGCAAACGGCTACCGAGTCGACGCGCTCGACCAGTCGGGTGAGGGGCTCAGTATCATCGAAGAGCGCGCCCGGGCCCGCGGATTCACCGACCGCGTGGAGACGATTCGGGCCGACGCGACGACCTACGAGTTCCCCGAGTCGACGTACGACCTCGTCACCATCAGCTACTTCCGGACGCTGGACCGCCTCGCCGACATCAAGGCGGCGCTGAAGCCCGGCGGCGTCCTGTTCTACCAGCACCATCTGCGGGCCGACCCGCCGACGACGGTGGGACCGAGCACCGACAGATACCGCTTCGACTCGAACGAACTGCTCCGCGCCTGCCTCGACCTCACGGTACTGTACTACGACGAATCGACCGAACCGCGCGACGACCGGCAGTCCGCGACGGCGACGATTATCGCGCGGAACACGCGGGGCGGGGCGCAGTCGTATCCGCGGAGAGGAGGCCACGAGTAACAATTCCGAGAGGAGATAGTCAGAGCGATTCGCAGGTGAACTCGTTTTGTAATGGGGAGGCTGAAAGAAACTCAATATTGTTTCTAAAATGAGTCAGGTATATGTGCCGCTCAGCGTCGTCTAGAAAAGCATTCAATGCGGCTTAAAAAGATATACTCTGGATAGGATTACAACTTTTGCTAGTTTTGAAATTTTATTGATATGTATCGTCAAAACGAATCCAGGCTGTGACGCCGACTCGATGACCGGTATATGACGGTAAACTTATATTAAATTCGTCTTCTCTCGCCGGCCTTGTCGGGACCACGCCGGGCCGGTATCACAGCCGGGTTCCCGCGAGGGCTGCTTCGAGTCGGGGCGGGACTGAGCAGCGACCCGAACGGGATTGGCCAGTGACTGGTTGGGTTGCGCGTCGAATCGCCTCCCGTGGCGGGACGCCAACGCCGCCGCGCCATCGTTCGGTCGGCTCCGTCCGTTCGATTTTTATCGCTCGGTGACGGTCATACACGAATGACCGTGTTAGATTGGGTCGACGAGCCGCGCATCATCGACACGCACGCCCACCAACCGACCGCGGAATTCCTCGAAGACGCCGGCGGGGAGATGATGCGGGACGCGGCGAACAGGTTCGGCGCGGAGATGGAGACGTGGAGCTACGAGGAGATGATAGCCGAGTACCGCGAGCACGACATCGGCCGAGCGGTGCTTCTCGGGTGGGACGCCGAGACGAACACCGGAAACCCGCCGGTTCCGAACGACTACGTGGCCGAGGTCAGAGACGCGCACCCCGATTTCTTCGTCGGGTTCGGGAGCGTGGACCCGCTGAAAGACGACTGCGTCGAGGAGGCGGTCCGATGCGTCGAAGACCTCGACCTCTCGGGGTTCAAGTTCCAGCAAATCGCACAGGGGTTCGACCCGAGCGACGACGAACACAGGGCGCTGTTCGACACCATCGAGGACCTCGGCGTCCCGGTCGTCTTCCACGGCGGGAACTCCACGCTCGGGGCGTGTTCGCCCGGCGGCCGCGGCCTAAAAATCAAGTACGGCGACCCGATGCTCATCGACGACGTGGCCGCCGAGCACCCGGACCTCCAGATTCTCATCGCCCACCCGGCGTACCCGTGGGAAAGAGAGCAACTCGCCATCTGCCAGCAGAAGGGCAACGTCTACATGGACCTCTCGGGGTGGCTCCCGAAGTACATCGACGAGCAGGTGCTTCACTACGCCAAGACCGTCTTGCAGGACAAGGTGATGTTCGGCACCGACTACCCGATGATTCGACCGGGGCGGTGGTTCGAGTCCTTCGAGGAGCACTTCGACGCCTCCGAGGAGGTGAAGCGAAAACTCCTCTGGGAGAACGCGGAACGGTTCCTCGGCCTCGACTGAGACGGGCAGAACGGACGAAGACGAAACAAAAACGAGACGCGACAGACCGGGGCCGACGACTCAGTCGAACTCCGGCCGGCGTTTCTCCAAGAACGCGGAAACGCCCTCTTCGTGGGCGTCGGTGTCGTAGGCGAGCGTCTGGGCGTGCGCCTCGCGTTCGAGGCCGTCCGCCCACGACCGGCCGAGGTTCGCGTGTATCGCTTCTTTCGCCAGCGCGAGCGTTTCGGTGGGCTGTGCGGCGAGTTCCGCGACCCGGTCGTCCACGACGGCGTCGAGGTCGGCGGGTTCGACCGCCTCGTTCACGAGGTTGAGTTCGGCGGCGCGCTCCGCCGAGATGAGTTTCCCGGTGAAGGCGAGTTCCTTCGCGGCGCGGAGGCCGACCAACCGGGGGAGCGTCACCGTCGCGCCCGCGTCGGGGACGAGTCCGACGTTGACGAACGACGCGCCGAATCGGGCGTCGCGGGCGGCGTAGGCGAAGTCGCAGGCGGCGACGACGGAGGTCCCCGCGCCCACGGCGTCGCCGTTGACGCGGGCGACGACCGGCACCGGGGCGGTGAGAATCGCCTCGGCGACGCGGCCGAGGGTTCCGCGGACGCGCTCGTAGGCCTCCCGGGCGGTCTCGTCGCGCTCTGCCATCGCCTGAATGTCGCCGCCGGCGCTGAAGGCGTCGCCGTCGCCCGTTATCACCGCGGCGTCGAACGCCTCGGGAGAGAGCGCTTCGAGCGCCGCCGAGAGCTCTCGGGCCACGTCAGCGGTGAACGCGTTTTTCGCCTCGGGTCTGTCGAACGTCACGGTCCGGACGCCGTCGGCGTCGTCGACTCGCATACCCGCGCTACGGGGACGCGGGGTAAATAGCCTCGCCGCGGGGGCGGTACCCGAATCAGCCGGCGGCCCGGTGCCCGAGTCGGCCGCGGTGTCGGCTCACGCGAACAGCGCGCCGAACACCGACTGTTGCGCCCGGCGGAGCCGTTCGAGGAACGCCGACTTGCTGATTCCGAGTTCGTCCGCCACGTCCCGAGCCGTGATGCTCCGGGGGAGGTCGAAGTACCCCATCTCGACGGCCGCCCGGAGGGCGGCCTCCTGCGCGGGCGTGAGGTCCCACGCGCGACCGATGGGCGACTCCTCGTCCGCCCGGAGGGGGTAGACGCGCTGGAGTTGGATACCGACGGTGCCGCCAGCCGTCTCCATCACGCCGCGGAGTACGTCGTAGCCGACGACCGCCCCGCGCATCGTCGCGCCGCCGTCGTCGTACCGCATCGACTCGACGAGGAAGCCGGCGTCGACGAGTTCGTGGACGACGCAGGGGTGTTTCGAGAGACAACGGAAGATGTACGTGTCGTCGCCGCGGGTGACGTGGAGGTAGCGGATGGCGTCGTCGTCGTCGAGGGCCTCGGGGAGTCGGTCGTCCGCGGGAGCCGAAAAATGAAGCAGGACGTTGCCGTCGGCGCGGAGTTGCGGCGCGTTCGCGTCGACCGCGACGGGGACCGCGTCGGTCGCCCGCGCCAGCGGGCAGTCGTCGCCGTCGATGCGAAACTCGGCCACCAGACACTCCGCTATCATCGGCGTGTGTGTACGTGGCACGAATATAAAAAGGCAGGCCATGGACGGGTCAATCCGTAAGTAGTTATAGATGATAGTTCCTGATAGACCAATGGACCTCGAAACCGTCAAAGAACGGGCGGGCCCGCGGCAGTTCGCTCCGAAAGACGACATGCCCGAGGAGTACCGCAAGGCCGCGACGCGGATGATTCAGTTCCACGCGAACAGCGAGGTGATGGGCGGGTACCTCGAAAAGCCGTTCATCCGGCAAGCGCCGAGCATCGACCGAAAGTTGGCGTTCTCGGCGAAGGTACAGGACGAAATCGGCCACGCGCAACTGCTCTACCGCGCGGCCGAGTCCCTCGGCATCAAGACGCGCGACGAGATGCTGGACGAACTCGCCCGCGGCGACGGCAAGTTCCTCAACTGCTTCCACTACCCGATGGAGTCGTGGCACGAGGTGCCGATGATAGCGTTCTTCGTCGACGGCGCGGCCATGCACCGGCAGGCGACGCTCAAGAACACGTCGTGGACGCCGTACGCCCACGCGATGGACAAGGTGTGCTTCGAGGAGGGATTCCACGTCAAACACGGCGAGTCCATCCTCTCCGAGTTGATGAACGGGTCGAAGGCGACCCAAGAGAAGACGCAGGCCGCCTTCGAGACGTGGTGGCCGCGAATCATCCAGTTCTTCGGCCCGACCAACGACAAGTCCGTCCACAACGACTTCGCCCAGGAGGTCGGCCTGAAGACGAAGTCCAACGACGAACTGCGCGACACCTTCCTCGACACCTACGTCCCGAAAGCGGAGAAGTACGGCCTCGTCGTCCCCGAGTACCCGCGCATCGAGTACGACGAGGAACTCGACACCTACCACGTCAACGAGGACGACCTGAACTGGGACGAGTTCTGGACCATCGCCAAGAACGCCTCCGAGGGGAGCCACGAGCAGATTGACTCCCGCGCGAAGGCGCAGGAGGCGGTCGAGTGGGTGCGCGAATCGATGCACGGCTGGGAGGGCGCGTCGGGGGCCGGTACCCCGCAGGCGGCGGACTGAGAACCATGATTTGGGAAGTGTTCAGACAGGACAAACCGGGAGCGTACCACAAACACTGCGGCAACGTCCACGCGCCGGACCGCGAGTTGGCGCTGCAGTTCGCGGCCGTCCAGCACGGCCGGCGGATGAAGACCCACAGCCTGTGGGTCGTTCCGCACGACGAAATCGGTGAAATCGACGCCGACGAGACGAGCTTCGGCGGGACGACCGACAAGACCTACCGCTGGGCCACCTCGTACACGGACATCGAACCGGCCGCGCCGGAAGTCGCCGAAAGCGAGGCCGAGCAGGCCGACGTGGAGAAATCGCTCGAGGCGGACAGCTAACCATGCCCGACGCCCTCAATCCCGAAGACCTCGACGCCGAACAGCGCGCCGCGCTCGAAGAGCTGCTGTTCCGCCTCGCGGACGACGAGTACGTCCACGGCGAGCGCCTCATCGAGTGGCAGATTTACGCGCCGACGCTGGAGTCCGACCTCGCGTTGGCGAACGTCGCACAGGACGAGTTCGGCCACGCTCGGCTGTGGTACGACCTGCTCGAAGAACTCGGCCACACCGAGGCGGAACTCATCTGGGAGCGCCCCGCCGACGAGTTCAGACACGCCACGCTGGTCGAACTCCCGTTCGCGGAGGGCGACTGGGCCGACGTGGTCCTGCGGAGCTACCTCTACGACGCCGCCGAGCGCCTGCGCCTCGACGCGCTCGTCGACACCAGCTACGCGCCGCTCGCTGACCGCGTCGGCAAGGTGCTGAGCGAGGAGCGCTACCACCTCGAAAACGCCCAGAGTTGGCTCGACCGCCTCGCCGAGGGCGACAGCCGCGACCGCGTGCAGGACGCGCTCGACCGGCTGTTTCCCCACGCGCTCTCGCTTTTCGTCGAGCCCGACCACGAGGACGCAATCGTCGACAACGGCTTCCGGACGATGTCCACCGCCGACCTCCGCATCGAGTGGCTGGAGACGGTCATTCCGTACCTCGAATCGCTCGGGCTCGACGTGCCCGAACCCGACGAGGTCGAGCGCCCGAGCGCCCGCGGCCGCGACGGCACCCACACCGACCACTGGGACGAACTGGCCGCGGAGTTCCGACGGACGTACGAGGAGCTCGAAGCGCCCGAGCCGGCGCGAATCGGCGGGGAGCGTGTCTGACGTGAGCGCCGACGACGCGCCCGAGGCGACCGACGCGACCGCCTGCGGCTACACGGAGTACGTCGACGGCGAGGTGCCCGAGGGCTTCCCGAAGACGGGCGTCGGAGCCGCGGGCGTCGAAGCCGACATCTGGGACGCCCTCTACGAAATCGAGGACCCGGAGATGCCGGTGAGCATCGTCGACCTCGGCCTCATCTACGACGTTCGCGTCGTCGAGCGGGAGGGCGAAGACGGCGAGGCGAAGACGCTCGGTATCGTCGAGATGACGCTGACGTACACCGGCTGTCCGGCGCGCGACTACCTCGAAAACGACGTGCGGTGCGCGATTCTGTCGGCCGGCGTCGACGAGGCGTCCGTGCGACTCCGGTTCACGCCGGAGTGGACCGTCGACATGGTGACCGAGGCGGGCCGCGAGGCCCTCCGCGAGTTCGGGCTGGGGGTGTGAGCGATGCGACGTTTCGACCCCAGCACCGAGACGACGGGCGAGACATCGGGCGCGGAGTGCCCGTACTGCGGTGGCACGAACACCGTCCGCGAGCACCCGAAAGGCCCGGGGCTGTGCCGGTCGATGCACTTCTGTAACGACTGTCAAGAGCCGTTCCAGCGGTTCGAATAACGTCGGCGGAGAGACCGAGAAGAGCAATTTTTTCGAACGGCGTCCGCGGAGCGCCGAGGCGGTCACTCCGGGGACGGCGGGTCGAGGGCCGGAGCGTCCAGTGGGAAGCGAGTTGAGGGCCGGAGCGGTCAGCGAATTACGGGCCGAATTCGCGGGCGAATCAACCGAGGTTGAGGTTCACGTTCTTCGCCTGCGTGAACTCGCGGACGGCCTCCGCGCCCTGTTCGCGGCCGTGACCGCTCTGTTTCGTGCCGCCGAAGGGCGTCTGCGGGAACGTCACCGGGTACTCGTTGACGCTGACCATTCCGTAGTCGAGCGCGTCGGCGACGCGGTGGGCGCGAGAGAGCCCCTCGGTCCAGACGCCGGCGAGAAGCCCGTACGGCGAGTCGTTGGCGAGTTCGATTGCCTCCGTTCGGTCCGAGAACTCGGTGACGACGAGGACCGGGCCGAATATCTCCTCGCGGGCCACGGTCATGTCGTTCGTCACGTCGGTGAGAACCGTCGGCTCCACGAAGTAGCCGGTGTCTTTGTCCTCGGGGACGCCCCCGCCGCAGGCGACGGTCGCGCCCTCCTCGACGCCGAGGGAGATGTACTCCAACACGTCCTCGCGGTGGGACTCGCTGACGACCGGCCCCATCCGGCCGTCGTCGTCGATGCCGGAGCCGAGCGGGGTCGATTCGGCGCGCGCGACGATTCGCTCGACGAGGTCGTCGGCCACGTCCTCGTGGACGAGCAGGCGCGACCCGGCCCAGCACATCTGGCCGGCGTTCATGAAGATACCGTAGTGGACGCCCTTGGCGGCGGCGTCGAGGTCGGCGTCGGGGAAGACGACGTTGGGGCCCTTCCCGCCGAGTTCGAGCGTGACTCCGGTCACGTTGACCGCGGCGTCGGCCATGACGCCCGTGCCGATTTCGGTGCTGCCGGTGAAGGTGACGTGCGCCACGTCGGGGTGCGACGCGAGCGCCGACCCCGCCTCGGACCCGCGTCCGGGAACCACGTTCACCACGCCGTCGGGGAGGCCGGCTTCCTCTGCCGCGAGGCCGTAGTAGAGCGCCGAAAGCGGCGTCTGGCTGGAGGGCTTTACCACCGCCGTGTTACCGCAGGCGAGCGCCGGCGCGAGACTGCGCCCCGCGAGTTGGAACGGGTAGTTCCACGGGACGATGTGTCCGGTGACGCCGAGCGGTTCGCGGGTCGTGTAGTTGACGCGCTGGCCGGGGACGGGGTTGTACTCGCCGGTCACCTTGTCGGTCCATCCGGCGTAGTAGCGGAAGGTGTCGACGACCATCTGGACCTCCATACCGGCCTCGAACGGCGTCTTGCCGTTATCGTGGGACTCGACGAGCGCTATCTCGTCTTTCCGCGCCTCGATGAAGTCGGCCATCGCGCGCAGTTTCTCGCCGCGCTCGGCCGCGCTCGTGGTCTCCCACTCGCCGCCGCGAGCGCCCGCCGAGTTCGCCGCCCGCACCGCGGCGTCGACGTCCGCCTCGCCCGCGCAGGCGACTTCGGCGTACGGTGCTTCGGTCGCCGGGTCGCGCGTCTCGATGGTCTCGTCCGATGCCGCGGCTACCCAGTCTCCGTCGATGTAGAGACCGGTCGGGCCACTGTATTCCATTACGAAATACCCTTTTCGCGCATAATATTAACTATTTTTGATTACTGACTCTGCGGCGGGCGGAGAACTCAACCGGTTTTGTAGACTCCCCTCGCAGTCGCCACGTGATTCCCGTCCGTCGCGTACACGTCCACGTCCACGGTTCCCACGTCGCCGCCGAGTCGAACCACGTCGGCCTCGGCGCGGAGGTCGCCGGTCCCCGCGTTGAGATAGTCGATTCGCATGTCGATAGTCGGGACGGGCTGGTCAACCTCGCTGACGAGCGCCGCACCGCCGACCGTGTCCGCGAGCGTGAACGTCACGCCGCCGTGGGCCATCACCCGGTCGGCGTTCCACGACAGTTCCTCGCGCATCTCGATGCGACCCTCCGCGTGCCCGTCTGCGACCTCGGTGACTTCGACGCCCAACAGCCGCGCGAACGGCATGCTCTCGAAGAACTCCTCGATGTCCATGCCACCAGTTCGCACAGGTGCGTTAAGTTCGTTTCGTCGGTCGGCCCCGGCCGGCCGACGAGACGCCGGGGCCGTCAGTCGGCCATCGAGACGCCGAGGTACCGGTCGAGCACCTCGTCGGCGGCGGCGACCTCGTCGGCGGGGCCCTCGTGGACGACCCGGCCCTTGTCGAGGATGTAGACGTAGTCCGCGGCGTCGAGGGCGACCTGCACGTTCTGTTCGACCAGAAGGATGGTCGCGCCGTCGTCGTTCAGTTCCTCGATTTTTCGCTGGACCTGTTTGACGATGGCGGGCGCGAGCCCTTCGGTCGGTTCGTCGAGCAACAGGAGGTCCGGCGCGGAGACGAGCGCGCGGGCGATGGCGAGCATCTGCTGTTCGCCGCCCGAGAGGTTCGCACCCCGGCTGTTCCGGTGGCGCGCGAGGTTCTCGAACTCGTCGACGATGGCATCGACGCTCGGTTTTTCGGCGTCTCGACGACCGCCGATGCGGCCGATTTCGACGTTCTCGGAGACGGTCAGGCCGGGGAAGATGCGGCGCTCCTCCGGGACGAGTGCGATGCCCTCGCGGGCGGTCTTCTCCGGCGACAGCGTCGTGATGTCCGCCCCGTCGAAGGTGATAGTCCCCTCTGACGGCGGGACGTTCCCGAGGATGCTCCGGAGCGTCGTCGTCTTGCCGACGCCGTTGCGCCCGATGAGCGTGACGACCGACCCGCGAGGAACGTCGAGGTCGATACCTTGCAGGACGCGGGTCGACCCGTAGCCCGAGACGAGTCCGCGGACGGACAAGAGCGGTTCGTCGCTCACGTCTCGACACCCCCGAAGTAGGCCTCGCGGACCTCCGGGTCCTCCGAGACGGCCGCGGGCGTCCCCTCGGCCAGCACCTCACCGCGGTGGAGGACCGTGATGCGGTCGGACACCCGCATCACGAGGTCGATGTCGTGTTCGATGAGCAGGAGCGTCCGGTCCGACAGCACCTCGTCGATGAGGTCCATCGTGGCCCGCGTCTCCTCGGCGCTCATGCCGGCGGTCGGCTCGTCCAGAAGCACCATGTCGGGGTCGGTGGCGAGCACGATGGCGATTTCGAGCCGGCGCTTGTCGCCGTAGGCGAGCACGTCCGCGGGTTCGTCGCCGCGGCCCAAGAGGCCGGAGCGGTCGAGCACGCGGTCGGTGTGCTCGTTCACGTCGTCGAAGGCGTCGCTTCGCCGGAGGTACGCTTCGACCGGCGTGAAGCCGCCCTCGCGGGCCGCCTGCGCGGCGAGGCGGACGTTCTCGCGGACCGTGAGCCCCGAGAAGACGTTCGTGATTTGGAACGACCGACCGAGGCCGCGGCGCACGCGCTCGTGCGGCGGGAGCGCGGTCACGTTCTCGCCGTCGAACGTCACGGTGCCGCGGGTCGGTCGGAGCGCGCCGGTCAGGAGGTTGAACGTGGTCGTCTTGCCGGCCCCGTTCGGGCCGATGAGGCTCCGGAACTCGCCGCGTTCCACGTCGAGGGCCACGTCGTCGACGGCGACGAGCTTGCCGAACTCCTTCGTCAGGTTCTCGGTTCGCAGTATCGGGTCACTCACGGCGGTCGACCTCCGGGTCGGTGACGCCGGCCTGTTCGCCGACGCGGTCGTGGAACCGGTCGCCGACGGCCGATTCGAAAAGCGGGTGGTCCGCCACCGTCCGCGGGAGCGACACGAGCCCCCGCGGCACGAAGATGACGAACAGGACGAACAGCACGCCGATGACGAGCTGCCACTGGTCGATGTACGACGAGAGCACGTCCTCCGCGGCGACGAAGACGCCCGCGCCGAGCATCGGCCCGTAGAGCGTCCCCATGCCGCCGAGGACGGTCATCACGATGACCTCGCCCGAGTTTATCCAGTGGAGGAACGACGGCGCGACGTAGCCGTTGTTGGCGGCGAACAGTCCGCCGGCGAGCCCCGCGAGGCCGCCGGAGACGACGAAGGCGCGGCGCTTGTAGGCAGTCACGTCGTAGCCGATAAAGGAGGCGCGCTCTTCGCTCTCGCGGATGGACTGCAACACCGAGCCGAACGGCGCGCGGATGAGACGGCGGGCCAGCAGGTACGACCCGACCACGACGGCGAGGAGGAAGTAGTACTGGACGACGCCGCCGTCGAGGACGACCGGTCCCAGCGGGACCGCGAACTCGCCGGGGTCGACGCCGAGGCCGGCGAGGCCGTAGAACGCGTCGACGCCGAACAGGCCGTCGGAGCCGCCGGTGAAGTCGAACTTGAACACGGCGTTGTAAAACAGCTCCGCGAACCCGAGGGTTATCATGGCGAAGAACACCCCGGACACGCGTATCGAGAGGTAGCCGACGCCCCACGCGATGGCCGCGCAGACGGCGACGGCGACGACGAGCGCGACGAACACCGACGGCGAGACGTGCATGAGCGTGAGGACCGAGGCGTACGCGCCGACCCCGTAAAACAGCGTGTGACCGAGCGAGACGAGGCCCGCGTAGCCGAGCACGAGGTCGAGGCTGAGCGCGAACAGCGCCCAGATGAGGATGTCTTCGAGGAGCGTCACGGAGTAGGTGACGCCGGTCACCTCCGCGAGAAGCGGGACGACGAGGAGCGCGCCGACGCCGGCGTAGCCGAGTTTCGCGCGGGTCTCCGCGGACAGCACGCCGCCGCCGGAGCCGTGGAGGAGCGCGCCGTCGTGGTGGTCGCCCGCGCCGACGCTCGTGCCGAACAGCCCCGTCGGCTTGACGACGAGCACGGCGATCATGAGCAGGAAGACGATGAGCCCCTCCAGGAACGGCGCGTACGTCCGGGCGAACGTCTGGACGAGGCCGACGAACAGCCCGCCGACCACGGCCCCGCGGAACGACCCGAGGCCGCCGAGAACGACGATGACGAACGCCGGGATGATGACCGAACTCCCCATCGTCGGGCTGACGTTCTGGTACGCGCCGAGGACGATGCCGGCGACGCCGGCGAGCGCCGCGCCGAACCCGAACGTCAGGGTGTAGTAGCGGTCGATGTCGATGCCGAGGGTGCGGACCATCTCGCGGTCCTCGGAGCCGGCGCGGATTATCATCCCGAAGCGGGTGCGGTTCAACAGGAGCCACGTGCCGAGCGCCAGCGCCGACCCGAAAACGATGATGCCGTAGTTGTACAGCGAGTAGTTGAACCCGAACAGCGCGACCGGCTGGTCGAGAACCGAGGGAATCGGAAACGGCTGGGCGGACTTACCCCACACCGACGTGATGAGGTCGTTGATGATGAGGACGAGCCCGAACGTCAGGAGGATGTGGTACAGCGGGTCGCGGCCGTACAGCCGCTTGACGGTGAGCCGCTCGATACCCATCCCGACGACGCCGACGAGGAGGGGCGCGACGACGAGCGCGACCCAGAAGCCCGCGCCGCCGAGGGGGCCGGCGATGGCGAACGCGAAGTACGCGCCGAGGGCGAACAGCTCGCCGTGGGCGAAGTTGATGACGTCCATGACGCCGAAGATGATGGAGAGTCCGGCCGCGAGCAGGACGTACACCATCCCGACGACGAGCCCGTTGAGGACCTGCTCGGCGACGGCACTAGCGACCGACATGCTAGAGCGAGCAGCCGAGTTCGCCGCAGTCGGGGAGCGCGTCCGCCCCGGCTATCATCTCGCCGAGTTCGACGGTCGCGGGACCGCTCCCGCCGTCCGGCGCGACGAGTTCGCCCGGCCACACCGGGTTCGTCGCCTGGTGGTCGCAGTCGCGGAACTGGTTCGGCCCGAGAATCGTGTCCATTTCGAGGCCCGGAAGCACCTCCTTGACCTCCGCGGAGTCGGTCGACCCGGCCTCCGCGATGCCCCGCGCAGTCATCCGAACGGACATGTACGCGGCCCGCGCGAAGTTGTCCGGCAGGGAGTCGTACTCGCTCCGGTAGGCCTCGACGAACGACTGGTTGTCGCCCGTTTCGAGCGTCGGCAGGTAGCGGACCCCGCCGTAGGTGCCGTAGGCGGCCTCGCCGAGCGCGCCGCGGACGACCGAGAACGTCATCGTCGGCGACATGAGGTTCACGCTCTCTTTGAGCCCCTGACTCGCCGCCTGCTTGACGAAGTTGATGAGGTCGCCGCCGGTCATGCCGAGAACGGCCACCTCGGCGTCGGAGTTGGCGATTTGGCTGACGTAGGAGTTGTAGTTGGTCGAGCCGAGCTGCGAGCGGCTCCGGCCGACGACTTCGATGTCGTGGCCGTCGCGCATGCGGCGCTCGACGCGCTGCATCACCGACTCGCCGTAGGCGTAGTCTGCGATATGGAACCACACCTTAGTGCCGAGGTTCTCGGCGGTGTAGTCGGAGACGGCTTCGGCCATCTGCGCCGTGTTCGTCTCGGCGCGGAACACCCATTCGTTGCAGTTCGACCCCGTGATGGGAACCGCGGCCCCGCCGGGGTTGTAGATAATCTCCTCTTCGGCCGCGAACTCGTTGAGCGCGAGCGCGACGCTGGACGATATCGCGCCCATGAGATACGACGCCCCGTCCTGTTCGACGACGGACTGCGCCTTCCGTCGGCCGGTCGAGGGGTTCGCCTCGGTGTCCTCGTAGACGCCCGTTATCTCCACGTCGATGTCCGCGTTCTCGTTGACGTGCCGTATCGCCAACTCGGCCCCGTTCCGCTGGCCGACCGCGAGACCGCCGTACGGGCCGGTCATCGGGCTAATCACCCCGTAGGTGATGGCGTTCGACCCGCCGCCCCCACCGCCGCCGAGACAGCCGGCGACGCCCGTCAGCCCGGTCACGCCCGCCAACCCAGCCGCCTGTACGAACCGTCGCCGCGACGGATGCGGCTGTGCGCCGCTGTCCGCTGAACAATCGTCTCTCATGGTGTGTATGTTCACATGTAACATGAAAAACTTCACGTTTAAATGTTTGCGTTATACCGGCGACGAGAACGTCGCGTTCGGCCCTGAGCCCCCGGTTCGGTCCCTCAGTCGAGTCGCGGTCGGACCTCGTCGCCGAGTCGGCGGACGGACTCGACCATCCGGTCGGTGCCGATGCCGGGGTGGTAGGTGCGGAAGATGAAGTGGATGTCGTCGCCGAGCGCGTCGCGGTAGCGGTCGAGCTCCGCGACCACGTCGTCGGGCGTGCCAAAGATGGCCTGTGCTTTGAGCTCCGCCCGGCGCTCGTCGGACAGTTCGGAGACCTCGTCGCCGGAGAATATCTCGGCGTACCTGCGCTGGAGGTAGAGGTAGCCGTCTCTCATCGCGTCCCACGCCTCGGCCTTCGAGTCACCGACGAAACCGTGCTGGAGGACGTATATCGTGAACTCACCGTCGAGTCCCTCGGCCTCCCGGACGCTCCGAATGTCCTCGACCCGCTTGCGCACGCCGTCGAGGGAGAGCGAGGACGGCGCACACCACGCGTCCGCCGTCCGGGCCGCCCGGCGAACCGCGGGCTTGGCCGCGCCACCGAGCATGAGGGGCACGTCGTGTGCCGGTTTGGGCGTCACGTCGACACCGGTCGCACCCTCGTGAAACGGCGACTCGTGCGCTATCGGACCGTCCGACCACGCGTCGCGGAGGAGGGAGACGGCGTCGGCGAGGCGGTCGACGCGCTCGTCTCGCGGAACGCCGAAGGCGTCGAACTCGCGGGGGTTCGAGCCGATTGCGAGGCCGAGCGTCGTTCGCCCGCCGGAGATGAGGTCGACCGTCGCCGCGTCCTCCGCGAGCCGAATCGGGTCGTACAGCGGCGCGAGCGCGATACACGTCCCGAGTTCGACCGACTCGGTCGCCGCCGCGAGCGCCCCGAGCGCGGGCATCGTCCCCGAGAGGTAGCCGTCCGGCATGAAGTGGTGTTCGGACACCCACGCGCTGTCGAGGCCCGCGTCGTCTATCTCCCGCCCGAGCGTCAGCATCTCGTCGTACAGGTCGGCCATCGCCCGGTCGTCGTCCGGCCGCCGCTGGCAGGTGAACAGCCCCGTCCCGAGTTTCATGACTCTGAGTTCGTACCTTAGCTATTAATAGTTAGGAACACGGAGTTCGTCGGAGATGAGTCCCGACGACTCGGCACCCTCGGATTTGACGACTGCGACCGCGACCGCGACGGAGCCAGCGCCGCCGGCCGCGCGCGTCGACCACGTGGGAATCGCCGTCGAGGACGTCGAGACCGCCGAGCCGACGCTGTTCGCGCTCGGTTGCGAGCGCGTCCACCGCGAGACGGTCGCGGACGGCTCGTTCGAGTGGGCGACCTACGTCCTCGGCGACGCCTCCAGAATCGAACTCGTCGCGCCCGTCGACGGGGAGTCGTTTCTGACGACCTTCCTCGACGAGCACGGCCCCGGTCTCCACCACGTCACGCTGGAGGTGTCGGACATCGACGTGATGGTCGCCGCCCTCGACGCCGCGGGCGAGCGTGTCGTGGGGTACGCGGTGGAAGACGGCTGGACCGAGGCGTTCGTCTCGCCGCGAAACCCGACCGGCGCGCTCTTTCAGTTGATGGAGTACCACGACGACTACGGCGAGAAGGGGACCGACGGCGCGTTGTTCGTCCGCGGCGAGCGGTTAGATTCGTGAGTCTTCGGGTCGGGAAGCCGCCTTACTCCGCGGCCGACTTCGTCTTGATGAGGAACTTCATGTCGCCTTCGAGAACGACCGTACCGTCCTGCTTCGTCATCTCGATTTCGAGGACGACCAAGCCGGCGTCGTCGCGGCTCCCGAGGTCCTTCCGCTCCGAGACGACCATCGTCTGCGAGAGCGTGTCGCCGATGAACACCGGGTTCGGCAGGTCCATGTAGTTCATCCCGAGGAAGGCGATGGCGGTGCGCTCGACGATGCCCGACCGGTACACGAAGCCGGTCGACTGGACGAACGTCATCGGCCCGTGGGCGATTCGCTGGCCGAACTGGGTGTCTTCCGCGTACTCGCTGTTCGTGTGGAGTTCGGTCCAGTCGCCCGAGAGCGCGGAGTGCATCATGAAGTCCGCCTCGGTGACGGTGCGACCGACGCTCTGGAACTCCTTGCCTTCCTCGAAGTCCTCGAAGTAGTGCGGTTCGTAGCTGTATGCCATACCTCACCGTCACCGCCATCAGATAAAGTAGTTTACATACCTATCTTTCCTGACAGTCGATGCCTACTTGGGGAGCGCAGGACGACGTGTGGTCGCATGTCGGAGCAAGACGACTACGCGGAGATACGGGAACGCGCCTCGAACGACCCCTACTGCGGGCGCGTCGGCATCGACCTCGCCGAGGTCGGTGACGGGTACGCGGAGACGACGCTGACCGTGGCCGAAGACCACCTGAACTTCCACGGGACGCCCCACGGGGGCGCGGTGTACAGCCTCGCGGACGCGGCCTTCGCGGCCGCCTCGAACAGCCACGGCGACGCCGCGTTCGCGCTGGAGACGAACATCTCGTACCTCGCGGCCGCCGAGGTGGGCGAGACGCTCCGCGCGGTCGCCCGGGAGACGCACCTCGGGGGACGGACCGCGGAGTACGAGGTCGTCGTCTCCGGCGGGGACGGCGAGCGAATCGCGACCTTTCGGGGGCGCGTCTACAAGCCCGGCGGTCGGTGACGACGCGCGTTACTGGCCGCGGTGGTCGTAGACGCGCTGGACCTTTCCGACCTCGGTGCGCGCGATGTCGCCGTACTCGACGAGGTTCAGTTCGTCGGGCGTAAACGAGAGCACGTTCGAGAGCCGCTTTTGAATCCGCCCTTCGAGGTCCGACAGCGACCCGTCGAACTCCTCGACCAGTTCGACCGTGATTTCGACCCGGTCGAGGCTCCCCTCGCGGCGGAGGTCGATGCGGTAGTGCGGCGCGATTTGGTCGAACTCGAGGACGACCGACTCGACCTCGCTCGGGTAGAAGTTCACGCCGCGGACGATTATCAGGTCGTCCGACCGGCCCGTGATGTTGTCCATGCGGACGCAAGTTCGGCCGCACTCGCAGGTGCCGTAGTCCAGCGTGGTCAGGTCGCCCGTCCGATAGCGGAGAACCGGCAGCGCGTCCTTCGCGAGGGTCGTCAACACGAGTTCGCCCTCCTCGCCCTCCTCGACGGGGTCGCCCGTGTTCGGGTCGACCACCTCGGGGTAGAAGTAGTCCTCCCAGATGTGCAGGCCGTCCTGCGCTTCGCACTCGACGGAGACGCCGGGACCGACGATTTCCGAGAGGCCGTAGATGTCGATGCCGGTCACGCCGAGTCGCGCTTCGATTTCGTTTCGCATCGGTTCGGTGCAGGGCTCCGCGCCGAAGATGACGGTCCGAAGCGGTAGGTCGCGGATGTCGATACCCATGTCGTCTGCGACCTCGGCGAGATAGAGCGCGTACGACGGGGTACACGCGATGACGTCGCTTCCGAGGTCGGAGAGCAGTTCCACCTGTCTTTGGGTGTTGCCGCCGCCGATGGGGATGACCGTCGCGCCGAGTTCCTCGACGCCCTGGTGGAGGCCGAGACCGCCGGTGAACAGGCCGTAGCCGTAGGCGTTCTGAACCACGTCGTCCGGCCCGACGCCGGCCGTGACGAGACACCGCGCGACGGCCTTGCTCCACACGTCGAGGTCCTCGCGGGTGTAGCCGACGATTTTGGGCTTGCCGGTCGTGCCCGACGACGCGTGGACGCGAACCACGTCGTCCATGTCGGCCGCGAACATCCCCGTGGGGTAGTGGTCGCGGAAGTCCTCCTTCGTCGTGAACGGCAGTTTCGACAGGTCTTCGACGCTCTCGATGTCCGCGGGCGAGAGTCCGGCTTCGTCGAACGTCTCGCGGTAGAACTCGACGTTCTCGTACGCGTTCCGAACCGTCTCCCGCAGGCGACCGTCCTGCACCTCGCGAAGCTCCTCCCGCGAGGCGGTCTCCGTGCTATCGAATACCATGTACGCTTGAAGTCGATGATAGAATATGATAAAAATGATGCGGTCGCCCGACCGCACTGCGGGGCGAACCTATTTCGCGAGGGATACGTAATCGACTATCATGCGAGACGCATACATCGTCGGAGCGGGCCAATCGAACTACGGCGCGTTTCCGGACGAGAGCTATCGGTCGCTGTTCGCGACCGCGTTCGAGGAGGCGCTGGGGAGCGCCGACGGCGTCGGGGCGACCGATATCGACGAGGCCGTCGTCGGGTCGCTCGGCGTCGGCGGGCGGCAACTCGGCTTATCGGGCCCGGCCGTGACGGAGCACGTCGGCCTCCACGGCGTCCCTTGTTCCCGAATCGAAAACGCCTGCGCCGCAAGCGGCTACGCGGTCAGACAGGCGGTACAGGCGGTCAAAAGCGGGATGGCGGACGTGGCCCTCGCGGGCGGCTACGAGGTCATGACCGACATGAGCGGCGACGTGGCGAAGTACTGGCTCGGCGTCAGCGGCGAGACGGAGTGGGAGCGGCTCACCGGGACGACGTTCGCGGGCGTCTACGCCCAGATGGCCTCGGCGTACCTCGACGCCTACGACGCCTCGCCGGACCACTTCTCGAAGGTCGCGGTGAAGAACCACGCGAACGGCGCGAAGAACCCGAAGGCGCACCTCGGCTTCGAGTGCTCGCTCGACGACGCGCGGAGCGCCCCCGTCGTGGCCGACCCGCTGAACCTCTATCACTGCTGTCCGACCTCCGACGGCGCGGCCGCGGTTCTCGTCGCCAGCGAGGACGTGGCGAGCACGTGCGACGACGCCGTCCGCGTCGCGGGCGTGGGTGCCGCCTCCGAGCGCGTCGGCCTGTTCCAGCGCGACAGCTACACCGCCGTCGAATCGTCCGAGCGGGCCGCCGGGGCCGCCTACGAGATGGCCGGTCTCGACCCCGACGACGTGGACTTCGCGGAGGTCCACGACTGCTTCGCCATCGCCGAACTGCTGGCGTACGAGGACCTCGGCTTCTGCGAGCGCGGACACGCGCCCGAACTGGTCGACTCGGGCGCGACCGAACTCGGCGGCGACCTGCCCGTCAACCCCTCCGGCGGCCTGAAATCGAAGGGCCACCCCATCGGCACGACGGGCGCGGGGCAGGTCGTCGAGGCGTTCAAACAACTCACCGGGCGGGCCGGTGATCGGCAAGTCGCGGGCGCGAGCGTCGGCCTCACCCACAACGTCGGCGGGTCGGGCGGTGCCGCCGTCGTCCACGTCCTCGAAGGAGGTGCGCTATGAGCGCCGATGGCCCGGCCCGAGCGACCCTCGGAATCGCCGGCGTCGGCGCGTACGTCCCCAGATTCTATCTCCCCGCGTCGGCCTACCGCGAGGCGTGGGACAAAGGCGGCGCGCCGGGCGTCGACCGGGTCGCCGTCGCCGACGCCGACGAAGACACACTGACGATGGCGACCGAGGCGGGCCGGCGCGCACTCGCCGCAGCCGGGGTGGACGCCGGCGACATCGACCACCTCGCCCTTGCGACTACGACGCCGCCGAACGACGAGGAGGAAAGCGCGGTCCGGCTGGCCTCGCTCCTCGGCGTCGAGCCGTCGGTTCCGACCCGGCAGTTCGGCGGGAGCACCCGCGCCGGCGCGGTGGCGCTGGCGGCGACAGTTGGGGAGACAGCGACAGTCGGCCCGAGGCTCGTCGTCGTCGCCGACGGCCCGCGAGGAGCGCCCGAAAGCGACGAGGCGGCCGGTGCCGGAGCGGGGGCGGCCGCGCTCGTCCTCGCCGAAGACGGACCGCTCGTCGTCGACGCCGTGGGCGAGTTCGGTGACCCCGCACCCGGTACGCGGTTCCGAGGGTTCGGGAGCGCCGAGACGGAGTCCATCGGCGTCACGCAGTACGAGCGCGACGCCTACACGCGGGCGGTCGTCGGGGCGGTCGAGGCCCTCGGCATCGACACGGCCGAACTGGACCCCGACGCCGTGGCGCTCACCGCGCCGGACGGGAAACTCCCGTACCGCGCGGCCAACGCGCTCGACGTCGAACCGGCGCGAATCGCGGCCGGGACCGTCGTCTCGCGGACCGGTGACGCCGGGGCCGCCGGGCCGTTTCTCGGACTCGCGTCGGCGCTCGACTCCGCGGGCGACGCGGGAGCCGACGAGTCGGACGGCCGGTCCCCCGCGACCTCGGTACTCCTCGTCGGCTACGGCGGCGGCGCGGGGGCGACCGCGCTCGCGCTCAGCACAGAGGCGACAGACACCAACGCCGCCGCCAGTTCCGTCGTCCCGGTCGAAGCGGCCCTCGACGGCGACGTGGAACTCTCGTACGCGGAGGCGCTCCGGCGGCGCGGGACCATCACCGGTGGGGAGCCGGCTGGCGGCGGTGCGTACGTCAGCGTGCCGACGTGGAAGCGGACGATTCCGCAGCGCCACCGCCTCGTCGCCGGCGAGTGCGCCGAGTGCGGGGCGCTCTCGTTCCCGCCGGAAGGGGCGTGTCCCGACTGCGGGTCGCTCGCGGGCTACGACGACGTGACGCTCCCCGGAACGGGAACCGTCGAGGCCGCAACTGCCATTGGACAGGGTGGCGCGCCGCCGGAGTTCGTCGAGCAACAGCAGCGGGCCGGGTCGTTCCCGGTCGCCGTCGTCGCCTTCGACGGGCCGGGCGGCGAGACCGACGACCGGACCGTGAGCGCGCCCGCGCAGGTCGTCCACTCGCCCGCCGGAACGCCCGCAATCAGCGACCGCGTCGAGACCGTCCCGCGCCGCATCTACGAGCAGGAGGGCGTCGTCAGGTACGGCTTCAAGGTCGTCCCGACCGAGGCGCGGCGGGAGTAATCGGCCGGGACCGCGGGAGCAGAACCGGGTCACCGACACCGAAACGAGGGCAAACGATTATGATGGTTCCCGAACCCCTTTCGGTGATGCAAGTGAGTGTACTCGGCGCGGGAACCATGGGTCACGGCATCGCGCAGGTGGCCGCGATGGCCGGTCACGAGGTGACGATGCGCGACATCGAAGCGGCGTACGTCGACGACGGACTGGAGGCCATCGAGTCGAACCTCCGGGGAGGGGTCGACCGCGACAAGGTGACGCCCGACGAGATGGCGGCGACGCTCGACCGGCTCTCGGGGACGACCTCGCTGGAGGCGGCCGTCACCGACGCCGACCTCGTCGTCGAGGCGGTTCCCGAGGATATGGAACTCAAGCGCGAGACGGTCGCGGAGGTCGAATCCCTCGTCGACGACGACGCCGTCATCGCGTCGAACACGTCGTCGCTCTCCGTGACCGAGATACTGAGCGCCCTCGAACGTCCGGGGCGCGGCCTCGGACTCCACTTCTTCAACCCGGTCCACATCATGGGGCTCGTCGAGGTCGTCGTCGCGGAACAGACGAGCGAATCGACGCTGGCGTTCGCCACCGAGTTCGTCGAGGGCATCGACAAGACGGCCGTCGAGGTCGGTGACTCGCCCGGCTTCGCCTCCTCGCGGCTCGGCGTCGCCCTCGGCGTCGAAGCCATGCGCATGGTGCAGGAGGGCGTCGCGTCGCCCGCGGACATCGACGCCGCGATGGAACTCGGGTACAACCACCCGATGGGCCCGCTCGAACTCGGAGACGCGGTCGGCCTCGACGTTCGCCTCGACATCCTCGAATACCTGCGCGAGGAACTGGGCGAGCGCTTCCGCCCGCCGCAGATTCTCAAGCGAAAGGTCCGCGCCGGCAAGCTCGGCAAGAAGACCGGTGAGGGCTTCTACGTCTGGGAGGACGGCGAAATCGTCGGCGCGTCCGAGGACGTGATGGACCGATGAGCGGTGACGACCCGAGTGCCGACGACCGAGCGACGGGCGACCCCCGAGCGGACGGCGGAACGCCGACCGTCGAGTCGGTCGCCGCCGAGTGCGAGACGGTCGACGCCGTCGTCGACGACCGCGTCGAAGGCGTCGTCACCGTGACGCTGAACCGCCCCGACGCGCGGAACGCGCTCAACGCGACGCTCCGGGCTGAACTCAAGCGCGTCCTCGACGCCATCGAAGAGAGCAGCGCCCGCGTCGTCGTCCTCACCGGCTCCGACGAGGCGAAGGCGTTCGTCGCCGGCGCGGACGTAACGGAGCTCCGCGAGCGCGATATGCTCGAACAGCGCGAGGCGAGTAAGCGACCGCGAGTGTACGAACGCGTCGACGACCTCCGACAGCCGGTCATCGCCCGCGTCAACGGCCACGCCCTCGGCGGCGGTTGCGAACTGATGCAGGCCTGCGACGTTCGCATCGCCCACGAGCGGGCGAAGCTCGGCCAACCCGAAATCAATCTCGGCATCATGCCCGGCGGGGGCGGCACCCAGCGACTCGCGCGTCTCGTCGGCGAGGGACACGCCATGCGACTCGTCCTGACGGGCGAGCTCATCTCCGCCGAGGAGGCCGCGGACATCGGCCTCGTGGAGGAGGTCCACGGCGACGAAACCTTCGACGAGCGGGTGTACGAACTCGCAGAGCTGATGGCGACGAAGAGCCCCGTGGCCCTGGAGTTCGCCAAGAAAGCAGTCAAGGCCGCGTCGCGGACAGACCTCGAACAGGGCATCGAGTACGAGGCGGAGCTGTTCGCCCAACTGTTCGGGTCGCCAGACAAGGACGAGGGTATCGACGCGTTCTTCGAGGACCGCGAACCTGACTGGCACGAGCGTCAGCGATAGGCGTCCTCGCCCGCACGTTCGAGCTGCTCGAACGGCTTCGAAACCGCCGCGACCGTCCGGCGAGAACTCGCATCACAGCCGCGGGCGCTAGTTTCACGCCGTGAACACGACACCGGGAGCGGCCCGCCTACGAGCGAGTCCGAAATCGGGGGCGCAGCAGCGAAAGAGCGTCCGTTCCGCCCTTTCGAACGCGAGACCGTAATCGAGTGGCGCCGCCGCGTCGGCAGTCGCTATCGAGACCGCCTCGCGCCCGAACCGAACACCGAATCTCGAATTACGAATACACGACGGTTTCGGGGCGAACGAAGCCCAGAAACGACGTGTCCGGTCCACAGGGCAGCAGACGGACGGTTCGTCTCCCACGCCACAATCCGTGACAGGTGTACTTCTGTAATTGCTCGCGCCCCCGCCGCGTTAATCTACAATAGTATAATAAGAATATAACCACATTATGTTCGAGTAGTTCGAACAGTAATCGTCGCAGCCGAATCGTCGTCTCAACTCCTCGAAAGCGTGAATCTCCGACTTCGGACGGGAGAGTATTCCTTGAATGAGTTCGAACAGTTCGAACGAACGTTCCGCATCTTCGGTTCGCCGGCGGGACGAGACACCGGGTCAGGAGAAGTTGAGGTTGATTTCGACCTCGTTGGCCGCGCCGAGGAGGAGGTCGGCGAGGTCGCCGGTCAGCCGGTCGCCCCGGAGCCGATTCGAGGGACCCGAGATGCTTATCGCTCCGACGGGGTGGCCCTCGTTGTCGGTGACGGCGACGCCGACGGCGTGGAGTTTCGGGACGATTTCCTCGCGGTTGAGCGCGAACCCGCGCTCGCGAATCGTCGCCAGCTCCTCGAAGAGCGCGTCGGGGTCGGTTATCGTCTGCGGCGTCTTCGCCGGGAGGCCGTGTCGGTCGACGACGTCGCGGACGCGCTCGTCCGGGAACGCCGACAGGATGGCCTTGCCGGCGGCGAGTTGGTGGAGGTACGAGCGCGTCCCCTCCCGGGCCGGCGTCCGCACCGAGTGCGCGCCGGCCGCTCCGTAGAGGTGGAACCCGCGACCCTGCTCTTCCGTGACGCACCACACTTTCTCGCCGGTCTGCCCGGCGAGTTCGTCCAGTTTCGGCTTGGCCACCTCGTACAGCTGGTGCTGGTCGCGCGCGTAGATGCCGAAGTCGAGGAGCCGAAGGCCGACCCGGTAGCCGTCGTCGTCGGGGACGACGAACCCCTCGCGTTCGAGCGTCTTCAGGTGCCGGTGGACCGTGCTCTTGGCCAATCCGAGCTCCGAGGCGAGCCCCGTCGGCCCCATCGGTCCCCCCGATTTGAGCTGTTCGAGGATACCGAGCGACGTGGCGGCCGTCGTCACCGGTCGGCGCTGTTCGTCGTCTGTCATCACCTATCTTCGGTGTTCATTCGTGATAAATCTGTTCGAACAGTTCGAACGTTAGTTCCACCCATTCGAACTCCCTCGACGGCCGCTCGAACCGCGAGTCAGCGATAGAGCAAAGTAGCGTCCGATTGGATAGCGGACGTGCATGATTAAATTGGTAAATATGCTCGTCCGGGACGACGATTACACGCACGAGGAGTTCGTCGAGCGGTGGCGGGGGAGCCACGCGGAACTCGCGAGGGAGCTTCCGGGGCTCGTGAAGTACGCGACGAGCGTCCCGACCGACCCCGAGCGGTCCGAGTACGACGGTATCGTCGAACTCTACTTCGAGGACATGGCCGCTCTGAAGGCGGCGTTCGACTCCGAGGTCGGCCAGCGCGTGAACGCCGACGCGGCGGCGTTCACCGACATGGAACGGGGACCGACGCTCTACGTCGAGGAGACGGTTCATCTCGACAGGTCCTGAATCTATGAACACGAGCGAACGACTCGTCGAGAGCCTCGAACGGCTCGGCGTCGAGCGAATCTTCGGCTACCCCGGCGGCCGCGTCATCGAACTGTTCGACCTGCTGCCCGAGTCGGACATCGACCTCGTGCGCCCCCGCGACGAGCGCGAGGCGAGCGTCATGGCCGAGATGCACGGTCGGTTGACGGGCGAACCGGGCGTCCTCGCCGGACAGGGACCGTGGATAGGAAGCCTCGGCCTCATCGGACAGATGGAGGCGCGCCTCGCCTCGTCGCCGGTGGTCACCATCACCGAGGCCTCCGAGCGCGGGGCCTACTCGACGCTCGCGCCCTACCAGCAGTCCCGCGGCGACTACGGCGGCCTCGAACTCCCGAAGATTCTCGACGCCGTGACGAAGGAACACTGGTTCCCGCGGACCCCGACCGAGACGGTTCGGAGCCTCCAACTCGCGTTCAAACACGCCGTCGCGGGTCGCCCCGGCCCGACGGCGGTCATCCTCGACGGCGACGCCGTCACCGAACCGTTCCCGGACGAGTCCGTACCGCCGGTCTGGGACGACGAGACGCAGACCAGAACGTGGACCGCGGCGCCGACGGCGCGCGACATCGCCGCCGCCGCCGAGGCGCTCGACGCGGCCGAGCGACCGGTCATCGTCTCGGGCAACGGCGTCCACGCGTCGGGCGCGTACGACGAACTCGCGGCGGTCGCCGAGGCCTACGAAGCCGCGGTCGTCTCCTCCTACCTCGGGAAATCGACGTTCCCCGAGACGCACCGCCTCGCCGGCGGCGTCATCGGCTCGTTCGGTCACGAGGGCGCGAACCGACTCGTCAGCGAGGCCGACGCGCTCCTCGTCGTCGGCTGTCGGATGAACCCGATGGACACCAACTGGCAGGCCCCCGACTTCATCCGCCCCGACGAGCAGACGATTATCCACGCCGACATCGACCCGCGAAACGCCGGGTGGGTCTACCCCGCCGACGTGGGGCTCATCGGTGACGCGTCCGAATCGCTGCGCGAACTCGCGGCCGCCGGCGGCTCCGACAACGACTGGGCCGAGGACCGAGCGCGGGAGGCCCGCGAGTCGTTCCACGCGCCCGAATGCGACTCCGACGCCGCGCCAATCCTCCCCCAGCGGGCCGTCAAGGAAATCGAGCGCGTCGTCGACGAGGACACCGTCGTCACCGCCGACTCGGGGAACAACCGCTTTTGGCTGCTCAACTACCTCCAGGTGCCCGCCGTGCAGACGTACTACGGTTCGGGCGGCGTCGGCGGCATGGGGTGGGCGACGCCTGCCGCGGTGTCGGCCGCGCTGGCGACCGACAAGCACGTCGTCGGCGTCGCGGGCGACGGCGGCTTCGCCATGACGATGACGAGCGTCGAGACGGCGGTCGAACACGGCGTCGCACCGACGTTCGTCGTCCTCAACGACACCAGCCTCGGGATGGTCAGACAGATGCAGCACGCGCCCGACGACATCGCGGGCGTCGAGTTCCACGACACGGACTTCGCACGGGTCGCAGAGGCGTTCGGCGCGACGGGCGTCCACGTCGAGACGCCGGACGGCCTCGGTGACGCACTGGCCGACGCGAAGACACACGGCCTCCCGACGGTCATCGACGCCCGCATCGACCGCAGTCAGGACATGGCCGCGACGCTCCAGTCGTCGTTCTACGCGTCGGTCGGGGGGCTCCACGAATAGCGCGCGGTGACGAGTCGGCCGTCGCCGATCCTCTCGGTGGTTCGCTCCCCGGGAAACACTTTTCTCGTGCGCAGGGAGAACTACGATAGCATGTCATCATCGACCGTGATGGTTACGGGCGGGACCGGTTTCATCGGCTCGTACGTCGCGTCGGACCTCGTCGCGGCCGGCCACGACGTGGTCGCCTACGACCGCTCGACAGACCCGCGCATCCTCGACAGACTCGGCGTCGCTGACGACGTGACGATACGCCGCGGCGACGTGACCGACCCGACCGACGTGTTCCGGGCGGTGCGAGAGACCGGCGCGACGCACATCGTCCACCTCGCGGCGCTCCTGACGACGACGGCGCGGGATAACCCGCGGGCCGCGCTCGACGTGAACGTCCAAGGGACGAACAACGTCTTCGAGGCGGCGCGCGCCCTCCCCGAGCAGGTCGAGCGCGTCGCGTGGGCGTCGTCGGCGGCGGTGTACGCCCCGCCCGCGAACTACGGCGGCGACTTCGTGACCGAGTCCGACCTCGTCTACCCCGATACGCTCTACGGGGCGACCAAGGAGTACAACGAGCATCAGGCCCGAGTGTACTACGAGGACTTCGGCGTCTCGCACGTCGCGCTCCGGCCGACGGTCGCCTACGGCCCGTACCGCGAGACCGGCGGGTCCGCGTTCCTCGCGAACATCGTCGAAAAACCGGCGCTCGGCGAGCCCTTCAGCGTTGACTACGGCGACCAAGTCATCGACTGGCAACACGTCCGCGACATCGCGCAGGCGTTCCGCAAGGCGACGTTCGCGCCCGAAGACGACCTCACCCAACGCGTCTACAACGTCCGCGGGGAGTTGGCGACGGTTCGGGAGGCCGCGGAGACGGTCCGGCGACTCCTCCCCGACGCCGACCTCACGGTCTCCGACGAGGGCGAACTCCCGTGGACCCAGGAACTCGACATGACGAAGGCGCAAGCCGACCTCGGCTACGACCCGGAGTACGACCTCGAAGCCGGGTTCCGCGACTACCTCAACGTGCTTCGGAAGGAAAACGGGTTGGAGCCGGTCTGAGCCGAGACCCGACGGGCCAAGGTCCGACCGGCCGAAACGTCGCCGCGGAGCCGGTCACGGCCGCCGAGCGTCGTCGGC